>CANMUM010000003.1 GCA_947501025.1 uncultured Paracoccaceae bacterium | reverse complement strand
AAATATATGGTGGCGGTTTAGCTCACGATTTTTACGCCAGCAAAAAATGAATAGAAAGGTGAGATGGGGGTATATGGGAAGTGTCTTTTTTTAGAGCTGAGGCTCTTCCTTCGGATTTTTTTGTGCAGCCTCGCACCGTTCAGAATATCGATCAGTGAGATAGTCAGATGAATCGCGCGTTAAGACAGTGAATTTTACAAGCTCCTCCATGACATCAACAATTCGATTGTAATACGCGCTAGGTTTCATGCGATCGCCTTCAAATTCAAGATAAACTTTTGGAACAGAGCTTTGGTTAGGGATTGTGATCATACGCATCCATCGGCCTAATATCCGTAGTTGATTAACAACATTAAAGCTTTGTGACCCTGCATTCACTTGCATGACGGCAAGTGTTTTTCCTTGGGTCGGGCGGATGCCTCCTTCGCTTAGTGGTATCCAATCAATTTGGGTCTTCATGATACCAGTCATTGCCCCATGACGTTCCGGCGAACACCAAACCATGGCCTCACACCATGCGACGCATTCGCGAAGCTCTTTTACTTTTGGATGACTTGAGTCAACGCCATCATCGACAAGAGGCAGCCCAGATGGATTGAATATTTTTGTTTCGGCACCTAATTTCTCCAATATTCGAGCAGCCTCAAAAACCGTTTTTTTGGAGTAACTCTCTTCTCTCAATGATCCGTATAACAGAAGAATTTTAACTGGCCCCTTGTCGTTTGAAAAACGCAGTTTCTTTTCGTTAAGAATTTCAAATTGTTCGACGTCAATATTTGGTAGTTCAGTAAACATAGGCTCCAATCCATTTTAATACGAGGGTAAGTGTGATTACACTTATGATTGTTGAAAGAAAAATTGTTGAGGATGCTCGAATTGCCGCGACATTATATGCATTTGCAATCATAAAGACCGTACCAGCTGTTGGCATCGCAGCTACACCTATCATAATGCCAGCCTCAAAGGGTTGAATGTGAAATATATGAAATGCTAATAGCCAACACAAAAGCGGCATTAATGCCAGTTTGCAAAATGAAAGCCAAACTGCGATGGGAACGTTTGCGGCTTTGTTCTGAGTAAGGCTAGCTCCGATAACGAATAATGCACCGGGTGTTGCTGCTGCGCCAAGTATCTCAACTGTCCTATCAAGAGCCGTAAATTTCGGAATATTGAGAGCCGTATATGTAAGACCCAAAGCGATTGAGAAGAACATTGGATTTTTAATTAACCCGATCATTATAGACTTGAAGGCCCGTGGAGATAACTTACCTTCTTGAGCAGCGGTCATGCTGATGATTGCCAAATTGTTTGTGAATAAGACATCAACTGCGACGATCATAAGCAGCGGAGCAATAGCTTTATCGCCAAAAATACCTACCAAAATTGGAATAGCCATAAAGCCAGAGCTTCCAAAAACACCACATTGGGCTTCGATTGTGGCGGTTGCATAATCCATTTGGCGGAGGCGTGCGACAATGACAATAATGATATAAACCCCAATAATACTTAGCCAATATGTAAGCACGAAAATGGGATCGAATGCTTCGCCGATTTTCAGGCCTGCCGAAAACCTGAACAGCATTGCAGGTAATGCGAAATAATACACAAAACTGGTGATATTCATCGATGTTGATTCGAAGAACGATTTTCTTCTGGCCGCTAGATACCCCAGTATTATGAGGGCAAAAAACGGAAAAATCTGAGTGAATACAGCCAGCATTATTTATTCCAACCTCTTTCTCTTTTGAGAAAGAATGCATCGAGTTGGCAGTTAGGTCAAGTCTTTTGACCTAACTTATTTGCGGCGCGACATTGGTGCTTGAAATGCCAATTCAACATGGGCATCACAATAAGGCTTGCCTGCTTTGCTTGGATGGCCACAAAACCAAAAATCGTCGGTTGCGGGGTCACCAACAGGCCATTTGCAGGTGCGCTCAGTAAGTTGCATCAATGTGAGGCGCTTAGACTGGCTCTCAATTTTGAGGGCTTGCTCGCGCGCTTCCATCGGAATGTCATCTTTTTGAGCCGCAATCATTTCAAGTGTTTGAACAACGGGCTCGTCATTGGCTACATCTTGCGCGATTTCCGCTTCTACTGGCTCTACGATTTCAACTTTTGGAGCAGCGGGCTTGGCTGTTTTTTTAGGAGCCTCTGTTTTGGCTTTGGCCTTGGCCTCTTTCGCCACGCGACCTTTGAGCCCAAGACGGTGCACCTTACCGATCACAGCATTGCGCGTTACCTCGCCAAGCTCTTTAGCAATATCACTTGCAGACTTGCCTTCGGTCCACATTTTTGTCAATTTTTCTACGCGTTCTTCTGTCCAAGACATATTTTTGGCCTCTCTTTGCGAGCAGTATATGGGAATTTAAAGTCGAGATCAAATGCCGTTGTTTATAGGCCCACGTCAAGTGTTAAATCACATAATTCTTAATATTATATAATAATAACAGAGATGAGCTATGGTGTTTTGGATAAGAATTTCCTATTTTCAAGACTATCGAATAAGGAAACACAGATGTCGCATGTCTACCCAAGTTATAATCGCGCAAAACTCGCCTTTGAATATGGCGAAGGGCCTTGGCTTTTTGATGCACAAGGCGCGCGATATTTCGATTTTGGTGCGGGCGTTGCCGTGAACTCATTTGGGCATGCCCACCCACGTTTGGCTTCAGTTTTGAGCGATCAAGCCAGCAAGCTTTGGCATGTGTCGAATCTTTATGAGATCCCCGGACAAGAGGCGCTTGCACAAAAGCTATGCGAAGTGAGTTTCGCTTCATATGCATTTTTTACGAATTCTGGCGCAGAAGCGATAGAATGCGCCATTAAGACCGCGCGCCGTTTCCACTTTGATCAAGATATGCCGCGCTCGAAAATCATTTCGTTTGAGGGATGTTTCCATGGACGTACATTAGCGGGTATCGCCGCATCTGGAGCGCCCAAAATGGTGGATGGTTTTGGGCCTATGCCAGAAGGCTTTGCGAGGGTTGCGTTAAGCGAGGAAGGTTTGGCAGAGGAACTGGATGAAGATACAGCCGCGATTTTGATTGAGCCTATTCAGGGTGAGGGCGGTATTCGAACGGTTTCTGATGAATTCCTTAAACATATCCGCAAAGAGGCTGATCGTGTTGGTGCGCTTGTTATTTTTGATGAAATACAATGTGGCATGGGGCGTTCGGGGAGAATGTTCGCCTATGAGCATTCGGGTGTTGAGCCTGATATTATGGCGCTTGCCAAAGGCATTGGCGGGGGCTTTCCGCTTGGGGCATGTTTGGCTAATGAACGTGCAGGTCGCACCATGGTCGCAGGTACGCATGGTTCGACTTATGGTGGTAATCCATTGGCATGTCGGGTGGGTCTTGAAGTGATTGATATGATGGGTGAAGATGAATTCCTTCCTCATGTGAATAAGCTTGCAGGTCATGCGGCTCAACGTTTGGGTGGTATCATAGCAGACAATCCAGAAATTTTTGAGGAGCTGCGCGGTGAAGGTTTGATGCTTGGTCTTAAATGCAAGATTGATGGGGTTGCATTTGTGGAGGCTGGGCGCCAAAATGGTGTTCTCACAGTGCCTGCCGCAGAAAATGTGGTGCGTTTATTGCCGCCGCTAAATATGACAATTGAAGAGCTAGATGCGGGTATTGATCTTCTGGAAAAAACCGCGAATGAAATGAAAGCAAAGCTATGAACCATTTTTTATCTCTTGACCAAATCGCAGGTAACGAATTGCGCAATATGCTTGATCAAGCGCGTGTGATTAAAGATGCGCGCAATGGTCAACCCAAGGGAACAAAGGATGCTGATGCGCCTCTTGCTGGTCATGTCGTTGCTTTGATTTTTGAAAAACCTTCAACACGTACGAGGGTGAGTTTTGATGTGGGTGTGCGCCAACTTGGCGGTGAAAGCCTGCTGCTTAGTGGCCAAGAAATGCAGCTTGGGCATGGTGAGACAATTGCGGACACTGCGAAGGTTTTGTCGCGCTATGTTGATCTTATTATGATCCGCACATTTGAAGAAGCCACACTCCAAGAGATGGCTGATAACGCGACTGTCCCTGTGATTAATGGTTTAACCAATGATACGCATCCTTGCCAAATTATGGCCGATTTATTGACCCTTCATGAAAAACTTGGCGATATGAAAGGCCGCAAAGTTGTGTGGCTTGGTGACGGTAATAATGTGTGCAACTCATATTTTCATGCCGCGGGACAATTTGGTTTTGATATGACATTTTGTGGACCAGAAAACCTGCAGCCTGATATGCGCGCCGTAGAGTTTGCACGCGAGCGCGGTGTGAATGTTAAGATTTCTGAAAATCCAGAAGAAGCCGTGAAGGGGGCGGATTTACTCGTCACAGATACATGGGTTTCTATGCATGATGCCGAAAGCGCGCGTCAGCGCCGTCACAATTTACTCCGCCCTTATCAAGTCAATGCAGATCTTATGAAGACAGCCGGCACGCAAGCCTATTTCACACATTGTCTACCAGCTCATCGCAATGAAGAGGTGACATCAGAAATTCTTGATGGGCAGCAATCATTGGCATTTGATGCGGCGGAAAACCGTTTGCATGCGCAAAAGGCGGTCATGCGTTGGTGTTTGGGAGTTTAATCATTGAGCGATAACCAACAATACCAAGTTCTTGCGCGTAAATATCGTCCGCAAAATTTTGATCAACTTATTGGTCAAGAAGCGATGGTGCGCACGTTAACAAATGCCTTTGCATCAGGTCGTATTGCGCATGCTTTCATGATGACGGGCGTAAGAGGTATTGGTAAAACGACAACGGCTCGGATTATTGCCAAGGGCTTAAATTGCATAGGCATTGATGGTCAAAACACAAAACCAACAACATCACCTTGCGGGGAATGTGCGCTTTGTAAATCCATAACCGATGGACGAAATATTGACGTTATGGAGCTTGATGCGGCTTCCAATACACAAGTTGAGAAGATGCGCGAAATCCTTGCGGGTGTGCCATATCGCCCTTCGGAAGCCCGTTACAAAGTCTATATTTTTGATGAAGTTCATATGCTGTCCAATTCGGCTTTCAACGCGATTTTGAAGACACTTGAAGAACCGCCTGAGCATGTGAAGTTTATTTTTGCGACAACAGAAATCCGCAAAGTCCCCGTAACGGTTTTGAGCCGTTGCCAACGCTTTGATTTGCGCCGTGTTGAACCTGAAATGATGGTTAAGCATTTGGCTGATATTGCGGGACGTGAGAGCGCGGCGGTTGCGCCTGATGCGCTGCGCTTGATTGCGCGGGCGGCAGAAGGTTCTGTGCGTGACGCGCAATCTTTGCTTGATCAAGCCATTGCCATGGGTGATGGAGAAACCACAGCCGAGCAAGTTCGCGCTATGATGGGGCTTGCCGATCAGGGTCGTGTGCTTGATCTTTTTGAAGAGATCATGGATGGCAAGGTTAATAAAGCGCTCGAAACTTTGCGTGGGCTGTATCATGATGGTGCAGACCCCTCGACAATTCTTTCTGAGCTTGCTGAAATTACACATTGGGTTTCTTTGTTGCGAATTGCCGATCAAATAGATGATGATGAGCAAAGCCCAGAGCAAGTTGCCCGTGGCCGTGAATTGTCATCAAAACTTGAGTTGCCTGTATTGGCGCGAACTTGGCAAATGCTTTTAAAATTAGGTAGCGAATTGGAGCTTGCCCCCAATCGGTTAATGGGGGCAGAAATGGCAATCGTTAGATTGTGCCATGTGGCCAATCAACCACCTCCAGGTGAACTGCTTGCCAAATTGCAATCTGGTGCATCTCTATCAGCAGCGAGTGCTGGAACTGCTGCCTCTGGTGCTGCGACAAAAGCACCAACAGCCCAGATGGCTAAACAAGTTGGCGGACAAGATTCTGAGAATAGTCCGCTTGCGCGCTATGTAAGATTTGATGATGTCGTTGGCCTTATTCGCAATCATCGCGATGTTGGGCTGTTGATGGAAGTTGAAAAATTTGTACGTCTATCAAAATACACACCTGGGCGGATTGAATTTGCGCTTGCTGATGGTGCCCCATCAGATTTGCCGTCATCTCTTGCACGTAAATTAGAAACATGGACAGGTACGCGTTGGGGCATTTCCGTTGTGTCAAAAAGCGATGCAATGACCATATCAGAGCGCCAAAATAAAGAACGCGCAGACGCTCATACCGAAGCGGAAATTAGCCCGATCGTCACAAAGTTTCGATCGTTTTTTCCAAGCGCAGAAATAATTGACATCACGCGTCCCGCAGGTGCAATTGAAGAAGTGGTCGCTGATGGCGACTGGGACCCCATTGATTTTGATGATTTAGGATAGTGAAAATGTTTAAAGGACTGAGCCAACTTGGCGACATGGCAGGCATGATGAAGCAAGCCCAAGAGATGCAGAAACAAATGAAAACTGCGCAAGATGAGATCGATGAAATGATTTCTGAAGGTGAAGCGGGTGGTGGGCTTGTCCGTGTAACTGCAAAGGGCAAAGGTACGATTACTTCTGTATCTGTTGATCCCACAATATTGCGCGAAGACAGCAAAGAAATCGTTGAAGACTTGTTGTTGACGGCTGTTAATGACGCGCAAAGCAAAGCTGCTGATCGTGCCCAAAAACGTTTGGCAGAAATAACTGGTGACTTACAGATCCCTGATCAACTTAAGAATATGTTCTAGGCAAAAATGTCAGATGATCTGATTGAACGATTGATCGACCAGTTGGCGCGGGTTCCAGGGCTTGGGCCGCGCTCGGCTCGGCGTGCTGCTATATATTTATTACAAAAAAGACCCGAAGCGCTTGCCCCACTCGCCAGCACTATGGGCGCGTTGGTGGATCAAGTTAAGTCCTGTGTGATTTGCGGAAATATTTCTACACAAGAAAATTGTACAATTTGCACAGATGAAAAACGCGATAGAAAAATGCTTTGCGTTGTGGAGACTGTGAGCGATCTTTGGGCATTTGAGCGAGCGAAATTTTTCAAAGGGCAGTATCATGTTTTAGGGGGGGTGCTGTCTGCGTTTGATGGCGTTGGCCCAGATCAATTGCGTGTTCCATATCTCAAATCGCGGGTTGCAGATGAGGGCATCACCGAGATTGTTTTAGCGCTTGGTGCAACGATTGATGGTCAAACAACTGCTCATTATATTTCTGATGCGCTTGAAGGAACTGGTGCAAACATGACGATGATTGCCAAAGGTGTGCCGCTTGGCTCAGAGCTAGATTATCTTGATGAGGGCACTATCGAAACAGCATTTCGGGCGCGCCAAGGTTATTAAACATATTTGTAAATCCAACGAAAATTTAAACATCCCAATTTACAAAAATTAAATGATCAGCCGATATTGTGAAACCAAAATTAGGAATCACAATGCAATTCACCTGCAAAACGGTTGCCCTTCATGGGGTGGATGCTCGGCCTGTTGAGGTTCAGTGCCAAGTTGCGCGCGGGCTTCATCAGCTTAATATTGTGGGGCTTCCCGATAAAGCTGTGCGCGAATCAAAGGAACGCATATCAGCGGCTTTTTACGCGAATTCCATTGCATTGCCGCCGATGAAAATTCTATTCAACCTTTCGCCAGCTGATATTCCAAAATTTGGCAACCATTATGATCTGCCAATGGCTATAGCTTTGCTAGTCAATCTTGAGCTGTTGCCAAGTGATGAGATATCTCGGTTTTTTGCGATGGGCGCACTTGCGCTTGATGGAAAAATTGAACCTGTGAATGGAGTGCTTGCAACTGCGATTGAAGCTAAGGCGCAGGAATCTGGTTTGATATGCCCTATAGATAACGCAAGCGAAGCGGAGCTTGTGGGCGAGATCGCATTGCTCGCTCCTCCAACTTTATTATCATTGATAAAGCATTTTAAAGGCAAGCCGATTACAATGCAGAGCAATCGACATAAAGCAATCGCCGCGCCAATATTCCGTACAGATATGTCGCTCATAAAAGGACTGGAAATGCCAAGGCGCGCTCTTGAAATTGCCGCAGCTGGACGTCATCATCTTTTCATGGTCGGTCCGCCGGGAGCAGGTAAGTCTTTGCTGTCATCGGCTATTCCATCAATCATGCCACCCATGAATGCTGCCGAAATTTTGGAAACGACATTGGTGCATTCGGCCGCAGGTTTGGTCAAACAAGATGGCCCCGTATTAAATCGCCCATATTATGACCCTCATCATACAGCATCTGCCGCGGCAATTGTCGGTGGTGGGCAAGGCGCAGGGCCGGGTGAAATTTCACTAGCCCATCACGGTGTATTGTTCCTTGATGAGCTGCCAGAATTTAAACGTGACGTGCTTGAAAGCTTAAGGCAGCCTCTGGAAACGGGAGAGATTTTGATCGCGCGGGCGAATGCTCATCTTTCATATCCCGCAAAATTTTTACTGGTTGCAGCGGCCAATCCTTGTAATTGCGGTATGATGTTTGAGCCATCAACTGCGTGCAACCGCGCGCCATTATGTGGCGAAAAATATATGGAACGATTATCAGGGCCATTACTGGATAGGTTTAGTTTGCGCATAATGGTTCCCGCAACAGATGCAATTTCACTTGGCAAGCTTCAAGAAGGAGAAAGCAGTGAGAAAGTGCGCAATCGGGTCATGTCAGCGAGAAAAATGCAGTATGCGCGCAATGGTAATTCGATCTGCAATGAGGATCTTGATAGCGGCGCACTGGATGCACAAATGCGTCAATCGGGTAGTGGTGCGCAAGCGGTGCTTGAAAAAGCAAGCCAGCGTTTTTCACTATCACCGCGTGGATATTATCGCATGATCAAAACTGCCAGAACGATAGCTGATCTTTCAGGTGCGGAGGTGATTACAGCCGAGCATATTGCTGAGACAGCACTTTACCGAATGATGGAAGGCTCACGCCTGAATTATGATGTGAACAAACGGCTCGCTTCAGTGTGAGGCTACAACGTTAATGCGAGCTGATAGGCTTCCAGAATTGCTCGTTCGGCATCAATTTTTCGAGCATCTTTTGCGCCACCAATAATATGAGCAGAAATACCACCATTTTCTAATTCATCAAATAAATTACGCTGGCTTTCTTGGCCAGCACAAAGAATGATTTCCTCGGAAGAAATGGATTGTGATGCCTCATCAACTTCAACTGATATGCCTGTTTCGTCAATGGATTTATATTCAACGCCACCAATCATTTTGACATCAGCATGATCAAGGCGAGCTTTATGAATCCAGCCTGTCGTTTTGCCAAGAGCTTTCCCGAAGCGGGTTGTTGAGCGCTGTAGCATGGTGATGCTGCGCTTAGGCTCATCGTGATGGCGAATAGATAATCCGCCTGCGCTATCACTTGGATCCCCAACACCCCATTCCGAGCGCCATTTATCGGTGTCGATGCCTTCATCTTCAAGAAGGAAGCTTGCCACATCAAACCCAATCGGGCCAGAACCAACCAATGTCAGCTCTTTTGCGTTCGAGCCATTTTTGATCAGATCATCATAAGTACGCACATTTTTTGAGTTTACACCATCAATTTCAGGAACGCGCGAAAGTACACCTGTAGCGATGACGATTTCATCAAATTCTTTGAGATTGCCGATCGTGGCTGCTTCGTATTTCACTTGAATTTGAGATTGCTCAATTGCATCAGCATAATAACCGAGCAGGCGTTTGAAATCTTCTTTGCCTGGGATTTTTGCGGCATATTTTAACTGTCCACCAATCTCGCCAGATTGTTCAAATATGGTCGCTTTATGACCCCGCTCTTTAAGAACAAGCGCAGCGCTTAAACCAGCAGGGCCAGCACCAACAATGGCAACATTCTTTGGATTCTCTGTTGCCACAATAGGCATTTTGACTTCGCGGCCTGCGCGTGGATTAACCAGACAGCTCGCAGGTTTCATCGCAAAAATGCGATCAAGACAAGCTTGATTGCAAGCAATGCAGGGCATGATTAATGAAGTATCTTGCGCCTTGCGAACGAAATGTGCATCTGCCAAAAATGGGCGCGCCATGGCAACAAAATCCGCTTGGCCATTATCAATTGCCTTTTCGATCTGTGCGGGTTCAAAGAAACGATTGGCAGCAATGACGGGTAAGTCGGTTTGCGATTTGAGTCTCGCAGTGAAGTCCAGAAAAGGTGTTGGTGGAACAGATGCTGCAATCGTTGGGATACGCGCTTCATGCCAACCAAAGCCGCTATTGAATGCATCCACACCTTCATTTTCGAGCGCTTTTGCGAGTTGTGAAATCTCATCCCAAGTCGACCCATTTTCGATAAGATCAAGCAGTGATATGCGATAAATAATTCCAAAATCCTTGCCAACTGCCGCGCGTGTTTTGCGCACAATTTCAACTGCAAATCGCATACGGTTTTTATAAGAACCACCAAATTCATCATCGCGTTGATTGGTATGTGTGACCAAGAATTGGTTAATCAAATACCCCTCAGATCCCATAATTTCTACGCCGTCATATCCCGCTTCTTTTGCGAAAACTGCGCAATTGGCAAAATCATCAATCACTTGATAAACTTCTGCAGTTTCAAGGGCTTTGGGTGGAAAGGGATTGATCGGGGCTTTCATTGCGGAAGGCGCGACACATTTGGGATTAATGGCATAACGACCTGAATGTAGGATTTGCATGGCGATCTTGCCACCTGCTTTATGCACGGTATCAGTCACGATTTTATGCTTGGCTGCATCGCTCTCATTCATCATGACAGCACCACCTTGGAACACTGCGCCTTCAGGGTTCGGACCAATGCCGCCAGTGATGATGAGGCCAACTTCGCCCTCAGCTCGTTCGCGGTAAAACGCAGCGAGATCATCAAGTGTTTTATGCTCTTCAAGACCTGTATGCATTGAACCCATGATAACGCGATTGCGCAGATCCATTGCACCGATTTTGGCAGGCTTAAGATATTTATCAGTCATGATGGTCTCCAAAGTATTGGGCTTATGATGAAGCATTGGCGTGCATCGGTCAAATAGTAAATGGGATGCCGTTGCGTCAAGATTGGCCATTTTCTCGAATGAGGAGACACAGCAATCGCAGAGAAATCTAGCGGTATCGTTTATATAACAAATAAAACACAAATCGCTAAAATATGGATTGACTAAATATTTTTATGAATTAAATATATAAAGATGAAGCACCATCGCGAAGCTATCTTAAAAGAAAACAATCTCAGCCTGACATCTGTTCGTATGGCTGTTCTTGATGCTTTAGATGAAATGCCTCATGCGGAAGCTTCTCAAATTTTTGATCAAGTCCGTAATAAGGTTCAGACGGCTTCTTTGCAGGCTGTTTATAACAATCTGAATACATTGGTGGATCATGGCATCGTTAGGGAAATCAAACCGAAAGGGCGGCCGTCGCTTTTTGAGACACGCATGGGAGATAATCACCATCATCTGGTTTGTCGCAAATGTGAAATGATTATGGATGTTGATTGCAAAGATGTTGCGCCATGTCTCACACCCACACAGGATCACGGTTTTATTATCGATGAAGCCGAAGTGATATTTTGGGGCTTATGCCCAAATTGTAAATAAAATAAGGAGAAAAACAAATGAGTGATCAAGGAAAATGCCCTGTTATGCACGGCGCAGAAACGAAAACTGGAACATCAAATACAGATTGGTGGCCGAATGCCCTCAATCTAGATATTTTGCACCAACATGACAGCAAAACAAACCCACTTGGCGATTTTGATTATCGTGCTGCTGTTAAAACCATTGATGTGAAGGCGCTTAAAGAAGACCTCAAAGCGTTAATGACAGATAGCCAAGATTGGTGGCCAGCTGATTGGGGTCATTATGGTGGCTTGATGATTCGTATGGCTTGGCACTCAGCAGGCTCATACCGCACGGCTGATGGTCGCGGCGGCGGCGGCACAGGAAACCAACGTTTTGCACCACTCAATTCTTGGCCTGATAATGTTAATCTTGATAAAGCGCGCCGTCTGCTTTGGCCAATCAAGAAGAAATATGGCAACAAATTATCTTGGGCTGATTTGATGATTTTGGCAGGCAACATGGCATATGAATCTATGGGCTTGAAAACCTTTGGGTTTGGTTTTGGCCGTGAAGATATCTGGCATCCTGAAAAGGACACATATTGGGGTTCTGAAAGAGAATGGCTCACAAAAGATCGCTATGCTGACGATAAAAGCGATAGTCTAGAAAACCCGCTTGCTGCTGTTCAGATGGGTCTGATTTATGTGAACCCTGAAGGCGTTGATGGCAATCCTGACCCACTTCGTACTGCTCAAGATGTGCGCGAAACATTTGCGCGCATGGGTATGAATGACGAAGAAACAGTTGCGCTTGCAGCAGGTGGTCATACAGTTGGTAAAGCTCATGGTAATGGCGATGCGAGCAAAGTTGGCCCTGATCCTGAAGCGGCAGATATTGCTGAGCAAGGTTTCGGTTGGAGCAATCCAAATGGTAAAGGCGTTGGCCGTGATACGGTGTCTTCAGGTATTGAAGGCGCGTGGACAACAAATCCGACACAATGGGATAATGGTTATTTCTACTTGCTCTTTAACTATGAGTGGGAGCTAAAGAAAAGCCCAGCGGGTGCGAACCAGTGGGAGCCAATCAACATCAAGGAAGAAGACAAGCCTGCTGATGTTGAAGACCCATCGATCAAATATAATCCAATGATGACAGATGCCGATATGGCGATGATCAAGGATCCTGAATACCGCAAGATTTCGGAGAAGTTCCGCGATGACCAAGAGTATTTCTCAGAGGTGTTTGCACGTGCATGGTTCAAGCTTACACACCGCGATATGGGGCCAATTGCGCGCTATATTGGTGATGATGTGCCAAGCGAGGAGTTGATCTGGCAAGATCCGATCCCTGCGGGCAATACAAGCTATGATGTTGATTCTGTTAAAGCTGCAATTGCAAAATCAGGACTTTCGCTCAGCGATATGGTCGTTACGGCATGGGATAGTGCGCGTACATATCGCGGCTCGGATATGCGTGGCGGTGCGAATGGTGCGCGTATTCGGTTGGCGCCTCAAAAGGATTGGGTCGGCAATGAGCCTGATCGTTTGTCAAAAACTTTGACTGTTCTTGAAGCTATCGCAAAAGATACTGGCGCGAGCATTGCGGATGTTATTGTGCTTGCTGGTAATCTGGGTGTTGAGCAGGCAGCGAAGGCAGCAGGCGTTGAGATCACTGTGCCGTTTTCTGCGGGTCGCGGTGATGCAAGCCAAGAGCAAACAGATGTTGAAAGTTTTGCTGTACTTGAGCCAATCCATGACGGATTCCGCAATTGGTTGAAAGAAGACTATGCGGTTAGCGCCGAAGAAATGCTTCTTGATCGTGCACAATTGATGGGATTAACCGCAGCAGAAATGACGGTTCTTATCGGTGGAATGCGCGTTATCGGTACAAATCACGGTGGAGCTGCACATGGTGTATTCACTGATAATGTTGGTGCGTTAAGCAACGATTTCTTTGTGAACTTGACGGATATGGCCTATACTTGGAAACCTTCGACATCAGGTACATAT
The DNA here is from genome assembly GCA_947501025.1 of uncultured Paracoccaceae bacterium. Classification (GTDB taxonomy): domain Bacteria; phylum Pseudomonadota; class Alphaproteobacteria; order Rhodobacterales; family Rhodobacteraceae; genus CANMUM01. The sequence goes on along the minus strand of CANMUM010000003.1, from coordinate 199,617 downwards.
GACATTGTTGAGCGCAATTCTGGCAAAGCCAAATGGACAGCAACGCGGGTTGATCTCGTCTTTGGTTCAAACTCAATCTTGCGTTCATATGCGGAAGTTTATGCACAAGATGACAGTAAAGAGAAGTTCGTGAAAGACTTCGTTGCAGCTTGGACAAAAGTGATGAATGCGGATCGTTTTGATCTCGTATAAGGCATAAAAAAATATAGAATGCGGCGGGTGCAGATTGTGCCCGCCGTTTTTATTGCATCGCTTTGAGCTTTGGATAAGTCATTGTAAATTTCTGATAGGCATCTTCATATGATGCTTGGAACTTACTACGCGGCAATATGACCTTGGCGATTTCAGGCTTATTTAGCACATCAATGGGATTGGCCTTTTCAGCACCAATCATGGCAAGGCGCGCCGCTCCAAGTGCTGCCCCAAACGCTCCTTCTTTAGGAACCTCTATCCGTAAATCCAAAAGATCAGAAAGTATCTGAACCCAATATTGAGAAGCTGCTCCCCCACCAAGCGCGATCAGTGATTGCAAATTTGCACCTGTGGATTTGAGTGCCTCATAATTATCACGAAGCGCAAAAGCAACGCCTTCCATAACCGCTTGCGCAAGATCAGAAGTTTCAGTTCCGATGCCTAAACCAGTGAACGCACCGCGAATATCAGCGTCATTATGTGGAGTTCGTTCGCCCGAGAGATAGGGTGAGAACCGTACGGAGCTTGGCGCTGCTGCATTGACAGAACCTGCAAGTTCGGCGGCTGATTTTCCTGTGATTTTTGAGAGCCAATTGAGGCTATCAGTTGCCGATAAAATGACACCCATCTGATACCATGCATCAGGAATTGCATGACAAAAACTATGGATGGCCGTTTGGGGTGCTGGGTGGAAACCATTACGTGCTGCAAGCAAAACTCCAGAGGTGCCAAGCGACACAAAGCCTTCACCTTCACGGAATACCCCTACACCACAAGCGGCCACGGCGTTATCGGCACCACCACCAACAATTTTGACTGATTTTGGGAGCGACCATTTTTGTGCAATATCGCTGCGTATGTTGCCTGTGATATCCGTGCCTTCACATAATGCTGGCAATTGCTCCCGTCTCATTTTCGATGCTGGAATGAGATCACTTGACCATTCACGCCTGCCGACATCTAGCCATGATGTGCCAGAGGCATCAGACATATCCATGACATTATTACCAGAAAGCCAAAGGCGCAGATAATCTTTGGGTAAAAGCACCATGGCAAGTTGTAAGAATATTTCGGGTTCGTTGTCTTGCACCCATGCGAGTTTTGGCGCTGTGAATCCTGGGAATACGATATTGCCTGATATCTCACGAAATGCAGTTTGGTTATCCATGTCAGCGGCTTGTTTTGCCGAGCGCGTATCATTCCATAAAATGCAGGGGCGAAGAATATCACCATTTTTGTCAAGCAAAACTGCACCATGCATATGGCCAGAAAATGAAATTGATTTGAGTGCAGACATTTTCGATGGGACAGCAGCATTGAGTTTTGCAAATATATCTTCAACCGCTGCAATCCAATCGCGCGGGTTTTGTTCGCTCCAACCATCATGCGGGTTGGACACAGAATAATGCGCATCAGCGATCGCCAAAACATTTTGCTCAGCATCAATCAGCATGCCTTTTAAGCCAGAGGTTCCTAAATCAAGTCCCAAATACAATTGTGCTATCTCCCATGGTTTTTGGTTAGTTGATCAGAGCCAGCAATGGCCGTCTAGGGTCATTAGCTATTTTCGCGCAAAATACGGCCCGCTAAATAAAGAGAGCCACATATAAGAATGCGTTTATCTTGAGGGTTTTCGATAGACGAAATTGCCTCCAAAACAGAATTCGCCGATGAGGCATTCATACCCACTTCATGGGCATAACTGGCCGTTTCTTCTGCTGGCAATGTTGCCGCTTCGCCATCAATACTCACAGCAATGAATTGCGATGTGAGCGGTGCAAGTGGTTCAAGATATCCAGATACATCCTTAGTGTTAAGCATCCCGCAAATCATAACAAGAGTCTTTGATGGGAGATCGCGCAGTGTTTGAGCAAGCATTGCTCCAGCCGCAGGATTATGTCCGCCATCTAGCCATAGCTCTGCGCCATGCGCGGCATCAATCAAAGGGCCTTGTGAAAGTCTTTGCATACGTGCAGGCCAAGTCACCTCAAGCATTGCACGTTTTGCAATCTCTTCATCTGCACCAAAGTTTTTTAGTGCTTTAAGTGCAGGGCCAGCATTGTTCATTTGATGTGGCCCTTTCAGTGCAGGCAATGGCAAATCCCAAAGTCCCGTTTCATCTTCAAATGCCAATCGACCATGTTGAGTATATGATTGGAAATCTTGATTTTGAACCACAATAGGCGCACCAAGTTTATGCGCGATATTTTCAATGGTGTCGCGCGCGTCATCTGGCTGAATGCCCAAAATAACAGGAACGCCTCTTTTGATGATCCCAGCCTTTTCAGTCGCAATTGCTGTCAATGTATTGCCAAGATAGGCTTCGTGGTCAATCGAGACAGGCGTGATAATTGAGAGGTCGGGTGTCATGACATTGGTAGCATCAAGTCTCCCGCCAAGCCCCACTTCAAGAAGTAAAATATCGGCAGGGATACGCGAGAAAGCAAGAAATGCAGCAGCTGTCGTGACTTCAAAAAAAGTAATTGGCTCGCCCGCATTCTTTTCTTCAACTTCGGCTAGAATTTCGGACAGATAGCTTTCTGAAATATGAGCGCCTGCAAGATAAATACGCTCATGAAATTGTGCGAGATGAGGTGATGTATAGGCGTGAACCTTTTTGCCCATTGCTTCAAAACCAGAGCGCAACATCGCTTGTGTAGAGCCTTTGCCATTGGTGCCCGCAATGTGAATTGTCGTGGGTAATTTCTTCTCAGGGTTGCCAAGCGCGGCCAGAATGCGTTCCATACGCTCAAGGGAAAGATCAATAACTTTGGGATGGAGCTCCAAAAGTCGTGCAAGAAGTTGATCACTATTCATAGAAAATCATTAATATCAAAAAATTGGTTTGCTTCAAATTCTCCATCACAAAGACTATCTACCTGATAATTTTGCAATGCCAAATTTCTGTCTATAAACTTCCAAGAACCGCTACTCGAGCAATCACCAATCCCACGGCTTTTGCTCCATCCATGGATGGTTCCGTTGATTTCATCTACATCCGCCATCGGAACTGTGGTCGTCGCACCAATGCCGATGATCTCATTATCATCACCTTTGAAAACCGGGACTGGAATAGCTAGCATGTCATAGCTGTGAAAAAATAAAGAGCCTTCTTGATATGCGCCTAACCAACACGCTGTTTCAAAAACAGCCGTCACAGTGTCTTCATCTTCGCTGTGATCAATAAAAATATGCCGTATAATTTCTGCATAATCTGGTTTATGGGGGCAAAGAGCATTTACCATGTCAATTGTTTCGCTGTCTAAGCCGTCAATACTTGGTAAAAAATCGTCAAACCGTCTATCATAGGCAGAAAGCAAGCAAGCCTTATCACCTTTGCAAGGAATTTGGACATTTGTGATCCAGTCTTTTTGCGCGTCGGCAGCGCTTTCGTCATATTCTCGCTTTTCCTTATAAAGGATTGCGAGGGCTTGATCGCGATGAGAGAGTATTTCTGAGGCGCAAATGGATTTTTCTGTAGCCGAGCTTGCTTTGCTACAATCAAAGCTCGCAGCATTCGACATGATAGCAGTGCCGAAGACTATGAGTGCAATTTGCAAGAAACGCATTTATTCAGTTGTCTCGTCGTTTGTTTCTGAAGGCTTGGGTAGATCACCCGAAACCCGCGCGTCTTTCTTCATCAACATACGCAAGATAATGGAAACTTCATCACGCATATGTTTGCGATGAGTAACACGATCAAGCATGCCGTGTTCAAGCAGATATTCAGAACGCTGGAAACCTTCAGGAAGGGTCTCGCGAATGGTTTGTTCAATAACACGTGCACCAGCGAAACCAATTTGTGCGTTGGGCTCGGCAATTTGCACATCACCAAGCATGGCATAGGATGCGGTAACTCCACCAGTTGTTGGATGCGTCAGGACAACAATATAGGGGAGAGCTGCCTCTTTGAGCATTTCGACCGCAATGGTTGAGCGAGGCATTTGCATAAGTCCCAATATGCCTTCTTGCATACGTGCCCCCCCAGCTGCTGAAAACAAAATAAGCGGTGATTTCTTCTCAACAGCGCTCTGTGCTGCGGCGATAATCGCATTGCCAACATACATGCCCATCGAACCACCCATAAATGTAAAATCTTGGATCGCAACAACAACGCTAAGCTTATCGAGATCACCCTCGGCGATCAGCATCGCATCATCAGTTCCCGTTTTTTTGCGCGCATCTTTAATGCGGTCTTGGTATCGTTTTTGATCTTTGAAGCTTAAAGGATCGGCAAGTGGCTCAGGAACCGCAATTTTTGTAAATAGACCACCATCAAAAAATGATTTCGCACGTTCAGTTGCATTGATTGCCATATGGTGATCGCAATTGGGGCACGTATTCAGATTGTCCTTAACCTCACGGTGAAAGAGCATAGAGCTACATTCGGGACATTTTTGCCAAAGGTTTTCTGGCGTGTCGCGACGCGAAAAGAGGTTGCCCATTTTCGGGCGGACATAGTTCGAAATCCAGTTCATAGATAGCCTTTTGCTTTTTGTTGCTATCTAATTATTCATTTTCATTCACAATTGCAAATTCAAAACGCCTATTCGTGAATTTTCGGGCGTAAGATTATATATGTGATGGCCATAAGCGCTGAGCCGATGATGGTGAGCATAGCAATCATTGGGTCTGATAGACTGTCAAAGTTATTGCGCCAAATGTGAAGATCGGATTTTTCTAAAGAATTCCCAAAAATACATATCAATACAAAATTATTAAGAAAATGCACGATCATTGGGCCCCATAAGGATTTGGTGCGATCCACCCAATCTGCGAAAATGATGCCCAAGACGAAGATTGAGAAAAGTGCGGCGATGTTTGTGTAATATCCTTCAATATTCCCAAAATGAAGCAGCATCCAAATGAATGTTGGGATGGTATAGTAAACTGCGCGGTGAGGTATCAGCGCCGCGAGATATTGTTGTATATATCCGCGAAAGAGGATTTCCTCGGCGCTTGTTTGTAAAAAGATTGCAATTGTAAGGGGCAGGATCCATATGAACCAAAGCCTAACTTCCCACACGAATTCTGTTTCAATAAATGGTATGAAAAGAGCAGTGATCTCCGCAAGGAAAAAATATGCTCCAAAAAAAATCGATGCCATTTTTAGCGCGCTTATTGCGCCATGGCCATGTGGTGAAATGAGTGAAGAGAGGCTACGTTTATGGATAAACCTTGTCCAAACCCAAATAGGCACAATGAACAGTGCAACCGATAGCAATAGCCAAAAAAGCGCCCGCGGAGATTGGGTGCTGTTGATTTCGTAATTTGGAATTCCAATGACGTAAATCACGAAAGGAAGATAAGCTATAGTCAGGGCAAGAAATGTTATGGTTATAAAAATCAACCCGAGGAGATAATAAAGCCAGCTTTTGGAGCGATTTCCCAGTATCTCAAGGTCTATTTGCATGAGTTTTTCCTATATATCTCAGAAACTTTAATCAATAATTCCACAAAAGAAAAGCTTCAAAGCTCTTGCGTGTGCGCGTGCATTTTTCTATTCATATAGGAACAATATTTTTGAGGAACACCATGGCTGATAAACCAAACACATCGCAATTTGACAAATCACGCTTGCCATCACGTCATGTGACGGAAGGTCCTGCGCGCGCGCCGCATCGCTCATATTTATATGCGATGGGTCTCTCAGAGGAAGAAATTCATCAGCCACTTGTTGGTGTTGCGACCTGTTGGAATGAAGCTGCCCCTTGTAATATTGCACTTAACCGCCAAGCTCAATCTGTGAAGCAGGGCGTTAAGGTTGCTCGCGGAACGCCGCGTGAATTTACCACAATTACTGTTACGGATGGTATTGCTATGGGTCATGAAGGTATGCGCTCATCACTTGCTTCTCGTGAGGCGATTGCCGATACAGTTGAGCTGACAATGCGTGGACATGCCTATGACGCCATTGTAGGTCTTGCGGGTTGTGACAAATCATTGCCGGGAATGATGATGGCGATGATCCGTTTGAATGTGCCCTCTGTGTTTATTTATGGTGGGTCAATTTTGCCAGGTCGCCATGAAGGCAAGGACGTCACGGTTCAAGATGTATTTGAAGCCGTTGGTCAGCATCAGGCTGGTAATCTTTCAACTTGCGAACTTGAGAAACTTGAGGCCGTAGCGTGTCCTTCGGCTGGTGCATGTGGTGGTCAATTTACAGCCAATACAATGGCTTGTGTTTCTGAAGCAATTGGTCTTGCATTGATGAATTCATCAGGCATTCCTGCACCATATGAAAGCCGCGACCAATATGGTGATGCCTCTGGCCAAGCTGTTATGAACTTGCTTGCGAAAAATATTCGTGCACGTGATATCGTTACACGCGAGTCGCTTATCAACGCTGCGCGTGTTGTGGCTTGTACGGGTGGATCAACAAATGCGGGGCTTCACTTGCCAGCGATCGCCCATGAGGCAGGTATCGATTTTGATCTCTTTGATGTCTGTGATATTTTCAAAGAAACGCCGTATTTTGTAAATCTCAAACCAGGTGGTGATTATGTGGCGAAAGATCTTTATGAGGCGGGCGGGGTTCCCGTTGTGTTGCGTGAATTGCGCAAAGCGGGCTTGATTTATGATGATTGTATGACCGCATCTGGTAACAGCATCGGCGAAGAGCTTGACCAGATCACGCGTGAAGTTGATGGTAAGGTGATCCATTCTGTCTCTACCCCAATTTCAAAAACAGGTGGTGTTGTTGGCCTGAAGGGCAATTTGGCTCCAGAAGGTGCGATCGTTAAAGTTGCGGGAATGTCAGCCGAAGAGCAGATTTTCACAGGCCCTGCACGTGTGTTTGAATGTGAAGAAGATGCATTTGAAGCGGTTCAAAAGCGCACTTATAAAGAAGGCGAAGTTCTGGTTATTCGCAATGAGGGACCAGCTGGTGGGCCTGGGATGCGTGAGATGCTCGCAACAACGGCGGCGCTTTCAGGCCAAGGCATGGGTAAGAAGGTTGCGCTCATTACGGATGGTCGCTTCTCAGGTGCGACACGTGGGTTCTGTGTTGGTCATGTGGGGCCAGAAGCTGCTCATTGCGGGCCGATTGCGCTTATTGAAGATGGCGACGTGATTACTATTGATGCAATATCTGGTGAACTTTCTATAGCTGTTGATGATGCTACGATGGAAAAACGCAAGGAAAACTGGAAGGGCCCGCGCGAGACAATTTACGCATCGGGTGCGCTTTGGAAATATGCCCAACAAGTTGGGTCAACACGCCTTGGTGCTGTGACACATCCAGGAGCCAAAAAAGAGAAGCATATATACGCAGATCTATGATATAATGAAGTGGGGCTGAAAAATGCCGCTTATAATTGTCTTTGGTCGTGAATGTGAGAGGTTCGGTATTTAATGAATAAAATAACCGATATTGCCGTTGAAAAGCTGCCTGTTCAAAACCCAAAATTCCCTGAGTTCGGCGAGAATATTCCCTCACGTACAAATTTTCTGAGAGTATTTGAAAAAGTTACGAAGGAAACTGAGCTGAGCAGTGGCGATAAGATTGCACGCTTTATGACTGTACATTGGGGCAATCAAGAAAAAAAAGTAGGCTTTTCTTTTAATGAAGCATTAGGTGAGTTTACGTTTTCTCTTCCAACAAATATTGGAGAATTTTTTTCGATTTCATGGGCAATCAATGATCAGATTTTGTTAGAATATGGTGATCAAAATATCATTTCATTTGGTTTTGACAAATGTCAAATTGGAAAAAAACAAAAAGAACAGATAAATATGTTTGGCAGTTTGACACTTATCAAGGGTAAGAAGAACGCAAAGCAAACTTGCGCTGCGAGTTATTATGAAAAGCGCATGCAAGCATCTTTCAATATGGATGATCAAAAGAATTTATGGGAAACGGCTACACGTGGGTGGATGGATTTTGTTTTTGCTGATCCTAAGGTTCGCCAAATTAAAATCACCAAACCTATGATTTGGATTCAATCAAAAATGACCTTATGATATCAAATGCTCAACAAAAATTTTTGACAATTTTTAATTTGAATTCGATTAAAGACATTGCGCTTTTCATTTCTATTTTTTGTGTATTATTCTTCGCAAACTTCACGCAAGCTATTTCACTTAATCTCATCAATAGCTTTTCAAGCGAAGTTATCAAAGTTGATGCCGCTGTGGCTGTTGTTGGACGCAAATTCACCCATGATGAGCGCCAATTAATTTCCGATGTGGGGCGCATTCAATCCCAAACACATTTGTTCATGTTAAACATTAAGCACGAAGTTGATGGTGATTTTCGCGTAGCTACAGCAAAGGTCATTGCTACCAGCAAAGATTATCCAATTTCGGATTGGATCAAGGATGGTCAAAATTTGACATTGGCAACAGGAGAAGCATTAATCTCGCCTATTTTCGCGTTAGAACTTGGATTAAAAATTGGTGATCGTTTTAAAATGGCATCTGGTGAGTATGTTTATGCAGGTGAGCTAATAGGTCAACCGGCAGGCTCTTTTATTAACGGTCTGATGCCGCCAAATGTTTTGTTGAATGATTTAAACAGTATTGAAAATTTTAAGGCTGCAGATCCAAACTACTTAAATACACTTTATATTAAAGCTTTAGAAGATACGGATTCCCTAGAGGAGTATTTAAGAAATAATATGAGTCCGTTGGATGTTTCGTTTCAGAAAAAAGGTTTGCATAATATCCAGAGTGAACATCTTGTTCGTGATTTGCAGTTATTGCCCGAAATTATCATGGCATTGGTTCTGATCTGTAGCACCTTACTTTTATATGTTGGTATCGGATGGGCTCAACTTGGGTTCACTCAACCGATTCAAAAACTCTCAATGGATCATCCATTGTGGAAATTGGTTATATTATTGATAATTGCTTCAATTTCGGTTTTCTGTATTTCAACTTTCTTGCAAGTTTATTTCGGAACCACTGTTTCAACATTCGCTTTTGTCGTGAGCTTTATATATTTCCTGTTCATTGTATTGATTGTTTTTATTGATGTATATTTCAAACCTGTAATGAAGTCGAAGGCTTACTCATGGGCTTGTCAATTTCTACTCATAATGGGCCTTTTTTTGTTACAAACACAATTCTCAACATCATTATTGGTCCCATATATTACATTTGTGAGTTTCATAATTATTGCCATCTTTTTTGACACTAAAATGTCTTTTCCAGACGGCCTAAAGGAATATCTAACTGGGCGCAGATTGACTGGGATTGCCGTAATTTGTCTTTGCAGTGTAACGATTGGCTTCTTAATTCATGGAGCCAATCAACTTTCGCAGCGAAAAATAGGCTCACCCTTGCTGACGGTTTCAGACCTTAGTGAAAAAGGTCTTGAACAAATATCCTCAATTTTTGAATTGGAGGGCTTAGCCGCCCCGAGCCCTAAAAAACTTATCATCGGTCAAATTAGCGCTGTAAATGGTCATGCTATCAAAAGCAATTTTGCAGTTCCTCAAGAAAATATCTTGTGGATGACAGTTGCGGATCGAGCCGAACCTCATTTAGTTATTGAAAATGGAGATTGGTGGGATGCGTTTAGCATTGAAAACTATATTGCCATGGAAGAATCCTTTGCACAAAATTTGGGCTTAAAGATAGGTGATCAAATTAAGCTATTTGTAAATGGGTCTGAGACGATTGCTATTTTGGGTGCAACTTTCACAGCACAGAATAATATTGGTGGGAAGTTTGCAAAAATATACGCAAGTTCAAATATTCTTAATGCTTTTCCGTCTACCCATTACGTAACCTTAGACATCGAGAAAGCTGACTTGAAAGCCATCGTTCAGAAAATATCTGCGCAAATACCAGAGGCAATGCTGCATTCGAATAAATCAGATATTTGGGCCAATCAATTGATTCAAGGCAAAGTTGATATTTGGTTATCAAAATTTTCATCGGCGCTTGCATCGGTCGTGTTGTTTCTTGCGTTTGTAGCAGGGTTTTTATTGCCAAAAATTGATTACTTTCCAAAATGGTGTAAGGATCGCTTGATAAGGCAAGATTACATGAAACAATTGGGATTTGTTGTACTGAGCGCTATCGGTTTTTATATAGCTTCAATGATGATCCTAATGCTTATCATCTACTTTGGCTTTGGTGCCCATGTCGGAGGCTCGACAATGCAATTGAACCAAAATGTTTGGCTTGGTGTAGGCTTATTTACGCTCATAATTTTCACATTTGTAGCAATTGTTCAGTATTTTAGAGAAGTTTATATGGAAAGATACAAGTAAACGGCTGATTTTTCTTGAAATTGAACTGAAACCTACCCATATTGAAAGCAGAGAGATTTAATTCATAACGATGGAGATGAAAATGAGTGACTACAATACCACAAGTCAAACGATTAATAGGGCGGATGCAAATATAGACGCTGGTCTGCGCACGCATATGCAAAAAGTTTACGGCCTTATGGGCACTGCCATGGTTATTTCGGGCATTGTTGCCTATCTCGTAGGCAATTCGTCGTTGGTTTATACAATTAACTCAGGTATGCTTCGTTATGTTGTCATGTTCGCACCGCTTGCAATGGTCTTCGCTTTCGGCGCAATGGTAAATAAAATGAGCGTTGCAGGAGCAACAGCGTTTTTCTACACATTTGCCGCAGCAATCGGCCTTTCGCTTTCATATATATTTGTTGTCTATAATATAGGCTCTATCGGAACGACATTCCTTACAACCGCCGTGGCATTTGGTGGTCTAAGTCTTTACGGCTACACAACCAAGCGCGATATTTCAGCTTGGGGCGGTTTCTTGATCATGGGGGTTATCGGCTTGATCATTGCCAGCATCGTGAACATCTTCCTTGCCTCAAGTGGCCTACAATTTGCAATTTCTGCAATCGGCGTTTTGATCTTTGCGGGCCTAACAGCATACGACACGCAAAATATCAAAAACCAATTCCTCCAAGCCCGTTATGCTTCTGGTATTGAGGCTCATGGTAAGCTTGCAATTTATGGTGCATTACAACTTTACCTCGATTTCTTGAACATGTTCCAATTCTTGTTGCACTTCATGGGCAGCCAAGACTAAGGCGAGTATCAAAAAATATAAAATTAACCGCTCGCATATTGTGGGCGGTTTTTTTATATAAGACCTAGCTAAGAAAGTTCGCATTATGAAGACCAGTTTTGATGATCACGAAGTCGCAAAATTCGAAGCGATGGCGCGCGAATGGTGGGATCCAAATGGAAAATTCAAACCGCTTCATAAAATGAATCCCGTGCGCTTGGGGTATATTATTGAGCAAATGACATGGCATTTTAATAAAGATCCAAAATCGCTAAATGCTCTTGAAGGATTGTCCATAGTTGATGTGGGATGTGGCGGCGGATTGCTTTGTGAGCCTTTAACGCGGTTGGGCGCCAAGGTGACGGGCATTGATGCGGCCCCAACAAATATTGAAGTCGCGGGATTGCATGCCAAATCATCCAGGCTTGATATTGATTATCAAAATATTTTGGCCGAAGATTTGGCAAAAAGCGGTCAGACATATGACGTGGTTCTCGCGATGGAAATTGTGGAGCATGTGGCGCAGCCGCCATTCTTCATGGAAACATTACGAGGACTTTTAAAGCCCAATGGAATCATGATCATGTCAACGCTTAACCGAAACACAAAGAGCTATCTTGCCGCGATTGTCGCAGCCGAACAAATTTTGCGTTGGTTGCCCAAAGGCACGCATGATTGGAATAAATTTATTACCCCCGATGAGTTACGAGATATGGCTGAAATTGCAGGTTTTGAAGTTAAGGATCGCTGCGGGATGGTGTTTAACCCGATCAAAAATAATTGGTCATTGTCGCATAAAGATATGTCTATCAATTACGCAATCAGTGCGATTAACCCAAGTCCTGACGCAAGCTCCTCAAAGACGACAAAATCTCTTTAAGCTGTTCGGGCTGCTTACTATCTGTGAACTCATTAAATACGGGATCGACCGCTTTTATTGCCATTTCGCGCGCGAGTTTGCCTGCTGCACTCAGTGTTATGTATTTCTTTCGGGCATCATCCCAGTCACCACGAATATGGATATAACCATTTTTTTCAAGGCGCGTTAATGTGTTGCTTATAGCACCGCGCGAGACATGAAGTGAGGTGGCCAAGCTTGCAGGTGTGCATTCTGTTGTAGTTGCAAATAGATGATTAAGAACCGAAAAATGTGATAGCTCCAACCCCTTTGGCAATGCTTTGCTTAGCCGTGTACGCAAGCGTTGATCAATGGCAAGAACTTCCGAGAATATGGCAATGGCAAGATCGTTTTTCATGGCTTTACAATTCTTGGCTTTGCGATTTTCTGTGCAGATTTTATAATTGGGATATCACTACGCGCCTGAGAAACGCGTTCCAGATCTATCTCTATGATCTGTGAATTTGGCTCAGTTCCCAGATTGGCAAGAACCTCGCCCCAAGGTGATACAACCAATGAATGCCCCCAGCAATGGCGTGTTGTTCCATCGCTATGCCGATATGCGCCAGTTTGAGCGGGCGCAATGACATATGCACCATTTTCAATGGCGCGGGCACGAAGCAAAATTTCCCAATGCGCCCGTCCTGTGGATTGTGTAAATGCGGCTGGCACGACCAATATTTCAGCGCCGGCTTGGGATAGGGCAGAAAATAATGAAGGGAACCTCAGATCAAAGCAAATTGAATGGCCAAATTTTTGATCGAGGATGTTTGTAATGACAGCTTCCCTTCCAGCTATCGTCCTATCGCTTTCTCGAAATATTTCGCCATTGGGCAAATTGACATCAAACATATGGATTTTGTCGTAATGCGAAATGATTGATCCTTGTGGATCGACAACCAATTGGCGATTAACGGGCTTACCTGCCTCATTGAGGATGATCGCCGAGCCTATAATCACATATGTGGAGTTTTCTCGCGCCCAATTACAAATGAACTGGACGACCTTGTCATCCGCCGCGCTTGAAAGCTTATCGGTTTTTGCGGTGTACCCCATGATATTTGTGCATTCGGGCGTTACGATAACATCTGCATTTTTTAAGGGTGAAAACAATAGGTCAAGCTCTTGAATATTTTCATCAGCAGATCGACCTGTATTGCTTTGAACGAGACCTATACGCATAATTATTCCGCGAGCATTCCGTCAAGTTTTCCAGCGCGTTCAAGCGCATGAATCTCATCACTGCCCCCAATCGCATTGCCGTTTATGAAGATTTGGGGAACTGTTTGTCGCCCACCAGAACGCGAAACCATTTCCTCGCGGCGATGCCCTTCTTTGTAGAGATCAATTTCTTCATATTTGATATTTTTGCGTTTAAGAAGTGTTTTTGCGCGCATGCAATATCCGCAGATGGGTGTCGTATAAATCTCAACTTTAGCCATAATATTTCCTTATTTAAGTTCATTCTAGTCTTTGTTGCCAGCGCGCGCAAATACAAAAACGCGCACCTCTTTTGCGCCCGCGCGCAGCAGTGCCTCACTTGCATAATGCAAGCTTGCGCCACTCGTCATCACATCATCAACGATACCAATTCGCTTCCCTTCGACCTGCTTTAGGGATTTAATCGGGACGGATAATGCGTTTTCCAAGTTTTGAAACCGTTTTTCAAAATTCGCGCTTTTGCCCTGCTTTTTTGTATATCTCTTGCGGGCAATCAATTGGGGTTCAAAGGGTACGTCAGATAGCTTACTTACGTTCCAAGAAAGCATTCCCGCTTGATTGTACCCACGCGCAAGCAATCTTCGCCAATGCAATGGCATGGCCGTGAGGGCATTGAGACCTTCAAATGCCTTGGGATTGCTCTGATAAATGAGCTTTGCAAGAAGGGGAGCATAGTTTTCTTTTCCACCATTTTTAAATGACAATATCATATAACGCGCAAGCCCCTCATAAAGCGCTGCTGCGTGTCCCATCGACCAAGGCCTAGGAATTTCATAGCAAGATTGGCAAATGGGTTCATATGATCCAACGACATTTACGCCGCAAAACTTGCATAGATCCCCAGATAATAGCGGCATATCATTCCAGCATTGTGCGCAGAGCATATGTTGCTGATCAACGGGGTCTTTACAAAAGGCACAGCATGGCGGCCATAAGCCATCAATACAGCGATTGGCTATTCGGGTTAGGCTTGTCTTTAATTCTTTGTTCCCATAAATTAACATGATGAACCCGTCTTTATTTGATTTCCAACATATTTTGAAAACTCAACGTCGCAAAAAAAGCGATGCGAATTTTATATTTGATATGATGCTTGAAGAAGTTGAACAAAAGATAAAGGATCACGATCGTCGCTTTGAAAAAATAGCTGTGATTGGAGATGGGCAATTTGATTTCGACTTTGAACGGGTGATTTTTGCAAACGAGCTTAATTTTGCAAGCCAAGATTATGATTTGATCATTCACCTTGGTGCTTTGAATATTGCTGATGATGTGATTGGGCAGATGGTGCAATCACGTTTGCGTTTGAATCCTGACGGGGTATTTATCTCCGCGTTTTTGGGCGGTGAAAGCCTTAACGAGCTGCGCCAATCTATGTTGGCGGCTGATATTTCATTATATGATGGTGCAATGGCACATATAGCCCCAATGATAGACTTGCGTGATGCGGGAGGGCTTTTGCAGAGAGCAGGTTTTGCACTGCCTGTGGCCGATAATTGGGTAAGCCGCGCGACTTATGATGATGGGTTTGCGCTAATGTATGATCTGCGGCATATGGGGATGAGCAACCCCCTTTATGCCCGCCCAAAGCACTTCATGCGTAAGGATTATTTTGTGCATATGTGCGACATTTATGCGCAGAAATTTGCTTGCGAAGGTGATCGAATTTATGCCACTTATGAGCTTATATTTTTAACGGGTTATGCTCCTTCAAGTGATCAACCAAAACCATTGCGACCAGGCTCGGTAAAAGTCAGCTTGGATAGCGCGATAGAAAAAGCGAAAGAACATTAATGTCGATTATGCCCCTCCCTAAAGATCATCCCAAAGTGAAGCCTAAAAAGGTGGGTGTGATCATTGCAAATTTGGGTACGCCTGATGCAACGGATTATTGGTCAATGCGCAGATATCTCAATGAATTTCTGTCAGATAAGCGTGTTGTGGATTTGCCGAATTGGAAATGGCAGCCCATCTTGCAGGGCATTATTCTCACATTCCGCCCTAAAAAATCGGGCGAAGCTTATGCCAGTATTTGGGATAACGAAAATGATGAAAGCCCGCTTTTGGGCATTACACGAAAGCAGTCAATTGCACTGAGCGAGCGCTTTAAAAAGACCCATGGTGACAATGTGATTGTTGATTTTGCGATGCGTTATGGTAACCCTTCGGCAGATTCGGTGATACAAAAAATGCATGATCAAGGCTGTGACCGCATCGTGTTTTTCCCACTTTATCCACAATATGCGGCGCCAACGACAGCAACGGCCAATGATCAAGCTTTCCGCTCTTTGATGAAAATGAACTGGCAGCCAGCTTTTAGAACCGTGCCTGCATATTTTGAGAATGATCATTATTTGGATGCACTTGCCGCTTCCCTCAAGGAGGGCATTGCGGCTTCCAAAGTGAAGCCAACCAAGCTTGTCTTGTCATATCATGGTGTTCCATTGCGTTATCTGATGGAGGGTGACCCTTATCATTGCCAATGCCACAAAACGTCGCGCCTTGTGGCAGAGCGCGCAGGATTTGATGCTGATTTTATTGAAACAGCTTTTCAATCAAAATTTGGTCGCGAAGAATGGGTCGGGCCAGCAACGGTCGATTTTGTGGCCGAGCTTGCAAAGGCTGGCCATAAGTCTATCGCAATCGCTGCCCCCGCATTTTCGTCGGATTGTGTAGAGACATTAGAAGAAATCCAAGAGGAGATCTTTGAGAGCTTTGAACATGCAGGCGGCGAGCATTTTAATTATATACCCTGCCTTAATGACCGCTCTGATCATATTGAAGCCTTAGCCAAAATTTTGGAAAATGAGCTGGCGGGTTGGGTTGATAATCAATGACAAAGAAAATTGTTGTCATAGGGGCAGGGCAGGCCGCAGCGAGTTTCGTTGCAAAACTGCGTACGCTTGATCAAGAATCTCATGTGACGATCATTGGTGATGAAACGAGTTATCCCTATCAACGCCCACCGCTTTCTAAAAAATATTTATCTGGGGAAATGGATGCCGAGCGGTTATTGCTCCGCCCGAAGTCTTGGTATTCTGAGAATAAGGTTGATGTGATAACTGACACACGGGCGGAAGATATTGACGTCTCTCAAAAGCAAGCTCGCCTTTCATCGGGTGATATGCTAGCATATGATCAACTGGTGCTGACAACAGGATCGGCAGCACGCAAATTGCCATCCGCGCTAACAGGTGATGCAAGCAATGTGTATACCGTTCGCAATTTAGCGGATGTAAATGCTATGCGTGCGGAGTTCCAAAAGGGCCGCAAATTGGTTGTTATCGGTGGTGGGTATATTGGCCTCGAAGCGGCAGCTGTTGCCCGAAAATTTGGCGTTGAGGTGACTTTGGTCGAAGCGGCTCCGCGCATTTTGGGGCGTGTTGCTTCAGAGCTGACTGCGGATTTTATTCGCAAACTTCACGTAAATCACGATGTGCGGATTGTTGAAGGGATTGGTGTTCAATCAATGTCTCATATGGATAATAAGGTCAGCACTATTAACTTAGATAATGGTGAGGCACTTGCAGCTGATTTTGTGATTGTGGGTATCGGAATCATTCCTGGGAGTGCCCTTGCGCAAGATGCTGGGCTTGATTGTGATCATGGGATTTTGGTAGATGAAAATTCTCGCACAAGTGATGCTGATATTTTTGCGGCAGGTGATTGCACGCGATTTGAGTATCAAGGCAATCTGATCCGCCTCGAATCGGTTCAAAATGCGATTGATCAAGCAGAGAATGCTGCGCTATCGATTGCTGGGCAAGCCGAACCATATGCGCCAAAGCCATGGTTCTGGTCCGACCAGTATGATGTGACCTTGCAAATCGCGGGACTCAATATGGGTTATGATGATGTGATCTTGCGCCAAGGAGCAAGCGACGCCAGTCAGTCAGTTTGGTATTATAAGGGTGAGCAACTTATTTCAGTTGATGCAATGAATGAGCCGCGCTCTTATATGATTGGCAAGAGGATTATCGAACAGAGAAAAAGTTTGCCAAAAGACGTTGCAGGTGATCCCAGCGCAGATCTCAAATCTTGGATGTAATTTTACCCATAAAAAAACCCCGCTATTGCGGGGCTTTTTACTTGATAATTTAGGCTTTGATCAGTCCCATTTGCTCAAGCTTCAAAATCACTTGATGCGCACAATTGTCGACATCAGCGCTTTCTGTTTCAATACGAAGCTCTGGGTTTTCAGGAACATCATAAGGATCTGATATACCCGTGAACTCTTTGATTTTGCCTTCGCGTGCAAGCTTGTAAAGACCCTTACGGTCACGACGTTCACATTCCTCAATTGAGGTCGCAACATGCACTTCAAGAAATGCTCCAACTGACTCAATGTCTTCGCGAACGGCTTTACGTGTTGTTGCATATGGCGCGATCGGTGCACATATAGCAATGCCACCATTTTTTGTGATTTCGGAAGCCACATAACCGATACGGCGTATGTTAAGATCGCGGTGCTCTTTGCTAAATCCAAGCTCAGAGCTTAGGTTTTTACGCACAAGGTCACCATCAAGCAGAGTCACTGGACGTCCGCCCATTTCCATTAGCTTAACCATAAGGGCATTCGCAATTGTTGATTTTCCTGAGCCAGAGAAGCCCGTGAAGAAGACTGTGAAGCCTTGTTTTGCTCTCGGTGGGCGCGTTTTGCGCAGCTCTTGAACAACAGTTGGGAATGAGAACCATTCTGGTATTTCAAGACCCTCAGATAAACGGCGACGCAATTCAGTACCTGAAATATTGAGAACTGTTGTGCCCTTTTCAACCTCATCAGCAGGCTCGTATTGAGCGCGGTCTTGCACATAAACCATGTGCTTGAAATCGACCATTTCAATTCCCATTTCCTCTTGATGCTCAGCGAAAAGTTCCTGTGCATCATATGGGCCATAAAAATCTTCACCTTGCGAATTATTGCCAGGGCCCGCGTGATCGCGACCTACAATCAGATGTGTACAGCCGTGATTTTTACGTATCAAACCGTGCCATAATGCTTCGCGTGGGCCTGCCATGCGCATTGCAAGATTGAGCAAGCTCATTGTTGTTGTTGAAGGTGGATATTGATCAAGAACAGCCTCATAACAACGAACGCGTGTGAAGTGATCAATGTCCCCAGGTTTTGTAAGCCCAACAACAGGGTGGATAAGGAGATTAGCTTGTGCTTCACGAGCTGCACGGAATGTAAGTTCTTGGTGGGCACGGTGCAGTGGGTTGCGTGTTTGGAATGCAACAACTTTGCGCCATCCAAGCTTGCGGAAATATGCGCGCAATTCATTAGGTGTATCGCGACGGGCTTTGAAGTCGTAATGGATTGGAGACTGAATGCCCGTAATGGGGCCACCAAGATAAACGGGGCCTGCAATATTATGCAGGTAGTTCACGGCAGGGTGAGCGAGATCATCAGCGCCGAAAACTTTTTCAGCTTCTTTTTTCTTGTCAGGTGAGTATTTGCTCGACACAGACAAAATCGCGAGGATAACACCTTCTGGGTCACGCAGGGCAATATCTTGACCTTCATTAAGTCCATCAGCAAAGTCTTGAGATACATCAAGCGTGATCGGCATCGGCCAGAGCGATCCATCTGCTAAGCGCATGTTATTAACAACGCCCTCATAGTCTTCTTTAGTTAAGAATCCAGTCAGCGGGTTAAAGCCACCATTCATCAGAAGCTCAATGTCACACATTTGGCGAGGCGTTAGGTCCCAGCTTGGCAATGACGCTGCTTCAAGTTTTAGTTTTTGTGCGCTATCGGATGATACATAAAGTTCTGGAATCGGTACTGTGTTGCTTTTCATAATATTTCTACTTTATAGAGAGTTAAGATTGTAAGCTTGATTATCAGCATCATGCTATCAAACACAAGGTTTTTGGTGGAATTTGTAAACGGAATGTGAGTTTAATAAAAAAACGCGCCAATTGACGCGTTTTTGTAACAGTTTATTGATGAAAACTTAATTAATCGGCAAGGCGATAAAGCCTGTATTGCCGCCACTTTCAGCCAGAACAAAGATCGAGTTGCGTCCAATTGATTTTGCAGTTTTAATTTGCACCTCAAGGTCTTGAGCTGAATTGATAGGGAATTGATTAACCTCACGAATGAGATCGCCAGCTCGCAAACCTCGTTCAGCGGCATGGCTTTCTTCATCAATATCTGTAATCAACAATCCACTAGCAACTTCAATGCCGAGTTCATCAGCCTTACGTTGATCGAGTGGAATAAGTGTCATGCCAAGGATAGTTTTTCCCTCAGGTGTTGGCGTTGATGCCTGCACCAGTGCATCTCTCTCTGGGAGCTTGCCAAGTGTGACATCAACATTGATGTTTTTGTTGTCTTTAGGACGATAGATTTCCACGGAAACTTCTTTATCGATCTCTGAGCCGCCTACAACTTGAACTAGCTCTTTTGTGTCATCAATTTTTTCACCATTGAAATTTAAGATCACATCGCCTGCACGTATGCCCGCTGCTTGAGCAGGGCCGTTTGGAGCCACGTCTTGAACCAGAACACCCTCGGCTTTATTAAGCCCCATCGCTTCAGCACTTGCCTCATCAAGCTCACCAATCGAGACACCAAGCCAGCCCCGACGCGCTTCGCCATATTCAATAATTTGGTCAACAATTTTGGAAATCACATTCGAAGACATCGCAAAGCCAAGCCCAATAGATCCACCATTTGGTGACAAGATTGCAGTGTTCATGCCAACAACGTCACCCTCCATGTTAAATAGGGGGCCACCTGAATTGCCACGGTTGATCGCGGCATCTGTTTGCAAGAAATCCTCATAAGCGCCATTCGCTCCATCAAGTGAGCGATTGCGCGCTGAGATAATACCCGTTGTTACCGTAAAATCTTGACCAAGAGGGCTTCCGACTGCCATGACCCAATCGCCTACGCGCGCGATATCAGAATCACCAAAATCAACAGATGGCAATTTTGTATCATTGGTGATTTTCAAAACAGCAACATCTGTGCGCGCATCTTTGCCAACGAGTTCGGCGGATAATTTTGTGCCATCCGTCATCTCAACGATAATTTCATCAGCCTCATCCACAACGTGATTATTGGTGACGACAAAATCACCACCATCAATGATGAAGCCAGAACCGATTCCTTGGCTAGGGCGCGATTGCCCTTGAAATCCGGGGTTCTGATCAAAAAAACGTTGCATGAAATCTGGAATTTCTGTTCCTTGCGGAAAGAGACCATTTTGGCCCTGTTCGACATTAGTCGTGGTCGTGATACGCACAACAGATGGGCTCACTTGCTCAGCAAGATCCGCAAAACTTGACGGCACATCCGCCCAAGATGGGATTGTCGCAGCCATAGTTAATGTCATGCCGACAGAAATCGTTTTGATATTGATCATAATGTGGTCTCCTCTTTATGGGGAATAGATGTAACTCCAAAGCTTGCAATTCAAGGTCTAACACAAATCCGTTACGAAATTGGCTAAAAATGGCTTATGTAGCACCGATGCGCTTATTGTTATGATAATCAATTGATGACGATTTTGGAAATTGGACTTTCGTTCAATAATAAGCCAAGAGTATATGAAATGTCATTTTTTAAATATGGCGTAAACACATATATCCGCGTATAAGTAGGGTTAAATCAAAGGGACCTTAATTATGCATATTGGATTGATTGGGGGCATCGGGCCTGCGGCGACAGTATATTATTACCAGCTTCTTATTGAAGAAATTGAAGAGCAAAGCCTTACCATTTCTCACGCAAGTATCAAAAGATTAAGTGAAAATATCATGGCTGGAAACCAAGAAGAGCAGGCCACGATTTTTGCGAAACATGTGGATAGTTTAAAGAGTGCTGGCGCTAATTTTGCTGCAGTTACTTCGGTTGCGGGACATTTTTGCTTTGATGAGCTTTCGGTGCGTTCATCGCTGCCATTGGTAAGTGTCTTGGATAGTTTAAGAGCTTACTTTCTGGATCGGGGTATCAAACGGGTAGGTGTTTTGGGAAATCATGTTGCAATGCGAAGTCACCTATTTGGGATGATCGATACTGTCTCATTCGTAACACCCGATGCTGGCACGCTCAACAAAGTTGGTGATGCCTACATGAATATGGCTAAACGTGGTTGGTGTGACGATCATGAGAGGCAGATATTTATTAACGCAGGCCAACACATGATGGATCAAAGCGGTGCGGACGCCGTTCTATTGGGGGGCACTGACTTATTCCTTGCATTTAATGATAACACTATCAATTACCCAGTTGTTGATGCAGCGCGTGTTCATGTCGCTGATTTGATTAAGGCTTCCCAATAATTGCGAATCTTTCAAGCTCTTGTTTCTTCATTGTATATTTATGCTGCTTTACGGTTGCTAAGCCATCTTCAAAACCGTTTGCCATCAACCTCTCATTCCCTTATGAATTTGATAAAGCCCAAATAAAGGACATGCTCATGAATCCGTCTCCTGTGATTTTTCCGAAACCTGATGAAAAAAACCTCGCCAAACACGCGGCCGCTGCAAAGGCACTTGAATTTGTAAAAGATGGCATGACGCTGGGGCTTGGAACGGGCTCGACGGCGTATTGGTTTGTGATTTTGCTCGCAGAACGCATTCACAAAGATGGATTGAAGGTGACATGCGCAACAACATCAACGCAAACATGGGATTTGGCAAAGGAATATGGCGTGCCTGTTTATCCACTTGATGAGGTTGGTGTGATGGATATCGTTGTTGATGGTGCTGATGAGGTGTCTTCAGATTACCAATTGATCAAAGGCGGCGGCGCGGCGCTTTTGCAAGAAAAAATTGTGGCCACGGCATCGGAGCAAATGATCGTCATTGTGGATTCAAGCAAGATGGTTGAGGTTTTGGGTCAATTCCACTTGCCTGTTGAGGTTGTGCGCTTTGGTGCGCAAACGACGAAAGCCGCGATCGAAAAATTGCTTGGTGTAAGTGATGTGAAAAGCGCGAAGACGGCTTTCCGAATGAAAGGTGATGAGTTTTTGATCACTGATGAGGGGCATTATATTCTTGATTGTATATGCGAGGAAATTCGTGATCCAAAGGCGCTGAATCTTGCGCTAAATCAAATTCCTGGTGTTGTTGAAAACGGTTTGTTCATAGATTTGGCTGATATTGTTGTTGTCGGCAATGAAGGCGGCGACCCTAAAGTTCTGAGAAGGAGCGTGTAATGGAATATGATTTTGACCTATTTGTCATCGGCGGCGGTTCGGGTGGCGTTCGCGCTGCGCGATTGGCTGCAGAAAAAGGGCTGCGCGTTGGCATGGCCGAAGGCGACCGCATGGGCGGCACATGTGTGATTCGGGGCTGTGTTCCTAAAAAACTGATGTTGTTTGCAAGCGAATTTGGTGCAATGGTCAAGCGTGCTGAGGGTTTTGGATGGTCGCATAAGGAGGGTGCTTTTGGTTGGAAGGGTTTTCAGGAGAAACTATCCCAAGAACTTGACCGTTTGGAAGGCGTTTATACGGGCATTATGGAGCGCAACAAGGTGCGTCTTTTTGAAGATTATGCAGCGATTGATGGTGCTCACCATGTCACTCTTGATAGTGGTCTTCGCTTTTCAGCTGAGCGGATTTTGATTGCTACTGGCGGGCGACCATTCGTGCCTGAATTTGAAGGGCGTGATTTGGTGCTGACTTCAGATGATGTGTTTCATTTGGATAGCTTGCCAAAACGTTTGGCTGTTGTCGGTGGCGGTTATGTCGCGTCTGAATTTGCGGGTATCTTTAAAGGCATGGGCGTTGATGTGACACAGATTTATCGCGGTGATATGATCTTGCGTGGTTATGACATGGAAGTGCGCGAAGCGATCGTTGCTCATATGCGTGATCGGGGTATGAATGTGCTTTTGGACACCGATGTTGCTAAAGTTGAAGCCAGCGGTGCCGCGAAAGTTTTGACATTATCAAGCGGTGAAACGCTCAAAGTTGATGAGGTACTTTACGCCACGGGCCGTGTTGCGAATTATGATGAGCTTGGTCTTGATGAGGTGGGCGTTGCGGTTGAGCGCGGAGCCATCAAGGTTGATGAGTTTTCTCAAACATCTGTGCCAAGCATTTATGCGATTGGCGATGTCACGGGCCGTGCGGCATTGACGCCCGTTGCGATCCGTGAAGCGGTGAATTTCATTAAGACGGTTTATGAAGATACGCCGACATCAATCAATTATGATCTGATCCCGACCGCTATTTTCACAAGGCCCGAATTTGGCACGGTTGGATTGTCTGAGGAAAAAGCAATTGAGCAAGGCTTTGACGTTGATATTTTCGCGACGAGCTTTACGCCGATGTCTGCAAGTTTTGCGGGTGTTTCTGAAAAAATGATGATGAAGCTTGTTGTGAATAAAGCTGACGATAAAGTTTTGGGCGTGCATATATTGGGTGAGGGTGCTGGTGAAATGATCCAACTTATTGCTGTTGCCGTGACGATGGGTGCAAAGAAGGCGGATCTCGATGCAACGATTGCCGTGCATCCAACGGCATCAGAAGAATTGGTCACAATGAAAACGCCGAGATAAGAATTACGGCAATAAGAAATGCTATGAAAACCTTGTAATCAAGACGTTAAGACCTTAACTTCATCACAACAGAGATTTCGGAGAGAAAAACATGGCAAATAATTCTGGCGGCCCTTGGGGCGGTGATGATGGTGGTGACAAAGGCAATAATGAGCCAAAGACACCATGGGGCAAAGAAGCGCCCCAAAAACCATCTTCAAACGAGAACGACATTGATCGCATGATCCGTGATGGTCAAGCGCAGCTCAAGCGTATTATTGGCGGCGGTAATGGTGGTGGTAGGAAAAGCGGCGGTTCTGGTGATCAGCCGCCTTCAGCGCGTCCAATATTTGCGCTTTTGCTTCTCGGTGGCTTGGCATTTTGGGCGTATAAATCTGTTCACTTTATTCAAGCTACACATAATGCTGTTGTTATGCGTTTTGGTAAGCATGTTGATACTTGGGGCAGTGGTCCTCACTTTGCACCATGGCCGATTTACAATGTTGAGGCGGTTAACGTAACTGAGCAACAAACCGAGCAAATTGGTCGTGATCTTGATGAAAATGGGCAAGACAGTTCATTGATGTTGACATCAG
Organism: uncultured Paracoccaceae bacterium; assembly: GCA_947501025.1. Taxonomy (GTDB): domain Bacteria; phylum Pseudomonadota; class Alphaproteobacteria; order Rhodobacterales; family Rhodobacteraceae; genus CANMUM01. The sequence goes on along the minus strand of CANMUM010000003.1, from coordinate 175,217 downwards.
ACGAAAACATTATCGATATTGAATTTGAGGTTGTTTGGCGTATTAAAAACTTGCCTGATTACCAGTTCAATCTTGCTGGCCAGCGTGACACAATTCACGCGGTAGCGCAAAGCTCTATTCGTGAAGTGGTAGCGCGTTCACCACTTATTCCATTGCTTAGCACCAAGCGCGATGAAACAATGATCGAAGTGAAGTCGCTCATTCAATCAAATTTGGATGCATATGATTCAGGTATCGAAATTGTGCGTGTGAACCTGACCAAATCGGATGCGCCCAAAGAGGTGATCAAAGATTTCGAAGATGTGCAAGCAGCCGAACAAGAACGTGATACCAAGCAGAGCGATGCTCAAAAGACGGCGAATAGAGTCTTGGCTGATGCGCGAGGTGAAGAAGCGCAGTTGATGGAAAATGCAGAAGCTTATCGTTCAGAGAAAATCAATGATGCAGAGGGTGAAGCAAGTCGATTTACAGCTGTGCTAGAAGAATACAAAAGGGCTCCAGAGGTTACACGCCGCCGGATTTATCTGGAGACAATGCAAGATGTTTACGGCCAGATGAATAAGATTATAATCGATGGTCAAGCTGGAGAGGGCGTTGTGCCTTATCTGCCACTCAATGAATTGAACAAAGGAGCAAGCCAATGAGAAATCTTTCCGCATTATTGATTCTTTGTGTCATTGCCGTGTTTGTATTGATTCAGTCCCTCTTTGTTGTTGATGAGCGCGAAAAGGCCATTGTCACACGATTTGGTGCGATTGATCGCACAGTTGAAGAGCAGGGTCTAAAATTTAAAATGCCGTTTGTGGATGACGTCAGTAAATATGACGATCGTTTATTAACTCTACCTTCAGATGAGTTTTCCGTTCTCTTTAGTGATAATCGCCGCTTGGTTGTGGATGCATTTAGCCGTTGGCGCATTAGCGATGTGGTAAAATATCATCTTGCTGTTGTTGAGCAAGGTGACCGTGGAGCGCGCGTGAAGCTTGCGGGCATCCTTGAGGATGCACTGCGTAATGTGCTTGGTAAAGTTGATACAAACGCGATTTTGTCGGCTGATCGTACACGGTTGATGATCAGCATTTTGGATGCCACAAAAATTTCAGCTGCTGAGATGGGGGTGGAAATTGTTGATGTTCGTATCGTCCGCGCCGATTTGCCAGAGGCGAACCTTCAATCGACGTTTGACCGGATGTCTGCAGAACGCAAGCAAGAAGCTGAAGATGAGCGTGCGCGTGGTGATGAAGCCGCAAAGCGCATTACAGCTGCGGCTGAACGTCAAGCTGTGCAGATTAAGTCAGCTGCGCGGAAAGAAAGCGAGATCATCAAAGGTGAAGCCGATGCAATGGTTTCAAAAATACTTGCCGATGCCTATGAAGCTGACCCAGAGTTCTTTGATTTTTATCGTTCGATGCAGGCTTACCGTTCGTCACTTGATGGCAGTAATACCTCTGTAGTGATGAGCCCAGATAGTGATTTCTTCCGTTTCTTGGAAGCTGAATCGGGTTCAAATTAAACAATGCGAACAGTCGATATCATTGTTCTTGGCGATGGTATCGTCGCACGAAGTGTTGCGCTAAGTGCCGAGAGTTTAGGGTTTGAGGCCGTGTGTGTTGCGCGGCCTGAGCTATCCTACGAGAATGACCCGCGAAGTTATGCCATTGCGCCATCAAGTTTAAAATTCCTAAATGCGATTGGTGTCTATTTCACCGATGAAGAACGTAGCGATGTTCAGCAAATTGAGATTGGTTTTGGCAAGGCGTTTACAGATGATCGCTTTGCATTCCAAAAATCAAATGACGTTATGATGCATATGATTGATCATTCTGTTTTGGCGCGACGCCTAAGCGCAAATATTTCTGGTGAGACGATTGATGTGCGTCCAGATAAGTTTACTTTTGAAGAGCAATTTGCGGTACTGCCCGACCAAGACATCCGAGCTCCGTTGATCATTATTGCTGAAGGGCGAAACTCTGCATCTGCGCGGTCGCTTGGCATTTCTTATGAGGTCATGCCTTACGCTCAAACGGCAATCACGGCCAAGTTTAAATCTGGTATCCCACATAAAAATATCGCTCGCCAACTCTTTACTGAATATGGGCCGTTGGGAATTCTTCCCCATGGTGAGGATGTTTTCTCAATCGTTTGGAGCCAAGATGATGCCTATGCACAATATCTTTTGGGTTTGAGTGATGATGATTTTACGAGCCATTTGGAGAGCTTGCTGAACGGAATGTACGGGACGCTTACATTGAAACAGTCACGCAATTCGTTCCCAGTTTCGCATTCACAACCCAGCAGATTACATGGTGAGCGTTTTGCACTTGCCGGTGATTGCGCCCATAGCATTCATCCATTGGCAGGGCAGGGGCTTAATCTTGGTTTGCGAGATGTGGTATCGCTTATGGAATTGCTTGTGAAGCAAAAACGTCTTGGGTTGGATATCGGAGATGAGGCTGTATTAAAATCATATGCCAGCTGGCGGAAAGGTGATATGTCTAAGCTTGGCCTTGTGACCAAATCATTGAAGAAATTCTCAAGGCGGCCTAATCCGATATTGCCTGCGTTAAACCTATTATCGGCAATTAAATATGGTGACATAAATCAAAAATTGGCAGAGCTTTCTGATGCGCCTTTATCGCCACAACCAAAATATTTAGTAGGCGTTCAGCCCTAGCTTCTGCCTTTGGGATGTGCGGCGCGGTAAACATCTATCAGTTGGGTCTCATCAAGTTTGGTATAGACTTGGGTTGCAGAAAGTGAGCTGTGACCAAGCAGTTCTTGGATCGCGCGAATATCTCCACCTGCGGCCAAAAGATGGCTCGCAAAACTATGGCGCATTGCATGCGGCGTTGCGGATGCGGGCAGACCTAAAAGATTGCGCAGCTTCTCCATGAGTAGAGCTGATTGTCGGCTTGACATAGCGCCACCACGTATACCGCGGAATATAACGTCACTGGGTTCCAAAACGTAGGGAACAAGTTTCAAATAGGCCTCAACGGCATCTCTTGCAGCAGGTAAAACAGGAACAATCCGCACTTTGTTGCCCTTGCCCTTTATGCGGAGTTCACTACCAAGCGGTGTTTGTGATTTAGTAATGCTAAGCGCTTCAGATATCCGCAAGCCACACGCATATAAGAGCGTCACAAGTGCCGTATCACGCGCTTGAACCCATTTGCGTTTGTCGATTTCATTTGCGGTATCGAGTAATTTATCCGCATCAATCATGGATAGTGGACGTGGCAGTCGTTGCGCCTTTTTCGGCCCACGGCTCATTAAAACTGCATCGTTTTTAAGATCATATTTCTTGTAAACATAACGCAGAAAGGATTTAATGGCTGATAGCTTTCGATTGCGTGATGATGCCCCAATCTCACGTTTCTGGCAGTCGGCTAAAAACGCACGCATTTCGCGAGGACTAAGTGCCTCAAGATTGGCAATTGTAGGATTGTGCTCATTATAGTTCTTTTGGAATTGAAGGAACTCACTGACATCCGTAAGATATGCAATATGGGTATGTTCGGAAATACCTCGACCATTGCGCAGCTCACCGATCCAGTTTTCAACTTCGCTGATCGCTAGGATTTTTTCTATTCGGCGAGCCATCGGGCCAGCTGCTGTTCGTAGAATCTAGAAAAGAAATTCAATAAGTCGGTTGCTTTCTCAGCGCTAAAACGATCCATATCAACCGAACTCATGACGATGAAGGAGTGAACGTGATCTTCACCAAGATCCAGTTTTATGATGGCTTCTGATGCGGGTTGATTGAGGATAATCAGGGGAGACACAGCAGATGTCTCGCGCATATTGATGTGGGGACGTGCGGGATCAAGCGGTTTGCTAAAATAGCTTTGGCCAATACCATCTGGAGTCGCAATGAGGGCAGGATGCAGTGTTTCAAGATCTTCTGAATCTTCGCGTTCAAGTATGATTAAAAAGCTATCAAGGTCAAAATTGCTTTCGATTGATGTTTTCGAAATATCCAAAAAGCTCGACAGATCAGTTGCCGATAACAGATCAAGTATGGTTGTATGGACTTTTTCGATGTTTTCAAAATAATCTTGTGCAGCTTCGATGGTTGATTGCTCGCGCGCCGATACATCACCAAGTTTTGCGTTTAAACGATCAATAAGAGCGCTGCGAATATCAACCACATGAGCGCCATCTTCTTTAAGGTTGGCAGAATCTAAAACCGCTTGGAATATCTCTTCATCTTCAAAAACCATATGGGGATTTTTCAACAATTCTGCTTTGATTGATTCCATTTTTGTACCCTGATTTTTGTCGTTCATTGGCTGTTGGTAAAAATTCGTTTTTTAAACTCTATTTCCATTTAAGATGCTTATGGAATAAACTATACTAAACAAATATTACTCAAATGAAAATGCTTTTATGAAAATTGAACCCATCACGGAAACCATGAAGGTCGTTAGCGTTTGGACTTTGACGCCGATGGATAAGCCATTGGATTATCTTGCTGGAAGAGAAATTGCTATTGGCGATGTTGTTCTTGTTCCGTTTGGAAAACGTGATATTTTAGGTGTGGTTTGGAGGGAGGTTGATCGTGAAGATATTTCAAAACTCAAATCAGTAATCTCAAAAAGTGAATTACCACCATTGCAAAATAGCTTTTGCAGTTTTGTTGAAAAAATGGCCGAATATACACTTTCGCCACTTGGTCAGATTTTAAAAATGGGTCTTCGTGTTCCTGATCCGATTGCGCAAAAAAACTATTTTCTAAAGGCTCTAAACGAAGATGTTGCTTTGACGCCAAAACAAGCGCAATTGCGTTCATGGCTTCTTGAAAATGCCGAGCATGGGACTGACCCCAAAATCATATCTGGATTTAGCCGTGCTATTATGAATGGATTGGTTGAGCGTGGTGGAGCGGAATGGGTTGATCCAATTGAAGCCAATGCCCGCCCGCAGCTTGATCGCAAGAATATGATGCTCAGTGATGAGCAGCAAAATGCCGTTGATGCTGTTTCGGTGAGCACGAAGCCAGTGCTTTTAAAAGGCATTACGGGATCAGGAAAAACAGAAGTTTATTTTGAGGCCGTTGCGGGGGCTTTGCGCGAAGAAAGGCAAGCGCTTATCATGCTGCCTGAAATTGCACTTACAGATCGCTTTATCGCTAGGTGTTCGGAGCGATTTGGGATTTCGCCTGGGCATTGGCATTCAGATATGGGTGTGACGGCGCGGCGTGATGTTTGGAATGGGGTTGCCAATGGCAAAGTGCCAATTGTGATTGGTGCGCGCTCTGCTTTATTTTTGCCTTACCAAAATCTTGGATTGATTGTTGTGGATGAGGAGCATGATACCGCATTTAAACAAGAAGAAGGTGTTATCTATCATGGGCGAGATATGGCTGTTTTGCGCGGACATTTTGAAAACGCAAATGTGCTTTTGGCATCGGCAACACCATCGGTTGAAAGCCTGCAAAATGCACAATCAGGCCGCTATGAACTTGTTGAATTGAAGGAAAGATTTGGCGAGGCCGTTTTGCCAAAGATCCGCGTTTCAGATATGCGCGATGCGGGGTTGAATGCCTCGTCATGGATTGGGCCTGAGCTTGTAGCTGAAATGAAAAAACGGCTGCAACTTGGTGAGCAAAGCCTTTTGTTTTTGAACCGCCGTGGTTTTGCGCCGCTCACGATTTGTCGCGCTTGTGGTCATCAGCTTGGCTGCCCCAATTGTGACGCGAGACTTGTGGAGCATCGTGCGCGCGGACGCTTGCAATGTCACCAATGTGGCTTTGAGGAGCTTTTGCCAAAAGCTTGTCCCGAATGTGAAGTCGAAGACAAGCTTGCACCCATTGGCCCTGGTGTTGAACGATTGGCTGAAGAGGTTGCAGAACATTTTCCAGATGCGCGGATTCTTGTTTTGTCATCTGACCTTGTTCAGGGAGAAAAGCGGCTCAAGCAAGAAATTAATGCTATCATGAACGGTGAATATGATATCATTGTCGGCACGCAGATGGTCGCCAAGGGGCATAATTTCAGCAATCTCACATTGGTAGGAATTGTTGATGCAGATATCGGTCTTGAAGGTGGAGATCTGCGCGCAGCGGAACGATCATTTCAATTGCTCCGCCAAGTTACGGGGCGTGCGGGGCGGGCAGAAAAGCCAGGGCTTGCATTGGTTCAAAGCTACCAGCCGGATCATGCGCTTCTTAATGCGATTTTGCGCCAAGATGATGAGGCATTTTATGCTCTGGAAATTCGAGGGCGTGAACAAGCCATGGCGCCACCATTTTCCAGATTTATTGCGGTGATTATTTCATCACCTGATTTGAATGAGGCCGTACAAATTGGCCGTGATATGGTCAGCAATTCCCAATCGCTTCAATCGGCGGGTATGCGCATTTTTGGCCCAGCTATTGCGCCCATATCGCGCATTCGCGGTCGTTCGCGTGTAAGGATTCTTGTTAAGATGCCAAAGAATTTGGCGTTGCATAAGCTTGTACAAGATTGGCGGAGCGCCACAAAGAAATCTTCAAAAGCAAAAATCACACTTGATGTTGATCCGCAAAGCTTTTTCTAATTTTGGAAATAAAAGGGCATGATTTTTACCCATGCCCTTTTCGGTTTCATGATATAAATTTTAAGCTCGAACGAGGCGCTCATAGCTCTCTGCTATATCGATTGCGATGTCGCCAACCGTGAATTTATAGTCACCGATTTGACCAACAGGTGTAACTTCTGCTGCCGTTCCTGTGAGCCAACATTGTTCAAAATCGGCGAGTTCTTCTGGCATGATATGGCGCTCAATCACATTGATGCCCTTTTCTTCCAGCATGCCGATAACGGTTTGGCGTGTGATGCCGTTGAGGAATGAATCGGGCAATGGCGTGTGAACTTCGCCGTCCTTAACAAAGAAGATATTTGCACCTGTCGCCTCAGCAACATAACCGCGATAATCCATCATCAATGCATCCGTACAACCTTTCTCCATCGCGGCGTGTTTTGACATTGTACAGATCATATAAAGGCCAGCGGCCTTGGCTTCATGTGGAATTGTTGCGGGATCGGGGCGACGCCATTTTGCAATGTCGAGTTTTGCACCTTGAAGCTTTGCATCACCATAATACGCGCCCCAAGACCAGCAAGCGATGGCGAGGCGGACGGGGTTGCCCTTTGACGCGACTCCCATTTCATCGCCAGCACCACGAAACGCAACGGCGCGTACATATGCGTCTGTTAAGTTATTGGCTTTGAGCGTTGCATCTTTAGCGGCATCGATCTCTTCAACACTGTAAGGGATAGGCATATCAAGAAGATCACCTGAGAATTTAAGACGCTCAGAATGTTCCGTTGATTTGAAAATTTTGCCGTTATAGCAACGCTCACCCTCAAATACTGATGAGGCATAATGCATGGCATGTGACAAAATATGGACTTTTGATTCGCGCCAAGGAATCAATTCACCATCCATCCAGATCAAGCCGTCGCGGTCTTCATAATTTGTCATTTTTCAAGTCTCCATTGGTGATTATAACAAATTTTTACTGCATTTTATAATTTTATGTCCTAAAAAACAGAAATTATTGTTATATATTACATATTGTGATGGTTGGACTAGCATTCTGTTTGATTAAAGTCAATAATGCTGACATATGTGAAGGTGGAAAATATTTTGAACGACAGGAATCCAAAATATATGCGCGTGAGTGAAAATGAATTGCTGTTTTTAACTGATGATGGCATCAGGCAGCATATTGAGCTATTGTTCTTCGCTTATAAGAGTTTCACTTCCGATCCTGATCAAATTTTAGAAAAAAACGGCCTTGGACGCGCACATCACCGTGCGTTACATTTTATCAATTGCCGCCCAGGTTTGACTGTGTCCGAGCTGCTTGATGTGCTTGGTATTACGAAGCAAAGCCTAAACCGTGTCCTTAGACGTTTGATTGAGCTTGAATATGTTCAAAGCGAGATTGGGAGCTTAGATCGGCGTGAACGACATCTGTCACTCACTGAAAAAGGTAGTCGTTTTGAGCAGGAGCTTTCAACCGCTCAGCGTAAGCGTATTCGGGAAGCCTTTCTCAAGGCGGGGCCTGAGGCTGTTGGTGGATTTCGTAAAGTCCTTGGGCATATTATTGACCCTTCTTTGGATGAAATGGTTGAAAAATTCGGTACGGGTCAAAAGGATCGTGGTTGATGCATATTCTTATCGTGGATGATGACACAAAAATTCGTGATTTATTAAAAAAATATTTAATCAAGCAAGGTTATCAAGTTAGCGCAGTTGAAAGTGCTGAGGCGGCCGAAAGTCTTCTTAAATCTATGGATTTTGATGTCATGATTCTGGATGTCATGATGGGCGGAAAAGACGGGATTAGTTTTGCGAAAGAATTTCGAAAAACCAATGATATGCCGATCATTATGCTCACGGCGAGAGGATCGGTTGATGATCGTTTGAAGGGGCTTGAGGCGGGCGTGGATGATTTTGTTCCTAAGCCATTTGACCCTAGAGAGCTTGTTTTGCGCATCGAAGCGGTTATGCGGCGCGTTGTTGTTGAAGACCAGAAGGTGAGTGTTCAGAAATTTGGCGATTTTATTTATGAGCTCATCGAAGGGCGGCTAACGCATTCAGGCCAAATTGTGGAATTAACACGCAGTGAACGCGATATTTTGAATATACTTGTGCAAAACTTTGGCAAGGAAGTTGATCGTGACGAATTATCTCGCGCGGCACATCTTGAAGGTGAGGGTTCGCGTGCTATTGATGTGCAGATGACGAGATTGCGAAGAAAGATTGAAAGCAATCCCAAACAGCCGACCCATTTGCAAACGGTTCGCGGGGTTGGATATAAATTGGTCAACGGCTCTTGAAATCATAAAAACTCATCCTAAATTTATATTATCAGGCGCCCATAATGGGGTTTGATAATTCTAACCGCTTCGCCATTTGGGAAGCAATTTTACATCGCTTTAGGAGGATGAAATGAGACAATTTGATTTTACACCGCTATACCGCCATTCTGTTGGTTTCGATCGTTTGGCAAATGTTCTTGATAATTTAAAAAATGTTGATCAAGGTCAAAATAGCTACCCCCCATTCAATATCGAAAAACTTGATGAGAATGCCTATCGTATTACGCTGGCAGTTGCAGGTTTTTCAGAAAATGACCTCACCATTGAGAGCAAGGATGGTTTTTTGGTTGTGACAGGAGCAAAGGGCGAGGAGGCTGATGAGCCGCAAGAATTTCTACATCGTGGTATTGCCCAGCGCGCATTTGAACGCCGTTTCCAATTGGCAGATCACGTGAAGGTGCGGGATGCATCGCTTGAAAATGGGCTGCTTTATGTGTCCCTTGAACGCGAAATTCCAGAAGCTTTAAAGCCTCGAGAGATTGAGATTTCGAAGTCATCGAAAAAGATATCTACAAAGAACTAATCTGACCATGTTGAAAAGGCGGGTTCATTCCCGCCTTTTTTTGTTGTGGGGATTGCGTCACGCGCCTTGTTTGGTATGTATGTTTCAAACATAGGATTTAATTTTGAAACGACCGATAAATAAAAACGGAATTACAATACATAGTGCCGCAGATTTTGAAGGAATGCGCAAAGCAGGTAAGCTTGCAGCCGAAATTCTCGATATGATTGGTGAGTATGTGCGCCCCGGCGTTACAACGGGTGAACTCGATCAGATTTGCCATGATTTTATGATTGCAAATAATTCTGTCCCAGCCACGCTCGGTTATCGTGGATATCCCAAATCATCATGTATCTCTTTAAACCATGTCGTGTGTCATGGTATTCCTGGGGAGAAAATACCGAGCGCAACCAGCAAAAACTCAAAGCGCAAAGATGACACCATCATTGATGGTGATATTCTGAATATCGATGTGACTTGCATTGTGGATGGTTGGTATGGTGATAATTCGCGCATGTATGTGGCTGGGAAGGCGAAACCATATGCCAAGCGTCTGATACAGGTTACTCATGATGCGTTAATGCTCGGCATTGAACAAGCCAAACCAGGTAACACATTTGGTGATATTGGTGCCGCTATTTCAGAATATGCTCATAAGCATAATTTATCGGTTGTGCGCGATTTTTGCGGGCATGGTATTGGGGCTGTGTTTCACTCGGCGCCCAATGTCGTGCATTTTGGGCGATGGGGAAAAGGCCCTGTGATTGAAGAGGGTATGTTCTTTACAATTGAGCCTATGTTGAATCTTGGGAAATATGATTGCGAAGTGCTTGCTGATAATTGGACGGCGATAACGGTGGATCGAAAATTATCTGCACAATTTGAGCATACGATAGGCATAACTGAAAATGGCGCTGAGATATTCACAGAATCACCAAAAGGTCTTTTTGATCAGGTGCTGAAATCATAGGATTATTGGGTTTATCAACATCCCTGATAATGCCTAATCTTAATGCTTGGTTTACCATCTCTTGATAAATCTTTCCTCATGTCAGATAATTCATTTCGAGAAGCAGGAATACCTTTTTTAAAATCGTTTGGAAAAAAACGTTATTGGAAAAACGAGTCCAAGAGCAGCGGTTCTGAGCCTCATTATCATCATCATCGGCAACGTCTGCGGGAAAAGTTTTTACGCTCAGGATCATCTGCTTTGGCTGATTATGAATTGCTTGAGCTTATATTGTTTCGAACAATCCCAAGGCGCGATGTAAAGCCGCTAGCAAAGCGCATACTTGAAACCTTTGAAAATGATTTCAATAAAGCGCTATCTGCACCGTTTTCGGAGTTGATCAAGATACAAGGTGTCGGTGATGCTGTTGCGGGTGAACTCAAAATCGTTGAAGCGGCTGCACATAAATTGGCTCAGGCCAAAGTGATGCATAAAGATGTGATAGCATCATGGGATGCGCTGATGGATTATTGCAAAACAGCCATGGCGCATAGGCAGACCGAACAATTCCGGATTTTATTTCTTGATCGCAAAAACACGTTGATTGCAGATGAAGAGCAACAAAAAGGCACAGTCGATCATGTGCCAGTCTATCCACGTGAGGTCGTGAAACGCGCCCTTGAGATTAACGCATCTGCCTTGATTCTTGTCCATAATCACCCGTCTGGAGATCCAACGCCGTCACAATCTGATATTGATATGACTGCGCGAATCGCTGAGGCTGCAAATTCGATTGGAATCGAAGTTCATGATCATGTGATTATCGGAAAAGAGCATGATTTTAGCTTTAAGGCCGCTGAACTGCTCTAATTTACCCGATTCTTTTCATGGTCAATAGAGAAAATTAAGGCGTTCGGTTTTTGTTTCTATTGCATGAATCGGTTTCGCTCGTTAGCTTGATCTCTCATCAACATCGCAAAACTATTCGCAGAAGTTCTCTGCATTGTTTTTTGCGGAATTTTTAGGGGGAATCGAATGAGCGAAGCAATGTGGACAACGGTCAAAGAAGACCTGCGCGGACGCATTGGACGTGATTCCTTTCGAAATTGGATCGAACAAATGGAATTTTGTGGCATGACCGATCAGTCTGCCAATTTTTCTGTACCATCAAAGTTTTTTGCGGATTGGGTCGAACGCAGCTTTGGCCAACAAATTCAAAGCGCTTTTTGGGATCATGGCGGCAAGGTTGTGCGTCTTGAATTTCAAATTAATGAAGTCACCGCGCCCGCACCTGTTAAAGAAGCGCCAAAGATAGCCGCTCCGAGCAATGATGAGCTCCCTGATTTGCCATCAAATACCCTTGATGCGCGATATAAGTTCGATCGTTTTGTGGTCGGTAAATCCAATGAACTCGCTTTCGCAGCGGCCAAGCGTGTGGCCGATGGGGAAGGGGTGAATTTCAACCCTCTCTTTTTGTATTCTGGTGTTGGGCTTGGAAAAACACATCTTATGCATGCTATCGCATGGGGAATTTTAGAGCGCGACCCAAGTAAGCGCGTGCTTTTTCTTTCAGCAGAACAATTTATGTATCGCTTCGTTCAGGCGCTTCGTTCAAAAACGATGCAGGATTTCAAAGAAATCTTCCGTTCAGTGGATGTTTTATTGGTTGATGATGTGCAATTTATTGCTGGCAAAGATAGCACCCAAGATGAATTCTTCTATACATTCAACGCCCTTGTTGATCAAAATAAGCAAATTATTATTTCGGCTGATCGTGCCCCTGGCGATATTGAGGGTATTGAAGATCGCATCCGCTCTCGCCTCCAATGGGGGTTGATGGTCGATATTCACCCGACAGATTATGAATTGCGCCTTGGCATCTTACAAAGTAAGGCTGAGTTCCAATTGCGCGACCATCCCCATTTGGCACTTGAAGAGGGCGTTTTAGAATTTCTTGCCCAGCGCATTTCATCCAATGTGCGTGTTTTGGAAGGATCGCTCACAAGGCTATTTGCTTATGCCGATCTAACTGGAAAACCTGTTTCTTTGGATTTGGCTTATGATATTTTGGCAGATATTTTGCGCGTTTCAAAAACCAAGGTCACAGTTGAACATATCATCAAAAAAACCGCCGAGTTTAATAATATCCGTGTATCTGATCTCATAGGTGCGCGCCGCACGCAGGCCATAGCTCGCCCGCGCCAAATGGCAATGTATTTGGCAAAGACTTTAACAACCAAATCACTACCAGATATTGGCCGTGCATTTGGTGGCCGCGATCATACAACTGTCATTCATGCTGTGCGCAAAATCGAAGATTTATCTCGCCATGATAGTGAGATGGCTGAGAGCTTAGAGGCGCTCCGCAGACAGCTTGAAGCATAAGGTGAAAATGGCCTTGGGCGCTTGACCTTCGTACCCCCTAGGACTAATCTAATATCCAAATAGGATGTGAGATAAATTATGAAGGCAAATATTGAGAAATCAGCTTTATTGCGGGCAATGAACCATGCAAATTCGGTTGTTGAGCGCCGCAATACGATACCCATTTTGGCCAATGTTTTAATCGAAGCTCAAGATGCAAAAGTGAGCTTTCGCGCGACGGATTTGGACATCGAACTTATCGATCGTGTTGATGCAGTCGTTGAGGCCGCAGGGGCAACAACCGTATCTGCGCAAATCTTGCACGAAATCGTTCGTAAGCTTCCAGATGGATCGATGGTTTCACTTGCAGCCGATGAGCTTTCGGGCCGTCTTGAGGTGTCTGCGGGCCGTTCAAAGTTCTCACTTGCCACATTGCCACGTGAAGATTTTCCGATGATGGCCATGGCCGAATATGATTGCAATTTTGCCATCGAAGCCAAAGAGCTCCGTCGTTTGATCGATAAGTCCAAATTTGCCATGTCAAATGAAGAAACGCGTTATTATCTTAACGGCGTTTATATTCATATTGCTGAACGCGATGGTCAGCAGCAGCTGCGCGCCGTTGCAACGGATGGTCACCGTCTGGCTCGCGTTGACACGCCCTGTCCAGAAGAAGCTCAATCCATGGCAGGTGTCATCATTCCGCGCAAAACCGTTGGCGAACTGCGCAAGCTTTTGGAGGATGATCAGCAAATCGCTGTTTCAATTTCGGAGACAAAACTTCGCTTTGCAACGCCCGATGTTGTGCTGACATCAAAAGTGATCGACGGCACATTTCCCGACTATACGCGCGTGGTTCCGCTCTCCAATAATCGTCGTTTGGAAGTTGATGCAAAAGACCTATCAATTGCAGTTGATCGTGTGTCGACAGTATCTTCTGAGCGCTCGCGTGCGGTCAAATTCTCTTTAAGTGAAGATCGTTTGATTCTTTCTGTACAAAGTCCAGATTCAGGTTCGGCTCAAGAAGAGATGGCTGTGGCTTATCTGGATGAGGCGCTCGATATTGGGTTTAATGCGAAATATCTTCACGAGATTTCAAGTCAAATTGACCGTGAAAACGCTGTCATCATGCTCAATACATCTGGCGACCCTGCGGTGATCACTGAAGGTGGAGACGAATCGACACTTTATGTCGTGATGCCAATGCGTGTCTAATGTCGGGACGCATAACTGCGCTTGAGCTCGTCAATTTTCGATCTCACCTTAAAACAGAAGTCAATTTTGATGGCCGCCCTGTTGCCATAATGGGGCGTAATGGTGCGGGCAAAACCAATCTAATTGAAGCTATTTCCCTGTTTAGCCCTGGGCGTGGTTTAAGGCGCGCTGACCGTGAAGCTTATGGTCGGCAACCTGAAAATTTAGGCTGGAAAACCTCTCTAACAGCACATACAGATGATGTTTTTAACATTGTGAATTCAGCGCGAATAGGTGAAGCGCGGCAAGTATCGATCAATGATAAATCCGCAACGCAAACGGCCATGGGACAGTATCTTCGGATGGTTTGGATGACGCCTGCACAAGACCGTATTTGGATTGATAGTGCAACAGATCGCCGAAAGTTTTTTGATCGCATTGTGTTGTCATTTTTTCCCGATCACGGCGAAAATGTTCTGTCATTTGAGAAGGCGATGAGAGAGCGCAATCGGTTGCTCAAGGATGGTATTTCTGACGCGCATTGGTATCAAGTCGTCGAAGCGAAAATGGCGGAGGCGGCAACAAAAATCGTCAGCCATCGTGCGCATGCCATATTGCGTTTGAATGCTCAAATGCTCGACAGCGAAACAATTTTTCCAGTCGCCGAGCTTACATTGGATTATGAAATTGATGATGTCGCAGAACAAGATTGGGGGGCGATTTGGGCACAAGACCGTCAATATGATCGCTATGCAGGCACAACAAAACGTGGCCCACACCGTGTGAATTGCCAAGCGGTTTATGTCGAAAAAATGCAAAACGCTGCACTATGTTCAACAGGTGAACAAAAGGCACTGCTGATTTCGCTTATGCTGGCAAATGCGCGGGCACTGATTGCCGAGAAATGCTTCGTTGTTGTGCTGCTTGATGAGGTCGCAGCTCATCTAGATGAAAGCCGCCGCGCGCTCCTTTTTGATGAAATATGCGCACTTGATGCCCATGTTTTTATGACAGGAACCGAGAGTGAATTATTCGAAGCTTTGGGTGATCGTGGCCAATATTTTGATGTAAAAGAAAATCAATCAATCAGCAAAGTTCGGGAGATCATATGACGATCACCTTATTACAAATTTGGCTCTTTATTGTCGGGATGTTCGTTTTGGTTGTTTCACCTGGGCCAGTGGTGGCGGCGATAATCGCGCGTGTTGTGGCGCGGGGCTTCCATTCCGTTTGGCCTATTTTTTTGGCCGTTATGGTGGGCGATTTTCTTTGGGTTGCGATTGTCATTCTGGGTTTGGGTGGTTTTGTTGGTGAGCATGAAAATATCATGCTTGCAGTGCGCTATATTGGCGCGGCCTATCTGATTTATATGGGTATTCAAGAAATTCGCCATGCAAGTGATGAGATTGAGCGCATTCATTTTGATGGAAAATCCGATTTTGTCCAAGTGTTTTGGGCGGGTCTTGCTATTATGATGACAAACCCCAAAGCTATTTTGTTTTATGGGCTATTTGTGCCGCAGTTTTTTGATGTCGGAAAATTGACATGGCTTGACACAATTGTGATTGCTCTCACCGCAGCATTTACAGCGTTTAGTGGCAACATGATCTGGGGTGGATTTGCCCATTCTGCAGCAAGGCGCATAGCCACAGCAGAAGGGCGCGCAATCCTTCGTAAAGGCTCAGGTATAGCCTTGATAATCGTTGCGATCGTTTTGGTCATATTGAAGTGACCTGAGTGTATTTTTTTCCCTGTTTTGCGTGACATTCCCGATCGAATTGGCTATAGTTTGAGGCAATCAATTGGGAATAATATTTTATGAGCGACGAGCAGCCAAACAACGCCGAATATGGCGCAGATAGCATCAAAGTTCTCCGTGGTCTTGAGGCCGTCCGTAAGCGCCCTGGTATGTATATCGGCGATACTGATGACGGCTCTGGCCTTCACCATATGGTCTATGAAGTTGTCGATAATGGCATTGATGAAGCGCTTGCAAAACATGCGGATTTTGTGACTGTAACTGTGCATTCGGATAGCTCAGTCTCCGTGCGCGATAATGGTCGCGGTATTCCAACGGGCATTCATGAAGAAGAGGGCGTTTCGGCGGCTGAGGTGATTATGACGCAGCTCCATGCGGGCGGTAAGTTTGACCAAAATTCTTACAAGGTTTCGGGTGGTTTGCACGGCGTTGGTGTGTCGGTTGTGAACGCGCTTTCTGATTGGCTTGAGTTAACTATTTGGCGTGATGGAAAAGAACACCATGCGCGCTTTGAAAGAGGCGACACGGTTAAGCACCTTGAAGTGATGGGCGATGCCAATGGCGAGACGGGTACGATGGTGCGCTTTATGGCGGCAACGGACACATTCTCGAACCTAGATTATCAATTCAAAACACTTGAGCATCGTTTGCGTGAGCTTGCATTTTTGAATTCAGGCGTGCGCATTATTTTGCGCGATGAGCGTCCTGCCGAACATTTGGAGAGCGTTCTCTTTTATGAAGGCGGCGTTCGTGAGTTCGTGCGCTATCTTGATCGCAACAAATCCGCATTTATCCCTGATCCGATTTATATCGAAGGTGAAAAAGACGGTGTTGGTGTTGAAGTCGCACTTTGGTGGAATGACAGCTATAATGAAAATGTCTTTCCCTTCACGAACAATATTCCGCAGCGCGATGGCGGCACTCATATGGCAGGTTTCCGCGGTGCTTTGACCCGTGTGATCAATAGCTATGCAACAAGCTCAGGTATTTTGAAGAAGGAAAAAGTAACGCTTTCTGGCGATGATGCGCGCGAAGGTTTGACATGTGTGCTATCTGTTAAAGTACCTGACCCCAAATTCTCATCACAAACAAAAGACAAGCTCGTTTCATCGGAAGTTCGGCCTGTGGTGGAAAGTCTTGTTGGCGAAAAACTCAATGAGTGGTTTGAAGAGCACCCAACTGAAGCGAAGCTTGTCATTGGTAAAATCGTTGAAGCTGCGATTGCGCGTGATGCTGCTCGTAAAGCCCGTGATTTAACGCGCCGCAAAACAGCAATGGATGTGGCCTCTCTTCCAGGTAAGCTTGCCGATTGCCAAGAAAAAGATCCGTCTAAATCAGAAATTTTCCTCGTGGAGGGTGATTCTGCGGGTGGTTCGGCAAAGCAAGGGCGCTCGCGTCAGAACCAAGCCGTCTTGCCGCTTAAAGGTAAGATTTTGAATGTGGAGCGCGCGCGATTTGATCGTATGCTTGCAAGCCAAGAGATCGGCACATTAATTACGGCGCTTGGCACAAGTATTGGCCGCGAAGAGTTTAATCCCGATAAACTGCGCTACCATAAAATTGTGATTATGACCGATGCCGATGTGGATGGTGCGCATATTCGTACGCTGCTTTTGACATTTTTCTTCCGTCAAATGCGCGAGCTTATTGAACGTGGGCATCTTTATATTGCCCAGCCACCTTTGTTTAAAGTGTCGCGCGGCAAATCAGAAGTTTATCTTAAGGATCAAGCTGCTCTTGATACATATCTGATCGAGCAAGGCACAGATGAAAGCATTTTAACTTTGCAATCGGGCGAGCAAATTTCGGGTGCAGATCTTGTGAAAATGGCGAATGATGCACGGGCCATTAAGGGCGCACTTGCGAGCTTCCCGACAAGTTATTCAACAGAATTGCTAGAAAATGCCGCGATTGCTGGATTGTTTGAAACGGACCGTATGCATGATGCGCCCGAAGCGGCGGCAAAGGCGCTTGCTGAACGCCTTGATCTTGTGGCGCGTGAATATGAGCGCGGTTGGCAAGGCGAAGTTACCGATGCGGGTGATATTCGTGTTTGGCGCGTTTTGCGCGGTGTGAAAGAAGTGCGCATGCTTGATAAGAATCTTTTCAATTCAAATGAAGCAAAGCGTTTGGGGCAGCTTTCTGAAGGGCTATCCATTGCCTATTCGGGTGCGGCTAAATTCCGCAATAAAGATCGTGAAACATCAATTTACGGCCCTTCAAGCCTGCTTGAATCAATTGTCAAAGAGGGTGAGCGCGGCGTATCATTGCAGCGCTATAAAGGTCTTGGTGAAATGAATGCCGATCAGCTTTGGGAAACAACGCTTGACCCAGATGCAAGGACGTTGCTTCAAGTTAAGATTGATCAATTCGATGAAGCCGATGGCGTTTTCTCTATGTTAATGGGTGATGTGGTAGAACCACGGCGTGACTTTATTCAGAGCAACGCCCTATCGGTGGCAAATTTGGACTTTTAAACATGGATATTTTTTGGACGGGTGATATTGATCGACCAGAAGCAGCCGTAGAGCATACCAAGGAAGCGCTATCAAAATCCTTGGCTTTTAACGCTAAAATTCGCCCTATGAAACGAAAGCCAATTATCATTGGTAACCCAGCTGATATATATGATGCTGAAGCATTTAAATCTTTCGGATTATGTACTGAAATTCATACAGAGCACGATGTGTCTACTGTAGATAAGAAGTTTTGGTCAAATGCGCGTATTGAAGGAAGTGTTGGAGTTCTAAGTGGCTTTGGTGCCGATGTGTCGCTCCAAATTGCGGCGGCTGCACGTGTGCGGAAGCTACCAAGTGGAGCAAAAGGCTTTTCCGTGCTGTTCATTAATGGCCCGAACTTAAATTTGCTTGGAACGCGTGAGCCGAAAATTTATGGAAATCAAACATTAACTGCAATATTTGGTGGTATGAGGGTTCGCCATCCTGATCTTGAAATTGAGGCTATACAATCAAATTTTGAAGGCGAAATTGTGAATGCAATTCAGGAGGCGCGCGATAAGTTTGATGCTATCGTCATAAATGCAGGTGCCTATACCCATACATCAATTGCTATCCATGATGCTTTGAGAAACTTTGATGACATCATCATTGAAGTTCATATTTCGAATCCACATCAACGTGAAGAATTCCGCCATAGAAGTTATATTTCTCCAGTAGCTCATGGATTGATCGCTGGATTCGGCCCAAAATGTTATGAGCTTGCGCTTATGGGCATTGTGTCTAAATTATAGAAAAAGCTTCTGGTTGTGTGGCGTAGCTCACATATAGCGGATGTTTTGGTTGGCCAATTTTGGTTATCCCAAGATGTAGTAGTGGGCGGTCAGCAGTGGAAATAATCTGGCGAACAATGTGACCTCTAGCCCCTAATGCACCATGATTTCCCCATGCGCATAAAACATCATCGCAATTGTTCACTGCATCTAAAATGGCTTGATCATTTAACGCGCCAATGGGGTCATCAGATGAATAAAGTCCCTTAGGGTCTGTTGATCTGAGCGCGAAAATATTGATCACTTCAAATCCACCATATCCAAGATTAAGGGCGCGCCTTTCACAACGTTCAACAGTGGGGTCGTTTTTTAGTTCGGTAGCTGTTGAAGGGTTGAGCATTAAAAATGCAATACGTTTGCCATCTTCCCAATGGCGACGCAGTCGATAGCGGTATTGTTCGCATTTTGAATATAGAGCCCATGAAGATGTATCTTCGCTTTCAAAATGTCGAATAGTGCAGTTGGGATAATGTGATGGAGCTAGATCACGATTTATTTTGGCCAAGGGTTCGTCCCTTTGTTATAAGCCGTCCAATCGGTAATTTCGGGATAATACATAGAACGCCAGCGGCGCACCCGCGCATTCATAACCTTCCGCCAATGATATGGGCTTAAAGCCAGTGTTGCCATAAATAGATAACCATGTGGTAGTTGTGGTGCTTCCGTTTCTTCAAGCGCTTGGAGAAGCGGAAAACGTCTATTCGGTTTGTAATGGTGATCACTATGGCGTTGCAGGTTGATCATGAGATAATTGGTCACTTTGTGATTGGCATTCCAGCTATGGCGGGGTTGAACATGCTCGTATTTGCCATCCCCGAGATATTTGCGACAGATGCCATAATGCTCGATATAATTTGTGGTCTCGAGCAAAATGATAGCGATAACGGCCTGCAAAACAAACTGCATGAGGCCATGAGTTCCCCCAATTAGGAACGCTATGAATAGGAATAAAAAGGCTAATGTAGCATAGAGATAAAATGGATTTTTTAAACTCCAGATTGGCTTTTTTATACGTTTCAACAATGCAGCTTCAGTTTTGAATGCAGAGATAAAACTTTGTGGAATTGCACGTAAAAAGAAGCGATATATGCTTTCATTATAGCGAGCTGTAACCGCGTCCTTGGGCGTGGCAACATAGCGATGATGAACAAGAATATGCTCAGTTCGAAAATGGCCATAAAGCACTGTGCCCAGAAGCAGATCACCCAAAAAGCGCTCGATACGATTGGATCTATGGATTAATTCATGTGCAATCACAAATCCACCAATGCCAGAAGAGTAACCCACAACGACCATCAAAGCGGTGCGTGCATAGATATCATAAGAGGGATCTTTCAGGCAGATAATCACGAAATAAATCAAAAATATCTGAGCAAAAGGCCAAATTTTGGTCAGCAGGCTATACCAGAATAACTGCGTGTCTGGCGTTAACGGATCAAGGTTTTCAGGATTGAGACCAGCGGTTAAATCGGCAATATTGAGCAATATAATAAAATATATAAAAGCAAGAGAAATCCACCAACCGCCCAGATAAGCCACAATCGCAATCAATGGGATGTTGAAGAACACCAGATAGAAGGGCAATGCCTTCACAAAATTTCTTGAAATGATTTTACTCATGGCTTGCCTCATTATTTTCAATACCATATTTCTCTAATACCTTACCCCAAAGACGGGGTAGAGATGAAGGGGGTAGCTCATTTTGAGTGAAAAAGCTGAATGAATTATCACCCAGATCCATATCAATATGCGCTGTAAAGATATTCACACTTAGGTCAATATGCGTGAAAATATGGCGAACTGATCCGCATTCATTCCATTTCACGTCAAAGGGTGGATCAAAGCTCGGCTCCTCCGCCCAATCACTACAAGGAAGCGCCCATAGACCGCCAAGCCGCTCCTTTGCATCACGCTTCACATATCCAATAGAGCCATCAGGCTTTTGTGCGATAAAAGCATTTGCTTTCCACTGATGCTTTGCGCGTTTGGGTGCTTTTTGCGGCAATATCTCAGTTTTGTTGAGATGCAATGCTGCACATGATGTGGCGATCGGGCATAGGTCACATTTGGGATTTTTGGGTCTGCAAATACCAGATCCAAGATCCATCATCGCTTGTGCCAAATCCCCTGCTCGGGTTTTATGCGCGAATTTATCGGCTGCCAATTGAAGTGCCGCGCTTGGCCGATCGATTGGATCTGCAATGCCAAAAAGGCGGGCAAGGATGCGGTTGATATTTCCATCGCGCGGCAAAATCGGCTCTTTAAATGCAATGGAGGCAATGGCTGCTGCTGTATATGGGCCAATGCCTGGTAGTTTCTGAAGCTCTTTTGATGTGTTTGGAAATGCGTGGCTTTCATGGATTTTTCTTGCGGTTTTGATCAAGTTTCGTGCCCGCGCATAATAGCCCAGCCCTGCCCATTGTGCCAATATATCCGCATCATCAGCTTTAGCAAGATCATCAATGCTTGGCCAAGCGGCGGTAAATCGATTGAAGTAATCTTTGACGGTGGCAACAGTTGTTTGTTGGAGCATCATCTCAGAGAGAAGAACATGATAGGGATTGGGGGCATCACGTCGCCATGGCAACTCACGTTTGTTTTCATCATACCAATTGAGCAAACGCTTACTGATGTCATCGGGGTTAATCGCGTTCATGTGGTTCATTCTGGTTGAAATGTTGAGTCCATGGGGCTACTCTCAAAAGAGAAGCGGAATTATGTAAATGTCGAGCGACAAATCCTATAACAAATCTGGTATGAAGAACAGATGGCGATCAAGCTTTAAGCCGATCGCGACCCATCTCACGCGCCCTTCCAAAAAAATTGGCGCCAAGCGTGGTTTTCATGATCAATTTCTTATTGCCAATTGGCGCGATATTGTCGGCAATGAGCTTGGGAAGTTAACACGCCCACGCTCAATGACAACAACACGCTCTGGCGGCAGCACTCTGATCTTAGAATCTGTCGGCGCATATGTGGCGGAACTCACAATGCGCAGTGAAGAAATCCGCATGAAGGTCAATTCGGCGTTGGGTCGTGATGCGATTAAAAAAATCCAATTCGTCCACCAAGCTGTTGGTTTTGCAGAACCTAAGAAAGAATTTTTAGCAAAACCGGCAATAAAGCGCGAGCCACCTAGCGATCTTCGCTCAGGGATTGATAAGACACAATCTTCCGCGTTAAAAGACGCATTATCAGAAATCAGCAAAGCCTATTATTTGAAAGAAGGAAGCAAATGAACAAGAAAATTGCGATCATCGCAGCCATCATCATCGCAGCAATTGCAGGGTTTTTTATTTTGAAGCCAAGCGAATCGATATCATCAACAGAAACAGTGCAGGCCGATCTTCCTTCCCATCTTTCCGATCGTTTTGCTGGAAACCCAGATGCATCTGTAACGATTATTGAATATGCAAATTACACTTGTTCGCATTGTGGTGATTTTCACAACAATGTTTTTGATAAGCTCAAAACGGAATATATCGACACAAATAAAGTGAAGTTTATCCATCGTGAAGTGGTCACAGATGGGCCGGGTCTTTTGGCGACATCTCTTGCGCGCTGCTTGCCCGAAAATCAATATTTCGGCATGGCCTCTATGCTTTATAAAAACCAGCAAGAATGGGCATATAATAAGGAATCCATTGACGCAGTGAAAGAAGCATTGAGTAAATATTCAAATCTTGCAGGGCTTTCAGTTGATGCGCTGAACGCATGTTTTGATGATAAAGAAAAGCAAGAAGAAATGCTTGAGCATTTCCAAGCACTTGCGAAAAATGATAAAATCAAAGGCACGCCAAGTATATATGTGAATGGCAAATATGTTGAAAATTGGCAGTGGGATAATTTGAAAGCAGAAATCGATGCTGCGTTAAATTAAGACCGTAAGTAAATGAGAAAGGGCGCCAATACAGCGCCCTTTTTTCATGCGTAACTCACAACTTCAATTTCAATTCCACAGGGATCATCAAAATAGAATCTTGTCCCAGGTTCATAATCAGCATGGGAATGGGTTTTAATGCCCAATGATTCTATTCGAGTTTCAACTGTTTTGAGGTTTTCCACGACGACACCAATATGATTTATTGCGCTATTGTCTGGATATTGATCATTATATTTTGGTGCCCACAGTGCCAGATAGCTTAGGCTATCTCCGACATGGATGGTTTCTCCCCCGAGTTTTCCGTGGCCTTGCCAACGAATCTTCCAGTCAAAATAATGGCATAGTCTATCAGCAAATTCTTTCGAATCTCTGCATGTGATGTTTATATGTTCAAGCGGCATTTTACATTCCTTTCTTTATAAGATTGATAGCCTATGTTAAGTTGTAATTGCTCAACCTAACTTGAGGTCAAGGTCAATTATGAAAAATATGAAATTTGTTTCAATTGGTGAAATTTCTAGCCGAACAGGGGTCGCGGTTTCGGCACTGCGTTATTATGAAACGTTGGGTTTACTGTCGCCTATCCGTTCAGCAGGAGGTCAGAGGCGCTATCTGCGTGGAGATATTCGTCGGGTATCGTTTATTACTTTATCCCAAAGATTTGGCTTTTCACTGGAACAAATAGGTGAACATCTTGCAAACCTGCCCGAAGGGCGGAATCCTACGAAAGCCGATTGGACGCGCATAAGCCGCAGTTTTCGGAATGATATTGATAGACGAATCAGTGAACTTGAGTCTATGCGCGATAAGCTTGATGGATGTATTGGTTGTGGCTGTTTATCGCTAAAAAGCTGCAAACTCTATAACCCAGATGATCATGCCTCGCAAAAAGGTGCAGGCGCACAATTCGTTTTAACACAAATTTGATCTAACAATTTTGATAAAAATGATGCAGAAAAGTAGGGGTTACCCATCAAAAATGATGGGTCGATTTTTTTAAGTGTTAAACAAGAAATGCAATACATCACCATCGGCGACTGTATAGCTCTTGCCCTCAGCCCGCATTTTCCCAGCTTCTTTTGCGCCTTGTTCACCCTTGAAATTGACAAAATCATCATAGGCGATCGTCTCGGCGCGAATAAATCCACGCTCAAAATCACCGTGAATAACACCCGCAGCTTGAGGCGCGCTGGTGCCTTTTAGGATTGTCCATGCACGGGCCTCTTTTGGGCCAACGGTGAAATATGTCTGAAGCCCGAGCAATTCGTGACCTGAGCGAATAACACGATCCAAACCGCTTTCTTCAAGCCCGAGTTCCTCAAGGAACATCGCACAATCTTCTTCCTCAAGCTGAGCAATCTCTTCTTCGATTGCTGCTGAAATCACAACCGATGCAGCGCCCTCATTGGCCGCTTTTTCAGCCACTTTTTTGGAAAGCGCATTGCCGTCTTTTGCAGCGGACTCTTCGACATTACAAATATAAAGAACAGGCTTTGATGTGAGAAGTTGCAAAAGCTTCCATGCCTTGTGATCCTCTTCGTCAATTTCCAAAGTGCGCGTCGGTTTGCCATCTTCAAGAGCGGCTTGGGCCATTGCGAGCAGACGATCTTGATCGGCCGCGTCCTTGTCATTGCCTTTAAGCTTACGAACCAAATTTGCACGGCGTTTCTCAATGCTTTCAAGATCGGCAAGCATCAATTCTGTTTCGATGATATCGGCATCTTCAAGCGGATCAACGCGCCCTTCCACATGGGTAATATCCTCATCTTCAAAGCAGCGCAGTACATGGGCAATCGCGTCACATTCACGGATATTCGCTAAGAACTGATTGCCCAATCCTTCACCTTTTGAAGCGCCCTTTACAAGGCCTGCAATGTCAACAAATGTCATGCGTGTGGGGATAATCTCTTTTGATCCTGCGATTTCAGCAAGTGTATAGAGGCGTGCATCAGGCACATTCACATCGCCTGTGTTTGGCTCAATTGTACAAAATGGAAAATTTGCGGCTTGCGCGGCCGCGGTGCGCGTTAACGCGTTGAACAAAGTTGATTTTCCAACATTGGGAAGTCCAACAATACCAGTTTTAAAGCCCATAATATCCTCACTAATTTGCAGAGTATTCGCCAAAGCTTCTATGGTGTAAACTTCAATAAAGCAAGAGAAAGGCTTGCACTTTGGCGGGTCATTTGCCAAGAGTGCTAAGGATAAAATTTGAGGATACCCATATGAGCCGCATCGCCAAACGATTTGAAGATTTGAAAGCCAAGAGCGAAACTGCATTTGTAGCTTTTGTGATGGGCGGTGATCCAAACTTCGAGACGGCGACGGATTTAATATGTGATTTGCCATCAGCGGGTGTGGATGTGATTGAAATTGGTATGCCGTTTACAGATCCCATGGCCGATGGCACTACGATCCAGCTTGCAGGGCAGCGCGCTCTTGATGGCGGCATGACGTTACAAAAAACACTCGAAACTGTGCGTGTGTTCCGTGAGAAAAACAATGAGACTCCGATTGTGCTTATGGGGTATTATAATCCGATTTATGCGATGGGCGTTGAAGCGTTTTTAGATGCCGCGAAAGAAGCTGGCGCTGATGGCCTGATTGTTGTGGATCTGCCTCCTGAAGAAGATGATGAGCTTTGCGTACCTGCGCTCGCCAAAAATATCGATTTTATTCGCCTTACCACACCCACGACTGATGATGCGAGATTAACCAAAGTTGCACAAAATACATCAGGATTCGTGTATTACGTATCAATTACGGGTATAACAGGGGCAGCATCTGCAGCTGCGGCTGATGTTGCACCACAAGTTGCGCGAATTAAATCGGCCACAGGATTGCCCGTATGTGTCGGTTTTGGTGTGAATACACCCGAAAATGCGCGTGATATTGGTGGTGTTGCTGATGGTGTTGTTGTGGGCAGCGCGATCGTTAAAATGATTGAAGCTAAAAAACCAAAGAGTGAAATATTAGAATTTGTCTCTGCTCTATCCAAAGGTGCTAAAACAAGGTAAGCAGGTTGAATAGGTTAAGAGGTTTTTGTGGATAGCACACACACACGCCATTCGGAACTAAGGAACAAAATTGTTGACTTGGCCGAAAATTCGATTGCACAAAATGGTAGCGATTCAATTAATGCAAGGGCTCTTGCAAAGGATGCGGGCTGTGCTGTCGGTGCAATTTATAACGTATTTAGCGATCTGCAATCGATTATAGAAGCCGTCAATTTGCGCACTTTTGATCGCATGTACAAATTTGTGGTCACCGAAATTCAAAAGGCTCAGAAAACCGATCCAAAAGATAATTTGATCATGGCGGGATGTGCATATCTGAAATTTGCACTCGAAAATGAGCGCCTTTGGATGACAATTTTTGAAATTGAAATGGTCCCTGTCGATGAGTTTCCGAAGACCTATCTTGAAAAAAGCTCTATATTATTTTCAATTATCGAAGAGCTTGTTGCCCAGATATACCCAGCTGAGGATTTTGTAGAAATACGATGCATAACACGAACTATATTTTCTGCTGTGCACGGCGTTGTCTATTTGGGTGTTGAGCGCCGAATCATCTCTGTACCGCAAGAAAACCTTGAGGGCATGATTATTTGGCTCATGCGGGAAATACTCAATAAATCTTGAATAATATTTATGTTGAACAGTGTTGAAAGGTGATGTAGGTTCCTCATGAACGGCGTTCAAGGTTCGCCGCCGCTAACAAGGCATAAGCGCTTCGTTGATAGGGACAATGATGAATAGGCGCTTAGGCTGGGCCCCACTGCAATGAAGAATTGCGGTGGGTTTCACATTTTAAAGGCTTCAAAAGATTCGGCTTTCCATTTTGGGTTAAATCGGTTACTAGGCCGCATTGGCGCAGACACCCTTGGAGGCGCGCTTTAATTTAAATGGAGAATAAAATGGCTGAGAAAAGCATTATCGAAGTCGTCGTTCGCGAAGGTGTTGGCAAGGGGGCCGCACGTCAAACTCGCCGCGATGGATTTGTACCTGGCGTTGTTTATGGCGCTGGTAAAGACCCTATAGCAATCAAAGTGAAGCAATCAGAGTTGATTCGTCGTTTGAAGCTTGGCAAATTTTTGTCAACTTTGCATACATTGAACATCGATGGCGCTGAGGAGCGTGTTGTATGTCGTGATGTGCAGCGCAATAAGGTGAACGATCTTCCAACGCATATTGATTTCTTGCGTTTGGCAAAAGGTGCCAGCATCGCATTGGCTATCCCTGTTAAGTTTGAGAACCAAGACACATCTATTGGTATTAAACGTGGTGGTAACTTGGTTGCTGTTCGTCCTGAAGTTGAGCTTCTTGTGCCAGCCGACAACATTCCTGATCATATCACAGTAGATTTAGCGGAAGTGCAAATCGGCGATGTTATCCACATTTCAGATGTGAAATTGCCGACTGGTTGTAAGCCAACTATTGATCGTGATTTTGTTATCGCAAATATTTCTGCTCCTACAATCGCACTTGACGATGAAGAGGACGAAGCGACTGAAGAAGGCGCCGCAGCTGAAAGCCCCGCAGCTGAATCATAAGTTCTGTTTGCGAAGAGTTGACAAGACCCGCCTTGGCGGGTCTTTTGTTTTTGAGGTGATAATATGAAAATGATCGTTGGGCTCGGCAATCCAGGGCCAAAATATGAGGCGACACGCCATAATATCGGGTTTATTTTGCTTGATGCATTGGGTGATTCTCATGGCAATTGGCGCGATAAATTTCAAGCCCATGAGATGCGCGCCAAAATCGATGGCGAAGATGTGATATTGCTCAAACCTCAAACATTTATGAATCTTTCGGGCACCTCTGTTGCGGCGGCTGCGAAGTTTTATAAAATTGACATCAAAGATATTTTGGTCATTCATGATGAGCTTGATCTTGAACCCGGGCATTTGAAACTCAAAATGGCAGGAGGTCATGCAGGTCATAATGGGCTGCGTTCAATCATCGCGCATATGAGTGCTGATTTTCAGCGGCTTCGTGTGGGTATTGGCCATCCTGGTGATAAAAATCGCGTGGCTGATTATGTGTTGCATGATTTTGCGAAGGCCGACAATGAATGGATTGCACGTCTTCAAGACAATATCCCAAAAGCTGCCGAAAAATGGGTGTCAGGAAATGATAGCATGTTCATGGAAGAACTCAAACGCTAGCTAGATTTGCTTTCGATCGCTTGCCAGATTTTCTCAGCAATGTTCACACCATCAAAGCGTTCCATTTCTTGAATGCCTGTTGGTGAGGTCACATTGATTTCGGTCAGATAGTCACCGATGACGTCAATGCCGACGAATATTTGCCCATGTTCTTTCAAAAAAGGCCCGATTCTTGTGCAGATTTCCAAATCACGCTTGGTCAGGCCAATTTTTTCAGGGCGGCCGCCAACATGCATATTCGAACGCGTTTCACCTTTGGCAGGGACGCGATTGATCGCGCCTACAGGCTCGCCATCGACAAGGATAATGCGCTTATCCCCAGCCGATACATCGGGCAGAAACTGCTGAGCAATTAATGGCTCGCGAGAGGTCGCGGTAAAGAGTTCGAATAATGAGTTGAGATTGCTGTCGTCCTTTTTAATCTTGAACACTCCAGCTCCACCATTGCCATAAAGTGGCTTCACGATGATATCACCATAACGTTTGCGGAAGTCTTTTATTGCATCCAAATTGCGGGCGATCATTGTTGGAGGTGTTAAATCTTGGAAATTGAGAACGAGCAGTTTTTCAGGGAAATTGCGGACCCAAAATGGATCATTCACAACAAGCACATCATCGCGCAGACGCTCAAGCATATGAGTGTTGGTGATATAGTGCATATCAAAGGGCGGGTCTTGGCGCAGCCAAATCACATCCATCTCGCGGAGATCTGTGAGCTTTGTTGCGCCTTTGGTGACATGATTACCTTTTTCACGGCGCAGGGTTATAGGCGTCAATTCTGCAGAAACGACACCGCTGTCAAAGCGCAAATCATCGGGAGCGTAATAATAAATTTCATGGCCGTGTGCTTGAGCCTCTTCAGCTATACGAAAGCTACTATCGGCATCAATATCGACATGATCGATAGGGTCCATTTGCATAGCAACTTTTAACGGCTCAATATTTAAAGCTTTTTCTGCGGGCATTTGTAGCGTCCTTTATTTTCTCCTCCAGATGTGCATTGCATGAGGAATATTGTCAATCCTTTGCCAGTTCATATTGCGATCAATAAGGAGGGCATCAATTTGCCAATTTTGAGGGCGTTCTTGCATATAATGATCGGCGCAGCGCGCAATTCGGTTGAGCTGGGCTACCTTGATCGCATGATGGGCTTCATGCATGGTTCGGCGGTATTTAACTTCAACGAAACAAATAAGGTCTTTGCGCCTAGCCACAAGATCAACTTGTGCTCGCCCTATGCGCAAATCAGTTTCGAGGATATCGAAACCGGCTTTTTGGTAGAGCGATTGCGCGAACTCCTCGCCAATTTTACCCTTTTCCAAATTGGATAATGTTATATGCTTCATAGCGCGAATATGGACGCATATGTTTATCAAAAGCTAAAATATCAGAGAGAAATGATCATGATTTTATTTAGCTTTGTCTTTTATGGTGAGAGCGAGTTCGTAAATATCATTGCGCGACCAATCAGAGCTTGCCGCAATTTGCTTAACCGCATCATTCAGCCTATGCGTTTTGAGCATCTCTGTGAGCGTGTTCTCAAGATCTTCTTGAGTTGTTTTTGAAGCCTCTTGAGGGGAAATGACAATGACGATTTCGCCTTTGATAATATGTTCGCCAAGCTTTTCTGGCATATCTTTAATTGACGCGGTGATGACTTCCTCGAAAGTTTTGCTGATTTCACGGACGATCGAAATTTCTGTATTGTCGGCAAAAATACCTAGCATTGCATCAATCGTTTTGGCCAATCTATTGGCGCTTTCAAAAACGATTGAGGTCATGTTTTTTGACGAGAGTTCATCCAAGAATCGATTGCGTTGTTCGCTTTTGCTGGGGACGAAACCAAAAAAGCCAAATCGATCAGATGGCGCGCCTGCAAGAACAAGTGCAGAGATGACGGCGGATGCCCCCGGTAGCACTGTGTAATATATGCCCGCAAGACGCGCAGCATTCACCAAACGAAACCCCGGATCAGAGATCATCGGCATACCCGCATCCGATACATAAGCGATCACTTTGCCTGTATTCACCGCTTCAACCAAGCGCTCAGCCATATGGCCCTCATTGTGATCATGGCAGGCCAAAATATTGCGATCATTCACACCAATTCCATAAAGCGACATCAGTTTGCGAATATTGCGTGTGTCTTCTGCCCAAATCTCATCGGCAAGTAACAATATGTTGAGTGCGCGAAGGGTGATATCACCCAAATTCCCTATGGGTAAAGCCGTTAAGTATAGGCCGCTACGAAGTTTTTCGTCAGCGAACTGAGCTAGCCAATTTTCAGGGGTTTTCATAAGGGGTTATCCACATTATACATTTGTCCAATATTATGACGTGAATCGGGGAAAATGAAAATGTCTTTCTTAAATCTAAAAAACTATTTTAAAACCAAAGCTTCAAAAATTATCGCATCTTTCGGCGTATTGGTTGCATTGGCTGCTTGTGTTGATTTCCAGTCTAGCCCATCAGTTGATTTATCCCAACCTGTGAAAGTTGCCCTTATGGTGCCATCAGGTGGTGGCAATGCAGCGATCAATCAAATTGGAAAATCTATATTGAATGCTGCGAGAATGGCAGATAGTGATCTTAACAATAATGATATTGAGCTGATGGTTTTTGAAACTGGCGGCAGTGAAGCAACCGCCGCACGTATGGCGTTACAAGCCCAAGAGCAAGGTGCGCACATAATTTTAGGCCCTTTGAAATCAGTTGAGGCCATTGCGGTTGCGAATGCGGTTCCAAATATTCCAATGTGGACGTTTTCAAATAACGCGGAAGTTGCTGGTGGCAATGTTTACGCATTTGGTACAACATTTGACGTGATCGCCAATCGCATCGTTCAATATGCAAAGGCACAAGGTTCACGCAGTTTAGGCATTGTGGCAACAGATGATCTTGGTGGGAATCAAGGCATGATTGCATCGAAAAAAGCTGCAAAAGACCACAGAATGGCTGTCGTTTATGAAACGAATTACCCGTTAAATGTGCCAGGAATTCAAGCAAATGCACCTGGCATTGCCGCGGCTTTGAAAGCTTCTGGTGCGCAATCGGTCATGTTTACCGATACACCAAGTGGTGGCCTTGGGATCATGGCGAATGCACTTGCGGCGCAAGGTTATTCAAGCGGCTCATCGCAATATCTAGGCCTGTCGCGTTGGGATGAGCATTCGTCTTTCCTACAGCAGACCGAGCTTGATGGTGGATATTTTGCAGTGCCAGATTTGAGCGCGGCGAATGTATTTAATTCACGCTTTAACTCCATTTATGGCCAGAATGCACATAGCCTTGCAGGTCTCGGTTATGATGGCGTTGCAGCAATTATTACATTGGTTCAAAAAGCAAAATCTCAAAATGACCGAACACCATTTGGTGCGAATGACATTAAGTCGATGAGCTTTAAAGGCGTAATGGGTGCGTTCCGTTTCGATCGGGACAATCATGCCAATCGCGCTCTTGCGGTAATGCAAGTTAAAGGTGGATCAGCCGTGTTGGTTTCACCAGCTCCAGCGAGCATGTAATTGACAGATACAGAACAATTTGAAAGTGAGATGTCTTCACTTTTAGAGATTTGCAAAAATGCGGGCGGGTTCACATCTGCCCGCCCTTTAATTTTAGAGACTTTAAAGTCTAGCTATGATGCAAAAAGAGAGAACCTTGCGCAGGAATTTCAAGACAGCCCGCAGACGCGCAAGGGTCTCAAAAAAGAATATACAGCCATAACGGATCATCTCCTTTTGCAATTATTCCAATTGTTAAAAGCCGAGTTTCCAGATGAGGATGATCAAGGTCACAACAAAATTTCCATGATTGCAGTCGGAGGTTATGGCCGTATTGAAATGGCGCCTCATTCAGATATTGATCTCTTGTTTTTGCTTCCAGATAAACAAACAAAATGGCATGAGACATTCATCGAAACGATGCTATATTTTATATGGGATTTGGGCCTTAAACTTGGGCAATCCGTACGATCAATCGCAGAATGTTTGAACCAAGCCCAAGGTGATATAACGATTAGGACATCGCTTTTAGAGCAGCGGTTTCTAGCAGGTGATGAAGCAATGGCAGCAGATCTTGTGGAAATGTTGCGCATCAAGCTTTTCGTGAAATCCATCCCTGAATTTATTGAGGCGAAACTTGAAGAGCGCGAGCAGCGCCACCAAAAATCGGGCAATATACGCTATGTGTTGGAACCGAATGTGAAAGAAGCCAAGGGCGGTTTACGTGATCTTCAGACGCTTTATTGGCTTGGTAAATATATCACGGGCGCTGACACACCAGAGGAGCTTTTGGAGCTTGGTTTTTTTCAACCCGATGAGCTTGCAGAGTTCAAAGAATCCGAAGATTTTTTATGGACTGTTCGCCATGCGCTTCATCAAATATCGGGGCGTGCGAATGATCTTTTGAGTTTTGATATGCAAGTGGAAGTTGCGCAGTTCCTTGGCTTTGAAGCCACGGAAGGCAGGCGAGCGGTTGAAGTTTTTATGCAAAGCTATTTTCGTGCTGCAAGACAAGTGGGTGAAATTACACGCGTGTTTATCACGGAGCTTGAAGCGCGCCATGTTTGGAAATCGCCATCGAAAATTAAAGAATTTTTGAGCCCGAGTTTGAATTTGCCTGAGGCTTTTGCAGCGGATCATCGGCGGATTAATTTTGCAAGTGAAAATGCGGTTACAGAAGACCCATTGAATATGCTGCGTATCTTTGCTTTAGCGCTTGAACATGATCGCTTGATCCATCCCAATGCGTTCCGCTATATGGCGCGCCACACTGATTTGATCGATGATAAGTTCCGTGCGAGCAAAGAAGCTAACCGCTTATTTATGTCACTTCTACTTGATTATGGAAATCCAGAGCGCGCGCTTCGCCGAATGAATGAGATTGGTTTTTTAGGGCAATTTATTCCCCCATGGGCGCATATTGATGCGATGATGCAATATAATATGTATCATAGCTACACGGTTGATGAACACACAATTCAATGCATTTCTAATCTCGCTGACATAGAGAAAAAACTCTTAATTGAAGATTTGCCCGTTGCGACAGGAATCTTGAAAAATGGTGTGAATAGGCGTGTGCTTTATATCGCATTATTGCTGCATGATATTGGTAAGGGCATGTTGCGCCCGCATGAAGACATTGGTTCAGAAATTGCTGCCGAAATTGCGCCTAGATTTGGCCTTGAGCGATTTGAAGTTGAGCAAGTCGTGTGGCTTGTACGCTATCATTTGGAGATGTCGGATGCGGCACAAAAGCGCGATTTAAGCGACCCCAAAACGATTTCAGATTTTGCAGAATTGGTTGGTGATCAAGAAAAACTTGACCTACTGACTGTGCTTACCGTTTGCGATATTCGCGGAGTTGGGCCTAAGACATGGAACAATTGGAAAGCCGTTCTTATTCGTGAGCTTCATGCGTTGACATATGACGCACTTGAACAAAATGGTGTGCTTTCTGGCAGTGTTGCGCGTGAGAAACTCGCAAAATCTGAGCTTTCAAAAGTTCTTGCGCATTGGGATGACAGTGATCTCGATTTTGAACTTGGCCGTCATTATACTGATTATTGGCTCTCGCTAAGTACCGAAATCCATGCCGAGCTTGCAGAGCTTTTGCGCACTGGTTCAGATAGCGTACTTGGCCTGCGATTCTCCTTAGATAACGACCGCGATGCAACACGGATTTGTTTTGTCATGCCCGATCATCCAGGGCTTTTCGCTCGTTTATGTGGGGCAGTATCGCTGTCAGGGGCGAGCATTGTCGATGCGCGAACATATACGAGTTCTGATGGCATGGCGATGTCTGTCCTTTGGGTTCAAGATGGTGATGGAGCTTGTTATGCGCCTTCACGCCAAGACGCTCTGAGCAAGAATGTAACGAAAATTTTGCGCGGTGAACTTGTCGCGGGCGAGGCGATTGCCGAGCGTTCGCGGATCAAAAAGCGCGAGCGCCAATTCAATGTTCCAACTAAGATTCGCTTTGATAATGATGGATCGGATATTTATACAATTATAGAGATTGAAACGCGTGATAGCATGGGGCTTCTTTATGATATTGCAAGAACATTGGTGGGCGCAAATATTTCGATTTCATCTGCAATTATTGCAACCTATGGTGAAGAGGCGATTGATAGTTTTTATGTGAAAGATCTCTTTGGACAGAAAATATATTCGAAAGCCAAACAAAAAATGATTGAAGAGCGCTTACGCAAGGCAATTGAGCAGGGTTATCAAGAGGCATTACAATGAGTAAGGGATTAATCCGTGCATTTTCCACAGTGGGTGGATGGACAATGGCAAGCCGTATTCTAGGGCTTGTGCGCGAGATGTTGATGGCACGGGCAATTGGCACATCGCCAATGGCGGACGCATTTTTGACAGCATTTCGACTGCCCAATATGTTCCGCAGATTCCTCGCTGAAGGTGCATTTAATTCAGCCTTTGTGCCTATGTTCCGCAAACGTGCCGATGATATAGAAGCATCAAGAGCATTTGCTCAAAATGCGTTTTCTGGTTTGGCGACAATTGCTCTGATCTTGATCTTGCTCGTTCAGATTCTTACACCTGCATTCGTAGTTTTGCTTTCTCATGGCTTTAGTGGCGATGAACGTCTTCCCCTAGCGGTCAATTATACGCGTGTGACGATTTTTTATATTTTCTTTATGTCGCTGGCGGCACTTCTTTCAGGTGTTCTGAACAGTTTCAACCGTTTTGCAATGGCTGCCGCTGCGCCAGTTGTTTTAAACGTCATTATGGTGGCGGCACTAACTCTGATGCTTTTTGTCGATGTCGCAAACAAAGGCATGGTGTTGAGTATCGCCGTATTTCTTGCTGGGCTTGCGCAGTTTGCGATGCTGTGGTGGGGCGCGAAAAAGCTTGGCATTAAGCTCGGCATTAAGCTGCCGAAGTGGAATGCGGATATGAAAGATTTGGTGCGTTTGGCATTGCCATCAACCTTTGCGGCAGGTGTGACTCAAATCAATCTTGTTGTGGGTGCGCAGATTGCGTCGACGATCGTGGGTGCGCAGTCATGGCTATATTACGCTGATAGGCTTTACCAACTTCCACTTGGTGTGATTGGTGTGGCTATCGGTATTGTATTGTTGCCAAGTTTGACGAGTATGATCAAAGAGAATGATGTTGAAGGTGGGCAAATACAGCTTAATACATCGGTGCTTTTCGCTATGCTTTTGACGATACCAAGTGCTGCGGCATTATTTGCAATTGCTGGCCCACTCATTCAGGTTCTTTTTGAGGGTGGTGCATTTAACCGCGCCGATACAATTGCAACAGCAAGCGCCGTTTCGATTTATGCTTTGGGATTGCCCGCATTCGTTTTGCATAAGATCTATCAGCCGCTCTATTTTGCGCGCGAAGATACCAGATCACCCTTCAGATTTGCCCTTTGGAGCATGGTTTTGAATGTTGTGATTGCTGTTGGTTTGATGAATGTAATTGGCTATATGGCGCCCGTTTGGAGCTCTGTCATCTCGGCCTGGGTCATGGCCTTTATGCTTTGGCGCGGCACAAAATCCTTTGGGGCAGCTGCGGTGCTCACATCAGCTACAAAGCGAAGCATTGCCATATTCTTTGGTGCGGCAATTGCGATGGGTTGTGTTTCATTGCTCCTCTCAAATTTAGGCGCTTCGATACTTGAACATGGGCTTGGAAAATGGATCATGATATTGATCATTATCTCGGTTTCTGCCGCATTATATTTTGGTATTGTGATGATGGTTGCAAAAATTCGTCCATCCGACATTAAGAAAATGATGCGCAGGTAAACTTGACGCGCAAACTGTGTTAAGCCATAACCATCCAAGGAAATTGGAGAACCAAATGAGCACGCATGCAAAACGTATTTTTTCAGGCATTCAACCGACCAATGGTTTGACCTTGGGGAATTATCTCGGTGCGATGAAGCGCTTTGTTGAAATCCAAGAACAAGATGCCGAAGCTATCTATTGCGTTGTGGATCTTCATGCGATCACCCAGCCGCAAAAGCGCAGTGATCTGTTGCATAATACGCGCGAATTAACGGCCGCTTATTTGGCAAGTGGAATTGATCCTTCGCGCTCCATTTTGTTCAACCAATCGGGAGTTGCCGAGCACGCAGAGCTTGGTTGGATTTTGGGCTGTACTGCACGTGTGGGTTGGATGAATCGCATGACCCAATTCAAAGACAAGGCTGGCAAAAATGCTGAGGCTGTGTCGCTTGGCTTGTATAGTTACCCAGCATTGATGGCCGCTGATATTTTGCTTTATCATGCAACTCATGTCCCAGTGGGTGATGACCAAAAACAGCATGTGGAACTTACACGCGACATAGCGATGAAGTTCAATAATGATTTTGATGCCAAAGATTTTTTTCCAATTCCAGAGCCATTAATTGATGGCCCTGCACCGCGGGTTATGAGTTTGCGTGATGCGAGCAAGAAGATGTCGAAATCTGATCCGTCTGATCAATCGCGTATTAATATTCGTGATGATGCTGATACGATTGTGAAGAAAATCAAGAAGGCTACATCAGATGCCGAACCGCTTCCAAGCGAGGAAGATGGTCTTAAGGATCGTCTAGCTGCAAAGAACTTGGTGTCAATTTATGCAGCACTTGCGGGCGTTTCTAAGGCGGATGTTTTAGCCGAATTTGGTGGTCAGGGTTTTGGTGTCTTTAAGCCAAAGCTTGCGGAGCTTGCGGCTGATTCCCTTGCGCCTATATCCACAAAAATTGCTGAATATATGGATGATCCTGCCGAAATCGATCGTATCTTGCAAGATGGTGCAGCCCGCGCGCGCTCAATTGCAGCACCTATACTTGATCAGGTTTATGATATCGTTGGATTTTTGCCGAGAAGAAAATAGCGAAATATTAGCCCTTCTCAAAATTCTAAAAACCTGAGATACTGAGATTTCAAAGGGAAATGTAAATGCGTAAATTCATGGTTGTAATGGACGATAGTTCAGAGTTTTTGAATGCTCTGTATTACTCCGCTCTGCGCGCTGAAAAGACGGGTGGTGGCGTTGTGATGCTTTCGGTTGTTTCTGATCAAGATTTTTCTCATTGGATAGGTGTAGGTGATGCGATGCGTGAAGAAGCGCGTGAAAATATAGAAGCGCATTTTGAGGTCTTCCGCAAATGGATGGAGGGTAAGGTTGAGATTAAGCCAGAGCTTGTCATTCGTTATGGCGACAAAACCAAAGAGATATTAGCGGCAGTTGCGGATGATCCTGAAATCGGGGTGATGGTTCTTGGAGCTGGCAGTGGAGGGAAGGGGCCTGGCCCTCTGATTGAAGATTTAGTTGTGAAGCGCGGCGGTGATATGCCTGTGCCTGTTGTCATTGTGCCTGGTAAAATGAGCCGTGAAAACATCGCGATGATCGCTTAAACGGAACTCATCAGCATCCAAAAACTCATGCCCATCATCATGAGATTCTCAACGAGTGAGACAAAGCCAAGTGGCACATTGCTATCTCCACCAACACATGCACAATTTAGATCACGCTTATCGATATAAACAGCTTTGAACACGCTCCATGCACCAATAGTTGAGGCGACCAATGTGATCGGGGCTGCAATCCATGTGAGAGCACCTACAAGCATCAACAAACCAGCGCCCGTTTCAATAAATGGATAAATATAACCATAACGTACCCAGCGCTGTGCAAGAAGATCATAGCTCAAAAACATATCGGCAAATTTGTTGACGTCTTGTAGCTTTTGCAGTCCAAGCAAGACCATTGCAAGCGAGATGAAGGCGGGTAAAATGCGACCCGAAAAAATTGATCCATCAACAAGCCATGTGATTGCGATTGCTAAGAGCGCAGCAATACTGAACAATGCGATAACAGGGCGATATGTTTTTCCGCCAGTTGTTTTGGTCTCGCCGAGTAAAGTCTGTAGCTCGGTAAATCCACCAATACGATCACCATCAATGAAAATTTGTGGAGTGGTTCTGATATTATTTTGACGCTTAAATTCATCAACCTGCTCGCGGGTTGCAAACGGACGATCTTCAACTTTATAACCTCGGCGCTTTAATAAATCGAGCGCTTTAAGCCCAGAAGGACAGATATGATCTGGCAGTACATTGCGGTAAAGAATAGCGGATTTTGTCACATATTTTCCTTATTGATCTGATTTCTGTCTCTACATATAATCCCTCCAGTAACTGGAAGGTCAAGCATGGAATGATGAATATTTCAAAAACTGCTGAGAGCGCAGAAATGCCTGTTAAGACTGTGCGTTATTATGCGGATATTGGTCTTGTGGAGCCGAGCGCTCGCAGCGCGGCTGGATATCGTGAATATGACGAGAAGGCCGTGCGACGTTTGATATTTATAAGGCGCTCCCGCGCATTTGGCTTTTCGATTGAAGAATGTCGAGAACTGCTTGGATTATATAGCGATGAAAATCGATCCAGCGCGGATGTGAAAGCTATAGCGAAAAAACGTTTAATCGAGATTGAGAAAAAGCAAGTTGAGTTGCAAGCCTTACATAAAGATCTTTCGCATCTTGTGAAGACATGCCAAGGAGATGACAAACCGAATTGCCCGATTATTGATTATTTGGGTTAATTACCGGATCAATCAGTCAAATAAAAATGGCCGAAATTCTGCGGGTGGCTCACATTTGAGCGCTAGCCACTCGCCACCAATCGGGTGGCGAAGATCTAGTGTCGTAGAGTGCAGCATAAGGCGTGGTGACCTGATTGGATCAGGCCCATAAAGCGTATCACCCAAAATGGGAAAGCCCAATTCGCGGCAGTGAATGCGGAGCTGATGAGAGCGACCTGTATGAGGTTTAAGTTCAAGTTTTGCGCATCCATTTTTCTTGCCAATTTTACGCCAACTGGTTTGAGATGCGCGACCTGTTTCATGGCAAATTTTTTGCATCGGACGGTTTGGCCAGTCGACGACAATAGGTAGGTCAATCTCTCCCTTTGGTAGATCAGGAATACCGTGAACCCAAGCGGTATAAGATTTTCGGGTGTAGCGTTTCTCAAATTGAAGGCCGATATGGCGCTGCGCCTCTGGGGTTTTGGCAAAAATCATTAAGCCCGATGTATCACAATCCAGACGATGAACGAGTAGAACTTTAGGATCATATTCTTGAAGACGCGCAATGAAACAATCCGCCAAATGGTCGCCTCGCCCCGGAACAGAAAGCAGCCCCGAAGGCTTATTGGCAGCAAGCAGTTGTTCATCCTCATAAATGATATCGAGAGGTGAAGCCGGCGGATCGTAAAGATGGATATTGATCATCAGTATCACATACAGTTCATTGCCTCCAAATAGCAAGAAAAATGGCATGGCTTTGATGTGGGTATCTGTTGGCACAAGCGTGCGGTCAAGAAAAATTGACTTAAGACTTGCCCAAAAAACCAAACCATATTAGCGTTTATGCATCAGTAACGGATTGGGTAGGTTATGAGCATAGAAGATATTGATTATGAAAAAGAGCATGGAATTAGAATTCCGCCTCCGCTTGATGCGCATATTGCGAGCGTTCAAATCCGCACCAAAACCAATAATCCCGCAGATCATTTCGATCTAAGTTTGTCTGCGGGTTTTGGTTGTGAAGTCGTGACGTTGATCAGTGGCGATTATGAAATTCGTACAAAAGTTTCTATTCTCAGAGCGGGAGTTCAGATTGATGGCGTAAATTGTGATTTTCATATGATCACGGATCCGCATTCGGATCGATGGGAGGGCGGGTATTTTGATAAAGAGCACTCTGAACGCGCAGCCGATGCTGAAGTTGGCGGTGAAGCTATGATCAGCAATAAGGGCGCGCATATGTCCGCAAAAACAAACGTAAAAGCGCGCGGTGCACGCGCTTCAAGTAAAGGTCATGATCTGAATAAAAGCGCGAGAGCTTGGCGTGTGATTGGGAATTCGCAAATTAGTATTGGTGATCTTGATAATCCAGACAAGCCCCTCATGGGGCGAATTATTGACGATACCGAAGTTGGGATTCGAGTGGTGCCTATTGATCAATCACAAAGGGTCGGCGTTTTGGCGCGTTTGCACGTTCGTGAAGAATGGATCAAATTTGATGATATTGAAGGTAATTTTCCAAAATCATTTTGGAAATCAATAACGGGCAAAACAAAGGCCGAAAAAACGCGAAGACAAATGTTTAAACATTTGCTTGCGCATCTCGTTGCAAAAGAGCTGCAAGATGAGAAGGAGAAACGCGATGCGACGTTAAGCGCAGCAGCTTTGGTCTTTCGTCCCGTGGAAATGAGTGTGCGCGGCCAAACATTGCAAAAAGGAAATTCTCAACTGACCATTGATCCGACATTGGTGGAGGATTTTATCCGTACAGAAATCGGGCAGGAGAAAAAACTCTTGCAAGAAATCGGCCTATTAAAAGATGAACTCAGTATTGAGTATAAGCAAAAGAAATTTGTTGAGATTTGGGAGAGTCGTGGACCTAGCTGGATCTTATCCACCCTGAACGAAAAAGATATAGAAGAGGCTTATAGCTTTTCATTCGGACGTATTTGCGAAGTTAAGAAAATCGATAACGGCTTTAGGATTTCGTTTGGTGAAGAGCTTGTTCCTGTATTGGGTGGAGAAGCTCTAAAAACATCGACAAGCAGCGTATTTTGGAATTCTTCAGACGGTGCGGTTAATGCTGGTTTTTGCCTTATGGGATCAAATGCGTTTGATATGGCAAAGGCCTTTGGATTTCCATTTGGGTATCAAGCATTTATCAACCGTGTAAAGTCAAATTCGATTAAGGGTAGGATGGGTTATATAATTCCCCTTCACGCTATTTTTGGTATTGAAGAGATTAAAGACAACACTGTAGGGGTTCTTTCTGGATTAGAGTTAAAATTCAGCATTTCGAGTATAGCCAAAATTCTATATGCTGAACATAATAAGCTTTTCTAGAAAAATATCACCGCTTTATTTAAGCAATTTCAACAGCCCTTGTGTTGATCCATCCAATCCTTCGATTTTATGACCCTCAACCGCAGGTAAGAGCTGTACGGCCAATTCTTTACCAAGTTCAACGCCCCATTGATCAAAGCTGTTGATGCCCCAAATTGCACCTTCGACAAACACACGATGTTCATAAAGCGCGATGATTTGTCCAAGAACTGATGGTGTCAGTTTTGGATAGGTGATTGTGAGCGATGGTCGATTGCCCTCAAATACGCGGTGAGCGGCTTGGCGCTCAGCCTCTGCGCCAGTATAGCCTTTGGACTTAGCAATTTTGAGCGCCTCATCAAGATCGCGTCCAATAAGAAGTGCGCGGGATTGTGCAAGACAGTTTGCTTTGAGAAGGTCATGTTGGTGAGCAAGCTCTGGTTCATGTGCCTCTTTTGCGATTAAAAATTCACAAGGGATAACGTCCGTGCCTTGGTGAATGAGTTGGTAAAATGCGTGCTGACCATTTGTCCCCGGTTCACCCCACACAATAGGACCTGTTTTTTCGGTGGCTTGGCCATTTTTGCCGACGGATTTTCCGTTCGATTCCATATCAAGCTGTTGCAAATATGCAGGCAGGCGGAGGAGGCGCTGCTCATATGGTAGCACCGCGCGTGTCGGATATCCGCAAATATTTCGATGCCAAATTCCTGTTAGTGCTAAGGTGATTGCCGCATTATCAGCACCCGCAGTATTTTGGAAATGTTGGTCGATTTGATGTGCGCCATCTAAAAACTCGCGGAACGCATCCGCACCAATTGCAAGCATGATTGAAAGCCCGATCGGCCCCCACATGGAGTAGCGACCACCGACCCAATCTTCAAAACCAAATACACGATCACTCGCAATTCCAAATGCAGATGTCTTGTCTTCCGCTGTAGAGATTGCCGCAAAATGTTGATTTGCATCTTTCACATTTGAGAGCCATTCACGGGCAGTTTTGGCGTTGGTTAGTGTCTCAATTGTTGTGAATGTTTTTGAAGCTATCAGAACAAGGGTGGTTTCAGGATTCAGATTTTTCAGAACATCATTGATATGCGCACTATCAACATTTGAAACGAAATGTGTACGCGTTCCATTATGGTAGGGCGCTAATGCGATGGTTGCCATAACAGGGCCAAGATCTGAGCCACCTATGCCGATATTTACCACATCAGTGAAGGCTTCACCGCCAGATGCCGTAATCTTGCCTGAGCGTACAGCTTCACAAAATTCGGCCATATCATCGAGTGATTTGTGAATTTCTGGAACGACATTTTGACCATCTTCCATGATGACAGCATCACGAGGGGCGCGAAGTGCTGTGTGCAAGACAGCGCGTCCTTCGGTATCATTGATAGGCTTTCCTGCAAACATTTCATCGCGCTTGCGTGCGATTTTGCGTTCGCTCGCGAGCTCCAAAAGAAGCTTGCGTGCCATATCATCTATATTGGTTTTGGAGTAATCAATTGTCAGATCACCAGCAGATACCGAGAAGTTTTCAAATCGGTTTGTATCTTCAAAAAGATCCACAATTTTGCGGTTTTTGATTGTTTCATAATATGTGCTGAGTGATTGGAACATGCCGAGCCTTTTCTGTTTAAACTGTGCTAGCTTCACGAGCGATCGCGGTGATCTCATCCCATTTGCCAGCTTTCATAAGTGCCGTATCGGCGACCCAAGAGCCACCCACGCAAACAACATTTGGCAAGCTGAGATATGCGTTTGCATTGTCTTTGCTTACGCCGCCAGTTGGACAGAAGCGCGCGGAAGCGAGCGGGCTTGAGAATGCTTTGAGCATCTTTGCGCCACCTGCCAGTTCGGCCGGAAAGAATTTAAGCATGTCATAGCCTTTGGCCAAAAGATGCATCACTTCGGTTGCTGTCACGGCGCCCGCAAGCATGGGTAACCCGACCTCTAAAGCAGCCTCAAGAACCTCGTCAGTTGATCCTGGTGAAACCCCAAATGTCGCACCCGCGTTTTTCGCAGCGATAACTTGTTCGCGGTTTAATAATGTGCCTGCCCCCACAATCGCATCGGGTATTTTTGCCATTTCGGCGATCACATCAAGAGCTGCATCTGTACGCAAAGTCACTTCAAGCACCCGAAGACCGCCTGCGATTAGAGCGTTTGCAAGTGGTGCAGCATCCGCAACATCATCCACAATCAAAACAGGAATGACAGGCGCCATTGCGCATATTTCATAGGCAGCTTTTGAACTTTCTTGTGGGGTCATAATTTATTCCTCGTTTTGAAAAAAGATAGATGCACCGAGTTCTGCATGGGCAGCATTGGCGCGGTTTATTGCAAAAAGCTCACGACCAAATCCAGAGCGATTTTTAGATAGATCAACTTGAACAGCTGGACGCTTAACCGCTTCCATATCCACGGTTTCAAGTATACCATTGATAGCATCAACTTTGATCATGTCGCCATCTTGAACAGAGGCGATTGGCCCGCCATTAAGGGCTTCTGGAGAGACGTGGATCGCCGCTGGAACTTTACCAGATGCACCCGACATACGCCCATCAGTGACAAGGGCAACTTTATGTCCACGATCTTGCAAAATTGTCAGCACAGGTGTGAGGGAGTGAAGCTCAGGCATACCATTTGCGCGGGGCCCTTGGAAGCGGACGACAATCACAACATCGCCTGTTAATTCACCTGCATTAAACGCGGTCTTCACCTCTTCTTGGTCATGAAATACCCGTGCAGGTGCAATTACAATACGCTTATCTTCATCAACGGCTGATACTTTCATCACCGCATTGCCTAGATTGCCCGCAAGATTTGAAAGCCCGCCCGATGATTGGAACGCATCGCTCGCTGGCTTAAGAATTTTCTCATTGAGAGATTTTTTCGCACCATCAACCCAGTGAACTTTATCGCCTTGTAGGCGCGGTTCTTTTGAGTAATTCGCAAATTCCCCAAAGATTGTTTTTGTATCGCCATGCAATAGGCCGTGATCAAGAAGTGAGCCGATCATAAAGCCCAAACCACCAGCGGCATGGAAGTGGTTCACATCGGCTAGACCGTTTGGATATACGCGTGCCATAAGCGGAATGATTTCTGATATTTCAGCCATATCTTCCCAATTGATCACAACGCCTGCTGCGCGTGCCATTGCGATAAGGTGAAGGAGAAGATTGGTCGAGCCACCTGTCGCCATCAAGCCAACCATACCGTTGACGATGGTTTTTACCGATAGAATTTCCCAAGTTGCAGGGGCTTTGAGAACGTGGTCAACCGCCGAACGTGTGAGGGCTTCGCGCATATCGGTGCCTGGATTGACAAAGCTTGCACCGGGAAGATGCAGCCCCATGAATTCCATGAGCATTTGGTTGGTATTGGCTGTGCCATAAAATGTGCAAGTGCCTGCGGAATGGTAAGATGCCATTTCGGCTTTCATCAATTCTTCACGACCAACTTCGCCTGCAGCAAATTTCTTGCGAACAGCCGATTTTTC
Source organism: uncultured Paracoccaceae bacterium (assembly GCA_947501025.1). Classification (GTDB taxonomy): domain Bacteria; phylum Pseudomonadota; class Alphaproteobacteria; order Rhodobacterales; family Rhodobacteraceae; genus CANMUM01. The sequence continues at coordinate 130,857 of CANMUM010000003.1, read as the reverse complement.
ATCATTTGGAAGACCTGATGTCATTGGCCCTGCGGGCACGAAGACCGTTGGAATATGACCAAAACTCGCAGCGGCGATAATGAGCCCAGGTACAATTTTATCACAAACGCCCAAGAACATCGATGCGTCATACACATTATGTGAGAGGGCAATCGCAGCGCCTTGTGCAATCACATCACGTGAAAATAGCGAAAGCTCCATGCCGACTTGACCTTGGGTCACACCATCACACATCGCAGGAACACCTCCAGCAACTTGCGCCGTTGCGCCAAGATCGCGCGCATGGGCCTTAATCGCCTGAGGATAAGTTTCGAAGGGGTGGTGAGCCGATAGCATATCGTTATATGCTGTCACGATGCCGATATTTGGTGATTTATCTGTGAGAAGTGCTTTTTTATCCTCTCCCATCGCAGCATAGGCGTGAGCTAGATTTCCGCAAGTCAAATGCGCGCGCTTTACGCCTTCGGTTTGCATATCTTTCATGAGAGATTCATATGCATCGCGGGTGGGGCGCGAGCGTTCAGCAATACGGTTTGTGATTTCGGTGAGACGTTTATTGGTCATGATTTTTCCTAATCAGCATAATGAATGGTGGCAGGGTTTTCGCCTGCGATGACGACACGAATTGGCGCCTCAGCTTCGGATGTTAAGGAGATTGCCTTTTCAAGCGGTGCAATTTTATTTTCGCCTGCTAGTAGCACATGTTTGTGTCGTGCGGATCGCAATATACGGGCGGTCATAGTGATGCGCGGCTCACCAGCGTTTTCGGCGCGAATGATCGCAAGTGTGGGAGCATCATCGGCAAGTGCGCTTTTAAGATCGGGGCTATCTGGGAAAAGTGATGCAGTATGCATATCTTCGCCCATGCCAACAACGACGACATCAAGAGGCAAATGCGCATCAACACCAGAAATCAATTCTGCAATCACATCCTCAGGTGTATCGGCCTCGCGCGTCATCGCAACGAGATGAGCATCAGCAGCTTTGTTAATGAGCAAGTTTTCACGTAATAATTTTGTGTTTGAACGCGGGGAATCTTCTGCAACAAAACGTTCATCACCCAGCATAACCGACACCTTGCTCCAATCAATATCGGCTTGAGATAAAGCATTTAGAAATGGTGCAGGGGTTGAGCCGCCAGGTGCAGCAAATGAAGCGCGCCCGCGGGCGTTTATTGCGGCTTGAAGTTCTTTGCCGACTTGGAGCGCAAGCTCAGTCATTAACTTATGACGGTTCTCATAGTTTTTGCGTATCATTCGATATCCCTCCAGCGACGACCATCTCGATGCATAAGCGCCAGAGATTCTTCTGGCCCAGATGAGAGTGGATCATATTGACTTGGTTTCAGCGCATTTTCGCTAAATTTTTCAATGATTTGATCAGCCCATGTCCACGCCGCTTCAACCTCATCACCGCGCATAAAGAGTGTTTGGTTGCCGCGAATAACGTCCATGATGAGGCGTTCATAAGCATCAGGGAAATCAGCTGCATCACCGAGAGCTTCTGCAAAAGTCATATCAAGGGGCACTTCCATCATGCGCATCCCGCCGGGACCGGGCTCCTTGATTGTCATGTTTAATGTGATGCCTTCATCGGGTTGAAGGTGGATGATCAATGCGTTTGCAGGAAGTTTATTTTCCTTACCGAATATGGAGTGCGGCGGCTCTTTGAACATTACAGCGATTTCGGTCGCACGGGCACGAAGACGCTTGCCTGTCCGCAAGTAGAACGGTGTGCCAGCCCAACGCCAATTTTCAACTTCAACGCGCAAAGCAACATAGCTTTCCGTACTGGATGATGGGTTTTCGGAATGTGTAATATAGCTCTCTTCGCCAGCACCAGCTCTATACTGACCCCGAACAATATCACGGCGCGGAACGGTAGCAAGCGAACGGATCACTTTTAGCTTTTCATCGCGGACGGCATCGGCTTCAAATTGTGATGGGGGTTCCATGGCGACAAGGCATAGAAGTTGCATCAAGTGATTTTGCACCATATCGCGCATCGCACCAGATTTATCATAATAGCCGCCACGCCCCGCAACGCCGATATCTTCGGCAACGGTGATCTGAACATGGTCGATATGCTGTGCGTTCCATAAAGGCTCGAAAAGAGCGTTGGCAAAACGAATGGCCATAAGATTTTGAACGGTTTCTTTGCCAAGATAGTGATCAATGCGGTAGATTTGATCTTCTTTGAAATGCGCGCGAAGTTCAGCATTCAATATTTGCGCACTTTCCAGATCGCGACCAAAAGGTTTTTCAACAACGATACGTGAATTGCGATCGGCGCATTTATGCTGAACAAGATTTTCAGCAATCGCACCAAAAATGGAAGGCCCAACAGAAAGATAAAATGCACGGATCACATTCGGACGCAAAAGTTCCGCAAGCGGCTTCCAGCCTTTATCCCCAGTTGCATCAATGGAAATATAATCAATATTGGCGAGAAATGCTTCAAACGCTTCTGTGTCTTCGATCTCTTTTGTTGCAAATTTAGCCATGGTTTCGCGAAGTGATGTGCGAAATTCTGCGCTATCAATGTCAGTGCGGGCAGCACCTATGATGCGCGATGTTGATGGCATTTGACCTGCGAGCCAACGCCGAAAAAGTCCTGGAAATATTTTACGCGAAGCCAGATCACCAGTTGCACCAAAAATGACCAGATCAAAATCGTCTACAGGAATAATTTGCATATAGCACCCTTATATTGCTTCCGCAAAATGCGGATTGTTGGAGATAGTGTTAGGGCCAAACTCTATCATGAATTATAGTATCGTTATTTATTTTTCTTGCCATGTACTATAGCTTAGGAATTATTGCAATCAAAGCGTTTTGAAAATTTAGAGTTAAGATGAATTTGAGAGAAACAGGCCGAATAATGAAGCCCGAACAACTTAAAGTTGAGCGGGCGATAAATCTTTGATTAATTTAAGATGTTAATTAGGATAGAGCACAATTTGAAAAAGCCTGCCCAAGGTCGTCATAGAATTTTTCGAAGAATTGATCCGTATTTGGCTGAGTTAAATCCCAACCCAAAACATCGACATAAACATAATCAATTTCGGAATCCATTGCAAATTTTTCAAGTTCTGGAGAGGGTTCTGACTTATCCAAAATTAAACAATTTACATCACCATTTGTGATTGCTGCTTCAATTTCTTGACGTTCTTTTGGAGAAACGGGCAATTCGTGTAAATCAGTGAACGCACCAAAATAAGGAATGTTATATTGAGATATGAAGCCAGCAAATGCGTTATGGCCTACGATGACGCCACGTTCAAACTCTATTTCAGAAATTTGCGCATCAATTGAAGTGATTCTTTGTTCAAACTGCTGAAAGCGTTCGCCACTTGGATCGCTATTTGGAAGTTTTTGATCAATTAATTTGGCTGCAGCAATCACAGTTTCTGGAGACATCCAAAAATGCGGATCATGATTGAGAAGGCTTTCAATCGAAATCACATCGACCTCAGGATTTAGATTCTCAAAAGCGGTATTGATTTGAGGAAACAACTCAGCACCAATGGTAACGAGATGTGAGGCATCTGTGATTTTGCGCGCCTGAGATGGTTTTAACGCAAAATGATGTATGGATTGATTGGCATCAATAGCCATTTCGATTTCTGTTTGCGTCGAATCAAGTATCAGCGCCGATGCAATTGCAAACATAGGAGGGGTATCAGCGAGGATATGGTCAGCAAATGCTGCGCCCGCCATAAGGTTAAATGAGAGAGCTATTGTAAATTGTTTCATTTGACTTGCCTTTCTTTTTTGTACCGTCTATATGATATGTTATAATATAACAAGTGAGAAAATGACCCTAGCTTTTTCTGAACATGATCATAAGTATTGCCGCGCATCTATATTGCGTCAGGTCGAAGATATTTGCCAAAAGCAAGGGCTTCGCTTGACCGATATGCGTAAGCGTGTTTTGGAGATGCTCTTGAAAAATCATACTGCGCTTGGGGCTTATGACTTGCTTGCACAATTGGGGCGCGAAGGTGAGGCTGTTCAGCCTCCAACCGTTTATCGGGCGCTCGCTTTCTTAACTGAAAACGGTTTTGCTCATAAAGTTGAACGGCTTAATGCCTATGTCGCTTGTCATTTTCCTGATAAGGTGCATAACCCTGGCTTTTTGATTTGTAGATGCTGCAAAGCTGTCGGCGAAACATGTGTTGTGAAATCCCCATTGGCCGATCAAGGCTTTGATATTGAGAACGAAATTATGGAAGCTGAAGGCGTTTGTGAAAATTGTGGGCTAGATAATTGAGCCTGATCGTTGCTGAAAATATATCAATTGAATTTGATGGTAAGCCCGTTTTGCATGACGTGTCTTTGAAAATCAAAGCAGGTGAGATTGTAACTGTCGTTGGGCCTAATGGTGCGGGAAAGTCAAGCTTGGTCAAGCTGCTTGTAGGGGCTATAAAGGCAAATAGCGGTTCGGTTAAGAGCGCTGAGAATTTACGCATAGGCTATGTGCCGCAAAAGTTACATGTCGATACATATATGCCATTGACCGTTGAACGTTTTTTGAAGATGCAGCGCGTTTTTGCAAAGGGAGATAGGGTAACTTCCATTGAGCAGACGCAAATTTCAAAGCTCCTCAAAAAACCCATTGCTCATCTTTCAGGCGGTGAACTCAAACGTGTGTTATTGGCTTATGCATTATCTGCTGCTCCCCAATTGCTTATTTTAGATGAGCCTACTGCGGGCCTCGACCAGCCAGCTATCATCGCCTTTTATGCGCTTGTCGAAAAATTGCGTATCGAGCTTGGCATTGCCGTTCTTTTGGTCAGCCATGATCTGAATGTGGTGATGCGCGCCTCTGATCGGGTGATCTGTTTAAATACCCATATATGCTGTCAAGGCACGCCGAGTGATGTGTCTACGTCGCCGGAGTTTCTGGCGATGTTTGGGCGTGGGGACGCGCCCGTTGCGCTCTATACACATAAGCATCAGCATAGTCATGATGATGCGCTTTGCTTACATGAGGATCACTGATGTTTGATGGTTTTCTTATACGGGCAATTTTGATGCTCTTGATTTTGTCATGCCTAACTGCTCCCCTTGGATCTATCGCAATTTGGCGGCGTATGAGCTATTTTGGTGATGCGACATCCCATGCCGCATTGCTTGGTGTATCCATCGCGATTATGTTTGGGATATCTCCAATTTGGGGTTCAATTGCGATGGCTATCGTTGTGGGTTGGGTGCTTGGCTCGATTGATGACCGCCAGCACAGCAGCGATGCAATGCTTGGTGTTCTTGCTCATGGAGGTCTCGCAGGTGCGCTCGTTGTGACGGCCATTTCAAGTGAGCGGCGTGGCAATTTAGAAGGTTATTTATTTGGGGATATATTAAATACATCGAATTCAGATCTGCTGCAAATATTTCTGATTGGTAGCGGAATTATAGCTGTGCTCGTTTGGCGCTGGAAAAGCCTATTGCTCAGTACGCTCAATCCAGAGCTTGCATCCGCGCAAGGCGTCAACCCAAGACTTGAAATGCGCGTTTATGTTCTGGTTCTGGCGATTTGCGTTGCTATTTCCATGAAGATCGTTGGCGCATTGCTTGTCGGTGCATTGTTGATCATTCCAGCGCTTAGTGCGCGTAGATTTGCCAAAAGCCCTGAAGGTATGATTGGGATTGCCGTGATGTTGACTTGGATTGCAAGTTTGGCTGGGTTTTGGAGCAGCTATGAATTTGACTTACCTACGGGTGCGAGTGTTGTCTTGGCAACGGTTGTGATTTTTTTGCTCTCAAATTTTCTTAAATCAAGATAAAGATCTAAATTAATGCTTGTTAAAATCAGAAATTTTCGCCAAAGTTAATTTAACAAAACAAGGATCGCATGAGCAACGTTAATACAGTCGCAGAAACATTAGATTTCGCTGATAATTCAATTTATGCTGCAATTTGTGGCCCGCTAGATCGCCATTTGGCGCTTATAGAGCATACCACCGATATATCCATAAGCCGCTCTGGGAACCGTTTGCTTTTACAAGGCTCAAAAGAAGGCGTTACCCATAGCGCAGAAATCTTTGCCCATCTTGTTAATAGAATTGAAGAAAAAGAAAAGATCGATGAAGAGGATGTGAAGGGGGCGTTGCGTTTTGCAGGCTATGAAATTCACGCCCTTGAAAGAGCAATGGCACCCAAAGAACCCCAAGACGACGCATTGCTCACACCACGCAAAAACATTGTTGCACGGAGCCCAGCTCAAGGAGCCATGATCAAGGCACTGAAGTCAAAATCATTGATTTTTGGTATTGGCCCTGCGGGAACTGGAAAAACATATTTGGCGGTTGCTGCGGCGGTTTCTGCACTTGTTAGTGGGAAGGTTGAACGCATTATTTTGTCGCGCCCCGCGGTTGAAGCTGGTGAGCGGATTGGATTCTTGCCTGGTGATATGAAAGAAAAAGTCGATCCCTATATGCAGCCCCTATATGATGCACTTCAAGACTGCTTACCTTCACGACAACTTGCGCGGATGTATGAAGATAAAACGATTGAGATTGCACCTTTGGCCTTTATGCGCGGCCGAACCTTGGCGAGGTCATTTGTGGTTTTGGATGAAGCTCAGAATGCTTCAACTTTGCAGATGAAAATGTTTTTAACCCGCTTGGGTGAAGGCGCAAAAATGGCGATAACAGGTGATGCTTCACAGGTTGATTTGCCAAGCTTTACCAAGTCAGGATTGATCGATGCTGTGAAGCGTTTGGGGCATATTGATGCGGTTTCTGTTTGCAAATTTACGCATCTTGATGTGGTGCGGCATCCGCTTGTTGCCGAAATTATCCGAGCTTATGATGACGATTGATCTCATTCATGAGGCAGGTGATTGGCCTCAAAATATCGCGCAGATTGCAGAAGATGTTGAAGAGAAGCTTTTTGCACATTTTGGATTGGAAACGAGCAGTTTTGAAACGACAATTTTGCTAACCAATGATATGCATATCCAAAAACTGAACCAAGAGTTCCGCGATAAAAATAAAGCAACCGATGTATTATCATGGCCAGCTTTTGAATTTGATCGAGCCATAGGAGAGGCGCCTAAACTTCCTGCAATTGATGAAGGGCCATTTGATGCGACACTTGGCGATATCGCGCTTTCGCTTGAAACATGTCAAAAAGATGCAGATGGTAAGAATTTTGATCACCATATTTCACATTTGATATTGCATGGATTTTTACATTTGCTTGGTTATGATCACGAATATGATAGCGACGCTGTGATCATGGAAGCTTTGGAAGTTGAAATTTTAAAAACAATGTTTATAGATAACCCATATAAAGAAACATAGGAACACAATGAATAACGCGCATGAAGGCGTGCCCAGCGATGAAGGCGATGATAGTCCGAGGCTCACTGGCATTTTTAAAAGACTATTTGGATCAAAAACTCCAATCCCAGCGACAGAATCCTTAACAAGACACACAGAGCTTGCGATCAATTTTTCACAACTTAAAGAACGCCGTATTTCAGATATTGCTATTCCCAAAGCTGACATCGTTGCCCTTCCCATAGATGCAGATATGGAAACTTTTTTTGCGACTTTACGCGAACATGGATATTCGCGAGTTCCTGTATTTTCGGACACGCTTGATGATCCCTCAGGCCTTGTTCATGTCAAAGATATTTTTATGACCTATGGTCTTGATGGGGAAGCGAAGCGCTTCTCGCTTGAGCCTTTTGTTCGTCCGCTCATTTATGTGCCGCCCTCGATGCGTGTGTCGACTTTGTTGCAAAAAATGCAAAACGATCATATCCACATGGCGCTCGTTATTGATGAGTTCGGTGGTGTAGATGGCTTGATCACAATTGAAGATATTATCGAGCAAATTGTTGGTGAAATAACCGATGAGCATGATGAGACGAATGAAACACTTTGGAGTCAAGATAAACCGGGTATTTTTATGGTTCATGCGCGCGCAAATCTCGAAGATTTCGAACGTGACACAGGGGTTACTTTGCCGATGCCTGAGGATGAAGATGATGTCGATACAATCGGTGGGCTAATCATCACCCATACAGCGCGCGTTCCCGCAAAAGGTGAGGTGATCAAAACAGATGAAGGTTTTGAGTTTGAGATTGTAGAAGCCGACCCAAGACGGATTAAAAAAGTACGCATCCGTTTGCCAAAAGAGCATTATGAGAGCGATCTGTGAACAGGGTTTGGTTCGTACTCATTGCGGCTGTTTGTTGCGGCTTACTACTTGGAACGATCCATCCGCCATATAATTTAAGCTATATTGGTGTTTTCGGCTTGCCGCTGAGTTATTGGCTCGCTCAATATTCTGATCGCCCTAAGCTTGTCGGTTATGGTTTGGGGTTTGGTTATTTTTTCCTGACAATGTCTTGGATAACGTCCCCATTCCAAGTTGAAAAAGATATTTTTGGTTGGATGGCCTATCCAGCATGGATATTGATGGCGGCAGGATTGGCGCTATTTTGGCTGCCTGCTTTCGCATTATATAGGCGCGGTGTTTTGATAATAGCCGCAACTTTTATAGCGTTAGAATTGCTACGCGGATGGATTTTTACAGGCTTTCCATGGGCGCTTATTGGATATGGGTTCATCGATACACCGATCGCTATGAGTTCGGCCTTTATTGGTGCTTATGGTTTGAGCGCGGCATTGGTATTTGCGATGCTTGCGATATTTGGGCCCACAAAAATTCACCTTCGTGGTATTGGAGTTGTTGTGATTGGCTTCTTGATGCTCCCGCATTTTTTACGAAATGATCCTGACATAATTGAAAACGCAAATTTTAAAGTCACATTGGTTCAAGCCAATATCACACAGGCCGAAAGTTTTGATGCGAGCCGTGCTGAGGAGTTTTTAAATGCTCAAATTGACATGAGCCAAGGTGATGCAGATTTGGTTGTTTGGCCAGAAGGTGCAACACGATATTCGCCGAGTTATGATCCTTCACTCATTTCGACAATTACGCAAAAAATGAATGGGCAAGGATTTTTGTTCGGTGCAATCCATTTTGATGATTTCGGGCGGTTTTATAATGCCGCTTATCTTGTTGATGAAAATGGTAAAAATATTTATCGCTATGACAAACAGCACCTTGTTCCATTTGGGGAGTATATACCTTTTGGAAATGCGATTGCCAAATTGGGCATAGCAACGCAAACCTTGACGCGGTTTAGCATGTCAAAGGGATCTCTCTATCCATGGCCAGATAGTCAATTTCCAAAGTTTAATATTCTGATTTGCTATGAAGGTATTTTTCCAAAATATGCACAGCGCGAGGGAGGCTTTATTGCACTGATTACGAATGATAGCTGGTTTGGTAATGGGGGTGGGCCAGTGCAGCATTTGGTTGCCGCGCGTTTCCGTGCAATCGAAAGTGGCAAGCCATTGGTGCGCTCAGCAAAGACGGGCATATCAGCCTTTGTGAGCGCAAAAGGTGAATTGATAAGTCATGTACCCCTCAACACTAAGGGAGCAATCACATCAGCAATTGGCCCGAGATATGATGGCACAATTTATAGCAAGATTCGCAATTGGCCGTTATATATCTTTTTGTTCGCAGCTCTTATCATTGGGTTTCGTCGAGCATGATATCCGCGGGGATAGATTGTTCAATAACCAGTCTGGCATTTGGTAGGTCATTTTCATTGATTTTTATTTCGGATCTTTCACGGCTATAATCATAAGCTTTCCAGCGTTCTATGAGGCGTTCATGAATGGTTTTTAAGTTCACGTTTATCATCACGGTTAAATCATAATATTTGCGACACTCAGCCCATTGTGGATCATCAAGTAGTAGGTAATTGCCTTCGACAATAATCGTATTTGCCGTCATTGGAATGATTTCTGCGCTATTGCGCGAAAGCTCCAAAGAGCGATCAAAAACAGGAACAGCAATATCATTTTGGCCTTTGGCGACACGCTCTAAAATATAACTAAAACCATCAATATCATATGTGTGCGGGGCGCCTTTGCGCGCAAGATGCACGCGATTTTTCAGTATGAAATCATCAAAATGAAAACCATCCATGGCAAGGATTGCACTATTGGGAATGAGTTCTTTTAATCTTTGCGCCAATGTTGATTTGCCACTGGCAGGCGCGCCCACAATAGCAATTATTTTTCGTGTGCCGCCCAGATTCTTAATCGCGTTTAAAAGATCATTGATATTCATAGATGAAGCCTATGTGAAAGCTGCGTTTTCGTAAAGATGTTGCTTAAAGATGTTGGGTTGCTTATATGGAGACGAATTTGAAAAGTGAGACATCCAGTGAGTGAAGAATATCATAATAAGCGTAAATTTTTTGGTCGCAATAAGGGTAAGTCTTTAAAGCCATCACAAGCGCGGCGCATGGAAAATATTTTGCCCAAAATTCGCGTTCAAGATGTCGAAGCAGGTAAGGTTGATTTGCCACAGCATTTCGACAAAGACCAGCCCATTTGGCTTGAAATCGGTTTTGGCGGCGGAGAACATCTTGCACATATGGCAAGTGAGAATTCAGATATAAATTTTGTGGGATGCGAACCTTACCAAAATGGTGTTGCTTCAATCTTACGCCATATTGAGCTCGGAGACATCAAAAATATACGCCTTCATCCATCGGATGCGCGCGATTTATTTGATGCTCTTCCCGATGCCATATTTGAGCGTGTTTATCTTCTATACCCAGATCCTTGGCCAAAGGCGCGCCATGCCGAAAGGCGTTTCATGCACCCCGACAATCTCAAGCAAATTGCGCGACTTTTGAAGTCGAATTGTGAATTGCGTTTGGCCTCAGATATTCCAGAATATATTGAGCATGGGCTTGAAAAAATTTGTGAGGTTCCAGAATTTACTGAAGTTTCCCGTGATCGTTTCGACCCGTGGGAAGGGTGGTTTCGTACCCGTTACGAGGCCAAGGCCATTCGCGAGGGGCGCACACCACAATATGTGATTTTTAAGAGAGCTTAAGAAACGTTCGGCACCTAGTTCAGTTCTCGGCGACCAGTTCGGTTGCTTGGTTTAAATCAACAGAAACAAGTTGAGAGACGCCTTTTTCTGCCATGGTAACACCGAATAATCGATCCATTCGTGACATTGTGAGTGCGTGGTGGGTAATGATCAAAAACCGCGTTTCCGTTTGGCGCGTCATTTCATTCAGCATCTCACAAAACCGCGTGACATTTGCATCATCTAGAGGCGCATCAACCTCATCGAGTACACATATAGGAGATGGGTTTGTAAGGAAAACGGCAAAGATTAGCGAGAGAGCTGTGAGCGTTTGCTCGCCACCAGAAAGAAGCGAAAGAGCCGAGAGTTTTTTACCTGGGGGTTGGCACATAATTTCGAGACCTGCATTTAATGGGTCATCACTTTCAACAAGCTCAAGACTTGCCGTTCCGCCGCCAAACAGTTTTACAAAGAGCTGTTTGAAATTCGCGTTAACCTCATCAAAAGCAGCAAGTAATCGTTCGCGCCCTTCTTTATTGAGAGCTGCAATTGCCTGGCGCAGTTTTGAAATGGCTTCGGCAATCTCAGCTTTATCAGAAACAAGCTTATCATGCTCAAGCGTCACTTCTTCGCGGTCTTCTTCTGCACGCAGATTGACTGCACCAAGGCTCTCGCGTTGAGATATCAATTTGTTAATTTGCTGCTGTGCATTTTCAGCGCTTGGGAGTTGCTGGCCATCGCTTTGTAATGCGCCACCCATGTTTTCTGGCGTTTGCTCATATTCAGTTTTGATATGCTCTGCGGCCTCATCACGGTCTGTCTTGATCGCCTCAAGCTCAGCCTCAAATCGGGCAAGTCTTTCGCGGATATCCCCAAGAAGGTTTTCTGCTTCGCGGTGGGCTTGGTCAGATTTCGCGCGCTCAGACTCGCCAGTAGCTAGGGCTTCTTTTGCGCGGTTTAATCTGCCTTCTGCATTCTCAATATCACTCTCAAGAAGCAGTCGCTTTTGACCAAGCTCGTTTGGCAATGCGGCGGCTGCTTTTTGCGCGCGCGCATTCTCGTCTTTGCGAGATAGAAGTTCTTTTTGATGGTTGGATGTATTGTCCAAACGTTTCTGCCAATTGGCGCGCTCTCGAGAAATGTCTTGTATACGTGCTTGACGGCGCTCACGATCTTTGCGCAATTCATCAACCTTTGCGCGCATAGCCAGCATTTCTGAGCGGGCATCTTCGACTTTAACACGATATTGTTCAAGTGCAGTCTTTTGTTCATCGAGCGCATTTGAATCGACGCGTGCTTCCTTGGCGCTTTCAAGTTCGTTTGCCGCAAGAGCGCATTCTTCTTCATGTCGCGATAAGGTGGACTTCAACATTTCCGCGCGGGCATTCAAACGTTCTAAATCGTTTTGAGCAGAATGATGTTGACGTAGAGCCTCAGTCACAGCACGTTCGGCATTGCGGCGTGATGCTTGTGCGCTGTCGAAATTTGATTTGGCTTGCGCAAGCGCGCTTTGTGTGTCTGCTAGTTCGGATTCTAATGTCGATTTTGCACGATTGCGCTCGTCAATTTCCGATTGCAGTTCTTTAAGGCGATTGCGTTGTTGAAGACGCAATGCGCTCGCACTATCACCATCTGATGCGAGTCGCACGAACCCATCCCAGCGATAAAGATCGCCAGCTTTGGAAACAAGACGCTGCCCAGGCTCAAGTGCATTTTGCATCGCGGAAGTGATGATCTGGGCGACACCAATATAAGCGAGACGTTTTTGCAAAAGAGAGGGCGCTTTAATATGAGGTGTGATCGGCTCTACATCTTTTGGCCAGCTTGGCGCGCTGATTTCACCTGCATATCGCCATCCAGAACCTTCTTCATTTTCGGGTGCATCAAGCTCTTGATCCATAGCCGCACCAATTGCCGCTTCAAAACCAGTATCCACTTCAATCGCATCAATGAGCGGTGCGTGATCGGTTTTTTTATCAAGCATTGCAAGCAAGCCACGATGTTCGGCTTCAAGGGCTGAGGCCTCTCCTTGCAAAACAGCGAGATTTGCGCGTCGCTCATCAAATTGTGACTGATATGCGTTGCGTGCAATTTCTGCTTTTTCCATGTCAGCTTCAGATGTCGCAATCGCTGTTTCCGATGCTTTGAGGACTGTGGCACGTTCGTTCAATGTGGCATTGGCTTGAGCAAGTGTGGCACTCGTTTGTTCGGCTTCTTGCTTGGCTTGGGTTACAGATTGAGCTGATTTTTTATAGCGCTGATTGGCTTCTTCAAAGCGGCGTTCTGATGCTTGTGCGCGGGCTTCTTCACGAGCAAGATCTTGGCGGAGATCATCAAAGATTTCTTCAGATTTGGAGAGGGTTTCATGGGCGATACGTGCCTCATCCGTTGCAGCTAAAATAGCCGCTTCTTCGCCTTCAGTTGCTTGGCCGATATGTTCTTCTTCCCAAGTGAGCTGCTTAAGGGCTTCATTTGCATCATTGGCGATTTGCGATTCACGCGCTTGGTCGCGATCCAAAATATCACCTGCACGGGAAAGTTCTTCAATTTGCTGCCTTGCGCGTTTTTCTTCATCACTTAGGGCAGTAAGAGCGATATTAAGGCGTTGTAATAAAGCGGCGGCAATCGCTTCTTCATCACGCAAGGATGGTAAGGCTTCTTGGGCAGCATTAAGTGCTTTTTCACAGCCAATCCGCGTGCGCTCTTGCTCACTGCGCTTTGTGCGGGTTTCGTTCACATGGCGTTCGGTAGTCACAAATTTTTCAGCCGCCATTTGCCATTCGATAAAAGCAAGAATCGCCTCAGCTGCTCTTAAATCTCCAGCTATAGATTTATATCGCTGAGCGGCTTTGGCTTGACGTTCAAGTGAACGGATTTGTGTGCCGAGCTGCTCAAGAACGTCGTCAACACGCAGGAGATTAGCTTCGGCGGAGTTGAGCTTGAGTTCGGCTTCATGGCGACGTTGATATAAGCCTGAAATACCTGCGGCATCTTCAAGAACGCGACGCCGTGCTTGCGGTTTTGCGTTGATCAATTCTGAGATTTGACCTTGACGAACGAGACTTGGAGAATGTGAACCCGTTGCCGCATCAGCAAACATCATGCTGACATCGCGCGCGCGCACATCTTTGCCATTGATCTTAAATGCCGAACCAATATCGCGCGTTATTCGGCGCAAAACATCGAGATCATCCGAATGATTAAATGTTGCGGGCGCGAGGCGCGATTTATTGTCGATATGAAGGCTCACTTCGGCGAAATGCTTGGCGCTGCGCGAATCAGTGCCCGCGAAAATCACATCTTCCATTCCGCCGCCGCGCATTTGTGTCGGGCGATTCTCTCCCATTACCCAGCGCAATGCTTCAAGTAAATTTGATTTTCCACAGCCATTTGGACCAACCACACCTGTTAGCCCTTCCATGATCATCAGATCAGTAGGGTCAACGAAGCTTTTGAAGCCTTGTAGACGTAGGCGTGTAAATTGCACGAAATAGGTCCCGATTCGTAATTATTATTTTGCCCATATTGGGCGCTTTAGCTTTATTACGAAGATTTACGGCCTTTACAACCCCACCTCTATGGTTATGCTGCGTTGCAACCATCGATCAAAGTGACGCAAAATAAGGGAGATATTTATGCAAGCGCCTGTTTTCAATAAAATTCTCATAGCCAACCGTGGTGAAATCGCCATCCGTATCATGCGCGCAGCCAATGAGCTCGGCATCAAAACTGTAGCGGTATACGCCAAAGAAGATAAACTTGGTCTTCATAGATTTAAAGCTGATGAAAGTTACCAAATTGGCGAAGGCATGGGACCTGTTGCCGCATATCTTTCGATTGAAGAGATCATCCGCGTTGCCAAACTCTCAGGTGCAGAAGCGATTCACCCTGGTTATGGTTTGCTTTCTGAAAATCCAGAATTTGTTGATGCATGTGACGCAGCGGGTATAAAATTTATTGGTCCAAAAGCCGAAACAATGCGCGCTCTTGGCGACAAAGCATCTGCGCGCCGTGTGGCGATTGAAGCGGGAGTCCCTGTTATTCCTGCGACGGAAGTCCTTGGTGATGACATCTCGGCCATTAAAAAAATGGCTGGCGAAGTTGGCTACCCATTGATGCTTAAGGCCAGTTGGGGCGGCGGTGGCCGTGGTATGCGCCCGATTTTTTCTGAAGACGAGGTTGAAGATAAGGTTCTTGAAGGCAAACGTGAAGCTGAAGCTGCCTTTGGTAATGGCGAAGGCTATCTTGAAAAAATGATCGTTAATGCGCGCCATGTTGAGGTGCAAATTTTAGGTGATCAACATGGTAATCTTTATCATCTTTTTGAGCGGGATTGTTCGGTACAACGCCGCAATCAGAAAGTTGTGGAACGTGCGCCTGCGCCTTATCTTTCTGAGGCAAAGCGCCAAGAAATTTGCGAACTTGGTCGCAAAATTTGTGCCCATGTCGGATATCAAAATGCGGGAACCGTTGAATTCCTTCAAGATATGGAAACCGAAGAGTTTTACTTTATCGAGGTGAATCCGCGTGTTCAAGTTGAGCATACGGTGACAGAAGAAGTCACGGGCATTGATATTGTGCAGTCACAAATTTTAATCGCCTCTGGTAAAACATTGGTTGAAGCGACGGGCGCAAAATCACAAGCGGAAATTCAATTGAATGGTCACGCGCTTCAATGTCGCATTACAACAGAAGACCCACAAAATAATTTCGTGCCAGATTATGGTCGAATTACGGCTTATCGATCTGCAAGCGGAATGGGCGTTCGTCTAGATGGTGGCACGGCATATTCTGGTGCGGTGATCACCCGTTATTATGATAGTCTATTGGTAAAAGTGACGGCATGGGCCTCCTCACCAGATACAGCAATTTCTCGTATGGATAGGGCATTGCGCGAATTCCGTGTGCGGGGTGTGTCAACCAATATTGCTTTTGTTGAAAACTTGCTAAAGCATCCAAAATTCGTTGATATGACTTATAATACTAAGTTTATTGATAATACGCCTGAGCTGTTTGAGTTTAAAAAGCGCCGCGATCGCGCTACAAAGGTTTTGACATATATTGCGGATGTGACCGTCAATGGTAATCCCGAAGCAAAGGGCCGTCCGGTTCCTGATTTGGAACATAAAGCGCCGATTGCTTTACCAAAATTTGATGCGACCAATATTCAAGAAGGTGCGAAGCAAATTTTGGAGCGCGAAGGGCCAAAGGCTGTGGCCGATTGGATGCTTGCACAAAAACGCTTGCTCATTACCGACACGACTATGCGTGATGGACATCAATCGATATTGGCAACACGTATGCGTAGCTATGATATGCAGCGCGTTGCACCTGTTTATGCGGCGAATTTGCCCGAGCTTTTTTCTGTTGAGTGCTGGGGTGGTGCTACATTTGACGTGGCTTATCGTTTCTTAATGGAATGCCCATGGCAACGCCTGCGTGACCTGCGCAAAGCTATGCCAAATTTGCTCACACAAATGCTGCTTCGCGGTGCCAATGGTGTTGGCTATACAAGTTACCCTGATAATGTCGTGAAGGCATTTGTTGCGCAAGCTGCCGATACGGGGATTGATATTTTCCGCGTTTTCGACAGTTTGAACTGGGTTGAAAATATGCGTGTTTCTATGGATGCTGTGAATGAAGCTGGCAAAATTTGTGAAGGTACAATTTGCTATACAAGTGATGTAACCGATCCAAACCAGAACAAATATAACCTGAAATATTATGTGGATATGGGCAAAGAGCTGGAAAAAGCTGGCGCTCATGTGATTGGCCTCAAAGATATGGCGGGTTTGATGAAGCCAGATGGCGCACGAGTTTTGATTAAGGCTCTCAAAGAAGAAATTGGCTTGCCTATACATTTCCACACACATGATACATCGGGGATTGCAGCGGCGACTATTTTAGCGGCAAGTGAAGCTGGTGTTGATGCTGTTGATGTGGCGATGGATGCCTTTTCTGGCGGCACATCACAGCCATGTTTGGGATCGATTGTTGAAGCATTGCGCCATAATGACCGCAATACAGGTTTGAATGGTGAGCGTATTCGCGAGATATCTGATTATTGGGAAAAAGTACGCGATCAATATGCTGCATTTGAAAGTGGCGTTCGCGCGCCTGCGTCAGAAGTTTATCTTCATGAAATGCCAGGTGGACAATTTACAAATCTGAAAGCTCAAGCTCGCTCACTTGGTCTTGAATCGCGTTGGCCTGAAATTGCAAAGACATATGCACAAGTGAACCAAATGTTTGGCGATATCACTAAGGTGACCCCTTCAAGCAAGGTTGTTGGTGATATGGCACTTTTGATGGTCAGCCAAGGTATCTCGGCAGAAGATGTTCTTGATCCTGAAAAAGATGTGGCGTTCCCACAATCTGTAATTGATATGCTTGAGGGCAATCTCGGTCAGCCACATGGTGGTTTTCCAGCGAATATTGTTGATAAGGCTCTCAAGGGGCGCAAGCCAAATACGGAGCGCGCTGGCGAGAGCATGAAACCTGCCGATCTTACGAAAGCTCATGCTGATTTGCAAAAATTAGCAGGCGAAGAATTTGCAATAGATAACGAAGATCTCATGGGTTATTTGATGTATCCAAAGGTTTTTGAAGGCTATATGAATGCACATGCTGAATATGGTCCAACGCGCGTTCTGCCTACAAAAGTGTTTTTCTATGGCATGGAATCGGGTGAAGAGCTTGCGGCAGAAATTGAAGAAGGTAAGACACTCGAAATCCGTATGCAGGCCGTTGGCGAAACCGATGATAAGGGCGAAGTCAAAGTGTTCTTTGAGCTTAATGGCCAACCTCGTGCTGTTCGTGTGCCGAATCGATCTGCGGTTGCAACAGTTCAAGCCCGCAAGAAATCAACAGGTGCTGAAGGTGAAATCGGCGCGCCAATGCCAGGCGTTGTTGCAAGCATGATCGTATCTGAAGGCCAAAAGGTTAAAGAAGGCGATCTTGTTCTCACGATCGAAGCGATGAAAATGGAGACCGGTCTTCATGCAGATCGTGACGGAACGGTAAAGGCCGTTCATGTTGGTGTTGGCGATCAGATTGACGCGAAAGATTTGCTTGTTGAAATCGGGTAGGCTCTAGCCTTCCCGCCACTCACCATTTTTCAAATCACCGAGCTGCCAATCACCAATTTGATGGCGAATGAGGCGCAGGCAAGGGAAGCCAACGGCTGCAGTCATGCGACGAATTTGGCGATTGCGCCCTTCGGTGATTTTGAGATTGAGCCAAGTATCTGTGATCGATTTGCGGTAGCGCACGGGCGGGTCTCGCTCGCATAAACCACTGGGTGAATCCATCAGTTGAATTCCAGCTGGCTTCGTCATCCCATCTTTGAGCATCACACCCTTGCGAAGTTTAGAAATCGCTAATTCATCGGGAACCCCTTCAACCAAAACCCAATAGCTCTTTGCCATTTTGTTTTTTGGATCTGCAATGCGCGCTTGAAGCCTGCCATCATCGGTAAGGATCATCAGCCCTTCACTATCACGATCTAGCCTGCCAGCGGCATAAACATTTGGTATATTTATATAATCAGATAAAGTCTGGCGCTTTGCGGCATCGATACTATTATCGGTGAATTGCGATAATACATTGAAGGGTTTGTTGAATAAAATGATTTTGCTCATGATTGATCTATACATCCACAATTGACGAATCAAAAGAGTTCCATTTGTCGGAAATCTTTGGGGGGCGGGCGAAATAAATCTGTGCGCAGTTTGGTGCTTGGCGCATTTAGCCCGATTTTTCGAATGGCTGTTTTGAAGCGCGCATTCAGCAGTTCTGCGTACACACCGGTTCCTGTAAATCGTTCGTGAAATTTTGATGAGCTATCTTTCCCATTACGTGTGTCTTGGATTGTTCCGATCACTTTCCCCGCGCGTTCTGGATAATGTTCATCTAGCCAGTCTTTAAAAAGTGGTGCAACTTCAAGGGGCAGTTTGGCAAGCATATAGTGCGCTTTCCCTGCACCCGCGTCTTTTGCAGCCTGCAATATGTCTTCAAGCTCGTGGTCGTTAAGCTTTGGAATCATTGGTGATGCAAATACGGTAACGGGGATATTCGCCTCGGCCAAAGCGCGGATCATTGATAGACGTTTTTGTGGGGCGGCTGCACGGGGCTCCAATTTGCGGTGTAAATGATTGTCCAATGTGGTGACAGAAACGGCCACACTTACCAGATTATTTTTCGCGAGTTGCGATAAGACATCAAGATCACGGGTTATCAGGCTGCCTTTCGTTGTGATGGTCACGGGATGTTGACGATCAAGCAGATATTCTAATAGGTCGCGTGTGATCCGCAAGTCTTTTTCCACGGGTTGATAAGGATCGGTATTGGTTCCAAAAGCTATTGGCGCAGGCTTGTAACTGGGTTTTGATAATGTTTCTGCAAGAAGCTCAACGGCGTTTGGTTTATAGACGATTTTGGTTTCAAAATCCAAACCTGGTGAATATCCAAGATAGGCATGGGTGGTTCTTGCAAAACAATAAATGCAACCATGCTCACAACCCCGATAAGGATTAATCGACCTATCAAAGGGAATATCGGGCGAATTATTGCGGGCAAGGATACTGCGCGAACTATCAATGATGAGTTCCGTGCGGATGGGCTTGATCTCTTCTTCAATATTCCAGCCATCATCAAAGTTCTCGCGTTTTTGGCTTTCAAAACGGTTGGTTTCGTTTTGTGTTGCGCCACGACCGCGACGAATTTCCTTTGATATGCGTTGATTGCTCATAAGACACCATAGAAACAAAGCAAGAACATTTCAAGACATCTTGTGATTTGAGCGAGATGGAGTAATCTGTTTAGAGTTAAATATGAGGCTGAGTTTATTTGATGTCTCCTTTTCATTTGAACATCGCGCCCTTATATAAAGCCAAACTTCAAAGGCATGAAAAATGAACAATCAAAAACAAGACTTCGTCCAGAGCTTCCAACTTGATAAAATTGGTATGCGTGGCCGTGTTGTGAAACTTTCTGAATCCATCACACAGATTATCGCTCAACACGATTACCCTGATTGGGTTGCGTTCAAAATGGTTGAGTGCATTCTGCTTAATGCGGCGATTGCATCATCCATCAAATTGCGTGGAAATCTTTCATTGCAAATTCGAAGTGAAGGCGCAATTAAATTGATCGCAACAGATTATACCGCTCCCGAAGGTGAAAATGGACTGCCGAGTTTGCGCGGCTATGCGCGTTTTGATGCTGCTGAATATGCAGATAAAATGCCAGAATTTGTGAAGTCAATTTTTGGAATAATTATCGACCAAAAAACAGGCACACAACCTTACCAAGGTATCACGCCGATTAAAGATGGGCTAACCGATGCGGCAGTCGATTATTTCGACCAATCCGAGCAAATACCAACACGCTTCCATGTTGAAATTCACAAAGACAAGCTGGCTGGCGTTTGGCGCGGCGGTGTTGTTATGGTGCAGCGACTTGCAGGTGAGGGGGGTATCAATGCGGTTGCTAATGATGATGATCACATCAAGCGCGTTGAAGCATTGCTTGGGACACTTACAGCGGATGAATTGCTATCTGACGAACTCTCAAGCGAGGAGCTTATTTACCGCTTGTTCCATGAAGATGAACCAACGGCAAACCCAGCACAAAAAGTTCAATTTCACTGTAGCTGTAGCGAGGAAAAAGTCCGCAATTCCCTGTCAATCTATTCGCAAAAAGATCTAAAGCATATGTATAATGATGATGGCATGGTGACTGCGGATTGCCAGTTCTGTGGATCACATTATGTGATGGATCCGAAAACTCTTGGATTTGAAGCCGAATGAAAACAGCCATCATCATCCCAAGCCGAATGAACAGCACGCGATTTCCTGGTAAATCACTTGCTTTGCTTGAAGGTTCGGATGGTGAGAAGCGCAGTTTGGTTGAGCGTTGTTTTATTGCGGCCCGTGAAATTGGTGTTGATGAGATATATGTTGCAACCGATCATGAAGAGATCGCAGAGCATGTGCGTGGCTTTGGTGGACAAGCTATGATGACGCCAGAAAGCTGTCGCAATGGCACGGAAAGATGCGCGTTTTTGCTTGACCAAATTGATGCCGATCTTATCATTAATTTTCAAGGTGATGCCCCACTGATCCCAGCTGATTTTGGTAGGGCACTTATTGAATATATGGCCATACACCCAGAAGCGGAAATGGCAACTCCCGTGATGCCATGTGATCGCGAGCAACTTATTGCGCTGCGCGAAGATCGCATGAAGGGGCAGGTCGGCGGGACGACGGCAGCAATTGCCTCTGATGGCCGTGCTTTGTATTTTTCCAAAGAGGTGCTTCCCACTTCAGATGCGCTTGTGGAGAGCAGCCCATCGGATGTATATTTGCACATCGGATTATACGCATATCGCCGAGGGGTTCTATCGCAATATGTCAACTGGTCTGAGGGCCATCTTGAGAAAATTGAAGGTTTGGAGCAGCTGCGTTTTCTTGAAAATGGAAAGCGCATTGATTGCGTTAAGGTGAATTCCAACGGCCGTGCATTTTGGGAGGTTAACAATCCCGAAGATGTTCTACGCGTTGAAAATGCACTCAAACAAAGAGGTATAAAATGAATGTTCGCTTGGATGCATTTGAGATTGAGTTTGGTCAAAACTTACCATTTGTTTTGATCTGTGGGCCTTGCCAAATTGAAAGCCGTGATCATGCGATGATGATGGCTGAGAAATTAAAATCCCTCACAAGCAAGCACGGTATCCCATTTGTTTTCAAGGCATCATTTGATAAGGCCAATCGCACATCCATAC
This sequence comes from uncultured Paracoccaceae bacterium, assembly GCA_947501025.1. Taxonomy (GTDB): domain Bacteria; phylum Pseudomonadota; class Alphaproteobacteria; order Rhodobacterales; family Rhodobacteraceae; genus CANMUM01. Next base: position 109,152 of record CANMUM010000003.1, on the reverse strand, counting down.
ATGGAAAGCGTGGTTCGGGCATTGAAGAAGGCTTGCGTATTTTGAGTGACATTCGTTCAGAGTTTAATGTGCCCGTTATCACAGATGTGCATGCTGCGGATCAATGTGAGCAAGTGGCTTCGGTTGTTGATATTATTCAAATACCAGCATTTTTATGCCGTCAAACGGACCTCTTGATTGCCGCCGCGCAAACTCAAAAAACAGTGATGGTGAAAAAAGGACAATTCCTTGCTCCTGATGATATGAAGCATGTCGCGCAGAAACTCACCGAAACTGGGAATGAACGCGTTTTGTTATGTGAACGTGGGGCGAGCTTTGGATATAATAATTTGGTTTCTGATATGCGCAGCTTGCCGATTATGGCCTCAACGGGGCATCCAATTGTTTTTGATGCGACACATTCAACTCAGATGCCTGGCGGCTTAAATGGAGCTTCTGGTGGTGATCGTGAAATGGCACCTGTCTTGGCACGGGCAGCTTTGGCTGTCGGTATTTCGGGCTTATTTGTTGAAGCCCATGATGCACCAGAGATAGCACCATCTGACGCAGCCGTAATGATGCATATCGATGAGCTTTCAAAGCATTTGGCGCAATGGAAAGCGATTGATGGTTTGGTGAAATGATTCAAGCATACAAGAATCGTTCACCTTGGGTTGTGGCAATCATAACTCTCATTTTTGGTTCGCTCGTTGGGCTTTGCTACCTCAATAAAGGGCGCATGGCTGTAGGTGTATTTTTTTTAACGTTGTTGAGCATCTTCCCATCAGCCGGATTGTTTTCATTAATTACTGGCAATTTTTACTTTGGGATCGTGATTTCAGCAATGCTCTTTAGGGTTATGGCCGTTATTCTTGCTGTTCTCGTTGCGCGTAAAAAACTGATATTTCCGCTGAGTTGGTATGCTAAAGCGCAGTGGCTTTGGCCCTTTATATTTGTAGGAACATTGATGGTCGGCATGTTGTTTCGTGGCTTTGTTGCAGCACCCTATATTTTACCCAGCTCTTCTATGTCGCCAAATTTAAATCCAGATGATTACCTGTTCGTCAATAAAATTGGCTTTAAGATTGAGCATGGTGATCTTGTTGCTTTCACGACGAATTTTCATGGCCGAGATATTGTGTTCATTAAGCGCGTCATTGGTGTCGGTGGTGATGAGGTTTCACTGGTTGATGGCGCAGTGAGCGTAAATGGTTCGCCACTACCGCTCAGTAATCTAGGTTCTGTCCTTCTCAAAAATCGGGGTCATACTGGAATTGAAGCTGAATTGCTTGAGGAAACGATGCCAAATGGAAAACGCTATCAAATTGCAAATATGGCCGATAATAGCCAATCGGATATAACACAAACATTCACAGTGCCCGATGGATCATATTTTATGATGGGTGATAATCGCGATAATTCAAATGATAGCCGCTATTTTGGATCGATTGCACAAGATGATATTGTTGGCAAACCTATTTTTGGTTTTCGCGTAAGCGATAATGGTCTGCCTCAAATGATAGATTTAAATGAGAACCCTTGAGTAAGCTATCAAATTGAGTTAAATATAATTTATCCTCGGGGTGCTGAAAAGCTGAGATGTGAGAATGAACCCGTTGAACCTGAACCAGATTGTACTGGCGGAGGAAAGGATATTCGGGCGCTTTAGTCCCAATGACTTCTTCCGCATATTTTAAAGGAAGAAGATATGCGTGACTTATTATTGATGACGACATTAATTGCGGCTCCATTGAGCGCAGAAACTCTCAATGTTTATACCTATGATAGCTTTGCCAGCCAGTGGGGGCCTGGGCCTGACATTGAAAAAGGCTTTGAAGAGCAATGCGATTGTGATCTTGTCTTTACAGCTGCGGGAGATGGCGCTTCAATACTTTCGCGCTTGCAGCTTGAAGGTAAAAATACTGAGGCCGATGCTGTCGTTGGTATTGATCAAAACCTAGCTGATAAATCTGGTGATACGAAGCTATTTGCTGAGCATAATTTTGAAATGGCTCAAAATATCGGCAATACTGGATGGGTTTGGGATAATGAAATTTTTCGCGCTTATGATTGGGGATATTTTGCCTTTGTTTACAAAAAAGAGAAATTAGAAACCCCACCAAAGAATTTCGAAGAGTTAGCCGATAGTGATTTGAAAATCGTTATCCAAGACCCAAGATCATCAACGCCAGGGCTTGGTTTGACAGTTTGGGTTAGCGAAATTTACGGTGAAGACGCGCCTGCATATTGGGAAAAATTAAAAGATAATATTGTGACGGTCACTCCAGGGTGGTCTGAAGCGTATTCGCTATTTCTTGCAGATGAAGCGGACATGGTTATGTCGTACACAACTTCACCCGCCTATCATTTGATAGCTGAGGAAGATGATGGGTTTGCCGCGGCTTCATTCGAAGAAGGGCACGCATTGCAAATCGAACTATCAGGGATTGTAGCTTCGAGTGATCAACAAGAACTTGGCCGAGCCTTTTTGGAATATCTAGAATCTGAAGAAGCTCAAAATGCTTTGATTACTGGAAACTGGATGTACCCAGTTGCCGAGATTGAATTGCCAGAAGGTTTTACGAATCAAAACAATTTTAAGTCATTGATCTCAGACACCAGCGAATCGGATATCGAAAATGCAAAAGAAGCTTTCCAAGCAGGAATGAAGTGACATTAAACGCATTATATTTCACATTGCTCCAATCGGTTTTGTCATCGCTTGGAGCCATTTGTTTTGGTGTCATTCTAGCTATTGGTTTTTCAAGGTTTCGATTCCGCGGACAGAGATTTCTGGAGGCTTTCTGTTACCTTCCATTCTTTCTGCCGCCACTTGCAGTCGTTCTTTCGGTGATCGCCCTTTATGGGCGGCAAGGGCTCAATCTGCCTGTATTCGGTTTGTTTGGAATTTTGATGGCGCACTGGATTTTCAATATTCCTGTGGTTTTGTTTTTTTTGCGCAGGGCTTATCAAAGCGTACCAAAGGCGCAGGTTATATTAGCAACTCAAGCAGGAGAGGTTTGGCGCTTGATTGACTGCGATGTTTTGCGCCGCGTATTGCCGACTGCTTTTGCCATCGTTTTTCTATACGCAAGTTTGAGCTTTACGATCGTCCTTACACTTGGTCGCGGCCTGTCTGTAACGACACTGGAGCTTAGCATTTATCAAGCTATTCGTTATGATTTGAATTTGATACTCGTAGCTAAGTTGGCGCTATTGCAAATGGCATTTGGGCTTATTGTGTACGTGTTGGCGCGAAACTCGTTTGAAACCGACTGGCCAGAGGCTTCACAAGATTTTCAGCTGCCAAAACCAAACTCAGTCGTTTTGCGTTTTGGGCTGGTGTTTTTCTTCATATGTACTTTGTTGATCTTGGCGGCTCCTCTCATCGAGTTTTCAATAAATGCTTCTTCGGGCATTTTCCAATTATTTGAGCAAAATGGGCTCTTTGAGGCAGCTTGGAATTCCATAAAGCTTGGTTTGATGAGTGTGCTGATATGTCAATTCATCGCTGCAGTGATGATATACTATCAGCGCGACAGTTTGGCATGGCTTATTGGCGCAACTTCACCACTCGTGCTAGCGGTTGCCGTTATTTTATGCATCCGCCCTTTTGCTAACCCGTTTTCTTATGGCGTGGTATTTGTTGCACTATTCCAAGCTTTAGCGATGTTGCCATTGATTGTAAGTACATGGCGTGGGTGCATAAATAAGGTTTCGAATGAGGAGAGGCGCTTGATGAAACTTCTTATGCCTAAAAAAGTTGATCAGTTAAAGCGCTTCTGGTGGCCGCATTGCCGTGGCACAGGAATTGAAACAAGTGTTCTGATCGTGGCGTTGTCGATTGGTGACCTCGCCCTCATGCCTTTATTTGCCCCATCTGGTTTTGAAACTTTACCCGTGCTGATTTGGCAGATGATTGGAAGCTATCGCTATGAAATGGCGAGTGCCTTATCCTTACTCGTGTTGGTCGCTATTTTTGTATTGCTTGGAATCGTTCAATTATGGAATGCATATGAGGGATATAATGATGCTTGAATTCAGGAATTTAAATCTTCGTGCTGGTGATTTTCAGCTAAGTGCAAATGATAAAATCGAAGCGGGACAAATTATTGCGGTGATTGGTCCCTCAGGTTGCGGCAAGTCGACACTTCTGAATGCGATTGCGGGCTTTGCCCAAATTGAGTCAGGACAAATTCTATGGAATGGTAAGGAAATACAGAATTTGTCACCAAGCAAGAGATTAATTTCAATGGTTTTTCAAGACCACAATTTGTTTCCGAGGATGAATATAAGGGACAATATTTTACTTGGTACTGATTCGATCTCAAGCGATGTTCTTAATGAGCTTTGTGAAAAGCTTGGAATATGCGAAATTCTTGAAAGATATCCGCGTTCAATATCTGGGGGGCAAGCTGCACGCGCAGCAATTGCGCGCGCAATTCTACAAAACAATGATATTTGGTTGCTTGATGAGCCTCTCGCAGCTTTAGGACCAAGGCAAAACCGAGAAATTCGAGCGCTTATTAAAGAAAATGTCCTTAGAATCAATAAAATTGCGTTAATGGTGAGTCATAACCCCGATGAAATGATTGGATTTGCGGATAAAATTATCTGGATTGGTAACGGAAATGTTAACGCGGCTATTTCAGCAGATGATTTTTTTCAAAACCCGCCAGACCTTGCTGCAAAATACTTATAAAATTGACTTTTTTAGGGCGAATACAGTCAAAACCGTGGCAAAAAGAAGACAGTTTTCATGAAATCATGACGAAAATATACCAATAATATTCATGTGTGAATTTTCTTGATTGATAGTTGTAAAAAATTCTGGTTAAAAAGGCGTGCGAATATTCTAGACCGGAGGCATGCCGCCTTTCGGAGCGCAATTTTTGGAGGATTTAATATGAAACTAGTTGCATTGACATCAGCTGCTCTTTTGGCAGCAACAACAGCTTTTGCTGGAAACGTAGTATATGAAGCACCTGTTGCTAACGTTGTAGAAGAAGTTACGACTGCTCCTACAGGCTCACTTGGTGGCTCAGGTGGTTGGTTGGTTCCAGCGATCGCAGTTGTATTGATTGCTGCTGCTGTAGTTGCTGCATCTGAAGATGACGACGACTAAGCTCTATTGCTTATTTGTCTAAGAAAGGTGGCTCTTCGGGGCCGCCTTTTTTGTTTTTGGCACAGATGTCACAGTTTCTAGTAAAATTATCATCATTAAAGAAAAATGTTGATCGTTTTATTTTCTCATGAAAGACTAAATTATGCGAATATAAGGACCTTTGGTATTCTGCCTTTGGGATCGCACTAATTGAAAGGATTTAATATGAAACTAGTTGCATTGACATCAGCTGCTCTTTTGGCGGCAACAACAGCTTTTGCTGGGACTCCCGGACCAGCTATTATAACTGATCCCCCCCTTATCACACCAACAGAACCAGGTTCTGGATCAGCAGGTTGGTTGGTTCCAGCAATCGCAGTTGTATTGATTGCTGCTGCTGTAGTTGCTGCGTCTGACGATGATGACTAATTCTTATATATTTATCTAAGAAAGGCGGCTCTTCGGGGTCGTCTTTTTTGTTTTGAGAATAATTTTCTCTATCAAGCCTCTTGCACAGCGTGTTTTGGGTTCTTATATACCGATCAATCTCATACACGGGACATTAATTGAGTGCTGTAAAGGCTCTAAACTTGTTTGCAAATTGAAGGAATACAAATGGCAAAAGTTATCGGAATTGACCTTGGAACAACAAACTCTTGCGTTGCGATCATGGATGGTGCGCAGGCGCGTGTAATTGAAAATGCTGAAGGTGCGCGTACGACGCCTTCTATTGTTGGTTTTAAGGATGATGAGCGTCTTGTTGGTCAGCCAGCAAAGCGTCAAGCGGTGACCAACCCAACCAACACATTATTTGCTGTTAAGCGTCTTGTCGGTCGTCGTTTTGATGATCCGATGGTTGAAAAAGATAGAAAGATGGTTCCGTATGAAATCGTAGATGGCGGCAATGGTGACGCTTGGGTGAAGGTGAATGACGAGAAATTCTCACCATCACAAATTTCTGCGATTATTTTGCAAAAAATGAAAGAGACTGCTGAGAGCTATTTGGGTGAAGAAGTAACTCAAGCTGTTATCACGGTGCCTGCTTACTTTAATGATGCACAGCGCCAAGCAACGAAAGATGCAGGCAAAATTGCGGGTCTTGAAGTCTTGCGTATTATCAACGAGCCAACAGCTGCGGCGCTTGCTTATGGTCTTGATAAAAAAGAAGCCAAAACAATTGCGGTATACGATCTTGGTGGTGGTACATTCGATATCACGATCCTTGAAATTGATGACGGTCTATTTGAAGTGAAGTCGACTAACGGCGACACATTCTTGGGCGGTGAAGATTTTGATATGCGCATTGTTGATTATCTTGCGACAGAATTCAAAAAAGAATCGGGTGTTGATCTTCGTGGCGACAAAATGGCACTTCAGCGTTTGAAGGAAGCTGCCGAAAAAGCAAAAATTGAGCTTTCATCTGCGACACAAACAGAGATCAACCAGCCATTTATCTCAATGGATCCAAAAACAAGCCAGCCTTTGCACCTCGTTTTGAAGCTTACACGCGCGAAACTTGAAGGCTTGGTCGAAGATTTGATCAAAAATTCACTTAAGCCATGTTTGGCAGCGCTTAAAGACGCTGGCCTTCAAAAAGGCGATATCGATGAGATCGTTATGGTTGGTGGTATGACACGTATGCCGCGCGTTATGGAAGAAGTCACGAAGTTCTTCGGTAAAGAAGCGCATAAAGGCGTGAACCCTGATGAAGTTGTTGCGATGGGTGCTGCGATTCAAGCGGGCGTTTTGCAAGGCGACGTGAAGGATGTTGTTCTGCTTGACGTTACACCGTTGAGCTTGGGTATCGAAACTTTGGGTGGTGTGTTTACACGCTTGATCGATCGCAACTCAACAATCCCGACAAAGAAATCACAGACTTTCTCAACTGCCGAAGATAATCAAACAGCTGTAACAATTCGCGTGTTCCAAGGTGAGCGCGAGATGGCCGCTGACAACAAAATGCTCGGACAATTCAATCTTGAAGATATCCCACCAGCACCACGTGGTTTGCCACAAATTGAGGTGACATTTGATATCGATAGCAACGGCATTGTTTCGGTTCAGGCGAAGGATAAGGGTACGGGCAAAGAGCACCGCATCACGATCCAAGCTTCTGGCGGTTTGTCTGATGAAGATATCGAGAAAATGGTTCAAGATGCTGAGGAAAATGCTGAGGCAGATAAAGAGCGTAAAGAGCTTACGGAAGCGAAAAACCAAGGTGAGAGCCTCGTTCACGCGACCAAAAAATCACTTTCTGAGCATAGCGACAAGGTTGACCCAACAACGGTTGAAGCGATTGAGCTTTCGTTGACAAATCTTGAAGAAGCGCTTGAAGAAGATGATGCTGAAAAAATCAAGTCGCGCAGCCAAGATGTTATGGAAGCGTCTATGAAACTTGGTGAAGCGATCTATAAAGAGCAGCAAGAAAGTGATGCTGCTGCAACTTCAGAAGATGCGCCAGCAGAAGATGACGTTGTGGATGCTGATTTCGAAGATATGGACAAAAAATAATGTCGGTGCGGCCTCTAAATGGGGCCGCAATCTTTGAAATATAGAGGTAAATTTTATGGCCAAGCAAGACTATTATGATCTGCTCGGCGTGGCTAAATCCGCGTCAGATGACGAGATCAAGAAGGCATTTCGCGTTAAGGTGAAAGAGCTACATCCTGATCGCAACGCAGATAAGCCAAACGCAGAAGAAGAATTTAAAGCTGTTAATGAAGCTTATGAAGTTCTCAAAGACCCGCAAAAGCGAGCTGCTTATGATCGCTTTGGCCATGAAGCTGCGCAAGGCGGCATGGGTGGTGGCGGTGGCCAAGGCTTCAACCCTAATGATTTCGGTTCGGCATTTTCGGATGTATTTGATGATCTCTTTGGAGATTTCATGGGTGGTCGTCGTGGACAAGGTGGCGGAGGCGGTGGAAATCGTGCCACACGCGGATCTGATCTACGCTACAATATGAGTGTGACGCTTGAAGAAGCGTTTAATGGTCGTGAAGCTGAAATTCGCATCCCAAGTGCTGTAAGCTGTGATGGTTGTTCGGGGACGGGTGCAGAAGGTGGTACTAAGCCCTCAACTTGTCCGACTTGTCATGGTGCTGGGCGCGTTCGTGCGCAGCAGGGATTCTTTACGGTTGAGCGTGGATGTCCGACCTGCTCTGGTCGTGGTCAAATTATCAAAAACCCTTGTAAAACTTGTGCGGGTTCTGGGCGCACACAAAAGGAGCGTACACTCAAAGTCAATATACCGAAAGGTGTTGAGACAGGCACACGCATCCGTTTAACTGGTGAGGGTGAAGCGGGTGTGCGCGGCGGTATTTCGGGCGACCTTTATGTGTTTATTGAAGTCAAGAAACACTCGATTTTTGAGCGTGAAGAACGCGATCTTTACTGTGATATCCCTGTATCGATGAGCACTGCAATTATGGGCGGTACGATTGAAGCGCCTACTCTTGATGGTGGTCGAACTCGCGTGAGCATCCCTGCGGGTTCGCAATCGGGTAAGCGGTTACGTTTGCGCGGAAAAGGTATGCCAAATTTGCGTAGCAAAGATTTTGGTGATCTTTATATCGATCTTGAAGTTGAGACCCCGATCAATTTAACATCTCGCCAGAAAGAGTTGATTGAAGAATTTCAGGCAATTGAACAAGAAACCAATAATAGTCCGAATTCAAAAGATTTTTTTACAAAGGTTAAAAGCTTTTGGGAAAATTTAAAGGGCTAAAATGGCAAAAGGCTCTATAGATTTTGGACTGATAAAGAGGTTTATAAAATCGGAGTTTCGACCCTATAAAGGCCTCGGCGCAATCGCCGTGGCCTTTATGGTTTTGGTGGCAATCACAACGGTTTTGTCGACATGGATCTTGCAAGTTGTTATCGATGATCTTTTTAATCAAGAGCGCACCGATTTGATATTGCCAGTAGCAATTGGAATTATCGTGATTTACCTCATAAAGGGCGGTGCGACCTATGGCTACTCGGTCATTCTCTCAAAAATATCAGCTGGTCTTGCGGCTACAATGCGCCGTTCGGTTTTGGCTAAGCTTTTGCGTCAAGATATACCATATTTCGATCAACATGAAACTGCCGATATTGTGAATAGAATCACCAATGTAACGAAATCAGCGGGTGATCTTATCCGTGTGCTTTTGACATCGGCTATGCGTGACGCGCTCACCGTCATTTTTCTTGTCGCGTTTATGATCTATACAGATTGGAAGTTAACGATATTTACGTTTCTTATTGCTCCACCTGTGATTTGGGGTGTGTCGTTTATCACAAAAAGAATACGTTCATCGGTGGCTACTGAGTTCACTATGACAAGCCATTTCATGACATTGCTTTATGAACGTCTCGCGGGCATTCGCTTGATACGATCCTTTAGCAATGAGTATGAAACGCAAGAACATTTTGATCAAACCATTGATAATTTGCAAAGCCGTGCGGTCAAAATTGCGAATACAAGCGCATTGAGCTCTCCATTAACAGAAGCGCTTGGTGGAGTTGCGGTCGCGGGTATTATTTCATACGCAGCTTATGCCATCATAGCTGGGTATAATACCACAGGCGCAATTATGGCATTTATTTTGGCCTTTATTAATGCTTATGAACCGATAAAGCGCCTTGCAAATTTGCGTGTCAATCTTGTTAAGCAAATGGTTCCGCTTAGCTATTATTATGAGCTTGTGGATCAGCAACCGCAACAACTCTTCGGGGATGAAGATCTATCATCACAAGCGTCTGAAATTGAGTTCAAAGATGTGACGTTTTCGTATGAAGAAGGCGCTTCTGCGCTAAATGGGGTCAGTTTTACTGTGCCTGCTGGAAAAGTGACAGCATTGGTTGGGCGCTCAGGATCTGGAAAATCGACATTATTTTCGCTCTTGCAACGATTTTATGATTTAGAAACTGGAGCAATCAATGTTGATGGCAAGGAATTAGGCTGTCTCAGTAAGCTCGCTCTATACGGCGCAATCGCAGCGATCCCTCAGGAAACCACAATCTTCACGCAAAGCATTGCTGATAATATCGCTATTGGTAGCCCTGATGCATCACGTGAAGACATCGAGAAAGCTGCAAAAGCGGCGCATATGGAAGACTTTATAAAAGCTATGCCAAATGGTTTTGATACCATGCTTGGCGAGGGTAACGCATCTCTTTCGGGTGGACAAAAGCAGCGTTTATCAGTGGCGCGTGCCATATTAAAGGATGCTCCAATTTTACTCCTTGATGAAGCGACATCTGCTCTTGATAGCGAGAGCGAAGCCATTGTACAAAAAGCCATTCAAAGCGCGACTTCTGGTAAAACGGTTATTGTGATTGCCCATCGTTTGTCGACTATTCGTGATGCAGATCAAATCGTGGTCATGGATCAGGGTAAGGTTGTTGAGATTGGTACGCATACGGAGTTGCTGAAAAAAACTGATGGTATCTATACAATGCTTAATAAACTTCAATTTAAGGAGTAAGATAAGTGCGCAGTTTCAAAATTATTTTTAAGAAATAGCGAAGTCTTTTTTCGGATAATCTTAAATATGAACTTGCGATCTATCATGCAAGCTTGTATTCATTCGCCAAGAATCTCAACCCAAAACTTGAGCGAGGCCAATGCCGATGTCAAATAAAACCCCAATTACATACGCACAAAGCGGCGTGGACATCGAGGCAGGGGATGATTTTGTACGTGATCTTGCTCCGTTAGCAGCCGCTACAAGACGTTCTGGTTCTATGGATCAGATTGGTGGTTTTGGTGGTTTATTCGATCTCAAAGCAATCGGTATGCGCGACCCTATCTTGGTGGCGGGATGTGATGGTGTCGGCTCAAAGCTGGACATCGCCGAAGCGTTGAATAATTTTGAAACCATTGGCTTTGACTTGGTTGCAATGTGTGTGAATGATCTTTTGTGTCAAAATGCACAAACGCTTTTCTTCCTTGATTATTTGGCTGTGAATAAACTGAACCCTGCTCAAAATCTTGAAATGGTTAAAGGCATTTCTGCGGCATGTATCGAAGCGAATTGCCAACTGATCGGTGGAGAAACGGCCGAGCTTCCAACGCTTTACGCATCAGGTAAGTTTGATTTGGCAGGTTTTGCAACAGGTGTCGTTGAGCGTGATGAAGTGCTACCACGATTTGATTCTATGAAAGCGGGTCAGCGCGTGATGGGTGTTGCCAGTTCTGGGCCGCACTCAAACGGGTATTCATTATTACAGCGTGTTCTTAAAGAGGCCCATCTTGGAATGAATGATGATTTGCCTGGAACTGGTCATAATATTGGTAAATTGATGCTTGAGCCAACGCGTATTTATGTGAAGCCAGCACTTGAGGCGGCAAAATATGTTCATGGTTATGCTCATATTACTGGCGGCGGTTTGGCGGGTAATTTAAAGCGTGTATTGGCGAAAGGTTTAGGATTTGATCTTGATGTCAGTCTCGTCCCTACGCCTGATCTTTTCAACTGGGCTGTGAAAGAGGGCTGGGTAAGCGCTCAAGAAGCGTTCCGGGTTTGGAATATGGGGATTGGCCTTGTGGCTATCGTTGATGATGATGCTCAGGCACTCGGAAACTTTAGAAAGCCATTTGCAGATGCAGGGTTCCAAGTGTATGATCTGGGTGTGATAACGGATGGTGATGCGCAAAATGTTATCGATACAAAATTTGGTTTGAAATAGGAGAAGCCCCTATGCGTGCAGCGGTATTATTTTCTGGACGTGGGTCAAATATGGGGGCTTTGCTGCATGCAGCTCAAGATGATGCATCTCCAGTTGAATATGTCATCGCGATTACAGACAATTCGCAAGCGCAAGGGCGCGTGGTTGCAGAAAATGCAGGTGTTAAATGTGAGTTTGTAGCTGGATCGCGTGCCGAGCGTGAAGCGCAAATCCTTAAATTATTTGCTGAGCACCGTGTCGAAATTGTCGTGCTTGCGGGATATATGCGGCTTTTGTCTTCAGAATTTGTCGAGCGGTTCTATGGTCGTATTCTGAATATCCATCCTTCACTTTTGCCAGATTTTAAAGGACTAAATCCTCAACAACAAGCGATTGATGCAGGTGCAAAAGAGAGCGGTTGCTCGGTTCATCTTGTGACAGCCGAAATGGATGGCGGCCCAGTCATCGGTCAAGCTGTTGTGCCTGTTTATAGCGATGATACAGCGGATGTTCTTTCGCAGCGTATTTTGGTTGAAGAACATAAGCTCTACCCACATATCGTTGCGGAATATTCACAATATCTCAAGGCCAACCCAATTACGGATGATGGCCTTTTGAATATACCATTTTCAGCCGTTAAAGAAGAATGCGGGATATTTGCGTGCCATGCGGTTAATGATGCTTTGGCGCTCACAATTTTTGGTCTTCATGCGCTTCAGCACCGTGGTCAAGAAGGTGCGGGCATAGCCAGTATGCACGAAAAACAGATTTTTGCGCATCGTGATGCAGGATTGGTTTCAGAAGTATTTTCTAAAAACCAAACGGATAATATGGAGCTTCCGGGCACCCAAATGATTGGCCATCTGCGCTATTCAACAGCGGGTGGAAAGGCTGCTTCAAATTTGCAGCCATTTGTGATGCAGACGCGCTTTGGTCCGCTTGGTTTGGCTCATAATGGAAATCTGACAAATGCTGATGAATTGCGTATGCATCTCATGGATGAGGGGCAGCTTTTTTTCACCGATAGCGATAGTGAGGTGTTTTTACATCTTGTGGCACAAAGTTCACATGATGATTTGAAATCGGCAATCATCGAAGCATGTCAGCAGGTCACAGGCGCATTCTCGATCATGGTGCTATCAAATGAGGGGATTTATGCTGCCCGTGATACACTGGGTCTTCGTCCTTTATGCCTTGGTCGGCGTGAAAATCAGCTGGCAATTGCATCGGAATCTACAGCTCTTGAAGCAACCGATATGAGCTGGCAATTTGATATTGAAGCGGGTGAGCTGGTTTTGGTCACGCCTGCTGGTGAAGTCGAACGCACTCAATATGCACCTAAAAAAGATTTGGCCGAACAAAAATTCTGCGCGTTTGAATATGTGTATTTTATGCGCGCAAATTCGGCTTTCAATAACCGCTACACGGCGCGTGTGCGTGAACGGATCGGCATGGAGCTTTTCCATGAATCTCCTGTTGATGCGGACTATGTTGTGCCAGTTCCTGAGAGCGGGATTTTTGCGGCAATCGGCTATTCGCAAAGCGCAGCTTTGCCTTTCCACTTTGCTATTTTGAAATCATCATATGTTGGCCGTACATTTATTGAGCCTCAACAAGAACTTCGCCATTTTGGTGTGCGGTTGAAGCTTTCAATTGACCGTTGGCATATTGAAGGCAAACGGATTATTCTCGTTGATGATAGCATCGTTCGAGCGAATACATTGCCAAAACTTATTCAACTTTTGAAAGATGCGGGCGCAGCGGAAATTCATGTCCGTATCGCTGCGCCGACAATCGAGTATCCATGTTTTTATGGTGTGGATATGCCGTCGCGAAAAGAACTCTCTGCGGCTAACAATACCGTCGAAGAAATTCGTGAACTTGTTGGCGCAGATAGTCTTGCATTTGTATCAAAAGAGGGGCTGCGCCGCGCGATTGATGCAGATAGCAACGAGATGATTGATACCCGTGCGGATATAGCGCCACGTGTTGGAACTTGTATGGCATGTTTCTCAGGAGAATATCCTGCGCCATTATGCGATCAAAAGATGCAAGATGCACTTGTAGGTAGTGAAGCAAAATATGATGTGAAATCACCGGGGCTTCTTTTCGCGCGCACGCGTAAATCTGGGGGTGTTTTATGAAGAATGTTTTGATCATCGGTTCAGGTGGGCGTGAAAGCGCATTTGCTTATGCAATTCAAAAATCACCGAAAGTTGGGACTATTTTTGTAAGCCCTGGATCTGATGGGCTGAGCGTTATTGCGACTATTGTTCCCAAAATGGACGGTGCAACATGCGCTGAGTTCTGTAAGGCGAATAAGATTGATTTGGTTATTTTTGGTGGAGAAACGGAGCTTGTCGAGGGGCAGTCTGATATATTGCGCGCAGCAGGTATTTCGGTGCTGGGATGTTCTAAGGCCGCCGCAGCGCTTGAAGGCTCAAAAGACTTTTTGAAGTCCGTTTTATTTGACGCGGATGTGCCATGTGCTGCATCGAAAAGCTTCACAGATGAAGATAAGGCGCTTGAATATCTGGCGACGCGGTCAATGCCAATCGTTCTTAAAACAGATGGTCTTGCTGGCGGTAAAGGTGTCGTCATTTGCGAGGACAGAGCAGATGCCGAAACTTGGGTGAAGTCCTATATTGCAGGTACAGCTTTTGGCGATGCGGGGAAATGTGTTGTCATTGAGGACTTTATGACAGGGCCAGAGATTAGCTTTTTTGTCCTTGTTGATGCAAAGGGCAATGCCCACCCACTTGCAGCTTCACGCGACCATAAACGTATTTTTGATAATGACGAAGGCCCAAATACAGGTGGTATGGGTGCATTTACGCCTGTGGTTGAATTCACGGCGGAGCTTGAAAAACAGATCATGCAAAATATTATTGAGCCAAGTCTTGATGAAATGAAAAAGCGTCACACACCATTTTCGGGTTTCTTATTTGCAGGATTGATGTTGACGCCAGAAGGGCCAAAACTACTTGAATATAATGTCCGCATGGGCGACCCTGAAACGCAGGTTGTTTTGGATGCACTTGATTGCGATGTTTTTGAGCTTTTCTATGATGCCGCAAATGGGGCAGCGACAACACCGAAAGCCGACATTGAAACAGTCCGCATTAATGTTGTGCTTGCTGCGGAAGGTTATCCTGAAGCACCGAAAAAAGGCGCGGAAATATCAGGACTTGGCCATCTTGAAGTGGGCGCGGATTATTTCCATGCTGGTACCAAAAAAGATGGCGATAAATGGGCGGTGAATGGCGGCCGCGTTTTGAACATTCTTGGAAAAGGTGTTGATATCGACGCTGCTCGCGCAGATGCTTATGCTAAAATTGAAAAACTAGATTTTGCTGGGATGCAGTTCCGCAAAGATATCGGAAAAACGGAGAATTGAAATGAGTGAACGAAAGTTGATTGCCTCAGGCAAAACAAAACAAGTATTCGTTGATAACAATCCAAGCTATGTGATCTTGGAAGCAATCGACCGCCTTACAGCAGGTGATGCAGCAAAAATCGCTGAGATCGGATCTATTGGTTCGGAAAAAACGACACAATGTGCGAATAATTTCACATTATTTGAAAAGGCAGGAATTCCAACAGCTTTTGTTGACATCGCATCTCCAATCGCCATTCGTTGTCATGCTGTTGACATGCTTCCGATCGAGTTTGTTATGCGCCGATTTGCATATGGAAGTTTTCTTAAACGCAATCCAAATCTAGAAGCTGGGCATCGCTTTGAAGAACCACTAACAGAGGTTTTTCATAAGGCTTGCTTTGTAACACCTCCTACAACAGCAGATGTAACGCGCATGAGTGAAAATGACGCACGTGATAAATATCTTACCGATGCGGGATGGCCCGAGGGTATTTATACTGATCCATATGTAAAGGCAGATGGCGATGATTGGCATATTTATAGTGCAAAAGCGCCCATTGAAGGAGAGCCTATTGCAACGATAGCTGCAGAGCTAACTGATGCTGATCTTGATTTGATTTGGAACAAACTACTCAAACCAGCTTTTGCGTTATTGGAAGAAAAACTTGCCAATGTAGATGATACAAATGCACCCATTGCACTTGTTGATATTAAGTTTGAAATTGGTCGCCGTAAGGACAATGGAGAACTTGTGATCGCCGACGTGATTGATAATGACAGTTGGCGTATTTGGCCAAAAGGCGATCCAAAAGCTCAACTAGATAAGCAAGGCTTTCGCGATGGTGACGATCTAGACAAGGTCCTCGTCAACTATAAAATTGTAACTGAAATCACTAACAAATTTTAAAGGTGTAGTATGCTTGAGAAAATGAAATATGATAATTCGGATCAGCCAGAAGTCGCGGTTTTGATGGGCTCAAATTCTGATTGGCCAGTTATGAAAAATTGTACAGCAAAACTTGAAGAACTTGGAATTCCCTTTCAAGTGCGTGTTTTATCTGCGCATAGAAATCCTGTACAAGTTGAGGAATATGTGAGCGGAACTTCTGCGAAGCTATTCATTTGTGCGGCGGGTCTTGCTGCGCATTTAGGTGGTGTGGTTGCATCACTAACACATAAGCCAGTGATTGCATGCCCGATGAAGGGCGGCGTAATGGACGGTGTTGATGCATTATTGTCCATGGTTCAGATGCCTTTCGGGCTGCCTGTTGCAACTGTTGCCGTGGGTTCACATGGTGCACGCAACTCGGCTGTTTTGGCTTTGCAAATGCTTGCCATGTCTGATGAAAAACATGCAAAAACACTCTCAAAATTCCGTACAGAAATTTCTGATCCGGGCACTTCACACCCTCAAGAATAGGAGTTCCTTTGGCTACTCGCATCGACATCATCGACCTCACTTCGGCCAATGCCGATGCAGGTAAGACAAAGTTCCTTGGTTACGGCTATCGTTTCAGCGGGAATATCTCAACAGAAGCATTAGCGTCATTCAAAGACAGCTTGACCGATATAAAAACATATTCGGGTGGGTATAAATCGAATAACGATTGGGTTCGCCCGAATGTTGATATCGGGCATCCTTATATCGCCGAAGTACGATTTCGTGCGGGGGTGACTGATAATGTGGCAAAATCTGTGGCGCAGCTTTTGGGATATGCCGATACACGCAAAAATACCCAATATTGGTCAGATGAAATAGCCATAACGTCAGGACGTATTTATGGTGTGGCGACGACCGCGGATGCGGAAGCACTTTACAATCCATTGATCGAATTTGTTGAGATTTTGCCAAGCTCTAAGTGGATGGCTTCAGGGTTTGATACCACAATACCGAGTATCGAACTTGTCGATCAACCGATGTCTATAACTGTTGATTTGGAAGTTTCGGATGAGCAGCTGATCGAACTTTCCAAACGTGGCATAGCCGAAGACACACCAAATGGAATTCGGTATCGTGGGCCACTTGGTCTGGGTTTGGACGACCTCCATTGTCTGCGTGATAAATACCGCGCACTTGGTCGTGAGATTTCTGATATCGAGCTTGAGACATTCGCTCAAAGCTGGTCTGAGCATTGTAAGCACCGTTTCTTCGCTGCGAGTATTGATGAGGTTACCGAAGGCATCTTTCGACGTTATATCAAATCAGCAACCGATCAAATTTTGCAAAAGAAACCGGGTTTCTGCCTATCTGTTTTTCATGACAATGCTGGTGGAATTGCATTTGGAGATTATGTTTTGGCGTTCAAAGTCGAGACCCATAATTCCCCTTCCGCACTTGATCCATATGGTGGCGCGATGACGGGCGTTTTGGGCGTGAACCGTGATTGCCTTGGCTTTGGCATGGGTGCTGAACCATTGGCAAATGTGTTTGGATATTGCCTGCCTTCACGCGATGATACACGCGAGTTCTTTCGCCAAAATGATGGGAGCAACCCGTTGCCAACGTCACATGATCTTGCCGATGGTGTGATCAAGGGCATTGAAGAGGGTGGCAATCACTCAGGCATCCCGACCGTTCAAGGTTTCCTTTATGAAGATCCAAGTTTCCGTGGCAAGCCGCTTGTGTATTGTGGCACGCTAGGAATTTTGCCACGTGAAGTGAACGGCCCAGAAGGCGTTCAGCAGTCAGTTGATAAACGCGCGCGCCCAGGCGATTATATCTATGTATTTGGTAATCATGTTGGCTTTGACGGTATTCACGGCGCAACCTTTTCATCCGTAGAGCTTGATCACAATTCACCTGCGACTGCCGTTCAAATTGGTGATCCAATTACACAAAAAAATCTTCAAGATGTGTTGTTTAAGGCGCGTGATATGGGTTTATATCACGCCATCACGGATAACGGCGCGGGTGGCTTGTCATCATCTATTGGCGAGATGGCAGAGGGCGCGGGCGGTGCCGAAGTTTGGCTTGAAAAGGTTGCGCTTAAATACCCAGGGCTGGCTCCGTGGGAAATCTGGATTTCAGAAAGCCAAGAGCGAATGATTGCATCTGTTCCGCCAGAGAACGCCGAAAAATTTGAAGAGCTTTTCGCGCATTATAATGTATCGGCACAACGCTTGGGTAAATTCCGCGATGATGGGATGTTACGACTTTGCTATGATGGTCATGAACTCGGAACCATCGAGATGGAGTTCCTGCACGAGGGTGAACCTGCGCGTACATATTCATCAAAAGGTGCGATGGTTGTAACGCCTGCACGTTCCAAAGCTGCGCCCAAAATGGCAGATGTTTTGGCTATGGATAATTTCCGTTCGCGTGCTGCGATTTTCCGCCGTTATGATCACGAGGTTCAAGGCAAGTCAGCACTCAAACCGTTGATTGGTGATGTTGAAAATATGGTGAGCGCGTTACGCCCTGTTTGGGATATGAGAGAAGGTGTTGCTTTGTCGCAAGCCATGATGCCGTATCTCACTGAGGCTGATCCATTTATGGCAGGCTATGCGTCGGTTGATCTTTCGATCCGTCGCTTGATTGCGGGTGGTGCGAATCCAGAGAAGATTGCTATCTTGGATAATTTTTGTTGGTCAAAGCCAGAAAGCAAGGAGCGCTTGCTTCAGCTCAAAGAAACAAATCGTGGCTTATATGAAGCAGCCATGGATCATAGCGCACCAATTATTTCAGGCAAGGATTCTATGTATAATGATTTCCGTGGTTTTGATAAAAACGGTGAGAAGGTAGAGATCAATGCGCTTCCGACTTTGCTCGTTTCATCTATGGGTATCATTGATGATTGTGCTTCAATTGCGAGTTTTGAGTTTAAGGCTGAGGGCGATCTCATTGCCCTTTATATGCCCAATGCCAATAAGCTAACGCGCTCGCAAATTGATCAAGAACGCCAAGATGGCGGTGCTGCCAGCGCCACACCCAAAACGGATCATTCTGCATCTTATGCGAGGATGGCTAACCATATTGCAGATGGCAATTTGGCTTCTGTGGAGGCGTTTGGTCTTGGCGGGATTGGCTTTGCATTGATGCGCTGTGCGATGGCATCCGAACTTGGTGTTGATGTGTCTATTCCACAAGAATTGCGCTGTGATCATCTGGGCGCATTTGCGGAATTTGATAGCGGCTTCTTGGTCAGTATTGATCCTGCAAGACGTGACAAACTTGATGATGATTTTGTTATCATCGGCGAGGTTAAGTCAGATACAGTAAAAATTGATGAAGATGTGATGAGCGTTCAGGATATGCGCGGTTATTACTTCGCAGGCGGATATGGAGGCCAAAAATGAGCAATCCAAGAGCAGTCGTATTAACAGGCGCAGGAATTAACTGTGAACGCGAGAGTGCTGCCGCGCTCAATCATGTTGGCTTTGATGCAACGATCATCCACATCGTTGACCTCCTTCAAGATTCCAGTGCTCTTGATGATGCAAGATTTTTGCTATTTCCAGGCGGATTTTCTTATGGTGATCACGCAGGGGCGGCGTTCGTTTTGGCTGAGCAAATGCGTCGTTTAGAAGATGTTCTCAAAACATTCGTTGAAAAGAAAAATTTGGTCTTGGGTATTTGTAATGGTTGCCAATTATTGCTGCGACTTGGAATGATTGGTGAGAGCAAATGGGGCTTTCGCGAAAATGCGGGCGGTCATTATGAATGTCGGTGGGTAAATCTAAAGGCGTCTCAAGATAGCGCATTTTTTAAGAAAGGCGATATTATTCCTGTTCCCGTGGCACATGGTGAGGGGCACTTGTTTGGCGGTGATCATGCTGAAATTGGTTTGCAATATGTCGATGAAAATGGTGAGCTTGCAGCTGGTGCTTATCCGATTAACCCAAATGGTGCAGAAGCCGATACCGCTGGGGTGATTGCACATGATGGGCGCGTATTGGCGATGATGCCGCATCCTGAGCGTGGCTTTTTCAATTGGCACCGAGCTGATGCAATGAAGGCTGCAGAGCTTGCAAAGCGTTCGGGCGTTGAATTTGATCTTGATGGCTTAACGCCTGCGGCACAAATATTCGCAAACGCTTATAAGACACTTAAATAAAAAAGGCCGCATATGATTGCGGCCTTTTAACGGAAATTTCTAATAAAATTAGTTCTTTTGTTCGGCTTTTGCGCGCGCTGCGTCAACTGAGTTTTGGAACATTTTTACGAAATCAATGTGGTCCAAGTTAAGTGGCATCAAACCACCATCAAGTGTAATTGTTGAAACAATGCGACGCGTGTAGGGGAACAATAGACGCGGGCACTCGATGTAAAGGAAAGGAACCCGTTGCGTTTCTTCAATATCGGTTAATGTGAAGCGGCCAGCGTGATCAAGATCAAGCATAAAGATTGTTTGCTCACCTTCAGTCGCTTTCACTTTAATGTTGAGTGAAACCTCAACCACATCATCAGAAATTTTCTTGTTGTTGATATTGATGTTCATTTCAAATTGCGGTTGTTTCTTCGCAATATAGCCATTTTGTAGGCCAATGTTTTCAAATGACATGTCTTTTATATATGTAGACATCAATTGTACTTTTGGTGTTGGTTTCTTTTCTTCGGCCATTATGTCCTCTTTTTTGTTTTATACGCAAAAAAGCGCAATTTTAAATTATGGATTATCAGTAACAAATAGAGAAAGTTATGCAAGTGATCTCATGGAATTATTGCTCGCGATCACTTTCTAAAACTTCTCCTTCGATGATATCGTCAGCATGGGTTTTGTGATTTGGGTTTGGAGTATAGAGAGAGCCTTCAAATTTAAATAGAGTCATTTTTGATAGCAGCTGTCTTGTTGGAGGAAAAATCAATAATAGGCCGAGTGTGTCTGTAAAAAAGCCTGGTAGGATGATAAGCAAGCCGCCAATCATCATTGCAATTTGTCCAGACATATTTGTATTCATTGAGCCTGATTGTGCTTCACGCAACCAATTTTTGGTATTGTGACCGCTTCGTACGATGAAATATCGCCCCACAAAAAATCCAAGCGCAACGCAGACTAAGACTGGAGGGACGCCAATTGCACCGCCTAATGCTGAAAAAAGAGCGATTTCTATAAAAATATAGGCTATGATAAGAAAAAGAATGCGCATTTGTATTTGCTTTGACCTTTTGGGTTGGAATTTATCTCTCAAATACCTAAGTAAGATGTAAGTGATTGCGTTTCAAGTAAGGAGAGCCACAGTTATGGGCGACGGAAGTTTTCAAATAATTATATTGTTGATTTTGGCGGTTGTCATTTTCATGCGTTTGATGCGTGAGCTTGGTAAGCGTGATGGTCATGAGCCTGAGCTAAAAGCTAAGAAGCCTGATCTCAAGCTTGTCGAGACTGTGGCGGAGCCTGAACCTGAAATGGAAGTTTTAGAAAGCGATGAAATTTCTGCGGTGATTGCACGTGCGCGTCAGGTGGAATCAGGTTTCCGAGTTGATAAATTTTTGATAGGTTCAAAGGCAGCATATGAAATGATTTTGATGAGCTTTCTTGAGGGCAATATCGAAAAGGTCAAAGCCTTTGTTGATCCAGCTGTTTATGAAGGATTTCAAGATGCAATTACCGCGCGTGAAAAAGCTGGCCATAACATTGAAGCTAAATTCATTGGTATTAAAGATATCGAGCTGAAAACAGCGGATTTTGATGAGGCTACTGGTGAGTTGACTTTGGGTGTAGAATATATCGCGGAATTAAACCGAGTTATTTATGATGCAACAGGCAAAATCATAGAGGGTGAAAAGAACAAGGTTGAAATAGAAATCGATCATTGGCAATTCGCTCGCATCATGGGAACTGAAAACCCGAATTGGGAACTCGTCGCTACAGGTGAGTAAAGAGGATGTGACATGACCAAGCGCAAATCTCTTTCAAAAGCAGATCAGCGGATTTGGGATCATGTGCGCGCTTCGGTCGAACCTATTGAAGGGCGTGTGTCACCAACGACTGATGAGCTTGATGCATGGCTTGAAGAAAACACCACGCCTCGTGCAGGCAATCATCTCTATGACCCTCCAAAGGCCGTAAGCACTTCACTAAAGAAAATCGTGCCAATTTATGGTGTTGAGGGCATGATGCGCTCAAAGCAGCGCGCCCTAACGCGTGGGCAATTGGAGCCAACTGCTCGTATAGATCTCCATGGTGATCGTCTTGAGACTGCCCGAGAGCGATTTGAGCGGTTTGTCAAAACATCGGCTCAAGATCGCCACAAGATTATCCTTGTTGTTACGGGTAAAGGCGGGCAGGTGCGCCAAAGCGATTTTGGATTGCAAGTGTCTGGTGTGATTAAGCGCGCATTTCCAGAATGGGTGAGGGCACCTGAAATGTCAAAATTGATTGCTCATTTTTGTCCATCACATAAAAAGCATGGTGGAGAAGGTGCGTTTTATATTTTTATTCGTTCAAAGGCGCGGCGTTAAACAAGGAACGCTGCCGCAAGCCCCAAAAAGACCAAAAACCCAACAACATCTGTAACCGTGGTCACGAATGCGCCTGAGGCAAGTGCGGGGTCAGCTCCGAGTTTGTCTAGTAAGATTGGGATCAATATACCAGCAAGACCTGCCACAACGAGATTGAGCACCATGGCCATCGCAAGCACATAGCCCAGATCAATCCGTCCAAACCATATCCAGCCAACCAGACCAATTGCGAGGGCAAAAACAAGGCCATTTAAAAGGCCAACAAAGGCTTCACGATACACAATACGTTTCGCATTTGCTCTTGTTAAATCTTTGGTTGCGAGGGCGCGTACGGCAACAGTTAAGGTTTGAGTGCCAGCATTGCCTCCCATACTGGCAACAATTGGCATCAAGATGGCAAGCGCAACGACCGCGTTAATTGTATCAGAGAATTGAGCAATAACGATGGATGCAATAATGGATGTCAGCAGATTGACCGCAAGCCATGGGAAGCGCAAACGCGCTGTTTCAACGATGCTATCGGAAAGCTCTTCATCACCAACACCCGCTAGGCGCTTGATGTCTTCCTCAGCTTCGTCGTCAAGTATTTCAAGCGCATCTTCAATATCAATAACGCCAACCATCCGCCCATCTTCATCAAGAACAGGCGCAGAAAGAATATGGTATTGATTGAAGGCATAGGCTACTTCAGATTGCTCGGTATCTACGCGGAAACTATGCAATGATTCATCAAGGATATCTGTGAGCTTGGTGTTGCGCGGTGAACCCATAATCTTTGAGAGACGCACAATGCCAACAGGTTTCATTGTCGGCCCGACAACGAATACATTGTGAAAATATGCAGGGAGTTCAGCGTTTGAGCGCATATAATCTATTGTTTGGCCAGCATTCCAATGCTCTGGCGCAAGAACAAATTCGCGCTGCATTAAGCGACCAGCTGAATATTCAGGATAGGTCAAAGACTGGGTAACGGCTTCGCGGTCTATTTGATCCAGTGCGCCAAGGAGTGTCTCGCGTTTATCTTCCTCGAGACCTTCGATGACGTAAACCAGATCATCGCTATCAAGCTCTTGAAGCGCGCGCGCCAATACAGAATAAGGAACATATTCGAGGATTTCTGCACGAACGCCATCTTCTAACTCTGTAAGAACAAGCGCGTCAATTTCGGAGCCCCATAAGGTGATGATGTCTTCGCGACGGCCACGATCAGATTGCTCAATAATATCGGCTATATCGGCAACGTGCAGACGGTCAAAGATCTCGATAAGATCGGCTTGGTTTCGGGCTTCGATAGCATCATCAAGAGCCGCACGATATTCCGCATTGGCCAGATAGGCCAAGTCGTCATTCTCGTGATGTTCTTGAAGATCTTGCGACATATGTAAAGGATCCTTAAGACAATTTTGTCAAAGCGATGATTTTTTGTGCACTTGCAATATTAAAGTTCTTCTACCGCGTTATATGGCGGTACGAAAGCCATATTTTTCTTGCTAAGGGCAAAAAACTGCCACAAGCTTGATTTTCAAAATGCTAATGGAGATTAATATATGACAGATTTATCAATTGGGACAAGCGAGCAGCTCGCAGACCCAAATTATACACCACCACTTGGGAAAGCTATTCCCTTGGGAATTCAACATGTCCTTGCCATGTTTGTATCAAATGTAACACCAGCGATTATTATTTCAACTACAGCTGGTATTGCTTTTGGGCCAGATGCTGATCCTGTAACAAAAGTTTATTTGCTTCAAATGGCAATGCTTTTTGCAGGTTTAGCCACGCTTATTCAAACTATTGGGTTTGGCCCCATCGGCGCACGTTTGCCGATTGTTCAGGGCACAAGCTTCGCATTTCTTCCAGTTATGATTCCAGCTATGATTGGCGCGGGTACTGCAGGACTAGCTGGTCTCATGACTGGCGTTGTAATAGGAGGTCTTTTCCACGCGTTTTTGGGGTTGTTCGTTGGGAAAATACGCTTTGCTTTGCCACCACTTGTAACGGGCCTTATCGTTCTGATGATTGGTCTTGCACTTATAAAAGTTGGTATTGAATATGCAGCTGGAGGTGCGGGTGACTTTAATCGTAGCCAAGATTCGTGGGGTGGGCTATCAAATTGGTTCCAAGCAGGTATTGTTCTATTCGTGACATTGGGCTTTAAGTTTTTTGCGCGTGGAATGCTTTCTGTATCTGCTGTTTTGATAGGTCTGTTTGTTGGTTATATTGTTGCATGTTTAATGGGCGATGTGAACTTTGGCGATCTGGGTGATGCGGGCTGGTTTGCTTTGCCAACGCCTTTCAGGTTCGGGTTTGAAATAAACTGGGCGATTATCATAGGTATGTGCTTGATGGCATTTATTTCAGCAATTGAGACTGTTGGAGACGTTTCAGGCATAACGAAGGGCGGTGCAGGTCGTGAAGCTACCGATGATGAAGTTCAAGGAGCGACTTTTGCAGATGGTTTTGGTTCTGCTATAGCTGGTGTATTTGGCAGTTTACCAAACACATCCTTTAGTCAAAATGTTGGCTTGGTTGCGATGACAGGAGTGATGTCACGCCATGTTGTCACAATTGGTGCGATATTCTTAATTATTTGCGGTTTAGTACCCAAGGTTGGCGCAATCATAAACACGATACCTATCCAAGTTCTAGGTGGCGGCGTTATTGTCATGTTTGGTATGGTTGCTGCGGCTGGTGCTTCGATGTTAGCTGACGTTCATTGGAATAGCCGAAATATGGTAATCTTTGCGGTCGCGCTGTCAATTGGCCTTGGGTTGCAGCAAGTTCCAGATGCATTTAACATATTTTTCTCTCCAAATGAATCTGGCGAATTAAAGCAAAATACATTCGGTATCTTGATGACATCAGGATTGTTGCCAACCGCATTTATTGCGATTTTTCTGAACTTAGTATTGCCCGAAGAACTTTAAACGACTTCTTATCAATATGAACATATGGATCTGGCCTCTTTATGAGGCCAGTTTTTTTTATGTCGCAAATATTACAAAAAATCTTATTCCTATCAGTACAGCCTTAACTATCGCCTAGACCCCCATAACGCGCCCTATCATTAATGCGCAAACCTAGCTCCATTTTGATATTAATTTAACTTTATTTGAGAATTCACTTAACCGGAGATTAAAATCCACTGGCACATATTAAGCTTTCATTAAAAAATAAGGAGACTTAATTATGGAGCAGACTAATGTAATAGAGGGCACTTACTATCTCAAAGATGGTAAGCTCATTCAATCAATTCGTGGCTTGGACTTATTTTTTGGAGAGCTTATTGGTGAGAACGTCGCTGATACTAGTTTTGACGGTGAGGTCACTCACTCTTATAATAGTGATGGTCAACTTATTTACTCAATTGGTGGCTATGAATTTCTTAATAGCCCTAATATGTGGAAAGAAGGCGACACTGGCGATGACATTTTTTATGGCGGCGAGGGTCAGGACTTTTTTCATGGGGAGGAAGGCAATGATCAACTTTATGGCGGTGATAACGGTGACTTTCTTTATGGCGGTGAAGACCATGATCAGCTTTATGGTGGTGAAGGCGATGATTGGCTTGAGGGCGATTCTGGTAATGACACGCTCAAAGGCTCGACTGGCAATGATCAACTTTATGGGGAGTTAGGAAATGACACGCTTAATGGCGGTGACGGCAATGATATTTTATATGGCGAGAGCGGCAACGATAGACTCACAGGCGCGACCGGGAATGACACGCTTAATGGCGGTGACGGGGATGATAGCTTAAACGGTGGTCTGGGTAATGATGAACTTTATGGCGGAGCTGGAGATGACAAGCTCAAAGGTGGGGATGATAATGACCATCTTTATGGTGGCGATGATCATGACATCCTTAATGGCGGTGATGGCAATGACGTTTTATACGGCGAGAGCGGCAATGATAGGCTCACAGGCGCGACTGGTGATGACACGCTTTATGGTGGTGAAGGCGATGATAGCTTACAGGGTGGTGATGGTAATGACATCCTTAATGGCGGTACTGGCAAGGACGTCCTGAATGGTGGCAGCGGTAATGATAGCTTCCAATTCGACATGGGCAGCGGCCGTGACATCATCAAAGACTTCGAAGATGATATTGATGATATTCAGTTGAGTCTAGACTTTGCCGATGGCCAAGATGTATTTGGTTTTGCCGAACAAAAAGGCTCGAATGTTGTATTCAACTTTGGCAATGGTGACATACTCGAAATTGCAAATGTAACCATCGAGCAACTCTATGATGACATTTCGATCATTTAGCGACCACGAAATTTCTATATGCCTGTCGATATAATTTCAGGCGTATAGAGCAAAGTAAAAACAATTGAATTTTTGTGACATTTTTATATTAACACGTAGCAAATTCTCGCGAGATTAAAATAATCCGTATATTGGCCTGTGATCAATATACAGATAATCTATTTGATAAAATACTTTGCAAAGAATGAACCAAAAACAACTCCCATCAAATGCCCTTCACCAGAAATTCCGATTGGCATAATGAACGGTAAAATGATGAATGCGACAAGCATCGGATTTTGTATTATGATGTCTATGATGGCTTGTTTTTTATCCCATGCACGTGACACAATCATATGCCCAAGCACGCCAAAATATCCAAATATCACGCCTGAAAAACCTATTAGTAAGGTATCTGGCTTGCCAATCAGATAGCCGAGCCATGTACCCCCGAGGCCAGCAAAAATAGCACAAAAAACCGTAAAGAGAACAAAGCGCGGTATGCCCATTTGCCCCTCAATGATGTGGCCCGTTTGTAGAAGAACGAAGCTATTCATTGCGATATGAACGATCCCACCGTGAATGAGCGCATGTGTGATCCAAGTATAGTTTGGGCTATGCTGGCTGATGCCATATTGGCGGATTATAGCATCTTGATTACCAGTCAGATATCCATAAGCATAGATGCCAACAAGCGCAATTAATATCACGAATGATGCTGTGTTGAACTTAATACCGCCTGGGAACATTAATCGATCGTTTCCACAGTTAAGTTGCCATTGGTGTAAACACAGATTTCGCTTGCAACTTCCAAGGATCGACGAGCAATTTTTTCGGGGTCTTTTTCATATTCAGCCATTGCGCGCGCCGCCGAAAGTGCGAACATTCCACCAGATCCGATTGCGATCATACCGTTTTCAGGCTCTAACACATCGCCTGTTCCCGTGAGAACAAGGAGATCGTTCTTATCGGCAACGATCATCATCGCTTCAAGATTGCGCAAATATTTATCCATGCGCCAGTCTTTTGCCAGAGCCACTGCCGCGCGTGAAAGCTGGCCTGGATTGGCTTCGAGCTTTGCCTCGAGGCGCTCAAGGAGCGTGAAGGCATCAGCCGTTGAGCCTGCAAAACCTGCAATGACATCAATGCCGCCTGAGTGTAAGCGGCGGACTTTACGAGCGGTTGATTTGAGAACGGTTTGGCCAAGTGAAACTTGCCCATCCCCCGCGATCACAGTTTTGTTGCCGCGTTTCACACCAATAATTGTGGTGCCATATATTTTGCTTTGATCTGAATGGTCCATATTTTATATGTGGCGTATCGCTATCTATTTTTCAATGCTAGAAAGTAAAAAAATCGAAGATCCACTTGTACCCAATGGGTGGATAAGCGGAACTCGTTTTGTTCAACATTATTCTTTGCCAGCGAGATATTCTTGATCAATTTTGGGAAGTTCACCGCCGTCAATCGCCGCTTCAAAAGCTGCCAGACGTTTATGGATCGACAAGAGTTCAATGATCGTCGGCCATGCACGATAAAAATACAAAAACGAGTTTGAAACACGATTGAACGCGTCTGATATTTGGCGATACAATCCAAAATCAATTGATTTAGCGGCTATTGAGGGCACAAGTAGCACGAAGAATAAAAACGTATCGGCCTGATTATAAAGTGCCCGCGCAACGGTGAAATAGGTATAGTGAAAATAAAGTTTAAAATAATTCTTGCGTACATTTGAGAAAAGCATACGAAGTTCGGGAGGTCCCGCACGCTCGTAATCATCTTCGCCTAAGACCAGCTCCTTACGAAAAGCTGCCTCAACACGCTGATTTTCAAATTCAAGTCCAGGTAGTTTAATTCCTACAAAATAGGTCAGAACTGTGCCGATGATTGGCCAAAATATGGCGACCCACATAAGGGAGTACGGAATATCACCAAAGATAGGAATTGCGCTAATGGATGCAGAGAAAATTGCAAGTAATGGAACATAAGCAAACAATGTCATAATTGCATCAAGAGCAGATTCAGCAACAGGTTCCATTGTAGCAGCAAAACGCATCGTATCTTCTTGAACACGTTGGGATGCTCCCTCAATATGGCGCAGTCGTGACCAGCGTTGAGTATAGTAGTCGTTCATTGCGGTGCGCCAACGAAAAATATAATGCTTTGTGAAGAACACAACGCCCGCGCTCCAGAACATGATGATCATTGCAAGAGGTAAAACGGTTAAAATTAAGGAGTAAAATTCACTTTCTTTCACGGTTTCTTCTGAGGTGAGAGCGGTCTGAATAAGGCCGTAAAATTGACCGTACCATGTATTATAAGAAACTGTGGTTTGGATGCCTATAAAGGACGTAAATATAATGAATGCAGTACCTAAAATTGACCAATTTTGCCAAGGATGAGGAGCATAGGTTTTCCAAAAAAAGTAAAACGCAAATATAAGAGTCCAAAAATACAAAAGATAGAGAATCATGTTGTTCGTTGCAAAGTGCTTTAGGCCGACTAAGCGTTTTGCATCCTCAGGGAGAAGTGGTAACCCAATTGCTGCACCAAGCTGATGTGAGTAAAAATACCAAAATAGCATCGCGCCAAGCCCGTAAAGTGCGGCCGAGGTGAAAAACAATTTGGGCCTCGGGAAAAAGGAATGAAACATAATTTAACCTTGCTAATTTTGTTGTATTATTCCAGTCTTTAGAGTGATCGACAATAGAGAAATGGATAAGTGTTTATGAATGGCAAAATTGGGCCACATGAAGGGCAAGAGATTGCGTTGATGCGTGATGGACAAAAACATGTCGCTATATTCAGTGAGGCGATATTTGGCCAAGAAGATGCTTATGCCGATTTGCTCAATAAATGGGATTTTGGTGAAATTTATTGGGAAGAAGATTTTAAAGGAAAAATGATTCCCCACTGGATCATTTATCGCAATACGCATGAAGCCGAGGCTGAAGAGCTTTATGATCGTTTGACCACGATTAAAAATTGGAACGAGCATAATGAGCGGCGGGTTGGCGAAATTTTAGGATATGACCCAAAGGATATCCAAGCATGGATTGAGCATTTGGTTGGCATACAGGCACTTGGAAATAATAACTCAATGATTGGATTCTAAGCCAGAACCTCACCACGCATCACAATGCAACCTTTGCCAGAAACAAGTACGGCTTCGATATTATCAAAGCTACCAACGCATTCAATTGTGGCTTGACCTTTTCGATCGAGCATATGGCCTTGTTCATGAATGAATTTTGATGTTTTGATATGACCGCGCGACCATAGATATGAAGCGAGGCAGCCACTAGCTGATCCAGTGAAGGGGTCTTCTGCAGGGTTCGGCGCAGGCAATAAAAGACGCCCTAAGCTATCTCCATCAATCGCATCGAGCGTAGCTAAATAGGGTTCGCAGAATGCCCCAATATTATATTGATTGCGCCATTTAGTCAGTTCTTCCTCGTTTAGTTTTGCGCGCTCAAGAGCTGATCTGTTTTTGAGCAATGTCACCACGAAGGGCAGGCCCGTTGAAACGAATTGAGGGGTGTCGATGATGTCATGTGCGGTAAGCCCAAAGATTTTAGCTATTTCATCACGCGCATATTCATCACCAAAGCGCGGGGCGTTCTGTTGCATTGTGACAAGGCCATCTTTTATCGAAATCGGTAATATACCCGCACCTGTTTCAAATGTGGCTTCCTCATTAATCAAACCGCGATCCAATAGCGATGTTGCCGTGGCGATTGTAGGGTGGCCCGCAAATGGAATTTCATGAGAAGCTAGAAAATAGCGAACTTTGGCATCTGCTTTTGAGGATTTTGCTATGAAAGTGCATTCGACCAGCCCCGTTTCGCGCACATATGCCAAGCATTGTTCATCGCTCCATTTTCCTCCATCATAAACAACCGCGCAGCCATTTCCCATAAACGGTGCATCTGAGAATGCATCAACCCAATCAAAACTTGCAGGAGTCATTTTAGCCATTAGTTTAATGAATAAGGTTGGTAGTCGTTTTCACGAGCCAGTGAGAAGGCAAGGCGTTGATCATTGACAAGTGCGAGTTGTGTGCCTTTGTCATCATAAATACCGAATAGTGTTTCAACTCCTGAAAGCTCTTCTTGCATTTCAGTGGGGAGATCGGCAACAGCGACCTCTTTGACATAGGCGGGTTTTGAAGTGTTGTCTTTCGTTATATCCATATCTGCCTCCTATTTTTTATTTATCGGAATTGTTTTTGTTATGCTCTCAGGTATTTCGCGCTCAAGCTCAATATGCAGCAACCCATTTTCCATCGAAGCTTCGCCGATATTTACGCCATCTGCAAGCACAAATGCCCGTTGAAATTGCCGTGTTGCAATGCCACGGTGAAGAAAAACCCGCTCAGGATTTGTATCTTTTTGATTGCCACGGATCATGAGTTGATTGGCTTCAAGCAGAATTTCGATGTCGTCCTCGCTAAAGCCTGCAAGAGCAATGGTAATGCGGTAATGCACTTTAGAGAGGGCTTCAATATTATAGGGTGGGTAACTATCGTTTGCGTGTTTAGCCGTGCGTTCGACTAAGCGGTCAAGCTGATCGAACCCTAACAAATAGGGATGTGTCGCAAATGAAATCTTCGTCATATATCTGTCCTTTTAAGCAACAGGTTGCGGCCCAATATGGCACCTTTGGTAAATATATGTGAATTTATTGAGTGGATTTCAAGCATAGAAAACAAAAAAGGCGGGGATTAACCCGCCCATTTCCAGAAATTTGCAACGCTTATTTATAAACGGCTTCTTTTCCGAAATGCTTAGTGAGAAGATAGTAAATCACAGCGCGGTATTTGTTGCGGTTTGATTTGCCATATTGATCGATAACTTTCGCAATGGCACCATCAAGGTCTTCAGATGCCGAAACGCCGAGCTTCTTGATAAGGAAGTTATTTTTTACGGTTTCAAGTTCGCTTTGTTGTGAACCAGCAACAGTTGAGGCGTCCGCATTGTAGATCGAAGGGCCGCAGCCAATCGTTACCTTTGTGAGTAGATCCATATCTGGTGTCACGCCGCATTTTGATTTCAAATCTTCCGCATAAAGCGCGATAAGCTCATCTCTTTTGCTCATTTTTGTCTCCCATTATTTAATTGACCTCCACACAATGCGAGCCTTGCGTATATAAATCAAGAGGAATTAGAGCTTTTCTTCAGAATCATCACAGAATTGCTATCTATTTTCTATAGAACTCATAGTCTCGCTTAAGCTATTTTGAGGTCCGCAATCATATTTTATTATAGCTCCACCCACGTGCCTTTATCGTTTGATTTTCGCAATGCAGCAGCAATTTTGTTGCATTCATGACCATCGGCAAAGCTCGGCCAGATTGTTTTCCCAGTTTCAATTGCGTTCAAAAAATCACGCGCTTCAATGATGATCTGATCTTGATATCCTGTTCCGTGGCCTGCGCCCAAATTGAAATTCACATAATCGGGGTGTGAAGGATTTGTGAGAATTTTTTTAAAGCCCTGCTCGCGCTCATTACCATCTTCTCGATAAAGCCAAATTGCATTTTGATCTTCTTGGTCGAAACGAATGGACCCTTTTGTGCCGAAAATTTCAAATGCATAACCCATCTTGCGACCAAGTGCGGCGCGATTGAAGCTGACATGCCCACGCGTGCCTGTTTCAAATTCACACATAAATTGTCCGCGATCATCATTCGTTACGGCGCGCGTCTCGCCCTTATAAGGACGTGTTTTGAATATGGTTCCAATTTCACCGTTTAATCGTTTAATAGGCCCCATCAATGCGAGGGTCATGTTGAATACATGGGGTGCAAGATCGCCCAATGCACCATTTGAATCGCCTTCTGAGCGCCATGTCCATTCGGCCGATGATGATGCCATGAAGTCTTCATGCATCTCGGCGCGAAAATATGTAATATCGCCGATTTCATTTGCAGCGAGCATTTGTCGAATAAATTGGGCAGCAGGGGTGCGGATGTAATTAAAGCCAACCATATTGGCGAGCTTGGGTGCATTTGCAGCAGCTTCTATCATATCCAAGCCGTCTTGAATGGATGCGCCAAGCGGTTTTTCACAAAACACATGCTTGCCATTGGCAAATGCTTCAAGTGTTATTTCTCTGTGCGTTTCGGGGGGGCTTGCTATAATAACCGCATCAATTTTTGGATCGGATACCAGTTCATGCCAATTATCCGTTGAGCGTTCAAACCCAAATTTTTTCTGATAATCGCGCGCGGTTTCTTGTGTCCGTGCGGCTACCATTTCTAACTTTGGGCGGAGCTTTGTTTCAAAAGCTGCCCCGACCGCGGCATAGGCAACTGCGTGAGCTTTACCCATATAACCGCCGCCAATAATTCCGATATGAAGTGTTTGATTTGAATCTACCATTGCGAATCGCACCTTTTTATTTATAATAGAATAAATATTTCATTTTTGAAGTAAAGCAAAATAAAAAATCTATTCTGGGAGTTTTTCCGTGAGGTCATATGTTTAAAGGTAGCCGTTTTTGTGTGCTTGGTCGCGTTGGTATGGATTTGTACCCAGAAGCTCGGAGCAAGATTTCACATGCCGAATTATTGAAGCCAGCTCTTGGTGGATCGTCTGGAAATATCGCTGCGGGTCTCGCGCGCTTAAATCAAGAGGTCGACATATTGAGCTTGGTTTCGGATGATCCAGTCGGCGAATTTGTGAAAGAGCAATGCGCGCATTATGGTATCGGCGCATCATATTTATACACCGCTCCTGCGGGAACCAATACAAATCTTGCGCTTGCGGAAAACCGTTTGGATGATTTTGAGGTTGTGATTTATCGCAATAATGCAGCTGATCTCGCTCTGAATATAGAGCATATTGATCAGGTGGATTTTGATAAGGTTGATGTGTTGGTCTTAACCGGTACAGCTTTATCAGCGGAGCCCTCAAGAAGCGCTGCTATGGAAGCCATGCGCCGCGCGAAATATGCTGTTCTTGATCTGGATTACCGAAAAGCGGCGTGGGTCAATGAAGTACCTAAGGATGTTTTTACTGCGGCAATGGCGCTTTGCGATATGGTTGTCGGCAATGATGAAGAATTTGATCTTGTTGGTGGTATTGAAGCGGCAAGGGCATATGGGCAAGAAAAAGTGGCCATTTATAAGATGGGTGCATTGGGAGCAAAATCTTTTGTAAAAGGTGATAGTTTTGAAACGCCAATTTTTGAAGTTGATGCACTCAAACCAGTTGGTGCGGGTGATGCGTTTTTATCAGGAATGCTCGCAGCACTTGCCGATGAAAAGCCAATTGAGCGCGCTGTGCAAGAAGGGGCGGCCAATGCCGCAATCGTTGTTTCAAGACCTGCTTGTTCATCAGCAATGGCAACACGATCAGAATTAAATGAATTCATATCAAGGAGATTATAGTTATGCATATACCGCCGTTTGATAACCAAAATAAGCCCATCGTTGATGTGGATAATGAAACTGTTCCGCTGAATTATTTCAATATTGTAAAGCTCAAAAAGGGCGAAACCTTCCGCTATAAACTTGATGAGTTTGAAACGTGTATTGCACCTGCTACGGGTTTGATTGATGTGGATTGTGGCGTGCGATTTGCAGAGATTGGTGGGCGTGGTGATGATGTTTGGGATGGCGAGCCAGAGGGGGTTTATATTCCAACTGCGCGCGAAGCAGAGATAACTTGCAAAAGTGACGCGGCCGAGATTTTTATTGCGGGCGCAAAATTTGATCAGACATTCGAGCCGTTTGATGTGAGGCGAGATGAAATTGATTTGGTTCAATATGGGTCAGATGATACAAAAACACATAGAAAAATTAAGCATATTCTCGGCCAAAAGCAGAAGGATAAAGTGGGCAGACTGCTTGTGAGTGAGCTTTATACGGTCGGAGCTGGTGGCTGGTCGGGTTTTCCATCACATAAGCATGACACGGATCGCTTGCCAGATGAGACACGCCATGACGAGACTTATAATTTTAGGTTTAAGCCCAATCATGGCTCGGGTTTGCAAATGCTTCAGCGTGAAGATGGAGAGGTTGGCGATGCCTATCATGTGGTTGATGGCTCAACTTTCTGTATTGATAAGGGGTACCATCCCTGCTGTGCGTTGCCTGGTTATGAGATGTATTACTTCACAATTTTGGGCGGGCTTTCTCAAAGATCACTGAAACAATATTTCCAGCCGACACACGCATATCAGGTCGAGACAATTCCTGGAATTAAAGACATGATTGCGAAGTTTAAATGACGCTGGCAAACCTCAACACATTATTACATCATACACCAGCTATAGCGGGATTGGTGTGTTTGGGGTGGGAAGAAGTGCGCGCATTTGTGGAAGCTGCGGAGTATGAACATACACCTGTGGCGCTCATGGTAGGGCCAGGTGCGCGCCAATTTATGCCCCTAGAGATTTGGGCAAAGATGCTGATGACCGCAGCTCAAAATAGCACGATACCAATCGCTGTACATCTTGATCATGGCGCTTCACTTGATGAGGTTCAGCAAGCCCTTGATCTCGGATTTAGCTCTGTGATGTATGATGGATCAAGATTGCCACTTGAAGACAACATAAAAATCACATGCGAGGTGGCAAAACGTGCGCGTGCCTATGGGGCAAGTTCGGAAGGTGAGATTGGTTATGTGGGATATGCCAGCGGAGCAGAATCTTTAGGCACTGATCCCCAGGAGGCCAAGATTTTTGCAAAGGAAACCGAAGTTGACTTTATGGCGGTTTCGGTTGGAAATGTGCATTTACAAACAGATACGCAAGCAAAGCCGAAATGGGACTTGTTGAGCGAAATCGCGAAGCTAAACAAGAACTTGGCCATACATGGCGGTTCGGGTCTTTTGGTAGAAGACCGTATTCGAATGGCCAAAGAACTTGGTGTGCGTAAGTTTAATATCGGTACAGAAATTCGCCAAGTTTATGGACAGTCGCTGCGCAAAACTCTTGCAGATGATAAAGAAATATTCGATCATATGGCGATATCAAATGCGATCCACCCCGCATTGGTTGGCGCAGTGCGAGCTGTGATTAAAGAATTGCGAGAGCTTAAATGAGTCAATTTGCCATTTATCCAAGTTTGAACAATAAAGTTGTTATAATCACGGGTGGAGCTAGTGGAATTGGGAAAGAGATTGTCCATGCTTTTGCGGAGCAGGGCGCGCGTGTTGGGTTTATCGATATGGATCAAGAGGCTGGTGAAGCGCTCGCGGGTTCAAGTGAAAATGTAGAATTCGCTCATGCGGATTTGCGTGACATTGATGCTCTTAAAGCTGCTGTTGATCTCTTGCGAGGCCGTCTAGGGACGGTTGATATTCTTGTGAATAATGCGGCACGAGATGACCGCCATGATTGGCGTGATGTGACCCCAGAATATTTTGATGAGCGCATGGCTACCAATTTGCGCCACATGTTTTTTGCGATGCAGGCGATTGCGCCTGATATGATCGAAAAAGGTGAGGGTTCAATTGTGAATGTGGGTTCAGATAGCTGGTGGAAAGCAGGCGGTGGTTTTCCGATTTATGCGACAGCGAAATCTGCGGTTCATGGGTTAACCCGAACAATGGCGCGTGATCTTGGCGAGCACCGCATACGCGTTAACTGTATTGTCCCTGGTTGGACAATGACCGATCGACAGCTTGAATTATGGGTCACCGAAGAAGCGATTAAGCGTGACGGGGAGCGCAGATGTTTGCCTGATGCGGTTCAGCCCGTTTATATCGCGCGGATGGCATTGTTTTTGGCAAGTGATGATGCGGCGCAATGCAGTGCAAGTGATTTTCGTGTTGAAGCGGGTTCGATCTAAGTAGAACAAGCTGTGTTTTGCAAAGTCGCTCATTTTGTGCAAAATGGAATAAATATTCCAAATCTGAGGCAAAATTAAATATGCAAAATAAAGAACAGTTAAAATCTGGGAATGATATTTTAGAAAAAATCAGAAAAATATTACCTGATCTGCCTGGTCGTATGCGTCAATGCGGTGAATTTATTGTGTCTCATCATGACCAAATTGCGTTTTCGACGGTGGCCGAAATTTCTACGATGGCGAATGTGCAACCATCTGCAATGATGCGTTTTTGTAGTCAGCTTGGATTAAGTGGCTATAGTGAGATGCAAAAAATCTTTCGCAAGGAAGTGAGTAAGGCCGCTCCTGATTATGCTACGCGCCTTTCAAATTTACAAGCCAAGGGGGATTTGTCAGCGAGCAAGCTTCTTGCGGAATTTGTTGAAGCGGGGCGTTTCTCGCTTGAAAAAATGACGAGTGAAATTAACATAAAAAATTTGGATCATGCTGTTGATTTGTTGGCTCGAACCGAAATGATTCACATTGTCGGTTATCGCCGCGCTTTCCCGATTGCTTCTTGTTTGTCATACACGCTTGAGAAGCTTCATGTGCCTAATATATGCCATGATGATGTCGGTAAAGTGTCCAAATATAGTGCAATTCGCGATGGTGATGTGGTTATCGCAGCTACTTTTGCACCCTATACCGCAGGTACAATCGAATTTGTGGAAAAGGCCTTAGAGAAGGGCGCAACAGTGATTGCTCTTACCGATACAGAAATTAGTCCTGTGAATATGGATGGTGTCATTTTGCTAAAGGTTGTTGATGTCGATGTTGGCGATTTTCGTTCATTGTCGGCTTCTATAAACCTTGCAATGGCATTGGCTGTCTCGGTTGGAAATGCGCGCGAGCAGATTTAGAAAAAATATGTTGACATTGGTATCAAATGGAACGAATATTCCATTACGTAGATGGAAGAACAGCTGAGTCGTTCAAACCATCTCATTATTCTGAAAATAGTCTAACGGAGGATTTTATGACTTTTACAAAAAAAATAGCTATGACTGCTGTTGCGACAATGATGTCGACAGCTGTTTTTGCCGCGGATATTATTGTTGTTTCTCACGGCCAAGCCAATGACCCGTTTTGGGCAATCGTAAAAAATGGTGCAGAGCTTGCTGGTGAGCACACGGGTGCAAATGTAGATTATCGTGCGCCTGAGACTTTTGACATGATCGCAATGAGTCAGTTGATTGATGCTGCGATAAACCAAGAGCCAGATGGGCTTGTTGTGTCCATTCCTGATGGCGACGCGCTTGGGCCATCAATCGAAAAGGCTGTTGCTGCTGGTATTCCTGTGATTTCTATGAACTCAGGTGGTGATGTTGCGGGTTCTCTTGGTGTTCTTCTTCACGTTGGTCAAGCTGAATATGACGCAGGTCTTGCTGCGGGTATGCAGCTTAAGGAAGCTGGCGGAAAGAAAGGCATCTGTGTGAACCACGAGGTTGGCAATGTTGCACTAGATCAGCGTTGTGAAGGTTTCGCAGAAGGCTTCGGTGGTGATGTTTCTGTGCTCCCAACAGGAAATGATCCAGCTGAAATCAAATCAAAAGTTGCGGCTGCCCTATCTTCTGATGAGAGTGTTGATACAGTCATGGCGCTTGGTGCCTCTTTGGCTGGTGAGCCTTCAGTTGAAGCCGCTCAAGAATCGGGTCGTGATATTAAGGTTGCATCATTTGATCTATCTGCAAATTTCTTGCAAATGGTACTTGATGGCAAAGCTGAGTTTGGCATTGATCAACAGCCGTATCTTCAAGGCTACTTGCCGGTAACATTCCTAGCGCTCAATAAAGAGTATGGTACAGTTCCAGGTGGTGACGTGCCTTCAGGTCCAAATTTGATTACAGCTGACAAAGCTGGCCAAGTTATGGAGCTTGCGGAACAAGGTATCCGCTAAGCCATTAAGCAATGCTCAAGGGGCGTATCGCCCCTTGGTTCACTAAGTTTTAATCAATTTTACACGAATATACAGCTCATTTGTAGATTGCAGTGGGCTAAGAAGGGGTAATTATGTCTGAAACGAATGCAAATATACTTGATGAGCGGGTGAAAAAAGAATCCGCGCTTGCACGAATGTTAAAAAGACCAGAGCTTGGGGCTCTTGGCGGTTTTATACTTGTTTTTCTATTTTTCTTGTTAACCGCAGATTCGAGCATGTTTACTCTCGCTGGGACATTGAACTGGCTACAACCAGCCGCGCAAATCGGCATACTCGCTATTGGGGCTTCGTTATTAATGATTGGTGGAGAATTTGATCTCTCTCTTGGTTCGATGGTTGCGTTTGCGGGTCTCGTCTTTGCGCTTCTTGTGGTCAATACGGGTTTACCTTTAATTATCGCAATACCATTAACGCTTTTGGTGGCTGGTGCTATTGGTATGATTAATGGTCAGATTGTTATTCGCACTGGCCTTCCCTCATTTATTGTGACCTTGGCGTTTTTATACGCATTGCGCGGACTTTCACTTGTTCTTGTGAAATGGATTACAGGCGGCACAACGCAGATGCGTGGCGTTAGAGAAGCGGTGGAAGGGGATTTTCTTGCGCCAATTTTTTCAGGGGATGTATTTGGTGGCTTATTTTTATGGCTCGCAGAAAGAGGTTGGATTGCAACTTTTGCGAACGGCACTCCGAAGGCAACAGGTATTCCCGTTGAGATTATTTGGTTTGTTGTGATAACTTTATTGGCAACATATGTACTTGTTCGCACACCATTTGGAAACTGGATTTTTGCGGCTGGCGGAGATGCAAATGCTGCTGCAAACTCTGGTGTTCCTGTAAAACTGGTTAAAACAGTCTTATTTATTATTACGGCGATTTGCGCTGCATTCGTTGCGATTACAACTGTCATGGACGCTGGTACAGCAGATAGCTCTCGTGGACTTCTTAAAGAATTTGAAGCGATTATTGCAGCCGTTATTGGTGGTTGCTTGTTGACAGGTGGATATGGTTCTGCTGTTGGCGCATTTATAGGTTCTCTCATATTCGGCATGGTTCTGATTGGACTGACCTATACAGGATTTGACCAAGACTGGTATAAAGTTTTCGTGGGTGGAATTCTATTGGTTGCCGTATTGTTTAATAACTATGTGCGTAAGCGCGCAACTGGGGAGAGATAAGATGACACAACCCATTGTACATATGGAAAATATTGAAAAGCACTTTGGCAATATTATTGCGCTTGCAGGTGTCAGTTTTGATATATTTCCAGGCGAATGCCATTGTTTATTAGGTGATAATGGTGCAGGAAAATCAACCTTTATTAAAACCATGTCTGGTGTTCATAAACCTACGAAAGGTACGATTAATTTTGAACAAAAACAGATGAACTTCAACAGTCCTCGCGATGCGATGGAGGCAGGTATAGCGACGGTTTTCCAAGATCTTGCCATGATACCTCTGATGTCGGTGACACGGAACTTTTTTATGGGTCGTGAGCCAACAAAGGGCGTTGGTCCATTTAAACGATTTGATGTTGAAATGGCCAATGAAGCTACGATGGAATCGATGCGAGAGATGGGTATCAATCTTCGTGGTCCAGATCAGGCTGTTGGTACGCTTTCTGGTGGTGAACGTCAGACGGTGGCGATTGCCCGTGCGGTTTATTTTGGCGCAAAGGTTCTCATTCTCGATGAACCGACTTCCGCGCTTGGTGTGCGGCAAACGTCGAATGTCTTGGCGACGATTGATCGTGTTCGCAAGCAAGGTGTCGGTGTCGTTTTCATAACGCATAATGTGCGTCATGCAATGGCTGTTGGAGATCGCTTCACAGTCCTTAATCGCGGACGAACTTTGGGCACAGCCGCACGCGGTGATATAACGCCAGAAGAGCTTCAAGATATGATGGCTGGTGGACAAGAAATGGCCTCATTAGAGGGCAGCTTAGGAGGCACTGTTTAGTGAATCTTGATCTGATAACCATTGGTCGAAGCTCTGTTGATCTTTATGGCGCCCAGATTGGTGGGCGTCTTGAAGATATGGCGAGTTTTGAAAAGTATATTGGTGGCTCTCCGACCAATATTGCAGCTGGCACCGCGCGGTTAGGGTTGAAATCAGCCCTAATCACGCGGGTCGGTGAAGAGCATATGGGTCGTTTTATTCGTGAAGAATTGGCTGCTGAAGGTGTTGACATACGAGGAGTTAAAAACGATCCAGAACGGTTAACGGCATTGGTGCTGCTAGGTATTCGGGACGAAGATCAGTTTCCTCTTATTTTTTACCGTGAAAATTGTGCGGATATGGCGATGAGTGAAGATGACATCGATCCGAGTTTCATAGCACAATCACGCTCAGTCTGCGCGACAGGGACACATTTATCAAACCCAAAAGTGGAAGCGGCGACATTGAAAGCGCTTAATATCGCGCGTGAAAATGGGCTGCGCACGGCGCTTGATATTGATTACCGCCCGAATCTTTGGGGCGTTGCGGGACATGGAGATGGTGAAAGCCGTTTTGTGGAAAGCGCGGCTGTAACAAAAAAATTACAAACAAATTTGCATCTTTTTGATCTGATCGTTGGCACGGAAGAAGAGTTTCATATTGCTGGTGGAACAACTGATACGATGAGAGCCTTACAAGCTGTGCGCGAAAAAACAGATGCCGTGCTTGTATGCAAACGTGGCGCGCTTGGTGCGGTTGCGTTTGAAGGTGATACATCGTCATGGGAAGACGGGATTTCTGGCCAAGGATTTCCTATTGAAGTGTTCAATGTTTTGGGAGCAGGAGATGGCTTTATGTCTGGGCTTCTTAAGGGATGGCTTGATGATGAATCATGGGAGAAAGCGCTGACCTATGCGAATGCATGTGGTGCTTTTGCAGTTAGTCGTCATGGGTGTACGCCTGCTTATCCATCTTGGGCTGAATTGCAGTTTTTTCTCAAGCGAGGCATCAAAGAAAAGGCACTACGCCATGATAAAGAGCTTGAACAAATCCACTGGTCAACCAATCGCAGGGGCAAATGGGACGACATGCATGTCTTCGCGTTTGATCACCGTTTGCAATTTGAAGAGATGGAAGGCGCAACCAATGAGAAGATCGGCAAGTTTAAATGTTTATGTTTGCAGGCCGCTCAGAATGTTGCGGATGGTCGCTCAGGCTATGGTGTTCTATGTGATCATCGTTTAGGTCGTGAAGCGCTGTATAAATCCACAGGATCAGGTCTTTGGATCGGGCGGCCTGTTGAGCTTCCTGGGTCTCGCCCATTGGAGCTTGAGGCTGAGATCGGTCTGGATCATGGCGGGTTAAACGAATGGCCGCTTGAGCAAGTCGTCAAATGTTTATGTTTTTATCATCCCGATGATCCAAGTGACATAAAAGTTCAGCAAGAAGCGATGGTCAAACGGTTATTCGAAGCATCGCGCCGCAATCGTTTGGAGTTTCTTTTGGAGATTATTCCTTCAAAAGTTGGGTCGGTTGATGACAATACAACCGCAGAAATTATTGAGCGTTTTTATGAAATTGGTGTTTATCCCGATTGGTGGAAATTAGAACCGCTTAAAAATGAAAATGCGTGGTCAAAGGCTGTTAAAGCCATTGAAGCTTACGATCCATATGTACGGGGAATTGTTGTTCTTGGACTTGGTTCTTCAGAAAGCGAGCTCGCGAAAAGTTTCGCGGTGGCGGTGAAAGAGCCAATGGTCAAAGGATTCGCGGTTGGTCGAACAATATTTGAAGATGCTGCACGCAAGTGGATGCTTGATCAAATAACAGATGAAGAAGCTATAGAAGACATGCAGAGAAATTATCAAAAATTATGCACTATTTGGGATAATGCAAGGGAGAAAAATTTATGCAAACAATCCGCTTAACTGCCGCACAGGCAATGGTGAAATATTTATCTGTTCAAAAAAATGAGGACGGAGAAGCGCTGATTCCAGCCGCTTGGGGGATTTTCGGGCATGGTAATGTTGTCGGTTTAGGTGAGGCACTTCACGGTATTCGCGATAAGCTGCCAACCTATCGTGGTCATAATGAGCAAACGATGGCTCATGCCGCAATTGCCTATGCCAAAGCCAAGAAACGCAAGCAAGCCATGATGGTTACGAGTTCAATTGGCCCGGGGGCAACCAATATGGTAACGGCCGCCGCTCTTGCCCATGCCAACCGTTTGCCAGTATTGTTTGTGCCTGGTGATGTGTTTGCAAATCGTGCGCCTGACCCTGTTTTGCAGCAGGTGGAATATATTCAAGATGGCACGATTTCAGCCAATGACTGCTTCCGTCCTGTGTCGCGCTATTATGATCGCATTTCACGTCCTGAACATTTATTAACGGCCCTTCCACGTGCGATGCGTGTTTTAACAGATGCCGCTGAATGTGGCCCCGTCACGCTTGCGTTTTGCCAAGATACTCAAGGTGAAGCCTATGATTATCCTGTGCATTTCTTTGATAAGAAAACGTGGATAAAGCGTCGCCCACAAGCAGATGCGCGTGAACTTGAGGCGGCTGTTGCGCTTATAAAGCAATCTAAGAATCCTGTGATTTTAGCGGGTGGTGGCGTTCACTATTCGGATGCGTGCGATGAGCTTGCTGTGTTTGCTCAGACATATCAAATTCCTGTTGTTGAAACTCAAGCGGGTAAATCGGCTTTAACAGGTGATCACCCTATGAACTACGGGCCTGTAGGCGTGACAGGTGGTGATGCTGCAAATAGCCTTTGCGGTGAAGCCGATTTGATCATTGCCGTAGGGTCACGATTGCAAGATTTTACGACGGGTTCATGGTCGATATTCAAGAACAAAGATCACAAAATTTTAGCGCTTAATGTTCAGCCATATGATGCGCATAAACATAACTCAGTTTCTCTTGTCGCTGATGCAAAATGGGCATTGACTGCTCTTGATGGTCAACTTGGCGGGGTGGCTAAGATGCCTCCTGCGGCGTCTTTGCTTGAGAATTGGGCAAAGGAAGTTGATGCGGTTACCGCTGCGCCAAGCGGAAATGACTTGCCTACAGATATGCAGGTTGTGGGTGCTGTGCAGCGTTCAGCCGATGCATCGACTTTGGTTATGGGTGCTGCTGGCACAATGCCGGGCGAGCTTCATAAGCTTTGGAATAGCCCTTCTGTTGGTGGCTATCATATGGAATATGGATTTAGTTGCATGGGTTATGAAATTGCAGGTGCACTGGGTATCAAGATGGCGCTTCCTGATCGCGAGGTCATATGCATGGTCGGGGATGGTTCATATATGATGGCGAATTCCGAGCTTGCGACGGCAGTTATGATGAACCAAAAAATTACTTTGGTGATCACAGATAACCGTGGCTTTGGTTGTATCAATCGTTTGCAGCATAGCAAAGGTGGAGCAGGGTTTAACAATCTGCTTGATGACAGTTTCCATGTGAATCCATCGCATATTGATTTTGCAGCTCATACCGCAAGCATGGGTGCGGAATCTGTGAAAGTGACAACCATTGCAGAGCTCGAAGAAGCATTGGCAACGGCGAAAACAAAGAGCAATTCCCAAGTTATTGTCATTGATACAGATCCATGGCCATCGACAGAGGCGGGCGGTTCATGGTGGGAGGTTGGCGTGCCAGAGGTTTCTGTTCGTAAGGAAGTCAATGCCGCACGTAAAGAATTCGAAGCTCATAAAAAGGAACAATTGCGATGAGTGTAAAAATAGGAATTTCTCCGATCGCATGGCAAAATGATGATTTGCCAGACATCACAAAAGATTACACAATGGAGCAAGCTCTCAAAGAAGCCCGTGAAATTGGATATGTCGGTGTGGAGCGCGGTCAACGCATGCCGCATGACACGGATGGGCTTCGCGCTTATTTGGATAAATATGATATCACACTTTGTGGGGGCTGGTGTTCTGGAAATTTGCTTGTGAATACTGTTGAAGATGAGATCAAATCAATGACGCAACAAGTTGAACAATTTATCGCCCTTGGTGCGCCTTGCATTGTTTATGCGGAGTGTTCAAACACAATCCAATGTGAAATTGATACACCCGTCAATCATCGGCCAAAACTTTCTCGCGATGAAATTTTGGCATATGCTGAAAAGCTGAGCGAAGTTGCGAAATGGTGCGCTCAAAAGGGTATGCCGCTTGCCTACCATAATCATATGGGATCAATAATCGAATCTGAAGCCGATATTGACGCGCTTATGGAAGGCTCAAGTGATGATGTGCATTTGTGCTTTGACACGGGTCACTGCCTTT
Source organism: uncultured Paracoccaceae bacterium (assembly GCA_947501025.1). Taxonomy (GTDB): domain Bacteria; phylum Pseudomonadota; class Alphaproteobacteria; order Rhodobacterales; family Rhodobacteraceae; genus CANMUM01. The sequence goes on along the minus strand of CANMUM010000003.1, from coordinate 64,377 downwards.
TCGGTGGCGGCGACGTCATGGCGACAATGGAACGTTGGAAACACCGTATTTACCATATGCATTACAAAGATATTCGTCCTGAGATTGTGGCGGATATACGGGCAAATGATAAGAGCTTTTTAGATGCAGTTCTTGGAGGCGCGTTTACCGTTCCTGGTGATGGTTGCATTGATTTTGGTGCGGTTACAAATGCGCTTAAGGCTATGGATTATCATGGTTGGATTGTGGTGGAGGCTGAACAAGATCCTCGTCTTGCACCGCCATATGAATATTCAAAAAAGGGTTTTGATCATATTATGGATTGCTGTGAATCTGCAGGTCTTGAAATCACCAAATAGTCAGAAATGTGTTTTGAGATAGCATTAATCATGTTGTGCAATCGTCAAAAAATGTAAAGATAACGATATGAGTAAACTAAAAATAACGCCTTCAGGTAGCCATGGACAGACACATGATATCACGATTAAAAATGCGCGTGGTGAACTGACAGCTGATTGGAGTTATGTCGGTTTTGGTCTTCATAAACTAAGAACGGGTGATAAGGTCACAAAGCCAACTGGTGATCTTGAAGTGATTTTGATTCTTGTTGAGGGACGTGCAGACATTACGGCTAATGGTAAAAATCTTGGCGAACTTGGCAAACGGATGGATGTGTTTGATCGCATTCCTCCACATTGCGTATATGTGCCGCGTCATTCGGATTGGAGAGCCGTTGCGACAACAGATTGCACATTGGCGATTTGCTCTGCGCCCGCGACTGCTGATTATCCCGTTTGCATTTTAGGTCCTAATGGGATCGAAACAACTCCGCGGGGGCAAGGCACAAACACGCGATATATTCATAATATCGCCATGGAAGATCGTGATGTGGCAAGTTCGCTTTTGGTTACTGAGGTTTATACACCAAGCGGTCATTGGTCGTCTTATCCGCCTCATCGGCACGATGAAGATGACTTTCCAAATATGACCTATCTTGAGGAAACATATTATCACCGCTTAAACCCGAAACAAGGTTATGGCTATCAACGTGTCTTTACAGATGACGGATCGCTTGATGAAAATATAGCCGTGCATAACGAAGATGTTGTGCTTGTGCCAAGAGGGCATCATCCTTGTGGCGTGCCTTACGGCTATGAAATGTACTACCTAAACGTCATGGCGGGTCCGCTTCGCAAATGGCGTTTTGAAAATCACCCTGACCACAACTGGATATATGAGAGAGACAAATGACAATATTAAAATGGGGCCTTATTGGCGGCGGCGAAGGATCACAAATCGGGCCAGCGCATCGTCTAGGTGCAGGATTGGATGGACAGTTTGATCTGACCGCAGCTGCGCTTGATCACCGCCCAGAAGAAGGGCGTGCATATGCACAAAAACTTGGCGTTGCAGCTGATCGTGCTTATGGTGATTGGAAGGAAATGCTTGCAGGTGAGCAAGGCCGCGAGGACCGTATTGATCTTGTGACTGTTGCGACTCCTAATGATACACATTTTGAAATCACCAAGTCATTTTTGGAAGCGGGCATTCACGTGTTTTGTGAAAAACCTATGACGATGACAGTTGAAGAAGGCGAGGAAATTGTAAAAATTTCTCAAGCAACCGGAAAGATTTGCGCGGTTAATTATGGCTATACGGGATATCCTCTTGTGCGCCATATGAAGGCAATGATTGCGCGCGGTGATCTGGGTGCGGTTCGTGTTATTCGCGCCGATTTTGCACATGGTCATCACTCTGATGCTGCTGATGCAGATAATCCACGCATTCGCTGGCGCTATGATCCAGCTAAAATTGGTGTCTCCGCACAATTTGCTGATTGCGGTATTCATGCGCTCCACATGGCTAGTTTTGTAAGTGGACAGGAAGCCGAAAGCCTATCTGCAGATTTGATCTCGGGCGTCTCTTCTCGTGTGCTTGAAGATGACGCAATGGTCAATTTGCGTATGGATGGTGGCGCAACTGTGCGCTTGTGGACATCATCAATTGCACTTGGTCGTCAGCATGGTTTAGCTATCCAAATTTTTGGTGAAAAAGGCGGCCTGTCATGGGCGCAAGAGCAACCAAACCAATTGATCTACACGCCACTTGGAGAACGCACGCAAATCATTGAGCGTGGTTCTGATGGGCTGAGCCCAGAACATGATCGCGCTAACCGTGTTACAGTTGGGCATGCGGAGGGTATGCCGCTCGCATTTGCCAATTTGTATAGTGATTTGCATGAAGCGATCAAATCACAAAAAGAAGGAAAAGAACTTGATCCTGCTGCGGATCTTTTCCCAAAGGCGATTGATGGCTTGCGCTCTATGGCGGCTGTTTATGCGGTTGCAAAATCGGGCAAAGAACAAGGCGCGTGGCAAGATGCCCGCCCTCCAATGTTAAGGACATAATATGACGATTCGATTTGCTCTCCTCGGCGCTGGTCGCATTGGCAAAACTCATGCACACGCCATTGCGTCCAATCCTCACGCGAAACTGGCCGCTGTTTATGACCCATTTATCGACTCTGCTGAAGCCATATCAATGCAATATGGCAGCCAGATTATGGAGATTGATGAGATTGCGGCTTCCCCAGATATCGATGTCGTCGCGATTTGCACACCAACACAGACACATGCAGATTTGATCGAACAATTTGCACGTGCAGGCAAGGTGATTTTTTGTGAAAAGCCAATAGATTTGAGCCTTGATCGTGTGAGGCAATGTCTGAAAACGGTTGAGGAGACGAATGCGAAGCTCATGATGGGTTTCAATCGCCGTTTTGATCCACATTTCAAATCGGTTCACGCAAGCATTCAGGCAGGTCAGGTTGGCGATGTGCAGCAGGTTGTGATTACGTCACGTGATCCAGATCTTCCCCCAATGGACTATATTTCTAATTCGGGTGGCATTTTCCGCGATATGGCCATTCATGATTTTGATGTTGCACGCTGGCTTCTTGGTGAGGAAGTGGACAGTGTTTTTGCGACAGGTTCCGTGTTGGTTGATAAAGAGGTTGGTGAACGCGGTGATTTTGATACGGCAATGATCATATTGCGCACGAAATCTGGTAGGCAGGCGCATATCAATAATTCTCGTCGTGCAGTTTATGGTTATGATCAGCGCATTGAAGTGCTGGGCTCAAAAGGAATGGTGCGCGCGCATAATCCACGCCCAATCACAAGCGAAGTTGCAAATGCTGCTGGCTATACATCACAGCCGCTCCACGACTTTTTCATGACGCGCTATGTTGAGGCTTATGCGGCTGAGATCGAGATGCTCATTGGTGCTATGGTTGACAACGCTCCCATCACACCCACAGGCCATGATGGCATGATGGCGCTTGCTATGGCAGAAGCAGCTATGATTTCTACAAAAGAAGGCCGCTTGGTGAATATCAGCGAGGTTCTGTAAATTTATTTTCAGGGTGTCTTGATTCTGATTGTTGACTATTCAGCATTTCGATACAAATTTTTGTCAAAAAATCTGAGGATATCCTAGATTTTTATTTTGGCTTGTATGCCTTTGTGTTTTAAAGCTGGGCTACAAGTTTTGTTTTAGAAGATGCATTAATGGAAAGCCATTATTATGGGTTCTTTGGGCGAAGATAGTGAAGCTACTTTCTTGCCCATCAGCTCTCATTTAAGAAATATTGATCATAGAAAAAGCTGAAATTAGGCGGGTATAGGCATATATAAAGCCATTACATTATGAGGTGTGGTTGATTTCTATGGTCGCTATAATTATGTTCATGATATGAAAAAATTAATTATCTTATTGGCAATGCTCATGCCAGCAGCAGTTCTTGCAGAAGAAAAAGACATATCTCAAGAACAAGAATGTGTTATTTTATTGCATGGTTTAATGCGCTCCAGCTCCTCAATGTCGTCGCTTGAACGCGGTCTTGAAGAAGCAGGTTATCATGTCGTAAACGTTGATTATCCTTCCACAACTAATAGTGTTGAAGAGCTAGCGCAGGCACATATCCCTCCAGCGATGTCAAAATGTACAGAGAATATGAAAGTTAACTTTGTGACCCATAGCATGGGTGGCATTTTGGTTAGGGCTTTTTTTAAGGCTAATCCGACCATAAAACCTAACCGTGTTGTTATGATTGCTCCGCCGAATAAGGGTTCGGAAGTTATTGATGATGAGGCTTATCAATGGTTTGGGGGTGTTTCAGGAGTGTCTGGTGCGCAGCTTGGAACGGGCAAAGATAGTCTTCCTAATCAACTTGGCCCTGTTGATTATGAGGTTGGTATTATTGCCGGATCAGCTTCGGTTAATCCGATATTTAGCGATTTGATTCCAGGTCCCGATGATGGTGCGGTCGCGGTTGCGCGCACCCATGTTGAAGGTGAAACAGATTGGATTGATGTGAAAGCAACGCATAGTTTTATAAAGTTTAATCCGACGGCGCGTCGCCAAGTCATTGAGTTCTTGAAAAATGGTAAGTTTGCACACTAATATATCATGAACCATCGCATTTTCGATTATGCTCGATTATGCTCGAATATGCTGAAATGAAGAAACGAATCGAAAGCGGTAATTGGATATGTCAGAAGTCGAACGCGAAGCCATGGAATTTGATGTTGTGATTGTTGGGGCAGGGCCAGCTGGTCTTTCCGCCGCGATCAAACTGAAGCAATTGGATACCGATCTTAATGTGGTCGTCCTTGAAAAGGGCTCTGAGGTCGGTGCGCATATTTTGTCAGGTGCTGTTTTGGATCCTGCAGGTCTTGATGCTCTCATACCAGATTGGAAAGAAAAGGGCGCGCCAGTTAATGTCGAGGTCACAGAAGATCATTTTTATGTACTTGGTCAAAATGGTAGAATGCGGTTGCCGAGTTTCACGATGCCAAGCTTTATGCATAATCATGGGAACTATGTTGTGTCGATGGGCAATGTATGTCGTTGGCTTGCCGAACAAGCTGAGAGCATGGGCGTTGAGATATTCCCGGGCATGGCGTGTTCGGAACTCGTTTATGGAGAAGATGGAGAAGTCAAAGGAGTTGTTGCGGGCGAGTTTGGTAAAAACCCTGATGGCACGGCTGGGCCAAGTTATGAGCCAGGAATGGAAGTTCTGGGTAAATACGTAATGCTTGGTGAAGGTGCGCGCGGCTCTCTTTCTAAAGCTGCCATTGGTAAGTTCGGTCTTGATCGCGATTGTGATGTGCAGAAGTTCGGTCTCGGTATGAAAGAGATTTGGGAAGTCGCTCCTGAAAACCATAAGCCTGGCCGTGTCGTGCACACGATGGGGTGGCCACTTGGTGCAAAAAATACGGGTGGTTCATTCATGTACCATCTTGATAATAATCAGGTTTTGGTTGGGTTGATTGTGGATCTCAATTATAAGAACCCACATCTTTTTCCTTACATGGAATTCCAAAAAATGAAGCATCATTCGATCTTTGCAGATACACTTAAGGGCGGCAAACGTGTTGCGTATGGTGCACGCGTTGTCACCAAGGGCGGTTATCAATCGATCCCACGTTCGGCTTTTCCTGGGGGATTATTGCTTGGTTGTTCAATTGGTTTGGTCAATTTGCCACGTATTAAGGGCAATCATAATGCGATGCATTCAGGCATTCATGCTGCGCAAGCCGTGCACGCGGCGATTTCTGCGGGACGTTCTGGTGATGTTGTTGAAGAATATACAGATGCAATTAAATCAGGACCGATTGGAAAAGACCTCAAACCCGTGCGCAATGTGGCTCCACTGAATGGTAAGTTTGGTTTGCTTGGTGGCTTATTACTTGGCGGTATCGATATGTGGATTGCCAATATTTTGAAGTTCAATATCTTGGGTACAAGAAGCCATGGAAAAACGGATGCAGCTTCAACTGGTAAAGCCAAAGATTATCCGATAATCGAGTATAATAAACCCGATGGTGTATTGAGTTTTGATCGATTAACAAATGTGAGTTTTTCTGCAACAAATCACGAAGAAGAACAACCTTGCCATTTGCAATTGCTTGATCCTGATTTGCCAGTTCGTATCAATCTTCCTGAATATGCGGAGCCTGCACAACGTTATTGTCCCGCTGGAGTTTATGAAATGATTTATGACGATAAGGGCGAAAAACCACGTTTTCAGATTAATGCACAAAACTGTGTGCATTGTAAAACTTGCGACATTAAAGATCCGCTTCAAAATATCAACTGGGCAACACCACAAGGTGGTGAAGGCCCCAACTATCCGAATATGTAATGCGTAAATTATTAACAAGTGTCGCGCTATTCGCGATTATTGCAGTGGCAGAAGCCAAAAGCATAACAGGCGAACTTCTGGCTCTTAACCATGCATATCGTGTTGCGGATGATGAGGCTATTCAAGATTATCTTGATCAAGCATTGCGCTCGTCGCCAAATAATCCAGCGTTTTTAAATCAAGCGATGCTTTCTGCAATTCATCAACAGGATTTGAAGAAAGCGGTGAGTTATTTACCTCAAATTCGTGAGCTTGATGTTGAAAACCAAACTGCTGATTTGATTGAGATAGCGAATGCGATATTAATTGGAGATTTTTCAAGTGCTGCAAAATTTGGAGAAGAATTCGAATTTTTTAACGATAAAGTTATGCAGGCTTGGGCAATAGCATCAAATGAAGAAGTCGATAACGCAATAAAATTTCTTGATGAGGCTTCAAAAGAAATACCCGAGCTGACGGCAATTTATAAATATCAAAAAGCGATGATCTATGCGCATTTTGATAAAGATTATGCTAAAGCCGATGAGATCATAATGAGTGAAGAAGCGCCGCTTTATTTGAGTGACCAATCATTATTTGCTCATATGGCAATGAAGATTCTTAAAGGTGATAACGATGTGGAGGTCACTCTTGATCAGCGATATGGTATTCCAGAAAATAGGCCTGCCCCACTTGTAAAAATATTAGAGTCCGCACGTGAAGGTCTTATTGACCCAGCGGTGAGTTTTGCTAGCCCTCAAAATATTGCAGCTGAGTATTTTTCCTTTGTTTTGGCTCAATCACGAAATGCAGGAATACCTTATCAAACCGAACGTTTGTTCGTCACCTTGATTCCGATAATCGCATCCGAAAATGATGTATATCGTAAGGATATGCTGGCGTATTTTTATAGTGAAGCTGAATATGATGATGTTATCAAATTTTCAAAAGAATTTCATAGAGATTCGGCATATTTAGATGACCGTGATACTTATCTGTTTAGTGCATTGATGCAACTTGATCGCATTGAAGAAGCACGAGAGGTTCTTGAAAAAAGACAAGGCAAAAGCATTGAAACGCGCCATTCAATTGCGGATGGATTTCGATTTTTAGAGGAATATGATCTCGCACTTGGGAAATACGAAGATATACTCAGTATAGATAATTTGCCTACACTGCGCCGTGCATCGCTTGTGTATTCCGCAGCCATCTGCGCCGAGCGAATTGGCGATTGGACAAAGGCTGATGGATATTTCCGTGAGGCAATTTCATTGCAACCCGATCGCGCTGATATCCTAAATTATTTAGGATATTCGCTTGTTGATCGTGGTGAAAATGTCGAAGAAGGTTTGGAGTTGATTGAAAAAGCAATCGATATCGACCCATCTCAAGCATATATACAAGACAGCTTAGGCTGGGCTTATTTTCATGCAGGGCGTTATGAAGAAGCTGTATATCCACTAGAACTAGCCGTATCCCAAATGGGATCTGATCCGATTGTGAATGGGCATTTGGGAGATGCCTACTGGAAGCTTGGTCGCAAGCGAGAAGCGCGATATCAGTGGGAACGCGCCTTGAAGTTTCTCGGTGAAGATTTGCCTGATATGAAGCGCGCCGATCTTGAAGACCGTATGAAAAATGGATTGCCTGATTGATCAAAGTTACGGCACGGGCCAAAGTCAACTACTGCCTCCATGTTATCGGAAAACGCGATGATGGATATCACGAGCTTGATAGTCTTGTGATGTTTGCTGATTTTGGTGATGACATATCATTGGCGCCATCGGAGCATTTCAAAGTATCATTTCATGGGATGTTTTCTGATGGGCTGGATGTTAGAAAAAACTCTATTATTGATGCTGTGAAATGGTTTGAGAAATTCGCAAATGTTGAGGTTCATCAAAATATCTCGATTGAAAAAAATATACCTGTAATGGCAGGTTTGGGCGGTGGAACGGCGGATGCAGCGGCGGTTATTCACGCATTATGTGACATTTATAATGTTAAAAAACCAGACCCATCGGAGCTTGCTATATTGGGTGCTGATGTACCCATTAGTTTTTTTGGAAGCTCTGCACGTATGCGTGGCATTGGTGAGCAATTGGATATTTGGGCGCATGATGGCTTTGAGATATTGCTTGTTAATCCGCGCGAGGCTGTTGAGACAAGGAAAGTATTCGGATCGCCACAGCTAACATTTTCAAGTCATGTAAAAAGTGATGAATGGATTCAGACATCTAATGACATGGAGGCGGCGGCCTGCGCGCTTTGCCCAAAGATAGTTGATATAAAACAAGCTTTGAAAAAGTTCGGGGCAGATAAAATTCGTATGACGGGATCTGGTTCCACAGTGTTCGCGATCGGAAAAGATTTGGGAGAGTTATCCAAAAAAATGCGATTGCATCACCCAGAATATTGGAGCAAGCATTCGGTTGTTAAACCAAGCGTTCAACCACCTGATCACAAAGTGCAATCAACGTTTCTTTAAGCTCACTATCTTCAAAAATAGAAACTGTGTTTTTGGCATCCTTGGCAAGATCAAGCGCGGTTGCTTTACTGCTTTTCAATGTGTCATGTTTTTGTAGGAAGCCAAGCGCCGTCCGTAAATCATCATTGCTTTGTTGGCCACGGCTAATCGTTTTATGCCAGAATGCTTTTTCTTCGCCATCACCAGCTTCAATTGCACGAATGACGGGGAGGGTTAGTTTGCGCTCCGCAAAATCATTTCCAATCGCTTTTCCGAATTTTTCATCTGCGATATAGTCAAGCACATCATCTGCAATTTGGAAAGCAAGACCAAGCTTCATTCCATATTCATGCAAGGCATTGATACGCTCAGCACTTGCATCAGAAATCACCCCACCTACTTCGCAAGCTGCCGCAAATAGAGCCGCAGTTTTGCCCTCGATCACTTTAAAATAGGTTTCTTCGGTTGTTTCTATATTGCTCGCAACGCTGAGTTGAAGTACCTCACCCTCTGCGATCACTGCTGAAGCATTTGATAGAATCTCAAGTACTTTTAAGCTTTCTGTTTCAACCATGAGCTGGAATGAGCGTGAAAAGAGATAGTCGCCAACGAGCACAGATGATTTGTTATCCCATAAGAGGTTCGCCGTTGGTTTTCCGCGGCGCTTGCTGCTCTCATCAACAACATCGTCATGCAATAGTGTCGCTGTGTGAATGAATTCAACGGTCGTTGCCAGTTTAATATGCTTGTCGCCTTGATAGCCACAAAGCTTCGCACAAGCCAGTGTAAGAAGGGGACGAATGCGTTTGCCGCCAGCCTCGGTTAGGTGCAATGTAATCTCAGGGATGCGGGGTGCATTTTCACTTTTCATACGTTCAATGATCATCGAATTGACCAAAGACATCTCATTGGAAAATAGCTGGTTGAGTTTATCAATTGCCGTCGTCATAATGCACCACGTAATGCAGGAACGGTCCTGCTCGAAGATTTAATAGGTTCGTTGCATTGTCTATAATCGGCAGCTGGTCGCTCGTCCATAGGCAATGCAAAATTTGAGCGTTTTGTCGCAGTTGGTGAATGATTTGGAAGTCAGTTTAGATAAGTTTCTCGGGGGTCGCATTGAGCTTTTACAGCCCAAAAAGGGATTCCGCTCTGGTACGGATACTGTGATGATGGCTTCCGCAATTCCAGCTTTAGAGGGAGATAATGTTCTTGAATTTGGCGTGGGTTCTGGCGTTGCGCTATGCTGTCTTGGCGCGCGTGTAGGTCGTATCGATGTTTATGGTGTTGAGATACAGGCTGAAATTGCTGATCTTGCCCGAAGAAATCTTGAGCGCTGTGATATGGTCGGTGAAATTCATTGCGCTGATATTTTTGATTTGCCCAAAGAATTACGCATGAAGCAATTTGATCATGTCATGATAAACCCGCCTTTTTTTGATGCTGTGGCTCATACCGCCCCGCAGATAGCCACGAAAGCCAAATCGCATATAGCTCATACAAATGTGAGCGATTGGGTTAAAATAGCAGGGAAGCGCCTAAAGCCGAAGGGCAGTTTAACGATTATTCACCGTACAGAATCTTTAATGGATATTCTCGAAGGTCTGGGTGAGTTTGGCGATATACGTATTTTACCGATAGCCTCCAATCTTCACTTAGAAGCAAAAACGATCATTGTCCAAGCCCGTAAACAGAGTGCTGGAAAACTAAAGCTTCTGCCTCCATTTATAACGCATGATTTGCAAAAAACTGAAACAATTCGTCTGAAAGACATTACGCGAGGAGGCTCTTCTTTGCGTGAGTTGTTATAATTTCCTCTGCTCGTTAACTAATTTTTTCGTGACACGAATCAATTTTTATGGTGACATGAAGTTATTGATAACAATAAGGAGGACTTTTATGAGCGTCGAAGGACATATCGAATCCCTACAAAAGAAAAAATCTGATTTGGAGAAACAACTGCAAGAAATTTCAAATAGCCCCGCAGTTGATGAAATCAGCCTCCAACGAATTAAAAAAGAAAAGCTGAAGATCAAAGACGAACTCCAACAGCTTGGAGCAGCTTAAATCTTTCTCGCTTCTTGAAAGCTGCATTAGCTTTGCGCGTAACCCTTAAGAAAAGCTTCTGAGGGTATGAGGCCAATTGTTTAAGCAAAGGGAGATTTGATGCGCTATCAACAGCTATATGAAAATTGGCAAAATGATCCTGAGTCATTTTGGATGGAAGCCGCAAATGCTGTGCATTGGTTTGAAAAACCATCTCGGGCGTGTTTCGATGAAAATGCGCCCATTTATGAATGGTTCTCAGATGGCGTTACAAATACATGTTATAATGCTGTTGACCGTCATGTTTTGGCGGGCAAGGGTGATGAGATTGCGATCATTTATGACAGCCCTGTCACCGATGCAAAAAATAAGATCACTTACACTGAATTGAAGGAAAAGGTCGCGCGCTTAGGCGGCGCGTTGCAAGAACGCGGCATTCAAAAAGGCGATCGTGTGATTATCTATATGCCGATGATTCCAGAAGCCATTATTGCCATGTTGGCTTGTGCGCGGATTGGTGCTGTGCATTCGGTTGTGTTCGGGGGGTTTGCTGCAAATGAACTGGCGACACGTATTGATGATGCGCAACCAAAAGCGATTCTTTCAGCGAGCTGTGGCATCGAACCCAACCGTGTTGTGGCTTATGAGGCGCTTTTAAAAGGTGCGATTGAGTTATCAAAACACAAGCCCGAATTTTGTGTGATTAAAGCGCGTGCGCAAGCTGATTTTGAAATTGGCGGCATTTATTATGATTGGGACGTTTTTCAAGAAGATGCGCCCCTTGCCGAATGTGTTCAAGTTAATGGCAATGATCCATTATATATACTTTATACATCTGGCACGACAGGAGAACCGAAGGGCGTAGTTCGTCATAATGGTGGGCATATGGTTGCTCTGCAATGGACAATGAAAAACATTTATAATGTTGCCGCTGGCGAAGTGTATTGGGCAGCATCGGATGTAGGCTGGGTCGTTGGACATAGCTATATTGTTTATGGACCGCTTTTAAATGGCAGTACTACGGTTGTGTTTGAAGGCAAGCCCGTTGGAACGCCAGACGCAGGCACGTTTTGGCGGATGATTGAAGAATATGACATAAAAGCTCTCTTCACGGCGCCGACGGCATTTCGCGCGATTAAACGTGATGATCCAGAAGGTAAGCTTGTGGGTGATTATGATCTCACTGGTCTTCGAGCACTTTACCTTGCTGGTGAACGCGCGGATCCTGATACGATTATTTGGGCACAAAACAAGCTTAATGTTCCCGTGGTCGATCATTGGTGGCAAACCGAAACGGGTTTTGCCATTGCTGCGAATCCGCTTGGAATTGAAGAACTGCCGACTAAAATTGGATCACCAACCCTGCCAATGCCAGGTTTTCAAGTCGATATTTTAGATGAAGCTGGCCATGAAGTTGCGGAAGGTGAGCTTGGCTCAATCGCGATCAAACTGCCATTGCCTCCGGGGACTTTGCCGACATTATGGAACGCTGAAGAACGCTATGTTAAATCCTACCTCACAACATTTCCTGGATATTATGAAACAGGCGATGCAGGTTATAAAGATGAAGATGGATATCTGTACATAATGGCGCGGACAGATGATGTCATCAATGTCGCTGGGCATAGGCTTTCAACGGGTAGCATGGAGGAAGTGCTTTCAGGGCATCCAGATGTTGCAGAATGTGCTGTTATTGGTGTTGGGGATGAGTTGAAGGGGCAGCTCCCGCTTGGCTTTTTATGTCTGAATGGCGGATCAAAACGTGATCATTCGGATGTGGTTTCGGAATGCGTTAAGATGGTGCGGGAAAAAATTGGTCCTGTTGCGGCATTCAAACTTGCAGTTGTCGTTGATCGTTTGCCAAAAACACGCTCAGGGAAAATATTGCGGGGCACGATGGTCAGCATTGCGGATAATACGGCATGGAAGATGCCCGCTACGATTGATGATCCTGCGATTCTTGATGAGATCAAAATTGCACTTCTGTCACTGGGCTATGCTAAGGATTGAATATTCAATCTTGATTGAGTAAGCTCTAAGAAAATAGGATATCTATGAGCGTACTTGTCCATAAAATAGCCGCACAATTTGTTGCAAGTCTTCCGCTTTGTTCTGCAATGGGGCTGCATATTGGCGATGCACAAGACGGAGCGCCAGCGATCATTTTACCTTATTCAAAATCATTGATTGGCGACCCCCAAACAGGTGTTATCCATGGAGGAGCCGTTTCTGTTTTGCTCGATACGGTTTGTGGTGCAGAAGTGTTTGGCCACCCTGAAAATACGGTACCCACTGCCACGATTGATTTAAGAATTGATTATATGAGGCCAGCAAAAATTGGCGAGCCGATTTATGCCAGAGCAATTGTCTATCAAACAACGCGCAATGTAGCTTTCGTGCGGGGGACGGCATGGGATACCGATATTGATAATCCTGTTGCGATGGCCGCAGGGGCATTTACTTTCGCGAAGAAGGCAGCAAAATCATGAATGCACGTGAACCTTTACAAGACATCAAAAAACGCCGCGATGGTGTATTGCAATCCATCGTCAACGCTATTCCATTTGCGCAGTTCTTAGATGTGCGTGTTGAGCGTATGGGCAACGAACTTTCCTTTATTTTGCCTTATGATAAAAAGCTGATTGGAAACCCTATGCTGCCTGCATTGCATGGGGGAGGGGTCGCGGGCTTTATGGAACTCACAGCGATCATTTCGCTCACATGGTACTCGATTTGGGATGATATGGAAGCAGGTAAGCTTTTATCTGATGAGAACTTCCCAAGTGATTTGAACTTACCCAAAACGATTGACATTACGATGGATTATTTGCGCCCAGGGCTTGCGCGGGATGCCTATGCGCGTGCGACGATAAACCGTTCGGGACGCAGATACGCCTCTGTGCATGTCGAGGCTTGGCAAGATAAGCACGAGCGGCTTTTTGCACAATGTACTGGCCATTTTTTAATGCCAGAACAGTTTATATTGAGCGAAAAATGAAGGCGGCAATAATTGGCGGTGGCATTGGCGGCATGGCTGCAGCAATTGCATTGCGATTGCGGGGAATAGAAGTTGATCTTTATGAGCAGGCCGCAAAATTTGAGGAAGTTGGAGCTGGCGTTCAGATTTCATCCAATGGGTATCACGTTTTAGCTGCACTTGGGGTGGGTGAAGCTGTTAGAGCAACGTCTTATGAACCCGAAAACATTCAGATGCGCCATGGTTCGAATGGACGCATGATTGTGAATATTCCAATTCAGCAAGTTGCGCAGATGCGTTGGCGCGCGCCCTATCTTCATATGCGTCGATCCACTTTGCATGATGCATTGGTGGCGCGTGCAAATGCGCTTGGTGCGGTGCTGTTTATGAATAGAAAAATTCAACCTGATGAAATCAGAAATCTAGACGCTGATTTTATCATCGCTGCAGATGGCATAAACTCTCAATGCCGAACCCATATTTTCAATACTTCAGCCGCACGCTTTTCAGGGAAAACCGCTTGGCGCAGCGTTGTGCCCGCAAGTCATCTCGATATTTTGCCGCCCGGTGGTGCAACAGCATGGGCAGAGAAAAATATTCATGCCGTAACGACTTGGATTGATGGAGGTAAATCGATTAATTTTGTTGGAATTTCCGAAGGTGATTGGCAAGATGCAGACTGGAATGGGGGGGCTGATAGAAAGAAAGTTGAGGCACTTTTCTTCCATTTTGTACCACAAGTTTGCGAAGTCATTGCAAAATCGGATAAGATTATGAAATGGGCGTTATTTGAACATGAGCCACTTCAAGCGTTTTCACAAGATAATATCGCATTAATTGGTGATGCGGCACATCCGATGATGCCAAGCCTCGCGCAAGGTGCGGTAATGGCACTCGAGGATGCTTGGGTTCTTGCTAAATGCTTGTCGGATCATCAAGTGGATGGTTTGGCCATATATTCAACATTGCGAATAAAACGTGTTGCGCGTGTGCAAAAAGAATCGGAACGCAATTTGAATAGGTTTCATCGGAATGGAATACAAAAATGGGTCGAATATAGCGGTGCGAAAGCGCTTAGTCGGTTTATGCCAAGCTATTTTATCAAACGGTTAGACTGGTTGTATGGTGTCGATGTCACTATTGATGAAAAGATATAATTATCTTCTATATACGCTAGCAACATTAGGTGTTCTTTATGCCGTGATCATATCACGCTATCCAGAATATGCGCCAAAATTACCTGAATGCTATATAGGTTATGTTTATGATGGCGACACTGTCGAGTTAATCTGTGACGGCATCTCACAATCGGCACGTTTGATCGGTTTTGATGCTCCCGAAACTCGGGATGCGAGCTGCCCTTCCGAATTGGCGCTTGGCAATAAAGCAACTCAGCGTTTGCGACAAATCCTGAATTCGGAAGAACTTCAAATTTCGCGTCAGGGCTATGATAAATACGGGCGCACTCTGGCGCGCATATGGGTTGATGGTAAAGATGTTGGGCAGATATTAATTAAAGAGAAATTAGCGCGTCGATATTTGGGCGGCTCAAGAATTCACTGGTGTCGTGTTCTTTGATAAGGGTAATGCTGTCGTGTTTTTGATCTCTTCCATCGAAAGGAGGGCTGTGACATTGAAAATTTTCACGTCTTTGATGAGCGCTTGATAGAAAACATCGTAAGCTTTGGAGTTTTTTACACGCACCTTTAAAAGATAGTCGATATCACCAGCCAATCTATGCGCCTCAAGGACTTCATCACGCTCACGTATTGATTTTAAAAAACGTGATTGCCATTCTTGTTCATGTTCAGATGTGCGCACGAGTACGAAGAAACATGACTCAAGACCAAGCAATTCGGCATCAAGAATAGCAACTTCCCTTTGGATAATACCTGCCGCTTTAAGTTTTTTGATTCGATTCCAAATAGGCGTTTTGGAAGAGTTTAGTTTCGTCGCAATATCTTCAAGCGACTGACTCGAATCAACTTGCAGCAATGAAAGGATATTTCGATCTAACTCATCAATGCGAATACTCATTTATATGTCTTTCTAAATTAACAATGATGAGTATGATGGGGAAGATTATTTCGATATTCAAGCTAAATTATGTAATTACGAGAATATATTCCCAAATATGAATTTTCTGAAAGTAGATAAAAATAAAACGACACCTGGGATCAAGGTGTCGTTTTTATGCTGTGGAAACTGTAAAATATTAAAATGCTTGGGATCGAAGCATCGTTAAAGCTAATATAGCGATATGCATTTAAACTAGAATTAATTGACCGAACGGTTTGGTAAGATTTTATTAAGGCTTAGCTTGGGATAAGATCCGTTACTGACCACAAACTTCACGTACTGATTTTTCAACCATTTCAATTGCTGCGTCCATAAGGTTAGCATCATCAGCCTCGGCCATGATGCGGATCAATGGCTCAGTTCCAGATTTGCGAATGACAAGCCGACCTTTGCCCTCAAGACTGGCTTCGGAGGCTTTTATCGCTTCTTTAACGTCATTATTGTCGAGGGGCGCTTGCCCTGCAGAAAAGCGAACATTTACAAGCTTTTGAGGAACGGGGTCAAATGTACGCGCAAGCTCGGATGCTTTGACGCCACGCGAAACCATGATCGCCAAAAACTGCAATGCTGCAACCAAGCCGTCACCAGTTGTTGCATAATCTGTCATCACAATATGACCAGATTGCTCGCCCCCAAGATTATGGCCGTTTTTACGCATTTCCTCAACGACATAACGATCACCTACGCCCGTACGAATAAGTTCGATATTGCGTGATTTTAAATACCGTTCGAGACCAAGATTTGACATAATTGTTGCAACAAGTGCGTTGCTGGGCAATTTACCTCGATCAGCCCAATCGCTGGCAATCAAGCCCATGATCTGATCTCCATCAATCACACGGCCTTTTTCGTCAATGATTGTGATGCGATCGGCATCGCCATCTAAACAAATGCCGACATCGGCTCCACTTGCAACAACTCTCATCGCAGCATTATCAGGTGATGTAGAGCCGCAGTCTTTGTTGATATTATAACCATTTGGATTGACACCGATTGATGTAATTTCAGCGCCAAGCTCCCATAGGACGGCAGGGGCTGTTTTGTATGCTGCGCCATTTGCAGCATCGATAACGACATGTAGGCCGTCTAGCTGCATATCACGCGGAAATGAGCGTTTTGCATATTCAATATAACGCCCCAAACCGTCATCAATACGTATTGCCGAACCAATTTTATCGGCTTCAACGAGAGGTCTAGGATTTTCAATGAGATTTTCGATTGTAGATTCAGCCTCATCCGAAAGCTTAAAGCCATCAGGCCCGAAAAACTTGATACCATTATCATGTGCAGGGTTATGACTTGCGGAAATCATAACGCCAAGATCCGCGCGCATATTGCGGGTGAGCATACCGATTGCAGGTGTTGGCATTGGGCCAAGTAAAAACACATCCATGCCAACCGCGGTTAACCCTGCAGTGAGCGCGTTTTCAATCATATAGCCAGAGCGCCGCGTGTCTTTGCCAATGACAACCCGATGCGGGCGATCATCACGGTGAAAATACTGGCCGACAGCTGACCCAAGTTTCAGAGCCATTTCTGCCGTCATCGGGTGTTCATTCGCGCGTCCACGAACGCCATCTGTTCCAAAATATTTACGCGCCATCTTCAACCCCTATAATCGCTGTTTGTATTTTTAATGCCTGCACAGTTTCAAAAACGTCATGCACACGAATGATTTGCACGCCTTTACGCGCAAATTCAAGTGCAATGGCGACAGACCCACCCAGACGGGCATCAGGTTCAGCGCCACTGATCTCTCCAATCATACGTTTGCGCGATGCTCCCACAAGGAGGGGGCAACCAAGCCCATGAAAAATGGCAATATGCCGAATGATGCTTAGATTATGTTCTAGTGTTTTTCCAAACCCTAATCCTGGATCAATGATGATGTTCTTGCGGTCAATACCTGCGTTCTCAGCAAACTCAATACGCTCCTTTAAATAATCATAGATATCCAGCAAAACATTATCGTATTTGGGTTCATGTTGCATGGTTTTTGGATCACCTTGCGCGTGCATCATACATAGATGAACGCCTGAATGAGATATGATTTCAGCCATAGAAGGGTCAAAGCTCAAAGCCGATACATCATTGATCATTGTTGCACCCATGCCAATTGCCTCATCGGCAATAACGGCTTTGCGGGTGTCAATTGATGTCGGAACTCCGAATGTATCCAGTGCATCAAATACAGATTCAAGACGTTGCAACTCTTCATGAGCAGGAACTGTTTCAGCTCCAGGACGGGTGCTTTCTGCCCCAAAATCTAAAATATTTGTACCAGCTTCAACAAGTGAACGCGCATGTCTGACTGCATCTTCACCTGTGTATTTCCCACCATCCGAAAAACTATCAGGTGTGACATTGACGATGCCCATAATTTGCGTGTCGCCACCCATTGCAAGATCATGCTCTACAATAAAGGGCTCAAGCTTTGTTTCATCATAATCGAGTGCATGAACTTTTATGGGGGCACGACCACGTTCATGCGACCACATATAATCAAAGCCAAGTTGTCCGCCTTGAAATTGCACGGGATCGTCCAATAGCTGAATGGGTTGTAAAATTGGCTCTAGATATTCTGACATTATTCTACCTCTGTGAGATCTTGTATATTTGATAAAGCAAGCTGTTCTTTATGCCATTTCATAAGGCCATCTTTACTATAGTCATCAAGTGTAGGTATTTGATCAAATGGCTGCTTACCTAAGGCGCGAATAAAAGGCATATTGCGGCTTATTAATGATAATGCTTCCACTTTGGTATCGACCACGGGCAAATTCAGCTTTTGCGCCAATTCCCAAGCCAAAGCATCGCTTTTTAATGCGTAAATGCGGCGAGATGTTTCATCGGCTTGAGGGAACTCCATATTGATAGGGATAACAATGCTCACGCCTTCAAAAGTCTTATTGGTGTATGTGATAGG
The DNA here is from genome assembly GCA_947501025.1 of uncultured Paracoccaceae bacterium. Classification (GTDB taxonomy): domain Bacteria; phylum Pseudomonadota; class Alphaproteobacteria; order Rhodobacterales; family Rhodobacteraceae; genus CANMUM01. The sequence goes on along the minus strand of CANMUM010000003.1, from coordinate 45,716 downwards.
ATTGATGGCGATGGCATTTATGTCATTTGCAATATGACGCCCGCCATCTTTTGAAGAGTTTTGGTCGCGAACAATTTTTATGCCGAGTTTTCCATCAATTCGACCCATTTTTTCAACCGAGATCGACACCAGTGCAGCTTGTGGATGGTTCATGATCCTCTCAGCAATGTCCTCGGCCATTGTCTCCAATAGATTATACCGTTTGGCTGAAATTGTATCATTTATAGCATCAACAATGACATCATATGAAAGAATATCATCGACAATATCAAGCTCTGTTCGTTGAGGGTTCAGCTCGATGACAACGTGGAAAACAATATCCTGTTTGATTAGGCGCTCCTCTTGGAATGCCCCAATTTCTATTGTTTTTTTGTAATCACTTACATAAATTTTATCGCGCATATTCTTTCCTCATAATAAAGGTAATGCGGAAAAAAGATATCAATTTCAAGGATATTATTGGCGATAAAACAAATGAACGCCAATTTGTGACGTGCGTGTCATAGCGCTTGCCCAGCTCGGATTTACAGCAGTTGTGTGATAAAAGAGCGCTCCACCGGTCACTTGATTGCTTTCATAAAGACCATCAATCATTAAGCGCGCAATTTTTGCACCACGAGTATAAGCTTTTGGCTCATTCACAACTTCTGGGATTCCATCGCAAGTATATGAAAATTGGCATCTATGCTTTTTGCCCGTTCCTTGATTGACCACGCCACAAATTGTATCTGGGTAACGCTTTGAAGCAACTCTATTGAGGATAACTTCTGCGACTGCACGCTGCCCTTGAAGTGTTTCTCCTCGAGCTTCAAAATATAGGGCTTCTGCAAGGCAGGTGAATTCTTGGTTGCCTCGCGGCTGCGGTAACTGTGCCAAATAATCCGCATTTAGAGCGTTTGGTATCGCTGCGTTTTTGTACTGACCCTCAAATTCTTGTAAGCTTGAAACCAAGCTATCTTCGATTTTATCGCTATATGATCCAAGGCTGTTTAAAACTGGGGCGATCGCTTCAGAAACGTCTTTTGAAACTGTTGGCCCAGTAACGGCGTTACGAGGTACGCTCAACAAGCTTGTTTGAATGAGGTCAATCTGAATATCAATAGATTCAATTTGCGCTTCAATTTGCGGAGCTGGATTTGTTTCTGAAAACAATTCATTGTGATCGAATCTTGCATTGATCGACGTAGCTGAAAAAACAGCAATAGAAGCAGAAACGATCGCAGCAATTGATAGTTTGTTCATCATATAAACTCTCTTTTTAACAATTCCGCCCAAATATTGTTATTTCATATAGGTATTCAGTGAGAGGTGAATACCTTAGTTTAGCTGAAATTTCTATTTGTTTGGCAATTCTTTGGAGAGGGTGTTGTAGTGTTGCAACATCAATATGTGGTAGTAATTCGTAATTTATACCTTTTTTTTCAACAAGATATGCGCTTGGGCTGCAGCAATTTGTGCGACGGGCACGCGGTATGGAGAGCATGAAACATAATCAAAATTCTCTAATTCACAGAAATGTATAGAATTTGGATCTCCGCCTTGCTCACCACATAATCCAATTAAAAGGGAACGATTCGATTCGCGACCACGTTTTACGGCCTCATGAAGAAGCTCTCCAACGCCCTCAATATCAATGGTTAGAAATGGATCTTCTTGGAAAACGCCTGTATTGACGTATTCACGCATAAAACGTCCAGCATCATCGCGCGAAAGACCATAGGTCATTTGGGTCAAATCATTGGTGCCCATGGACAGAAATTCGGCACTTTTTGCCAAATCTCCTGCACGCAGTGCAGCGCGCGGGGTTTCAACCATAACCCCAAGGCGATAGGGGACTTCAACACCAGATTTTTTAGCTATATTGGCCGCTATCTTATCAATGCGCGACTTTACAAGTTCGACTTCACGATTCGCAGATACGAGTGGTATCATGATCTCAGGCACAACAGGCTGCTCGGCACTTTTATTCACTTCAGCGGCTGCCGCAAAAATTGCGCGAGCTTGCATCTCATAAATTTCGGGCATGATAAGCCCTAAGCGAACCCCCCGCATGCCGAGCATGGGATTGAACTCATGCAAGGCGCGAATGCGTCTCGCCAAATCATTGCTGGAAACCCCAATAGTTTCTGCAATTGTTGGCAGGTCATCATCTGTTTTTGGTAAAAACTCATGCAAAGGCGGGTCAAGCAAACGAATTGTGACGGGCAGCCCTTTCATGATTTCGAATATTTCAATGAAATCGGCTGTTTGCCCAGGCTCCAGTTCCGTCAATATTTCGCGACGCTCCTGAGCCGTTTCAGCTAAAATCATGCGTCGCATATTTCGCAAACGTTCTTGTGCAAAGAACATGTGCTCAGTCCGGCAAAGCCCAATTCCATCGACACCAAAACGTAAAGCACGGCGGGCGTCATCAGGGGTGTCGGCATTGACACGAATGCCCATGCGGCGCAGATCATTTGCCCAACGCAATACTTGATCGATGCGTTCATCCAGAAGCGCCTCGATTTTTGCTGGTGCCCCACGCAAGACGTCGCCATTGCTGCCATCAATTGTGATAATATCACCGCTATTTAGGACATTCCCATCAGAAGTAATGATCTGTGCCGATGCAGCATCTATTCGCAAATTCTGCGCACCGACGACACATGGCAAACCAATGCCGCGTGCAATAACGGCAGCATGGCTCGTCATGCCCCCGCGAACGGTTAAAATCGCTTTTGCGGCATGCATGCCGCGAATATCGTCAGGGCTCGTTTCATGGCGAACCAGTATAACATCTTGGCCTTGAGAATGAGCGCTCATGGCGTGTTCTGCACTAAAAACAATCGCACCAGTAGCAGCGCCGGGACTTGCGGCAACGCCTTGAGCCAAAATGTCACGTGGTGCGTCAGGGTCAATTTGCGGATGGAGAAAGGCAGCTATTGATGATGGGTCAATGCGGGTAATCGCGTCCTCACGAGATAGCGCTTCCGCTTCAACGAGATCAAGTAAAATTTGCAGGCTGGCTCGAGGTGAGCGTCTTGCAAGGAGAGCTTCTGTGATAAATACCTTACCGTTTTCGATCACAAATTTGAGTTCGGGTGCATCTTTAATAACCTTGGTTATAGGTGCAATTTGAGCGATAACTTTTTGAAAGGCTTTGCTATCAAATTGCTCAAGCGAAGGGCCATTTTTGTTCTTTTCAATGCGCCATTGCTTTGAAGGATTCGCACCAGCCGCTGATAATGTCGCTTTCACAAACATACCGTTTAACTTGCGAGATCCACTTTCTGGATCAACGGCTTGAATGCGCCCAACACCATTTGTAGCCCCAAGGCCGTGAACCATTTCTTGCAAAACAAGCGCGAGATGTGCATCTTCTGGGGCGCCTTTTGCATTGCGTAAAATCTTTGCCGTTGGTGCGTGCCATTGCCGCGCCATTGAGCGGACAGCCCCTGCAAGTTGCTCAATTGGATCTTGTGGGAAATCTTCATCTGTCTCGGCTTTATAAAGCTCGCGTGTTGCCTTCAAAAGCTCGATCGCACGTTCTTCATTCTCATCAGGAGAATAGGATCCGAACTGCGCAACCAATGTTTCAAAAGGTTCACCATCAAGACCGCTAACGGCCAAACCAAAGCTCGCAATGGCTTGGCGATATAGCTCACATGCCGTCAGTACATCGCCAGCAGCAATCATTTCGTTAAAAACGTCATCATTCATACCAAGAGCGAGAAATGTATGAGGGCCACCCCAATCGGCGCGCCCAGGGGACGCCCGCAAAGTATACAGCTTCCCTTGAATAAGATGGCTTTCAAGCTCAGCTTTGAAATCAGAGAAAGATTCAACGGCCAATGCTGCATCGGCAATTACAAGTGCAGGGGGAACAGGGGCGCCAACGCTGGCAACTTGGCTTAATCGATGTGCACGAATGCCGAAGCGATTAATGTCCAAAATGCCATCATGAAGCCTCGCTGTTTCCACTTATCCCTCCAATTCAGAAAAATCACATATCTGAACTGACAATACACGAATGCGGTTTAAAATACAGAGGCGATTACGCCTGATGATTGCATTATCATCGTTCACAATCACATCGGTAAAAAACGTATCAACAGCAGAACGTGCCTGGCCTATGGCTGACATGGCCTCTTCAAAATTTTCAGATTTGAGCGCGGGGATTGCAGTTGCCTCAGCTTTATCAAGGGCATTTTGTAGAGCAATTTCAGCATCATGTTTCATGAGTTTTGGATCGGGATCAAGTTCGAAAGATACACCGTCCTTTTTCTCTTCAGCAGACAAAATATTGAGGGCACGCTTGATGCCTGCTTGCATATTTGTGCCGTCATCCGTTTTCAAAAATGCATCAAGAGCTTTAACGCGTTTGACGAGAAGAGCCAAATCATCGCTATCATTTTTAAGCGCACCGATCACATCATGGCGGATGTTTTGATCACGAAGATAAACATTGAGGCGGTCAATAATGAAACGGGTTAAGTCACTTGAATTAGCCCCTTCATGACCTTTGCCAATCATATCGGCGAGTGATATTCGTAAGTCATTTTCAAGAATAATCCTGACAATACCAAGTGCTGAGCGGCGTAGCGCAAACGGGTCTTTCGAACCTGTTGGTTTTTCATCAATGGCCCAGAATCCAGTTAGAATGTCGAATTTATCTGCGAGTGAAACAGCGATCGCTGTTGGCTCTGTGGGTACATCATCGCTTGGGCCGAGAGGTGCATAATGGGTTGTGCAGACATTGGCAATTGCGTTGCTATGCCCAGCCGCTTTTGCATAATAAGTTCCCATGACACCTTGGAGCTCAGGGAATTCATAAACCATTTCAGATGCCAGATCGGCTTTCGCAATTTTTGCGGCTGTTGCTGCATCATCGGGACTTGCACCAACCATTGGTGCGATTTCGCGCGATAGCTCAACAATCCGATCAATGCGCTCGCCTTGTGTGCCAAGCTTGTTGTGAAAAGTGACATTGCTGAGCTTCTCAAGCCATGGCTCAACACCATGTCGTTCGACATTGCGCAGATCATTTTCCCAGAAAAATACGGCATCAGATAGGCGCGCACGAAGAACTTTTGCATTGCCAGCTTTGATCATCGCGCCATTATCTTTTGTGCTGCGATTCGCAACGATGACATATCCCGTGATTTGCCCATCGGCATTTTTGAGCGACAGAAACTTTTGGTGCTCTGCCATAGATGTTTGCAAAACTTCAGCTGGCAATGTGCGGAACTGTTCTTCAATCTCGCCGAGATAAACAACGGGATATTCAACAAGACCTGCATTTTCGTTGAGCAGTTTTTCGTCCTCAATAAGAGACAGCCCAATCGCAAAAGCGGCATTGGTCGCCTCATTGCGTATATGGTCTGCACGAGCGATTGGATCAAGAATAACATTCGCTTTTGCAAGCTTCGCCATATAGTCCTCTGCATTATGGACCGTGATCTCATCAGGCGCGAGGAAGCGGTGGCCATGGGTTGTGTTACTGGCTTTAATGCCTGCAATTTCAAATGGTACGATTTCGCTTTCTTCGCCATCTGACATGACAGCAATGATGGAATGCAGCGGGCGCACCCATTTGAGATCACCATCCCCCCAGCGCATGGATTTTGGCCAAGGGAAATTGCGGATTGTTTTCTCGAGAGCTTCGGCAATGATATCATTTGCGCTACGACCTGGGGCTGTCATTGTGGCAACGTAAAACGCACCTTTGGGATCATCACGTGTTTTAAGTTGGTCTTTGGTCAGGCCAGCGCCACGCAAAAAACCTTCGAGCGCTTTTTCAGGCGCATCAACGCGCGGCCCTTTGCGCTCTTCAGTTTTTGGCATCGACATAGCAGGGACATCGCTCATCATCAGAACCAAACGGCGCGGTGTGACAAACCCAGATTTATCACCATATGTTAATCCAGCATTTGCCATGCCCTCAGACATCATGCGTGTGAGATCAGCAAGCGCATTTTTTTGCATACGCGCAGGAATTTCTTCAGAGAATAATTCGATTAATAGGTCAGCCATGATTATTCCTTAAATCTGGGGCAAGTTTGAGGCAGATTCAAACCAGAGAACTTGGCTTCGCCGCATTCATTAATTTGACGCCAAGTGTAAGAGTGATTTGCGTCTTGAGTAAAATAAAGATCAAATCCATAAGGTGTGTTGGCTTCAATTATATAGGATTTTAGCTCGCCTTCCTCAATCTGATTGCTCAGTTTCTCGGCATCAAAACAATCGAACCAAAAAGGCGCTACCAAAGGGGTTGCTGTATTCACCTTTTCAAAAGCAATGTCTTCTACAGGGTCGGCACAGATACGGATTTTTAATGGAGTGCGGTCTGAATTGATCATATGAACATTGCGCAATTTAAGATCGCCTTGGTCGGTGTTCAAAACGAGTTCAGATAGATTTACGCGATCATAATAGGCATAGTTTATGGTGTAAAATAGACCTGCTGCAAATGCTGCGAGGCAAATCGCAAAACCAATAAATAAAGTTTTTCCCTTCATTCTGCCGCCTCGACATACCCACCTGCGCGGGTTTGTATAAATGCGTCTGCGCATTGTTTGGCAAGTGCTCGAACACGACCGATATAAGCTTGGCGCTCAGTTACAGAAATCACGCCACGTGCATCAAGTAGGTTGAAAATATGAGAGGCTTTAATGCATTGATCATAGGCGGGATGTGCGAGAATGATGCGCTTTCCTGTCTTTGGATCACCAGCCTCAAGAGATAAGAGCGCCTTGCATTCGGCCTCGGCTTCTTCGAAGTGTTTCAACAATATATCGGTATTTGCCGCATCAAAATTATAGCGCGCATATTCTTCTTCGGTTTGCTTGAATACATCACCATAGCTTAATGGGATGAGCGCATCGGGTGCGTTAAAGGGCATATCCATTACATGATCCACACCCAGAACATACATTGCGAGACGCTCCAGACCATAAGTCAATTCGCCTGATACTGGGTGGCAATCATGCCCACCGACTTGTTGGAAATATGTAAATTGAGAAACTTCCATACCATCGCACCAAACTTCCCAGCCAAGACCCCATGCGCCAAGCGTTGGGCTTTCCCAGTCATCTTCAACAAAGCGGATATCATGCAGCTCCATATCAATGCCGATGGCTTCAAGCGAACCCAGATATAAGGCTTGAAGATCGGGCGGGCTTGGTTTGATGATCACTTGATATTGGTAATAATGTTGCAAGCGATTGGGATTTTCCCCATACCTTCCGTCAGTTGGCCGACGTGATGGTTGAACATATGCTGCTGCCCATGGGTTTGACCCAAGGCTGCGCAAAGTTGTTGCGGGATGGAATGTGCCAGCCCCAACTTCCATATCGTAAGGCTGCAAAATGGCACAGCCTTTTTCGGCCCAATAATTTTGGAGGCGCAAAATAATGTCTTGGAAAGATTTGGGTGTGTTTGTTTTATCTGTCATAGGATATCCAAAGTTGTTGCTTTACCCTTAAAGCGTTCCGCACGAAGCGTCAACGAAGGGGATATGAATTAACATGTTTAGTGTCGCCAAAATCTTGGCAATAATAACACCATGAATGACAAGAATTCTAAGCGCCCAACGATCATACAGGTGATATAAGTCCAAAGTTCGCCCATATTAAAGCTTGAATAATTGCCGACAGGGCCAATTTTATCACCCAAGCCCGGCCCGACATTGCCAACAGCGCTCACTGCCGCCGAAAAACCTGTGAGCAAATCGAGCCCCCAGACATCAAAGCTTACGGTTAAGATCGCAAGTGTTCCCAAATATATCATGAAGAATGCGGCGACAGATTCGATGACTTTTTGATCAAGTTTTTGGCCGCCATATTTAGGTGTGAAAACACCATGAGGATGGTGAATGGATTTCACTTTTACACGGATCATTTCAATCAGAACTTGATAGCGAAAAATTTTCACCGCGCCTGACGTGGAGCCTGTACAACCACCAATAAACATTGAGAAAAACAATATCATTGTTGGAAATGATCCCCAATTTTGAAAATCACCATTGCTTAAGCCTGTGCCAGTTAACATGCTTGCGCTGCTAAATGAGGTTTCGACAAAAACTTTCCAAACGCGGATGTCTTCATGAAGCAAGCGGTAAGCAATTATTCCGAATATAATCAAAAGATAGATGCGCAAGAATGTATGAATTTGAAGATCATCCCAAAATGCACGCGCATTGCCACGCAGCATAAGCAAAAACACAATCAAAGGCATGCCTGCAAGCAACATGAACAAAGTTGCGACGAGTTGCGCTGCATCGGAGTAATTGGCGAAACTGGCATCCGACACAGCCATGCCACCAGTTGCCATGATGGACATTGAAAGATTGATAGCTTCGAAATTTGTCAGGCCAGTGATGTTGAGGCACATCGCACAAAGTAGGGTGCCTAAAATATACACACCAAATGTCGCAAGGCCGATGGCTTTTGCTGTGGGTAAGACTTTGTCATGTGTTTCAAAGCCCAAACGTAAGAAAAACTGCATCCCGCCAATGCGCATTGCTGGGAACAAAACAAGTGCACCAATAACAACGCCCATACCCCCATACCAATGCAAAAGTGATCGCCAAAGCAGGATTGATTTTGGTAAGTTATCTAGGCCTGTGACCACGGTTGCGCCAGTTGTGGTTAATGCTGAAACAGACTCAAATACTGCAAATGAAAAGTTCAAATGGGGTGGGCCAAGCATGAAAGGCAACGTCGCCGCAAGGCAAGCCACAAGCCATGCAGAGATCATAGCCAGTAAGACTTGGCGCATGCTCATCGTGCTCGTTGATTCTTCTGTATTGGCATATAGGGCAACTACACCGACTAAGTTTGTGAGCGCTCCAGAGATAAAGAATGGTTCATAGCTTTCACCAAAAAACGTATAGTTCCCGCTGAAGAAAAACAGGTCAACCAGAGCTATCGCCCATTCGCTCATGCCAAGAATGAGCAAAAATAATCCATTCACATGAACAATTGGTGCGAAAAGATTACGGTATGAATGACGCGCGCTCAAAACATTATCTTCCTAGAAAACCTGTGCTTTTGGTCACAATTCGTGAACGCAGAAACGCGTATTGTTATTCACTAATATTGGTTTTTAAGGGCAGGGTCAATGTTTGCTGCAAATGCTAGCCCATTAAGAGCTGCATAACTTCCGCCCGTGCGGCTGGTTTATTGAAATCACCCAGTAATGTTTTGGTCGTTGTCATCACTCCAGAATGCGAAACACCTCTTGTGCGCATACAAAAATGCTCTGCCTCTATTAATACAGCAACACCTTTTGCGGAAAGGCCATCTTGAATTGTATGTGCAATTTCACTTGTCAAGCGCTCTTGAACCTGCAGACGGCGCGCAAGAGCATCCACCACGCGTACAATTTTAGATAGGCCAACGATCTTATTATTGGGCAAGTAAGCCACATGAACTTTGCCAATAATCGGTGCCATATGATGTTCGCAAGTGGAGAAAAGCTCAATGTTCCGCAACATGACGATTTCATTATAGCCCTCAACTTCCTCAAATGTCTTTTTGAGATAGGAAATTGGGTCTTCTTTATAGCCGCGAAACCATTCTCCGTATGCGCGGGCAACGCGTGTGGGCGTTTCGACCAAGCCTTCACGTGTCGAATCTTCACCAGCAAAATCAAGCAAAACGCGTAGCGCATCTTCAGCTTCGCTTTGTGTAGGTCTTTTTTTCCGATCGAGCATCATATTCTCCATGTACCTGCACAATATATGGGTATTTTGTTCACAAATTGCACGTATTTTCGCGAGCTTTAATTGGAAAAAATACGATTGTCACCCATTTGTGAAAAGAATTTTCGTTTATGAGCTGAGTTCAGTCAGGTTTTTGTAGAATTCCAGGGCCTCAGGATTGGCTAGCGCCTCCTTGTTTTTGACGTCTAGCCCATGAACAACATCTCGAACGGGTATTTCAACAATTTTTCCAGATTTTGTCCTTGGGATATCTTCAACGGCAATGATTTTTGCAGGTACATGGCGAGATGTACAATTTTCGCGAATTATGGTTTTGATTTCAGCTTTGATGTCATCAGTTAGCTCAACATCGTTTTGCATTTTTACAAACAATACCACGCGTACATCATTATCCCATTTTTGTCCGATCACGATGCTTTCAAGCACGGATGCCACCTTGTCAACTTGGCGATAAATTTCTGCTGTGCCAATGCGCACACCACCTGGATTTAAGGTCGCATCAGAGCGCCCATAAATGATGACCCCACCATCATCTTTGATTTCAGCAAAATCGCCATGAGCCCAAACATCATCAAATCGCTCAAAATAAGCTGATTTGTACTTCGCATTATCTGGATCATTCCAAAACATAACTGGGCGTGATGGAAATGGCTTTGTGCAAACAAGCTCACCGCGCTTATTTTGTATGGCTGTTCCGTTTTCATCCCAAATTTCAACGGCCATGCCTAAGCCAGCAGATTGAAGCTCACCGCGCTTTACGGGAAGTGTCGGGACGCCGAGCGCGAAACATGAGACGATATCTGTGCCGCCCGAAATGGATGCCAAATGCACATCTCCAATCGCATCATATACATAATCATATCCTTCAGGAGAAAGGGGAGAGCCGGTAGAAGCAACTGCACGCAAAGATGAGAGGTCACAATTTGAATTGGGCGCATATCCAGCTTTCTGCAAAGCCTCAAGATATTTAGCGGAAGTTCCAAAAAAAGTAATTTTTTCTTTTTCAGCATATTGCCAGAGCGTTTGGGCTTCTGGATAAAATGGTGAGCCATCATAAAGCATTATGGCTGCACCAGATCCAAGCGCGGAGACGAGCCAATTCCACATCATCCATGAGCAAGTTGAGAAATAAAATACGCGGTCATCCGTCTTGATGTCGCTATGCAATTGATGTTCTTTGAGATGCTGTAGCAATGTGCCACCATGCCCATGGACGATACATTTGGGTGCGCCCGTTGTGCCTGATGAGTACAAAATGAAAAGGGGGTGGTCAAATGGCAGCTGCTCAAATTCAATATCTTTGGCAGAGAAATCTGAAATTGCATGCTCAAAACGTATTGAATGTTTGATAGAGGTTAGATCGTCTTCACCGATATAATCAAACATGATCACAGATTTGACGGAGGGAAGGTCTGTTATAAAGTCTGCAATTTTCGCTACGGTACTATGCGTTTTTCCATTATAAAAATATCCATCCACACCAAATAAAACTTTCGGTTCAATTTGGCCGAAACGATCAAGTACACCTTGCCTACCAAAATCTGGAGAACAGCTTGACCAGATAGCGCCGATACTTGCGGTGGCGAGCATCGCAATAATCGCACCAGGTATATTGGGCAAAAAACCTGCAACGCGGTCGCCTTTGGTGACACCTTGGGCGCGCAGATATTGAGCCAATTGTGAGACTTGTTGGTAAAGCCCATCAAAGCTTAAACGCGATTGAACCTTGTCTTCACCACGAAAAACGATTGCATCCTTACTGTCTCGTCGTTTGAGCATTGTTTCTGCATAATTCAACTGTGCATCATTAAACCATTTCGCTTCAAACATTGTATCACCAGTTAAAACACTACTGCCCCAATCATTTGCAACAGCGCCACAATATTCAGCGATAGACGGCCAGAAAACCTCTGGAGACTTTATTGAGAAGCTATGCAATTCAGCATAGCTGACAAAGGGATTTCCCGTTTTTTTTGATAGAAAATTTTGAAACCCAGTTAAATTACTGGTTGAAATTTCTGTGTCGTTTGGAATCCAAATAGGTTCATTGGTCATGATGTAGGCCTCAAACTAATTTAAAATATCCTAGTCGAATGAGTTTGAGTGCTCAATTGGTAATTTTACTATAATAACTGTAAATCACGGGCTATCATAGCGGCATGTGTGCGGTTTTTAGCACCAAGTTTTTTGAGCAATGTTTTGACATGTAGTTTTACAGTGACCTCTTGAAGATCGTGGTCGATTGCGATTTCTTTGTTCGATTTGCCATCACAAATACCGATAAGCACCTGACGTTCGCGAGGAGTCATCTGATTTGGAGCATTCTCACATTCAGCATCTTGCATGAAGCTATGTGGAAAATAGGTTTCACCAGCTCCAATGAAACGAACGGCATTTGATAATGTTTTGGCTGGTAGAGTTTTGGGAATAAATCCTTTTGCTCCAGCTTTTAATGCATCATCTGCCACAGCTTTTGAGGCTGTACCAGAGATAATGGCTATAGGACGATCATTGCCGTCATTGCGCATACGCCGAAGACCTTCCAGCCCATTCATGCCTGGCATTGTATAATCAAGCAAAATTACGTCAAATAATGGGCTTGTTTTCACAATGTGAATCGCTTCATCAAGATCTTTGCATGATGTGACGGTGAAGCCGTCGTTTTCTAAATACGCAGCAAGTGTGTCGCGAATGAGTTCGTGATCATCTGCAATGAGAACGCGCATTAAAAATATCCTATAAATTTACAATTACAAAAGTGATGCTCAATATATTCGTTGGCTTTTTACTAAGCCAATATCAAAATTATTTTCCTGATAATCTTGCATGAACTTCGTCTAAGTCAATTTCACCAATCGGCTTACGGTTTGAAGGATCTGTATCATATTTAAATAGGTCAAAATCATTCTTGTAAATATCATATACGATATGTCTGGAAAGGTCATCAAAATATTCCTCAAGCTTAAACTCTTGCTTGGGGCCGTGGCCTGAGCTCTCATTGAAGCGCGGCATTGGATCAAGCTCTGGCATATGTTTCTTTTCGTAAGAGTTCGCAACTTCTACCATTTCTTTTGCGAAATTTTCAGTAGATATAATACGATTGAGCTTGCCGCCATTTTCAATCAAAGTTCCAATATGGCCAGACATATCAGACCAGTGAATATCGGGATGCATGGGCTTGCGGAATTTTATTGTATCACGCACGAATAATAAAAATCGGCGAAATGATGCGATTTGATCAAAGCCTTCTGTTTCAACATCAACGCCATAATTTCGATAGAGCTGAGGCACCAAATCACCGCGATAACGTTGCCCATTGCGCTGAATACCCGCAATTTTGTCAAAAAATGAGCTTAATACGCGTGAATAAGGATTCCGCACAGACGCAAAAATATATGCATCTCCAGATGTTACCGCTGCTCGGATGTGATCTTGGCTTTCAGTGAAGCCCCATTTATGTATGTCTGTTGTCGCATCATGAATGTCACCATCAAAATATTTACCATGGTTTCCATAATATATAATTTGGCCAATCGTTGAACACGCACATTTTGGAACAACGCGATATATAACTTTGGATTCAAGATCCATCCAGCAACCAGGAAATTTCATTTATATGCCCTATATTATTTTTTATAATACCATCTTTTATATTTCTGGGTTTTCTTTTAACCCCAAAGACTATAACTGTGCAATGACAATTGTTTGCCCATATGATATACGTTAGATTAATATAAAAGGTAAGATAAAAATGGTTAAGATTTGCTATCTTTTATTATGCCATAAGCAGCCCAAACAAATTATTGAGCAGATTGAATATTTGGTCGAAACGGGTGCCTGCGTTGTCTATCATATGGATAAAAACGCAGCGAAAGCTGATCGTAAAGTTTTGCATGATGAGTTTTCAGAGAACCCAAATGTTGAAACTGTTGAGTCTGTTAAGGCTGGATGGGGGGATTGGAGCTTGGTTAAGGCCACGCTTCGAATGATCAGCAAGGGGCTTGATAGTTTTACCGATGCCACACATTTTTACTATCTTTCGGGTGACTGTGTCCCGATTCAATCCCATGAAGATCTGCAAACACATCTCGCGCAAACACGCAGTGACCAAATTGAAACAGCTGATTTTTATCATGGCAATTGGATCAAAACTGGGCCTCATATAGAACGTTTGCAATTCTATCATTATTTTAACGAGCGCAAAAGAAAGTGGTTTTTTTACCGTTCTTATGATGCCCAGAGGCTTTTGGGTATCGATCGAAAGCCTCCAGATGGGCTAACATTGTCAATTGGATCACAATGGTGGTGTTTGCGCAGAAAGACTTTGGAGCGTATTTTGTTGTTTCTGGCTGCACGACCAGAAATAACACGTTTTTTTAAACGCTGTTGGATTCCTGATGAAATATTTTTTCAAACGATGGTCGCGACCATCGTTCCCGAAAGCGACCGCATTTCTAAACCGCCTACATTTTTGAGATTTAGCGATTATGGATTGCCAACTGTATTTTATGACGATCATTATGATTTTTTAACATCACAAAATAGTTTCTTTGCGCGAAAAATTTCGGAGAATTCTAAAAAAGTCAAAAAGCGTTTAATTAAGCGATTTGTCTCCAAAAGTACTGGTGATACGATTTATAGTAATGGCGTAGAAACGATTAATTTTACAACATATACAGGCCGCGAAGGCATGCGCTTTGGTGACAATATATGGAAAAAATTTGGCAGAATTGAAGAAGATAAACGTGTTTTTGTGATCGTTTCAAAGAAATGGCATGTTGGGCATAGGGTTGGTAGCTCTATCAGTGAAATTACAAATATACCCTATGTGGGATATATTTATGATGAGAGCGGGCATGATATGCATGATCTTGGGAATTTCCAAAACCACCAATCCAAAAGGCTCCAAAATCCAGCCGCTTTTTTGCGTATGATGATGGAGGCGCGACAGCTTAACCAGATCATTATTGGCTTAGATTCCTCTCGGCTAAGTCAATTGGAATATCTTCGTGAGCATTGCGATGATCTGCGTGTCATTGAGTTAGAAAATGAGTTTTCAGAAGAGTATTTGGATGGCCATGCTGACAGAGCTGGCTTGATGGTTGCTAAGGGCAGCTCAGTTCAAAGGAACACCCTTCATAAGGCAATCATTCAAACCTTTAAACAAGAATCTCGCCGTCTTGGAACTATTGGAATCGCAAGATATGAGAAATTGCGTGAATGGCATAGTTCTAAAATGCGTGCGGAAATCCTTGGTAAAGTATTTGAACGTGATTCTGATGATTTTGTAAATATGGTCAGGCAGTTAGATATAAGGGACTAATTTTATGAGCTACACCTATGACAACCAAAATATCTTTGCAAAGATATTGCGCAACGAAATCCCGAATAAAACGGCTGCTGAGAATGACCACGCTCTCGCTTTTTATGACATAAACCCCGCAGCGCCTATTCATTTGTTGATAATTCCAAAAGGCGCTTATGTAAACTATGATGATTTTTTGAACCATGCGAGCATTGAAGAAAAAACAGGCTTTGATCAATTGATTTTACAGCTGATTTCAGAGAATAATCTAACATCTTTTGATGGCGGTCGTGGTTACCGTGTTATTTCAAATGCAGGCGCTTGGGGAATGCAGGAAGTTCCTCATTATCATGTGCATCTGCTTGCGGGTGAACCGATAGGCCCGCTTAGAGTTAAATCATAGAAAAGGAAATCGATATGTCAAATCAAGTCACAAAAACAACCAAATCGAAAATCGCCTGTGATGGTGGGACAGCTTCAAGTCACCCACGTGTATGGCTGCAAATCGAACCTTCAAAAGGTGAAGTCGTTTGTCCTTATTGCGATGCGAAGTTTGTAAAAGAAGGCCAAGGCCAAGATCACTAAATCCCTGCCTATAGAAGATAGTGAAGAATAGTTATTCTAGCTATTGGATTTCGCAACCTATTCCCATATCCTGAGCCATAATTATCGAAAAGGATACATAATGGCATTTGGCGAAGGCTCACATTTACATCTCATCGACGGTTCGGCCTATATATTTCGCGCTTATCATGCCTTGCCGCCTTTAACGCGCAAATCTGATGGTATGCCCGTTGGCGCTGTGTCGGGTTTTTGTAATATGCTTTTCAAATTTGTTGAAGATGCAACAGGCCCTGATGCACCGACACATGTTGCCGTGATTTTCGATGCCAAGGGGAAAACATTTCGCTCAGATATATATCCTGAATATAAAGCCAATCGGCCACCCGCACCCGAAGATCTTGTCCCCCAATTTGCGATTATTCGTGATGCGACACGGGCATTTGGATTGCCCTCTATCGAGCTTGAAGGTTTTGAGGCTGATGATATTATCGCAACGCTAGCGCGCCAAGGCCGTGAGGCAGGTGGGCGCGTCACAATTCTTTCAAGTGATAAAGATTTGATGCAGCTCGTGGGTGGCGGCGTTGAAATGCTGGATCCGATGAAAAACCGCCGTATTGATTCAGATGGTGTATTTGAAAAATTTGGCGTTGACCCTGACCGTGTTGTCGATGTTCAAGCTTTGGCTGGTGATAGCGTAGATAATGTGCCGGGTGCCCCAGGTATCGGTATCAAAACGGCTGCACAACTCATTCAAGAATATGGTGATTTGGAGACGCTTTTGGAGCGCGCAGGAGAAATCAAGCAACCGAAACGGCGCGAAACATTGATCAATTTTGCGGACCAAATTCGTGTGTCGCGTGATCTTGTACGTCTTGATGAATATGTAGAACTTGATTGTAAGAATGATGATTTTGACCTGAACGCACCTGATCCAGATAAGGTTCTTGCGTTTTTGCAAGAGATGGAATTTCGAACATTGACCACCCGAGTTGCGGGACGCTTAGGTGTTGCTGCGCCTGAAATGCCTGTGATTGAAGGGCAGGCCTCCTCTGCCCCCAATCAATCGGTTGCCTTTGATCTTGAGGCTTATGAAACTGTGACAACAATCGATCGGCTTCAAAATTGGATTGACCGCATTTACACACGTGGTCATGTGGCGTTCGATACAGAGACCACTGGGCTTGATGAAATGCGGGTTGACCTTGTTGGCATATCCCTTGCGACCGAAATTGGCGAGGCATGCTATATCCCACTTGCGCATATGATTGGTGAAGATAATGAACTTTTTGGTGGTCTTGAACTTGCGCCTGATCAGATCGACAAGGGCGAAGCTTTAGCGCTTCTCAAACCTGTTTTGGAAGATCCGTCGATATTAAAAATCGGTCAAAACATGAAGTATGACATGAAGATCATGAAGCGAAATGGCATCAATATTGGTCCAATAGCCGATACGATGTTGATGAGTTTTGCATCAAATTCTGGGCGTCATAATCATGGTATGGATGAGCTATCCAAGCGATATCTTGATCATGAACCGATTTCAATCAAATCCCTTTTGGGGTCTGGTAAATCGCAGATTACCTTTGATCGTTTGGCTGTGAAAGATGCCGCGCCATATGCGGCTGAGGATGCCGATATTACTTTGCGGCTATATCACGCACTTGAACCTATGATGATGCGCGAGGGCGTTAGCAATGTTTATGAGCGTATGGAGCGCCCCTTGGTTAAGGTTCTTGCGGATATGGAAATGACGGGTGTGCGTGTTGATCGTGACCATCTTGCGCAAATGTCGAATAAATTTGCCCAAGAACTTGCACAGCTTGAAGACGAAATCCAAGAAAAAGCTGGAATGAAATTTAACGTGAATTCACCTAAGCAACTCGGTGAAGTTCTGTTCGATCATCTCGCTCTGAATGGTGGTAAGCGCGGCAAAAACGGTGCTTATTCAACGGGTGTCGATATCATGGAGGACTTGGCTTCTGAGGGTCATGAAATTCCATCATTAATTTTGGATTACCGTGGGAAATCCAAGCTGAAATCAACATATACGGATGCGCTGCAAAACCATATTCATCCTGAAACGGGTCGTGTTCATACAAGCTATGTGATCTCTGGTGCGAACACCGGAAGGCTTTCATCCACTTCACCAAATGTGCAAAATATTCCCATTCGTACTGAGGAGGGGCGCCGTATCCGTGAGGCATTTGTGGCTTCAGAAGGGCATACACTTGTTGCGCTTGATTATAGCCAAATTGAGTTGCGGCTGCTTGCTGAAATTGCCAATCTTGATGCGCTGCGCATTGCCTTTGAGGATGGATTGGACATTCACGCTATGACGGCATCAGAGATGTTTAATGTACCGATTGAAGGCATGGATCCCGCTATTCGGCGCAAAGCAAAAGCGATTAATTTTGGTGTTATTTATGGCATATCTGCATTTGGTCTGGCGCGCAATTTGCGCATTCCACGAGCTGAGGCCAAAGATTTTATCGACCGTTATTTTGAACGCTTCCCGGGCATTCGTGCTTATATGGATGAGACGGTTGCGGGTGCAAAAGCAGATGGCTATGTCACCACATTATTTGGCCGTAAAATTCACACACCAAGCATTAATGAGAAGGGGCCTGCTGCTGGATTCGCATGGCGTGCGGCGATCAACGCGCCCATTCAAGGCTCTGCGGCCGATATTATTCGCCGAGCAATGATCCGTGTGCCAGCTGCGATGCAGCAAGCACGGCTTTCTGGAAAAATGCTTCTTCAGGTGCATGATGAATTGGTATTTGAGGTACGGCATGACGAGCGTGACGCTTTGATAGAAACTGTCCGCGAAGTGATGGTTAATGCGGCTATGCCATATACAAAGCTGCGCGTTCCTTTAGAGGTCGATGCGGGTTATGGGCCAAATTGGGCAGTTGCGCATTGATAAATGAAGCACAAGGTAAATTTCAAATATTAGCACTTTCGGGAAGTTTGAGAGCTTCTTCAACCAATAAAACATTATTGCGTGAAATTGCAAAACGGGCGCCTATTGGAATTGAGGTTGAGCTTTATAATGGTCTCGCGGATTTCCCAATTTTCTCGGTAGACCGTGAAGGTGAACATACGCCTGAAATTATTTTGGAGTTTATTAAGCTTGTTGAGCGTTCTGATGCGCTTTTGATATCATCTCCCGAATATGTGCGCGCGATCCCTGGGGGGATTAAAAATGCGATTGATTGGCTCGTTTCTGGAGATGCTATTATAAATAAGCCAATTGCATTAGCGCATGCTTCACATCGTGGAGAGGATATGCTTGTATCCTTGCGTCTTGTGCTGAATACGGTTTCAACCGCATTTCTTGAAAATGTATTTCTACAGATACCATTAATTGGGAAAACACCTGATCAAATACAAGAACTGCTCAAAGAAAAGGAGTATTCAGATAAAATTCAGGAGTTTCTTGCTGATATCAAGAAATGCGTAAATGAGAATTAACTTTATAAATTAAATCTCAGTTCCACCAATTGTGATGCCTTCCATTAGCACGGTCGGTTGGCCTACGCATACAGGTAACCATTGGCCCGCTTTACCGCAATTGCCAACGCCCGGATCAAGCGACATGTCGTTGCCAATGCCGATGATTTTATGAAGTGCAGTAGGGCCGTCACCGATAAGCGTCGCCCCTTTAACAGGGTAGAGAATTTCGCCTTTTTCAATGCGGTAGGCTTCGGTGCAATTGAAAACAAATTTGCCTGATGTGATGTCAACTTGGCCGCCACCAAATCCCACAGCATAGATGCCCGATTTCAGTTCGGCTCGTAAATCATCAGGATTGTCGCTTCCATTGTCGAGAAAAGTGTTGGTCATACGTGGCATTGGCGGGTGAGCATAGCTTTCGCGACGGCAATTGCCCGAAGTGCCGACGCCCATAAGCTCGCCATTAAGTCGATCTTGCATGTAGCCGACAAGCTTGCCGTCTTCGATCAAAGTGTTGCGCGCGGTGGGCGTCCCTTCATCATCAAAGTGAATTGAACCCCGCGCTTCATTGACTGTGCCATCATCGATCACATTCACACCTTTAGCAGCAACTTGTTTGCCCATCAGTTTACTAAAAGCTGAGGAGCCACGGCGATTAAAGTCACCTTCAAGGCCATGACCAACAGCTTCATGGAATAATACACCTGGCCAGCCTGGCCCAAGGAGCAGCATTTGTTCACCCGCAGGGCATGGCTGAGCTATGAGATTAACAAGCGCAATACGCAACCCTTCGCGCGCAAGGCCGAGCCAGCAATCCTCAGACATAAGTGTACGCATATCAAAACGCCCACCTTTGCCCGCATTGCCAGATTCGCGGCGCCCGTTTTCTTCAACCGTAACCGAAATACCAATGCGGCACATGGGGCGCACATCGATGAGAGGCTCACCTTCAGCGCCAATAATGGCTATGTTTTGCGTTGAGGAGGCCAGTGTAATTGTCACATTAATAATGCGCGGATCAAGAGCGCGAACGGTTTCATTGATCGTTTCTAGAAGTGCGAGACGTTCTGCAAGCGGCGGTAAGTCTTGACCTTTATAAAGATTATGTGCCGAAGCTTTGAGCGTGCTTGTTTTTTGGACGCCGTTTGAATGACCCAAGCTGGTTGCCAGCCCATTTACCGTTTCCATCGAGATATTTTCAGAATGGGCATAGGTCGTCTCAGCATCAAGGACACGGCGCATGCCAATTCCTTCCATGCTTTGCGATTGATTATTGCGCAAACGATTTTGATCAAACACCAAGCTATCACCATGTGATGATTCGATATAAATTTCGCCAAAACCTCCACCAAGCGCAGTTCCAAGTGCTGATTGTGAGGCTTTAAGATCGATGCGGGTAAGTAAATGTTCATTATTCATATCTTATAACTAATGGGCAAAGGCTTAAGTTTCCAGTCTCTCAGGGTGGGAAAGTTATTTTTGTTCTGAAAGCAATCTAAACCGCGCGACATTTTGCCACATATTTTGGCTGTGATTGAGCTAATTTTACTTGTATATTCGGCCCAATTATGGTTTTGAATGGCCAGAAACTGAGACGATATGGGTTTTATGACCATCATTGTCGCCAAAACCGCTAAATCTAGGGGCACAATATGAATTTGAAATCTTTGACATCACGCATCGCAATGAGCACTGCATTTGGACTAACCTCACTTGCTGCCCTTGCGCAAGATGGTATCGACAATCTTGAGCGTGTCGGCAAACCTGAGCTTAACGGCACGTGGATGCAGCCAGCTATTGGTGATCAAGCTCAGACAACGCACCAGCTCAACGATATATTGATGATTCTGTGTTTGGTTGTTGTGATATTTGTGAGTGTGCTTCTTGTGATTGTAATGGTGAAGTTTCGCGACACAGGTAAAGAGCCAAAACGTTTCACGCACAATACAGCGCTTGAGATTGGTTGGACTCTTGTCCCTGTTTTGATTTTGGTTGTATTGGCTGTATTTTCTGTGCCTGCACTATTGAAACAAAACCGTGTTCCTGCTGGCGATGTTGTCATCAAGGTTACTGGATACCAATGGTATTGGGGTTATGAATATGCCGAAGAAGGCATCGCATTTGATTCCTATATGCTTCAAAAAGAAGAATTGGCTGAATACGGATACCAAGATGATGAATATCTTTTGGCTGTGGATAATGCGGTTGTCGTTCCAGTGAACGCGGATGTTGTTATCGAAGCCACGGCTGCTGATGTGATCCATAGTTGGAAAATCCCAGCTTTTGCAGTTCAGACCGACACAGTGCCTGGCCGTCTCCATTTGACATGGTTTAATGCAGACAAAGAAGGCGTTTACTTTGGTCAGTGTTCAGAGCTTTGTGGCAAGAGCCATGCTTATATGCCGATCGTTGTGAAAGTTGTAAGCCAAGAAGTTTATGATCAATGGCTTGCAAAGGCAAAAGAAGAATTTGCGAGTGCGCCAGCTTCTGTTCAAGTTGCAAGTAACTAATTAATTTTGGCGCAATGTCGCGCCTTTGAGTGAGATCATTATGACCGACGCCGCATGGCCTGCTGAGAATGAAATCTCGTCGCCTGATATGGGCGATTACTTCGAGTTGTTGAAGCCTAAGGTCATGCGTCTTGTTGTGTTCACCGCTTTTGTCGGGATGATGATTGCGCCTGGCTCAATCAATATCGTACTTGGTGCAGTAGCCCTTTTGGCTATCGCATTTGGCGCCGGCGCTTCTGGCGCGCTCAATATGTATATTGATTATGATATTGATGCTGTTATGTCGCGCACGAAAGACCGCCCGATTCCTTCGGGCCGTGTGCCGCGTGATCATGCTTTAGCCCTTGGACTGTTCGTATCTATTTTGTCTGTTGGGGCGCTTGGCCTCTTTGCCAATTGGCAGTCGGCAGCCTTTCTAGCTTTCACGATTTTCTTTTATGCCGTGATTTACTCACTTGGTCTCAAGCGGCGTACTCCCCAAAATATTGTCATCGGTGGAGCTGCAGGTGCCTTCCCTCCGATGATCGGTTGGATGGTTGTGACGGGTGGCGTGAGCCTTGATAGCATTATGATGTTTATGGTGATATTTCTTTGGACACCCCCACATTTCTGGGCTCTCGCTTTGTTTCGTAATGATGATTATATGAATGCGAATGTACCAATGCTCCCCGTTGTTAAAGGTGAGCGCACGACGCGTGTTCACATATTCCTTTACTCAATCGCTCTGTTCGCAACAACTATGCTGACTGCATTTTTGAGCATTGGTGGGCCGATTGTATTTGCGGTCGCGCTTATTTGTGGCGGTATGTTCACTATTGGTGGCGCAAAAATTATGCAAAGGGAAAGCGGCGCTGCGGATAATTTCAAAGTTGAGAAACGTTATTTCTGGCTCTCGATTGTTTATTTGTTCGTTTTCTTCTTGGCGCTTTTGGTTCAATCCATCTCAAATAGATTTTGGGATATTTCAGGCTTCTGGCCGATGGTAGGTATGTAATGGAAAAATTTGGTATCCAAGATCACGAAATATACAAAAAACGCGGACGCATGAATATCCAAATCGGGTTATTGCTTGGTGCGTTCGTTGTACTCGTTATCATTGCAACTATGGCTAAATTGTCAACGATCAATGAAGAGCGAATTGCGGCAACTCAAACGACGACGGAGCAATCGCAATAATGCCAAATAGTCGCAGCCATAATAAAATTGCAGTTCGCTTGCTGGGCATTACGCTCTTTATGCTGGCCGCAAGTTTTGCGGCTGTCCCGCTTTATGATATTTTTTGCCGTGTCACAGGGTTTGGCGGCACAACTCAGGTTGCAGATGAAAATAAATCCGATGTGCTTGATCGCGAAATGATTGTTCGTTTTGCAGGAAGCACGATGAGCGATATGCCGTGGGAATTTAACCCAATGACTTCAAGGGTTGATGCGCGACTTGGTGAAACAACTTTGGTGTTTTTTGAAGCCTATAACCCGACTAAAGATGTGGTTACAGGCACAGCAAGCTTTAATGTTGCGCCGCTTGAGCTTGGCGGGTATTTTAGCAAAATCGAATGCTTTTGTTTTACCGAACAAACTTTGCAGCCAGGTGAGCGTGTTGAAATGCCCGTCACCTTCTATGTTGATCCTGCAATGGTCGATGATCCTGATGTTGAACATATCCAATCATTGACTTTGGCATACACCTTTCATTTGACAAGCCGCGTTCCAGTGGGCACAAGTGAAAATAACTCATAACTTCCAGTCACGAACCTAAGGAGAGGGAAAATGGCACACGCTAAAAATCACGATTATCACATTCTACCGCCAAGCATTTGGCCGCTGATATCTTCTATTGCAGCATTTGTAATGCTTGCAGGCGCAGTTCTTTGGATGAAGGGATATTCAATGTTCCCATTCTTGATTGGTTTTGTAGGCACGCTCTATGCGATGTTTGGCTGGTGGCGCGATGTGACGATTGAATCCAATGGGGGAGAGCATACGAATGTCATCCGCATCGGTTTGCGCATGGGTTTCATCATGTTCTTGATCTCAGAAGTATTCTTTTTTGTGGCATGGTTCTGGAGCTTCTTTAAACACGCCATTTTCAAGATGCCAAATGCTGCTGAGCATAGTGGTATTGAGCTTATTGATGTTTGGCATTTGCCATTGATCAACACATTGATCCTGCTCCTTTCAGGAACATTTGTGACGGCTGCTCACCATGAAATTTCTCACGGAAATGCTGATAATCAGAAGATCAAAAAATTGCTCATTTGGGCAGTTATTCTCGGTTTGACGTTCACATTTTTCCAAGGCTATGAATATGTCCATGCTTATGCAGAAGGCATTACAATGGATGGCAATGTCGCGCGTTCAAACTTCTATCTTGCAACGGGCTTCCATGGCTTCCACGTTATTGTCGGTACGATCTTCTTGTTCGTTGCGCTCATGCGCGCTCACCGCAATGAGTTTACAAAAGAAGGACATTTGGGCTTTGAGGCGGCAGCATGGTATTGGCATTTTGTTGATGTTATTTGGCTCTTCCTTTTCTTTGCTATTTATATTTGGGGTGGCGCACGCTAAATGTGGTGACATAAGAAAATTGGGCGGGCCATTTGGCTCGCCTTTTTTATGATGAGGACAAGATGATAAAAAAACTGGTTGCACCATTAATCTTAGGCATCTCGGGATGTGCTGTGTTGATCGCTTTGTCTTTGTGGCAAGTCGAGAGATTGGCGTGGAAAGAAGGCTTGATTAAAGAAACGCAAATAGCGATGGATGCGGAGCCAAGTGATCTTTTCCAAGATTATATGGAGCTTGGATACGGGTTTTCTACGGGTATGAAATTTGAACTCACGGGCCGTCTCTTAGACAGATACACGGACAAGCTAAGCGGTGCGGGTTATAACCGTATTATGCCTTTTGAGACGGCTGGGCATCTCGTTATGGTTGAAATTGGCTTTGTAGATCAATTTAAAAAAGCTGATAACTTTATAATCCCACAAGGATTGGTAACAATAACCGGGCACGCCTACACACCAGAAGGCAATGGTTCGATTGACGCAGAGAAAAATATTTGGGTGGGTTACAATCTGGATGAAATGGCGAAATATTTAGGCACAAAACCTTTTCTTCTCATTGCCAATAAAAGCCCGATTGATGGTATCAAAGATGCACCTTTCACAATAGATTTGCCTAATAACCATCAGCAATATGCAATGACATGGGCGCTGCTTGCACTTGCTTGGGGTGGGATGACGGTATATTGGGGGTATAGCCGAATTCGAACACCAAAAAATGGAAGAACATAATGAGATATATCTCCACACGCGGGCAAGCTGAGGCCCTAGATTTTGAGAAGGTTTTGCTTGCGGGTCTTGCAGGTGATGGTGGATTATACGTTCCTGAAACGTTGCCCAAATGGGATGCTGATTTTTTGCGGGGGCTTCAAGGCAAGTCGTATGAAGAAATTGCACATGCGGTGATCGCTCCATTTACCGCAGGCTGTTTTACCAGTGATGAGCTGCGTGAATTGATTTCGAAAACCTATGCAAACTTCCGACACACGGCGCGCGCGCCATTGAAGCAAATCGGCGATGATCTATGGTTGTGCGAATTGCATACAGGCCCCACACTGGCCTTTAAAGATTTTGCCATGCAGCTGATTGGGAATTTTTATACGACTGTTTTGGCTCGCCGAAATGAACGCTTAACGATCATCGGGGCAACCTCTGGTGATACGGGATCTGCTGCTATCGAAGCATTTAAAGGGCTGGATAATGTCGATGTGTTTATCTTGTTCCCAAAAGGTCGTGTATCAGACGTTCAGCAACGTCAAATGACGACCTCAGCTGCTGCGAATGTTTATGCCATGGCAGTGGAAGGTGATTTTGATGATTGCCAAGCGCTTGTGAAGGCAAGCTTTAATGACCATGAATTCCGCGATGAAATCCGTTTGGGCGGAGTGAACTCCATTAACTGGGGCCGCGTCATGGCGCAAATCATTTATTATGTCAGCACGGCCGTTTCACTTGGCGCGCCAGATCGCAAAATTTCTTTCTCTGTGCCCACGGGAAATTTCGGTGATATCTATGCTGGATATTTGGCAAAGCAGATGGGTTTGCCCATTGACCGCCTCGTTATCGCGACCAATCAAAATGATATTCTTCACCGCACTGTCCAAACTGGCAAACATTTCAAAGATGGTGTTAAGCCATCCATTTCTCCAAGCATGGATATTCAGATCAGTTCGAATTTTGAACGTCTGCTCTTTGATCTTTATGATCGAAATTCACAAGAAATCGTCTCATTGATGAAGGCACTTGAAACAGGTGGATTTGAACTGAGCGGAGATGCCTTGAAAGCGCTTAGAAATAATTTTGATAGTGAAAATTGCTCAGAGGTCGAGACATTCGCTGAGATCAAGCGCGTATTTGATGAAACGGGTGAGCTACTTTGCCCGCATAGTGCGGTTGGTGCCCATGCTGCGCGCAAGGCAAAAGACAAGGTGCCAATGGTTGCTTTGGCCACGGCTCACGCAGCTAAATTTCCAGATGCCGTTAAAGAGGCCACTGGAATGTCACCTGATCTGCCGCCGTTTCTCGCTGATATTATGACGCGCGATGAACGTCTTGATATCATTGCCAATGATTTTGATGTGTTGAAATCTTACGTGAGGGCCAAACGCTCATGAGCCAAAAAATAACGCGTTTTGACAATGGTGTGCGGCTTGTCACCGAGCATATGCCTGGCACCTTGTCCGCATCAATTGGTGTTTGGGTTGGTCGAGGAGCGCGGCATGAGCGCCCCGAACAAAACGGCATTGCTCATTTCTTAGAGCATATGGCTTTTAAGGGAACCACAAAACGCAATGCGCGCGAGATTGCCGAGACGATCGAAGATGTAGGCGGCTATCTTAACGCTTATACGGCAAAAGATATGACGGCTTTTTACGCACGTACCATGGGGCAAGATGTGCCGCTCGCGCTTGACGTGCTTTCCGATATCATACTTGATCCTTTGTTTTCTCAAGAAGAAATTGATGTAGAACGCGGCGTTATTTTGCAAGAAATTGGCCAAACAAATGACACACCAGATGATGTAATATTTGATTGGCTTGCCGAAGAATGTTATCCAGAGCAAGCGATTGGGCGTCCGATTTTAGGCACACCAGAACGCGTGAAAAACTTCCAAGCCGAAGATTTCCGTGAATTTGTTGGGGGCAATTATGGCGGAGATAATCTTGTGATTTCTGCTTCTGGCGATGTGGATCATGATTCATTGGCTAAAGATATTGAACGTCAGTTCGCAGGGCTTTCATACCGCACAGACCCATCGCCTGAATTGGCGAGTTTCCGTTCTGGGCAAAAGCGCGTAAGCCGCGATTTGGAGCAAGCGCATTTTGTGATGAGTGTGCCTGCGCCGTCACTTCTTGATGATGATCAATATGCGGCTCAATTGCTCAGCGCTGTTTTGGGGGGCGGCATGTCATCTCGGCTTTTCCAAAATATTCGTGAGCAACACGGGCTTTGCTACACGATTTTCTCTACACTCAATTTGCTACGTGATCATGGTCAATTGATGATTTATTCAGGAACCTCAGCAGATGGGATTGATCCCTTAATGGCTCAAGTTGCGCATGAGTTGAAAACATTTTCAAGTTCTCTTAGCGCCAAAGACATAAACCGCGCGAAAGCACAAATGCGGGCAGGTTCAGTGATGGCTCTTGAAGGTGCTCCATCACGAACCGAACGAAATGCACGTAACATAATGCTTCATGACCAACTTGTTCCGATTGAGGATGCACTTGAGAAGATCGATGCTGTTACCATTGATGATATTGCTGCATTGGCTGATCGGATGTTTGCGCAAGCGCCTCAAATGGTGCTCTATGGGCAGATCGAAAAAGCCCGCGATTATGATAGTTTTGTAGCGGATCTGAGTTAATGTTTGGTCGCCGAAAAACTGCCATACTTGAAACAAAACGGATCGAACTCAGTTTGCCGAAACTACGTGATTATGATGAATGGTCCGAATTATGTGCAAAAAATGCGGCATTTTTGAGTCCTTGGGAACCCAAGCGATATAATGAACTGCATACATTGCAAAACTTCAAAGAGCGGGTGAAATGGTCAGCAGAGAGTTATAAGAACAGCAGCGCGGCACCATTCGTAATTCGCAGGAAAGAAGATCACGCGCTCATTGGTGCCATCACCTTGGACAATATTCGCAAAGGGCCATCACAATCTGGTACGGTTGGATATTGGCTTGGTGAAGAATTTACAGGGCTGGGTTATATGAGTGAAGCATTGTCTAAAGTTGTGACCCATGCGTTTACGACCTTGGACTTGTCTCGCATTGAAGCGGCGACATTAAAAAACAATCAGCCATCGCGTAAATTGCTTGAAAATTCAGGTTTTCGTTATGAGGGCGTTGCGCAAAGTTATTTGCAAATTGATGGCCGTTGGCGCCCCCATGTGCTCTATGCGAATTTACGTCGCGATCGTATTGGAGCAACCGAAACAGGGATGTCATAATGAAACGCTTGGCACAAATTGCGCCAACAGAATTTGACGTGCCTGAGAGATTTTCGGTCGATCCGCGTGGCAGATATCAGTCCCATTGGAAAGCATTGGTGCGCCCAAGGAATATAAGCGAAGTTCAAGATGTGCTACGTTATGCGAATGACGAAATACTTCCCATTGTCCCTTATGGTGGTGGTACTGGTCTTGTGGGTGGGCAATGCTTTCCTCATGCGCGCGGTGCAATTTGTCTAAGCCTAGAGCACTTCAATGAGATTGAGATCAACGCGGATAATGTTCGGGTAGGGGCGGGTGTTGTACTCGATCAATTGCATTTGGCACTTGAAAATACACCACGACATTTTCCTATGCATTTGGCATCCTCAGGATCCGCACAAATTGGTGGACTGATTTCGACAAATGCAGGCGGTGTGAATGTCATCCGCTGGGGCAATATGGGAGGGTTGGTCATGGGCGCGCAAGCCGTTCTAGCCGATGGGCGGATCGTTGATGGAACTGCTGGTTTGCGCAAGGATAATACGGGTTATAAACTTGACCGCATGATGATAGGGGCTGAAGGAACGCTTGGTGTTTTGACTTCGGCGCGGTTAAAAACCTTTCAGCGTGATGAAGCCAAGGCTGTTATAATGTCATCAATCGCTTCACCGCAAGCGGCCTTAGATTTGCTTTGTGAAATTCAATCAAGCCTCGTAGAAATTTCCGCATTTGAACTCATATCTGGCGAGGGTTTGAGGTTCCGTTTGGATGCTGGATTTGATGTGGCGCCAATTGGATGCCCTGATTGGAGCGTGTTAATTGAGCTTGGTGGTATGCAGGTGAATGTTGATGAAGCTGTTGAAAAACTTGCAGGTCAGCTGCCCAATGCGGTTCTTGCGCAAAATGAAAACCAGTCATCAAAATTATGGCATATTCGAGAAACGATCCCGCTTGCCAATCGTCATATCGGTGCGATTGCTAGTCATGATATTGCATTGCCAATTGATCTCGTTCCACAATTTGTTATGGAAATGGATAAAATCTTGAAGCCATTTGATCTGCGTATCAATGCTTTTGGTCACCTTGGCGATGGAAATTTGCATTATAATCTATTTCCAAGCCATGGGCGCGCAAAAAAAGATTATAACGCAGAAAAGCTAAGTCATATTGTGTACCAAAAGGTTGTTGAAATGGGTGGTAGCATTTCGGCCGAGCACGGAATTGGGCGCCATAAAGCCCTCATGATGGAAAAATATGGGCTAGGCGAAAAGCTTAGTGCGATGGGTGATTTGAAACGCGCATTTGATCCAAAGAATATTCTGAACCCTGGGGTGTTTTTTAGCAAAATGTAAAAGGCTCTGATAGGAGTTCTTCAGCAATCGCAACGGATTCTGCTTCTCGTGTTTGCCAATCTCCAATAATTGTTTGATAAGACAGCTTGTGCTTGTTGAGCTTGCGTTCGATCCGATCAAAAAATGCTTGGCGCAATTCTTTTTTGGCAAAATACCGCAATGTATCATTTTCCCAAGGTGTGTCGGCGCCGTAAAGCACATAACGATCTGGTTCGGTAATCTGTTGCTCGATAGCCTCTGTTTCATTGCCAATGAGCATCTCTGACCATACGGCCGTCATGAGTTCATCAGTATCCTCAAAAAGCACAGGGCCAGCATTGAGTGAAATGGCAGAACGCGAGGCCGAGTGACGTTGCGCAAGTTCCGCAAGCTCTGCGCCTGTGTAGTCAATTTTGTCGCGATATTTTTCATGGGGTCTGCCATATTCAGGAACATGCGGCCCACCGTATTTTTCAGCCATATGTTTTGCAAAGAAGCTTTTGCCAACCGATTCGGGGCCAATAAATGTCATTCGCTTTTGAGCATGAATACGGACAAAGTCAGGAAGATCATTCCAGTGCTTCGGAACATCCGCCAATATTTGTTCGCTATCAATAGGCATGGCTTCACGTGCAGGATCCCATAGAAAATGAGAAGCAGATAATGTCTTAGCAATGGGGATGAGTTCTGGATTTGAGCCCGCTACAAGATCAAAACTTGTAAAATGTGAAGACTCTATATCAGAATAGGGGTTGTCAGTTTTGTTAATGTGTATTTTATGCACGACTCCAAATCGTTCTAACCATTTTATCCGCAAATCTGCTGAGATCGGGTCACTTTCATGAATAAATAACCCAAATTCTGTATGATCGCAGAGTTTCGATGACGCGTTAATAAGCGCGAGATGTGCATTATGAAGGGGACAAAAACGTCCGAATATTATGGCTTTGGTCATTTCGCTTTTAGACTTGTTTTTTGAGGCAATTGCAAGATTGCACATGTATTGAAAACTGATAAAGTTGCGATATGGAATTTTTGATTGAAGCAGAGGCTGATAATGATGAGGTTGAACATTTGTACGACCTTTGTTTTGCACCTGGTCGTCAAGGCCTAAGCTCCTATCAATTGCGCGATGGGGTTGATCCAGTCAGTGAGCTATCGATGATTTGCCGAGATGAGACGGGTGGTCTGATCGGTGCTATTCGTTACTGGCCTGTACAAGCTGGTGGTGATCAAATGCTTTTGCTGGGCCCTGTTGCTGTTCATCCAATCGCTCAAGGTGAGGGCATCGCAGCTATATTGATAAGGCGGACTCTAGAGATGGCTGCAACATTGAATTGGGAGCGCGTTATTCTCGTGGGCGATGCGCCATATTATCAGCGCTTTGGGTTTGAGCGACATTATACAAAACATCTTAAATTCCCACCTCCCACAAATCCCGAACGGTTTTTGGGGCGAGCATTGGTTGACGGAGCCTTTGATGGTGTGAGTGGATTGGTTGAAAATCTAACGATTAAGTGATAGCAGATTTATAAAAATCGGCGAACCATTTTGCACAGCGGAAACTATCAACTGGGTCGTCAATTTTGGCGATTGCGCTGTCTACCACATCTTCAGAATATACTGTTCCTCGTCTCGAAGAGATGAGTTCAGATACGAAATCAGATTGAAACTCGGGATGAGCCTGAAGACTAAGGGCATAGGGTGCATCGCTACCATAAACGAGCCCCGCATATTCACAAAATTCGGATGAGCAAATAACCTCTGCTTCTTTTGGTATGTCTACAACTTGATCTTGGTGTATCGCGTTGATGGTGAGTTTATCTGGTGCATCGGGCATGACTTTTTTGCTCGTGACTTGATATGTATGCGGCCCAAGTCCCCAGCCCTTATCAGATTTTACAACTTTGCCTCCGAGCGCCTCGGCCATGATTTGATGACCAAAGCATATCCCGATGATCGGTACATGATTTGTCGCGCAGGTTTTTATGAATTTTTTGAGAGGCTCCATCCACGGCAAATTATCATAAACGCCGTGACGCGATCCCGTAATGAGGAAACCATCTCCGCTATTATGTGCAGGAATATCATCGCCACGCACAACGCGACAGATATGAAGATCAAGACTTTGTTCGGCCAGAAGCCGCGAGAACATTTGAGGATAATCACCATGTTTTTTCTCGAGCTCATCAGATAATGTCCCTGTTTCGATAATCGTGATTTTTGGTTTCTGGCTCATGATATCCATCCTTTAATTTTGATAATTTGGATTAAAGTTCATATTTTGGCAAGTGGATTTACCCTGCGGCCAAATCCATTGCCGCAGCATAAGCCGATGACCATGCCCATTGAAAATTATACCCGCCAAGCCAGCCCGTGACATCAACGGCTTCGCCAATAAAATAAAGGCCAGATTGTTTTTTGCATTCCATAGTTTTGGACGAAAGTTCATCTGTATCAATACCACCAATCGTCACTTCAGCTTTTGCGTAGCCTTCAGTTCCCGATGGATGAAAGGGCCATGCTTTGAGGCTTGTTTCAAAATTTTCAAGGACACGGTCAGATGTGTCACCAAGCATTTTTTGATGATCAAATTTTTCCGCAAGTGCGGTTGCAACTCGATCGGGTAAAAAGCGGCCAATTGCACGGCGCAAATGCCATTTGGGATTTTCAGTTTTGATGGCCTTGAGGAAACCAAAATCATGATCAGGAAGCAGGTCAACTGTGATTTTGTCCCCTGAATTCCAATATGAAGAGATCTGCAAAATTGCGGGGCCTGAAAGCCCTCGATGTGTGAAAAGAGTCGCTTCTCGAAAAGCTTTTTGATTGGCCATTGCGATGCTATCACATGCAACTCCAGACAGGGTCTTGAATAATTTATCTTCATCAGAAAGCGCAAATGGCACAAGGCCCGGCCGCGGTTGAATAAGCGGAATTTGAAATTGTTTTGCCACATGATATGCAAAATCACTTGCTCCCATTTTGGGGATTGATGGGCCACCAGTTGCAATCACAAGTGACTTTGCTTTCACTTCTCCATTGATGGTATAACCACTTCCATCATGTGAAATCTCGCTGACATGAAAATCACATTTGATCTTCACGCCACCCTTGTTACATTCTGTCTGTAGCATTGCGACAATCTCGCGCGCAGAGTTGTCGCAAAACAATTGGCCAAGTGTTTTTTCGTGATAAGCGATATTGTAATGCTCTATGAGTTCTATAAAATCTTGGGCTGTATATCGTGATAATGCCGACTTCACAAAATGTGGATTGTTGCAAATGAAGCGGTCTGGTGCGGTGTTGATATTTGTGAAATTGCAACGCCCGCCACCTGAAATTAAGATTTTCTTGCCGATTTTTTCAGCGCGTTCCAACACCAAAACATTCTTGCCCATTTGTCCTGCATTGGCCGCACAAAACAGCCCAGCCGCACCCGCGCCAATGATAATGATGTCGTAAATTTGTTCACTCATAAGGGTTCATTGCATAGGTTTATAATAAGCTGCAATGCTTCATTTGACTTTGTTGATTCGGATGTGTTCTGTTTAAGCTTAAATGAAGGAGTTATTCATGAGTGCCCAAGCTATAGAAATTTATCAAAATAGAACCATGAAAGATATAGGGGTTTGGAAAATTGAACAAGTTCGGCTTAAAGTTTATGGTTTAATAGCAGAAGGGCAAGAGCTGTCTAAGACGGAAATCGATGAGGCACGGGGATTCGTAAATGATGAATTGCCTGAATTGATTGAATGTGAGGGTCGTAGCAATGAACTTGGGTTCGTTATTATCCATTCTGGTGATTTAGGTTTAACAATCTCTGCATATTGGTGGGTACAAGGATGGGTTCTTTGTCAACATATTCGGCGCAGATTATGGGATTCTGAGATGCCAATAAGTTCACAAAATAGGCCTGTTATTGGTTGTGTTTGGGAGCTTGAAATCATTCATGATGAACAGAAATTTTGGCGTGATATAATGATGAAAAACCTTCCTGAACCTGATGCATATCTGGCAGCACGATCACCGTACCTTTTATTGGAATGATAATTCAAAAACATACTTATAAAAAAGCGTTAACTATGGGACTAGGATTTTTTACACAATTTATGTGATGTACTGACCGCCATTAACTGTCATAGTCGCGCCGTTAATGAAGCTCGCATCATCAGCCGCCAAAAATAACACCGTGCGCGCGATCTCTTCTGGCTCGCCAAGGCGGCCAACAGGGATGCCCGCGATAATGCTATCACGAACTTTTTCTGGAACCGCCATGACCATCTCAGTAGCGATATAACCTGGGCAGATTGCGTTGACAGTAATGCCTGCGCGCGCGCCTTCTTGAGCAAGTGATTTTGTGAAGCCGATGTCACCTGCTTTTGCTGCTGAATAATTGGCCTGCCCCATTTGACCTTTTTGGCCGTTGATTGATGAGATGTTGATGACGCGCCCAAATTTGCGCTCACGCATACCAGTCCAAATCGGATGTGTCATGTTGAAGAGCCCATCGAGATTTGTACTCATCACATCTTTCCAATTCTCACGTGTCATTTTGTGGAACATTGCATCACGGGTGATGCCAGCATTGTTCACAAGAACTTCAATCGGGCCAAGATCCGATTCGACTTTTGCAATTCCTTCAACACATCCATCATAATCTGCCACGGACCATTTGTAAGTTGGGATGCCAGTTTCATCTGTGAAAGCTTTGGCTGCATTATCATTGCCAGCATAGTTCGCGGCGACCTTATAACCGTTCGCTTTGAGCATTGTTGCGATAGCCGCGCCAATGCCGCGCGTCCCTCCTGTCACCAGTGCTGTTCGTGTCATCTTTGTTCTCCATTGTTAGACTTGGGCTTTTTATGTAGCGATCTGTGCCGCTTTGTCTTTTTATCTTTCGAGGCACATCGCAACGCCCATGCCGCCACCTATACAAAGTGTTGCAAGGCCTTTTTTGGCATCGCGCCGTCCCATTTCATGCAATAATGTGACCAAGATGCGCGCGCCAGATGCGCCAATTGGGTGGCCAATCGCGATGGCTCCACCGTTCACATTCACAACATCTGGGTTCCAACCCATTTCTTTGTTAACAGCGCATGCTTGAGCCGCAAAAGCTTCATTGGCCTCCACAAGATCAAGATCAGCTGCATTCCAACCCGCTTTTTTGAGGGCTTTTGTCGAGGCATAGATTGGGCCAACGCCCATAATTGCAGGATCAAGGCCAGCCGTCGCCATAGATTTAATGTGAGCAAGTGGCGTGAGACCACGTTTGGCAGCATTTTCAGCGCTCATCAAAACAAGTGCAGCTGCACCATCATTGAGGCCAGATGCATTGCCTGCTGTTACCGAGCCTTCTTTATCAAAGGCAGGGCGTAGTTTTTGCATGTTTTCGACTGTCGCGCCGTGACGGATATATTCATCGCTATCTACAATCATGTCACCCTTGCGGCCCTTGATCACGAATGGTGTGATTTCATCTTTGAATTTTCCTGCTCTTTGCGCGGCTTCGGCTTTGTTTTGTGAAGCGGCTGCGAACTCATCTTGTTGTTCGCGGGTAATGCTATATTTTTGCGCAACATTTTCAGCGGTTATGCCCATATGATAGCCATTGAATGCGTCCCACAATCCATCTTTGATCATACTGTCTATATATTTCAGATCTCCCATTTTTGTGCCCGAACGCAGATTGGCAACATGGGGAGCAAGGGACATGTTTTCTTGACCACCAGCAACGACAATATCGGTTTCACCTGTCATGATTTGTTGTGCACCAAGGGCAACAGCGCGAAGCCCCGAACCGCAAACTTGGTTCAATGACCATGCGCTCGCTTCTTGTGCAAAACCTGCATTGATATGCGCTTGGCGTGCTGGGTTTTGCCCTTGACCCGCTTGGAGGACTTGACCAAGAATGGTTTCGCCGATTTCAGCGGCCTCTATGCCTGATCGTTCTACCGCTTCTTTTAGGACATGAGCGCCAAGATCATGGGCGGGTATATTGGCAAATGATCCAAGGAATGAGCCTACTGCGGTGCGAACCGCGCTTACGATAACAATATCAGTCATTTTCTTCTCCATTTGTCCATTTGTGCGCCTTTAACATTACAAAAATATACTACCATACGAAATTTTATTGCGCAACATTGCCGTTTAGATAATTTATTATTTCTGGCCATAGTTTTTTTGGGGCTTTTTTTCCAACCATTAACCCCACATGTCCAGAAGGGTGCGCAATAATTTTGTGGCTCTTCATGGTTGTGGCAATTGGTAAGCAAGATGCGGGTGGCGCAATATGATCGCGCTGGCCGTGGATAATCAATGAAGGGGCGTCGTGCTGTATATTTGATGATGCTAATCGATTGTCACGCATCCAGTCAAGAACCAGCTCACGAGAAAATGGATAGGATAAATCAAGCCCATTTGTAAGCCAGTTCTCGAGAGCATCAAATCGGGGTGAGGGAGCAGATGCATAACGAAATTTCTGAACAAATTGCAAAGGGTTGAGACCCGCGAAAAAATAATCAATCATTGTGGATGGCATGAGGCCATAAAGCGCATATATCTGATCAAAGAAGGTTTCGAGATGATTATGATTTGTCAGTTCTTTCGCCCAAATGCCCATTTGTCCTTGATCATGATGAAAATTCCATGGAGCACCAAGGAGAACTTGTGATCGGAGATTAGGCATTTGTGTTGCTGCGATGTTAAGCAATGTTCCACCTACACAATATCCAATTGCGTGAATTTCATCGCCAATAATCGCACTTGCTTGGGCGATGGCTTGAACATAATCCGTGGTTCTATGAGAGCATCCAGATGTAACAGCACCCCATTTCAACAGATGAACATGAAAACCATTTTGTTTCAGATGTGAGATGAAAGAAATTTCAGGTAATAAATCCAAAATCTGATGAGAGTTGATGAGCGATGGTATAACGATAATTGCATGACCCGAACCCCCACAATCATGTAGGCTTGCAACAGGTGAATTCCAGATTTGCTGATAATCCGCATTTGTTGTTTGCAGGCGCTGGCACCATTTTTGATAATTTTCTAATGCCTGCTCCAAATCCTGCATGGCTTGTCCTGATACAGACAGATCGGGTTCGGATTTTGAAATCTGCGCCACAAAATTTTGCCAACCGCTTATATAGGCTGCAAGTGCAGGGTTATGACGAGGTTCAGTCATTGCGCTTCATCCAGCCTGTGTTCTTGGGGTCATGTAGAGCGATTGCAAATTCAATTTCGCGCTTAGATAGCTTATCACGAACAGATGGTTGCGTTTGTGATTGATTCTTTTCAGGCTCACATTTTTTGGATTTTGTGTCCATTTCCCCTTTTTCCTGCCACCAATTTATAGTGCATATTGTCAAGTCTTGATGAATCAGCTTATTGTGAGATATTCGAAAACGAAAGCGCGAAATATAATGAGCGATGAAAAAAAAGAAACAAAAGAAGAATCGATTGCAATATTAATCAAGAAATATGCCAATCGCCGTCTCTATCATACGGTGAGATCTTGCTATGTGACGCTGGAAGATCTCTCGCAAATGGTCAAAGATGGTGTGGATTTTATTGTTCAAGATGCAAAATCAGGTGAGGATATCACCCGCTCTGTCTTAAACCAAATTATTTTTGATGCCGAAAATAATGGCAATATGATGCTTCCTACACCATTTTTACGTGAAATTATCAAGCTCTATGGTGATTCGATGGAAAGCTTTGTTCCGAGCTATCTTGAGAACGCGATGAAGAATTTCATGTCTCATCAAGATCAAATCCGTGAGAGTTTTGCAAAAAATCCTGCTATGCTTGGTTTTGAACAATTGAGCAAGATGAACTCCGATTGGATTAATCAGTCAATGAAGATGTTTGGGGCGATTGCGCAAGTTCCTATTTCTGAACCAGCCGAGAAGTCTTCAAGCACGGATACTGAACTTCAAGAGTTGAAAACCCAATTGCGTGAAATGCAAGATAAACTATCAAAGCTTGTAAACGACTAGTTGGGGTTTTCAAACGCGCTTTGAACCCTTATATCAGCAAATAATGAGTTATAATGAGAGTGCTATGATCAGTGATTTGGAATTCGAAAAGGCGGTTGCCGAGCTAGAAGGTAAAGCTGCAGAGCTACGCGCGATGGCGATTGAGAATGAGGAAGTTAATCTCACCAAAGAAGCTGATGATCTTGATAAAAAAGCCAAGTCGACTTTGGCAGATCTTTATAAAAATCTAACGCCTTGGCGCAAATGTCAGGTTGCGCGCCATCCAATGCGTCCTCATTGCCTTGCTTATGTTGATGCGCTTTTTGCCGAATTTATGCCACTTGCAGGTGATCGCAATTTTGCAGAAGATAATGCTGTTATTGGTGGTTTGGCGCGATTTAATGACCGCCCGATTATGGTGATTGGTCATGAAAAAGGCCATGATACACAATCACGTTTGCACCGTAATTTTGGCATGGCACGCCCAGAAGGGTACCGCAAAGCTGTCCGTTTGATGGACTTGGCTGATCGTTTTGGCCTGCCTGTCGTAACGCTTGTGGATACAGCTGGTGCTTTTCCGGGCAAAGGGGCAGAAGAGCGCGGCCAATCTGAAGCGATTGCTCGCTCGACTGAAAAATGCTTGCAAATTAAAACGCCGCTTGTATCCGTGATTATCGGAGAAGGTGGTTCTGGTGGTGCTGTTGCCTTTGCAACGGCTGATCGCTTGTTAATGCTGGAGCATTCGGTTTATTCGGTTATTAGTCCTGAAGGCTGTGCATCGATACTCTGGAAAGATGCCGCTAAAATGCGCGAAGCTGCGGAAGCCTTGCATTTGACTGCACAAGATATGCTCAAGCTTGGTATTGCCGATATGGTTATTCCAGAAAATTCAGGTGGCGCTCATCGTCACCGCGACGAAACGATTGCAGCTGTGGGTGCGGCAATCGAGGCGCAGCTTCAAGAATTAGAGAAGATAGAACCAAATAAGCTTCTCCAATCGCGCCGCAAACGTTTCTTGGATATGGGTGCAAAACGCCTTTAGGATTTGTAAAAAAATTTGATTCTTATAGGGTAATCAACTTACTTTTCGCTACGTGGATATTCAGCCATTAATTCATCTGAACGTGTTTCGATTCTCTCTGAAATTAAATTCATGAACTCAGTTAACTCCATGCCTGGTTCTATGCGGATATCAAGGAATTCAAGAATAATGTGCCCAGGATAGCGATAAGGACTTTTACGCGCCCAAAGCACACCCGCATTTGTTGCGGCCAGATAGCAGGGCACGTTCATGCGGTTATATATCCGCCATGCTCCGTTTTTATAGGGACGTTTTGTATGGGGTAAAACACGCGTGCCTTGTGGGTATATAACGAGTTGCCCATCTTCATTGCGATGCGCATTGGATTCTAGATCATTAAGCATCTTTCTGGATGCGCCTTTCGTTCCGCGTGAAACAGGTGCAGAGCCTATAGCTTTGGCATAAAAGCCAAGGATTGGAACATATTTTAGTGATGCTTTCATGATGAATTTTGGCTGAGGCAAGGATGAACCGAGCATAACGATGTCTAAGAAATTCATATGTTTTGAAAGAACAATGCAAGCTTCAGAAGGAATTTCGCCACGGATCTCATAAGTTATGCCGCAAATATGTTTGAGCATCCATCGATTTAAACGAGAGAAATATTGAATTCCATATTGCGCCCCATGTTTTTTAAATAAAGCCATTGGCGCACAAATGATACCTATGACCAAAATAGATAAGTACATCAAAATGTTATAAAGTTGTGATCGGATCAATAGCATTTTTAACTCACCTTTTTTAAATATCGAAATGTTGCATAGCGCGTCGATGCATAGCCAATAATTGCCGCAGCCAAAATGACAAATATAGCGCGGTAGATTTGTGAAAGATCGAAACTCACCACGCTTAACATCTCATCATTATTCGAGCTTCCACCAAGAAAGCCTAATGTGGAGATCGTACCGAGGATAACCCCCGCGCAAGCACCAAATGTCGTACGCAAAACGAATTTGCGGATAAAGCCATTGGATATCCATCGATCCTCAGCACCGATTTGGCGTAGTAAAGAAATTGATGTCGCATTTGAGAACATAGATGCCTCTGCCGATACGAATAATAAAAATACGAATGCCAGACCAATAATAAATGTGGATACATTCGAAAGTAGTTTCAAACGTTCAGCAATATCAAGAAGTGGGCCTCTCCAGCGTTGATGGTTATCCCAAATGGCAGATGGCAGCTCGGTTTGGACACGAAGTACAAGCCCTTCTTCATCAAAAATATTGGTATCAACGGTGATTGCGAATATTTGCGGTAGTGCGAGGAGATCAGCTGGGATTTCATCGCCAAGCCATGGAGAAAGTAAAGTAAGCTGATCGTCATTTTCGATTTCTTCAAACTCTGTAATTCCTGGAGTTGTTGCGAATATATTTTTTGCAATTTCGCTCGCATTTTCGGGTGAGTTTGTTGAAGGTGTAATGCGCAGTGTGGCCGATTGTGTAATTGTTGCTTCCCAATTGCGTGCGAGTTTGCTGGCTGTGCTGCTTAATGTCAGTGTGTAAATTGACAAAAAGCTCATCAACATTGCACATAAAAATAGCAACCATGCTGATATACCATGCCGCGCAATAACGCTTTCGGCTTGTTTGGATTGTTTCTGCCATGATGTTGTATTGCGGTTCATAGATTTGCACCTGCAATATCAAGTTTGCCTTTATCCAGACGCAATATCCGAGTTTCCACATGGCCTTTGGCCGCGCGAATAAGATTGTAGTCATGTGTGGCAACCAAAACCGTTTTGCCAGCTTTATTCAGTTCGACCAACATCTCTAAAATTCGCTGGGCCATACGCCAGTCCACATTTCCAGTCGGCTCATCGGCTAAGATAAGATCAGGCGCCATAATAACGGCCCTCGCCAAAGCAACGCGCTGCTGTTCACCCCCAGATAGTTCTGCTGGAAAGGCGTGAATGCGGTCACCAAGTCCAATCCAGTTGAGCAAATCAATCACGTTTTGGTGTTCCGTGTCTGCGTCAAGGCCTGCTGCTACAATCGGGAGTAACACGTTATCATAAATGCTTAAATGATCAACAAAAACGCAATTCTGATGCACGATTCCAATATGCTGGCGAGCAAATGACACTTCGTCTCTTGTAACCTCCATTGTATCGCTGCCCATCAAGGTTACCCGCCCGGAAACTGGGAATAAATCTAATGAGCATAGCTTTAGCAATGTTGATTTTCCAGATCCTGATGGCCCTGTTAAAAACTGGAAGGAACCGCGCGGCAAATGCACGGATACGTCATTTAATACGATCCGATCTTGGTATTGATATGAAACTTGATCAAATTTAATCAGAGTCCTGCACCATTTTTACATAATTACGTATTTATCTCTGTATTGCATGCTTTGCAATTCATCAAACGCTAATATATAATCTATAGAATGTTGTTGGTGTGGGGTATGAAATCTGCTCCAAGACACTTTTCAAATGAGGTACTTTAAAATGCGAATTTCATGTACAAATTGTGATGCCAGCTATGATGTTGATGGAGCTCTTATTCCAAAGGAGGGGCGTGACGTTAAATGCTCACAATGTGATACAACTTGGTTAGCGCTACCAACGCAGGATTCACCAGAAGCGGTAACTGCTGACCAAGCTCCTGCTACTGCTGAAAACAAAGCTCCACTCACACGGAAAGAACGCCTTAAGGCAAAGGAAGAGCGCATTAAGCTAAGAAAAGAGAGGCAAGCTGCAAAGGAGTTAAGAGCTCAGAAGCTACAGCAAGCCAATGAAAAAAAAGCAAATGATAAGGATAGTTCAGCATCAACCCCTGATTCAAAAAATGTGAATGTTATAAAAAAAAATGAAATATCACAGATCGAAGAAGTACCTTTAAGAGCCAATGAGAAGCAGGCCAAAAATACCCAAAAGGCAACGGCAAAAAAAACAATCCCAGCTGTTAAAAATAAGAAAGATGGAGTGAGTGAAGAGCTAGATATCAAACGCAGCTCAGCTAAAGAAAATCTTAAAAAAATAACAAGCGCAAAAAAAACGACGAAACCATCTGCTAAGAAAGAGGCCAGTAATAATGTATTGAAGCAAGCCTTTCAAAAAAAGTCGAAAGCTTCAAATGATGAAATTCTTGTATCGAAAGCCGTAGAAAACTTATCTCGGAAAGCTACAGCTTCTACACTCACATCAGAAAAAAAAACCAAAGCAAAGAAATCTGCGATTGATGAGGCGCCTACCAAAACCCCGCACGAAGTTGTTAAGCCTATCTCTGGAAAGGCTCCTTCTGCGAAGGTAAAAGATACAAAAGTTTTGGCTAAGAAAGCTGATGCAACAGCGCCTGCAAAAAAGCCGCTTTTGAAGAAAAAGCGTTCTATTGTGAATTTGGATAAACAAGAGACAAAAGTTGAACCAGCTCAACCAATTGAGAGCAAGCTTAATGTATCGAATGTAAAAGCCTCAAATGAAAAGCAACAATCTGGTGCCAAAACAAGTACACCTATTGATGAAAAAACAACGGATTATACAAAATCTGCTATGAATTTTTATTCAGATCGTGATGGTGATCTGGATGCTAAGTTTCTTGAAAGAGAGTTTAAACATACTGAAGCAGGCTCTCCAACAAGTAAATCGGCTTCAACGGCAATTGCAAAAATTGAGGAAAATAACAATCAGGATCCTAATAGCGAGCAATATAATACCGAAAATGCTCCGAGAGAGTCCAAGTTTTGGCTTGGATTTGGATTTGTAATTTGCTTTGCGCTGCTTTTAATTGCTGTACGTTATATGAGCGAACCAATTTCCTCGGCTATCCCACAGGCTAAGCCTTATTTTGAATTATTTGACGCTATGTTTGATACTGGAGTTGGCCAATTGTCATCTTGGCTCATAATTGTAAAAGAGTATTTGATGAACTTATTCAGTCGCTAGGTACGGTAAGGGTCTCACTCTGCCCATTGCGCACAATGATGACTTCTTTTTTACTTATAGCCTTGATCTGCCAGCCGTCGACATTGTCACCAACATTCACAGTTTGAAAATCATTATCTGCGGATTGTATAAGTGCGCCAGGGTTTCTAGAGGCGCCTGAAATGCCAATGAGTCTCAAGGCTGGAGCGGGAGGAGGAATATTGAGGATGTTTGGGCGCGCAGCAGGAGGCTGTGATGCAAGGATTCCATCATTGGTAATTACGTTCAAAATTGTTTGATTTTCTGATGTTCCACCATGCTCCAGAGGTCTAGGGATGATTGTAAAATCGGGCAGCTGAACGAGGATGTGGTATCTGCTTTCTTCAATATTATTTACATGCGTATTATGATCCGTTGGTCTGTTAATGATATCAAAATCGGGCGGAGGAAGTGCGTTTCTATCTTCTGCACTTTGTTCAATCTGATCAACGCTGATTTCAGGCTCAATATTTGGGGTTTCGAGAGTAATTTCAGGAGTTTCAGATGCTATGACTTCGGTATCCCTTTGTGGTTGAAGCCACCACCACAAAAAAACTATGAATAATGATAATAGAGCTAAAGCTATTATGAGATATTTGCGTTTATTCTGTTTTATTACCTGCGGAGATATTTCTGGTTTATGGGCAACAGTTGAGAATGTTTCCTGCTTAGTTTTCTGATCCAGTTCCAGCTGAGATGTGTTTTTTATGCGTGGCTGAGAAGATGTAAATTGTTGATAATCGAAGAATATTGGCGAGCACATATCCAGCCCGGCATCGCAATAACCAATTTGTGAAATTTTAAAGCCAAATTTGCCTAAGAAATCATGCGTAAGATTGATATGCTCGATTTCAAAGATTGCATATGTAAAATTTGGTTTGTCCTTGGAGAAAATGTAATGAGTTTCAGGTGAGGTATGCTTATGATCATTAAATAATTTTTCGTGAGGAGCTGGCTCTTTATCGGTGGCATGGATGACGACATCACTTGGCAAACAAACTGAAACTGTGGATGACATATCAAACCATTTTTTAGCAAAAGGTGCAAAAGCAGATGGAATATCCGCCTCAGGCATTCCGCCAATATCAACGCTATCCACAGCTTCCCATTGCAGTTCATCTAGACGTTTCAGCAATGCGATCCGTGAATGCTCTAGCGCAATGGCGTATTCGTTGGTATTTTTTTCCATTTGATATCCTTAAGGACTAAGGTAATCATTTTCACGTTAAGTTTCCAGTTGATAACGCTTAATTGCATTTGAGCAGGCATAGATGCGCTTATATCAAATTAAAAAGTGGGAAGCTCACGGAATTTAAGGCTCTTGGAAAGGAAAGCTTCGACTATTTAAAGCCCATGCTAAAGTTGTAGGCCTGAGCGTAGAAGCTCTTAGCAAAGCAGTTATTTATCTGAGCCAAAAGACTGAAGCTTCTGTTAAGTGGTGTGGATGCGCGTTCGACGTTGCGCTATTGTATACGACATCTTCAAACGCGTTGGTATAGAATTTTTCACATCTATCCTATCTCACCTTGCAAGAGTGATTATAACGAAAGGATCAACGGCAAAATCAGAAATAAAATCCGTAAGTCCAATTGGTTTCAAAAACAATTCAAGCCTAAGAGATAATCAATTCCTGAATCAAAGAGTACAATGATACCTAGATCACATCAAGCTCTCAACATGCCAGCGCCGATCCCAGAAACTACGATTCTAAAATGCTTTAAACAAAGGTGGATTGGTACAGCAATGTAATGAGAATGTTTTTGTCAAAATTAACAATGAACGATTTTATCTATTACGTGCTGTTGATCATGGAGGCGGAGATCCTGAGTGTGTCACGATTAAGCTTAATGACAGATTTTCTGCATTGCGTAAAATTGGCTATTTGAACCATTACGAAACCAGCCAGTATAAGAATTATGAATGTACAGTTTAACGTTCAACTGATCCGAAAAGCAATGCT
Source organism: uncultured Paracoccaceae bacterium (assembly GCA_947501025.1). Lineage (GTDB taxonomy): Bacteria > Pseudomonadota > Alphaproteobacteria > Rhodobacterales > Rhodobacteraceae > CANMUM01. The sequence goes on along the minus strand of CANMUM010000003.1, from coordinate 1,424 downwards.
CACTTTTTGGGTTGAATTTATGCATTTTACAAGGCGCAAAAAAAAGCGTTTTCGAAATATAGAAAATCTGTAAATATTCCCTCACGAAAATAGTCTATCACAAGGTTATTAAATATGTAAACATGCTGTTGAATTTGGCGCAATGGCTAGCTATCAGTCATTGCGGTAAGGGCATAAAGGTATTCGCTTTTTGTCTTTAGGCTGTCTCTAAAAGTATGATTAATAAAGAAGAACAAATTGCGGCAGCTGACCGACTTTAGATTCTGATGATGTAAGGGCTCATTGTATGTAGGCTATTGCAAAAGAAAGCTTACTTATCTTTTCTAACTAAAATGTAGAAAAATATAAAAAATAAAGTATCCGATTATCAAGGGTAGACAAATGCCATGCGAACACTGCATGAACAATTTCGATAGTTTTTATGCATTGCCTCTTTGTGGTTTCTTCAAATACATGTTCTTAGAAATCTAAGAGCTTTAGAAATGGTCAATACGAAATGAAAAACTACGATGTGGCTATTATTGGAGGGGGGGTAGCTGGTTTAACCACTGCACTATACGCTCATAAAGTTGGCATGTCAGTTATTGTTCTGGAGCGTAGTAAGGCAGGATGTGGGGCATCGGGCGGGCTTGTTGGTGCGCTTGCGCCGCATATGCCTGAAAATTGGAATGAGAAAAAACAATACCAGCTTGATGCATTGGCTATGTCCTCATCATTTTGGGCAGATATCGAGTTACAATCGGGTCAAGCAACAGGTTATCATAAAAATGGGCGTTTTCAAAATATCACAGATGAACGCGGACTTGAAAAAGCACTGATGCGAGAAGATGCGGCCAAATCAACATGGGCTGGCATGGGTGAATGGCAAATACGAAATGATGAAAACCATCCATTTGAGAATTCGCCATTTGGTTATATTTACGATACGCTTTCGGCGCAAATTATGCCACGTGATGCAATGAGTGCATTGGCTAAGACTGTAAAAAATCTTGGTATTGATGTTCGCGAGAATTTTTCAGTTGACGACATTCATCCACAAGAAATTATTGGCACTGAGAAAATTCGGACAAAAAATATCGTTATTGCAGCTGGTTATGAATCTTGGCCATGGGCGCGTAAATATTTGGGCGTAGATTTTGGCGAAGGAACAAAAGGGCAAGCCGCAATATTACAACCAATCGAGCCGTGGAGCTATCCAATGGTAACGGGCGCTGGCTTCTATATTGTACCGCATGCACCAGATCGTCTTGCAATTGGATCTACAAGTGAGCGATTTTGGAAACATGACAATGTGGATGAAGAGCTTGATGCGTTGCTTGCAAAAGTTGCGAGAGATATGCCCTTACTTAAAAATGCGCAAATTCTTGAAAGCTGGTCTGGAATTCGACCACGTGCTTTTAGACCAGATCCGCTTATTGGTAAGC
>CANMUM010000002.1 GCA_947501025.1 uncultured Paracoccaceae bacterium | reverse complement strand
TATAGGCTATTTGCCTTTGATATCTCATTCTGTATATTCATAATGTCTCCACTTTGGAGGTCAGTTGCAACGCTTACGATTCTTGGCGAATTATCTAAAGCTGGTATGAATGGCCTTGGTAGTCTTCAATTATCTAGCCCCGAGCAAGAGATGAAAAAACGTGAAGCGATGTTGCTTTGGGTTTTAGATGCCCCAGTGCGAACGTAAGCCTTAGCAATGACCACGGTTCTGAAGCTGCGTGACCCAGTTTCCATTGATGATAATTCAAGTAGATGCATAGCGCGCTTGATGATATTTGCAAATTACGTGGGCTTGGAAAGCGGAGGAATGCCTGTGAAAACGGGCGAAGTCAATATTCTTTATGGGCTTTTGCTGAACCGATCATGAAAGGCTTTTGCAAGTGCAATACCGAGATCGGTTATACCATTCACTTCATGAGTAATGAGGGCGACTGCCAAGCGATTATAGACATTTGCCCATTCAGGATGATGACGAAGGACGTTTATGGGAGAACGCATTTTTTTGTATGAAATCCATCGCCTTGCCAAGACCTTTGAAAGCAAATATACGAATAAGTTCTTTCCCTCGACTTTCCATTCTGGATGTTCTTGTATAAATTTAGCGATTGTCTCGGGTTCTAGAACTTGCACGATAACTTCACTTTTCTCAATTGCGGGAATTATGGAATGATGATATGGGGCACTCATGATAAATTTTGTTCAGCTTGATGACCATAAACGACTGCCTTCGCGCTTTTACGGCGCTGTTGAAGGTTTTCGTGCGCGCGGCTGATCTTTCTTTTCCAATTATATTCGATTAATACTGCGCATATATAAGCGCTATCATTCCTGTGGAGAATTAAAAATGACTGGTAAAACATTATACGATAAAATCTGGGACGCGCATTTGGTGCATGAAGATAAGGACGGTTCAAGCCTTCTTTATATCGATCGCCATTTGGTGCATGAAGTCACAAGCCCGCAAGCTTTTGAAGGTTTGCGCATGGCTGGGCGGAAAGTTCACGCGCCTGAAAAAACAATTGCTGTTCCTGATCACAATGTGCCAACAACGCTCGACCGCGCTAAGGGTATTGAGAATGAGGAAAGCCGTATCCAAGTGGATGCGCTTGATAAAAACGCCCGTGATTTCGGCGTTCATTACTATCCTGTTGATGATGTGCGTCAAGGCATTGTGCATATCGTTGGGCCAGAGCAAGGTTGGACTTTGCCGGGTATGACGGTTGTTTGCGGTGATAGCCACACAGCCACACATGGCGCATTTGGATCATTGGCGCACGGGATTGGCACATCTGAGGTTGAGCATGTTTTGGCGACACAGACTTTGATCCAGCAGAAATCCAAAAACATGAAAGTTGAGATAACTGGTAAACTTGCCGAAGGCGTGACGGCGAAAGATATCACGATGACTGTGATTGGGCGCACGGGTACAGCTGGTGGCACTGGATATGTGATTGAATATTGCGGTGAGGCTATTCGTGGCCTTTCTATGGAAGGCCGTATGACGGTTTGCAATATGGCGATTGAGGGTGGTGCGCGTGCAGGCCTCATTGCTCCTGATCAGAAGACATTTGATTATGTCAAAGGTCGCCCACATGCGCCAAAAGGCGAAGCATATGAACAAGCTTTGGCATATTGGAAAACATTATATTCAGATGATGATGCGCATTGGGACTTGGTTGTCACAATTGATGCAAGCGAAATCGCGCCATCCGTCACATGGGGCACAAGTCCAGAAGACGTATTGCCGATCACAGCCACAGTTCCAAAACCAGAAGATTTTAAAGGCGGCAAGGTTGACGCTGTAAAGCGCGCGCTTGAATATATGGATTTGGAAGCAGGACAGAAACTCACAGATATCGAAATTGATACGGTATTTATTGGATCATGTACAAATGGTCGCATTGAGGATTTGCGTGCAGCGGCGAATGTTCTTAAAGGACGCAAAATTAAAGACGGCATGCGGGCTATGGTTGTTCCAGGCTCTGGCCTTGTGCGTGCGCAGGCTGAAGAAGAAGGTCTTGCTGACATCTTTAAAGATGCGGGTTTTGAGTGGCGCATGGCAGGGTGCTCAATGTGCTTGGCGATGAACCCTGATCAACTCTTACCTGGCGAGCGTTGTGCAGCCACATCGAATCGCAACTTTGAAGGCCGCCAAGGCCGTGGCGGACGTACACATCTCGTGAGTCCTGCGATGGCTGCTGCTGCTGCTGTGACGGGGCATTTGACTGATATTCGGGATTTTGCATGATTGCGCTCCGTTTGTTTATAACATGCATATTTACATCTTGTTTTATGCTTGCATTACATTCTGATGAAAATCAGGTATCTTTGGCAGATCTTGGCGGCACGATTGATAAGAGCTTCGGCAGCTATTTTCATGTTGTATATAATTTTGAATGTGCCACCTATGCAGTGGCACTTGAAGAGAATGATCTGGCACATGAACATTTTATGACTGGTATAAATTCTGGGAAGGTGATGTTAGACCAAGATGGAACTGAATATACCTCTAATATAGATAGTGTACGAGATGCCATTTCAATTGGGGGAGCAGGCGCAAAAATAGCAGCTGGCAGCTTAACTAATTTGAAGGCCGTTGAGCAAATGAGAATCGATAGTCTTAACATTGAAGTTGTGCTTGGAAGGCTAAGTCAAGCAATAGAGGAGAATACCTCATTCAAGATGTTGCGATTTGCAATACCCCACATTAAGGACGATGAAATTCGAGCTAAAGAACTCCGCAGTATGTACAATCGTCATGAATGCCTAGAAATATTGGAGATAGAATAATGGAAAAATTTACAACAGTTGAAGCCATTGCGGCACCGATGCCATTGGTCAATATCGATACAGATATGATCATTCCGAAGAACTTTTTGAAAACGATCAAGCGCACAGGCCTTGGCGCGAATCTGTTTGATGAGATGCGTTTTGATGATGATAAGAATGAAATCCCAGATTTTGTTTTGAACAAGCCTGCATATCGGAAGGCCGAAATTTTGGTGGCTGGCGATAATTTTGGTTGCGGCTCATCGCGCGAGCACGCTCCATGGGCACTTCGCGATTTTGGTATTCGTTGTATTATCTCTACAAGCTTCGCGGACATTTTTTTCAACAACTCATTTAAAAACGGCATCTTGCCAATCGTTCTTCCAGAGGAAGATGTGCAAGCCTTGATGGATGATGCTGGAAATGGTGAGAATGCACGCTTGACGATTGATCTTGAAAATCAAGAAATCACACGTCCCGACGGTTCTAAAATCGCTTTCGATGTCGACCCGTTTCGCAAACAATGCTTGATGGAAGGGCTTGATGATATTGGGCTTAGCCTTCAAAAGAAATCATCAATTGAGAGTTTTGAAGAAAAACATGCGAAAGCTATGCCTTGGGTATAAGGCCAAAATAGATGAAATCATTAAGGCGTATCTGAAAGGATGCGCCTTTTTGTATTTAGGGTTTTGGTAGTACCCAATCAGCGCGCGGGAAATGACAGGTATAGCCATTTGGATTGAGCTCAAGATAATCTTGGTGGACATCTTCAGCTTCCCAAAATGTACTCGCTTTAGTTACTTCTGTCACAATTTTCCCGGGCCAATTTCCTGAGCGCTCGACGCGGTCAATCATCAAAAGTGCTGCCTCGCGCTGCGCCTCATCAATATAAAATATTGCAGAGCGATATGATTTCCCTCGATCATTTCCTTGGCGGTTAATGGTGGTCGGATCGTGAATTTGAAAGAATATTTCAAGGAGGGTATCATAGTTTGTGAGCTGCGGATCAAAGGTAATTTCGATAGCTTCGGCATGACCTGTGGTATCGGTTTTTACATCGTTATAAGTTGGATTATCAAAAGTGCCGCCCGTGTAGCCCACCCGTGTTTTGATCACACCCTCACGGCGCCTGAACAAGTCTTCCATTCCCCAAAAACAACCGCCTGCTAAAATAGCTCTTTCCATGATATTCTCCTTTGTTTTTCAATACGGCAATAGCAGCCAGAAGTTACATCGGCGTAGTTGCAAGCCGAGCAATGAGTTCTCCAGTTGTTTTCGTACCATATTTTTTCATAAGGTTGGCGCGATGAGCTTCGGCTGTGCGAGGGGATATATCAAGCTTGCGGGCAATATCTTTTGCCGAACGACCCTCAATTAAAAGCATACAAACTTGGCGCTCGCGTGGTGATACTTCAATTACTGATTTATGTATGGATAAATCTTCATAGGTCCAAACACCAGATAAAAAAGGCTCATCAGGAGTGAGAGATTTTCCACGCCCACGCACCCAGAACAGATTGCCGTTTTTTCGTTTCATAATGCGCACATCATCATGATATCCTGATTTGCGAAGCACTTTGTCCCATATTTGGCCGATCTTTTGGTATTCATCAGTGCTAGCGTATAGAATGGCCATGCTTTGCCCAACTAGCTCGTCTTCTTCATAGCCAAACATTTCGCAAAACTGATTATTGCAACTCATAATCATGCGTTGTTTGGTATAGACAATACCAATGGGCGCATGGGCAAGCATTTCATGAAAATCGTTAAGCATCGTAATCAATGCATGCTTGCTAGGCGAGAAATTAATTCGCCTGTTGTGTTAACACTATATTTTTTCAATAAGCGTGCGCGATGAGATTCGACTGTGCGAGGTGATAAATCCAAAACCCGTGCGATTTCCTTGGCGCTTTGCCCTTCGATGACCAGCATAGCAACTTGGCGCTCACGTTTGGATAATTCGATCATCGGCTTTTTCGCGGAGATATCCTCAAAACACCAAACTGTGTGCGCAAAAGGCTCATCGGGTGTCAGTGATTTTCCTTGTCCACGTACCCAAAAATTTTGGCCATTAGAACGTTTCATAACGCGGATATCATCGCTTTCGCCAGTTGTTGACATGCGCGCTACGCCGAGCAGTCCCATGCGTTCAAAATCATCTTCACTTGGGTAGAGTTTGCGCAAACAAGAGCCAATAAGTTGTTCGCGGGTATAGCCAAACATATCACAGAATTTTTCGTTGCAAGCGTGTATAATACGATCTTTGGTGATCATCATGCCCAAAGGTGCAAACTCAAATGCGTTGGCGATATCGTCGTTTTTTTCCGCTTCTGTATTCAATCTAGCTATCATCCTTATTGTTTATATAACTATAGATAAAAAAGTATTGAAGCAAGCTTTGAAAGATTCTTCCTAAAAACGTTATGCTTGCCTTAATGCCTGCGTCCGCTGACAATATGGTTCCGCATATTGGCCAAAAATGGTTCTTTGTGGCTCGCTGTGTGGGGAGCGTTCATGACGGTTTTGGCTAAATATAGTGATACGAACGCGAAAACGACTGAACCTAATGCCTGCCCAATAAGAACGCCTGAAGCGCCCCAAATCGGTGTGCATAACATGATTGGCAAAAATGTCCCCACCGTGTTGCGTCCCCAATTTACCCATGTGGAATAGAAGGGGTGGTTGAGATTGTTAAAACTCGCATTGCTTACAAAAATGATCCCAACGAAGAAATATGTCAATGAAATTGGGCCGCAGAAAAGAAGAATGAGTGATCTTGCCTCATCACCCGCGTTGAATAGGGCAATAATGGGTTGGCGCAATATAAAAAGCACAAGGGAAATGGCGATAACATAAATAGCTGTAAATTTTAAAGCATCGATATAGGCTTCTTTAACGCGCGCAGGATTTCCGGCTCCCGCGTTTTGACCAATGATCGGGCCGATTGCACCTGAGAGGGCGAAGACAACTGAGAACGCAACGGGGACAAGCCTACCAATGATGGCCGCACCTGCAACCGCGTTATCTCCAAATTCGGCCATTGATCGCGTCACAAAACTTGAACCGATTGGGGTTGCGATATTGGCCAGCACAGCAGGCGCCGCGATACCATTGATTTCGCGAATCTCACCAGTCATTGAACGTAGAGATGGTTTTGCAAAGCCATTGTAAATGCGGATCATTGGCCAAAGCGAAGCCATCATCATTGCAATACGCGCACAAACAGATGCCATCGCTGCGCCTGTAAGGTCGAGGTTGAACGCAAAAATAAAAATGGGGTCAAGTATGGCATTGACGATCCCACCTGCAAGCGTTGCATACATGGCGCGTTTGGCATCACCATGGGCGCGCAAAAGCCCATTGGCAATCATAGCGATCATCATAATCGGCATTGTTGGCAAGATGATTCGTAAATAGTTTGAAGCGAGATGAAGTGTTTCTCCCTTTGCCCCAAGAAACTCAAGAATTGGATTGATAAAAGTCAACATCAGTGAGCAGATGATGACGGCAGAAATCACCCCAAAAAGCGCGACATTTGATGCCGATTGGGCAGCTTTCTCTGTATGGCCATTGCCAATACCCCGCGATACGATGACCCCAGCTGCAATCGACATGCCTATTGAGATTGATGAGGACACAAATAGCAATGTGCCCGCATATCCGATAGCGGCGGCAAGCTCGGCGTGACCAAGCATTGAAATGAAAATCATATCCACGAAATCGACGGCAAAGATCGCAAGCAGGCCAATTGAAGCGGTAAAGCTCATCGTTGACACATGCTTCATGAGGTTGCCTGTGACGAACTTACCTTGCGATGCGCTCATCGTTGCTATGCCGATTTTTCGAGGGCGTTTTCAATTTCCTTGATCAAATCATCGGTGTTCTCAAGTCCTACCGAGAAGCGAATAAGACCCGGTGATATGCCTAGCTCTTCTTTTTGCTCATCGCTGAGCTTGTAATGCGTGGTCGTTGCTGGATGTGTCATCAATGATTTTGCATCACCAAGATTGTTAGAAATCCCGATAAGCTCCAATGCATTGAGAAATTTGAAGGCACGATCCCGACCACCTTTGAGTTCAAATGCCAGCATCGTGCCACCTTTTGACAAATGCTTGGTGGCGTATTCATGCTGCTCATGAGATGGCAAATGCGGATAAAGCACCTGCGTCATTTCGGGATGTCCATAAAATGCCTCTGCGATTTTGTGAGCATTATCTGATTGTGCATTCACGCGAAGCTCTAAGGTCTCGAGTGATTTGAGCATCACCCAAGCATTAAACGCGCTCATTGAAGGGCCCGTATGGCGCAAAAACAGCTCCAATGGCCCGCGAATAAAGTCTTTTTTACCCAAGATTAATCCACCAAGCACGCGGCCTTGGCCATCTATATGTTTGGTTGCTGAATAGAAGATCACGTCAGCGCCTAGTGATAAAGTTTTTTGCAGAACAGGCGTTGCAAATACATTATCCACAACAAAACAAATGTCACGACCATCTTTATGCGCAATTTCTGATATGGCGGGCACATCAATTAACTCAAGGCGCGGGTTTGACATGACTTCTGCAAAGAAAACTTTTGTGTTCGGACGAACAGCTGCTTCCCAAGACTCAAGGTCATTGCCATCAACCAGCGTCACTTCGACGCCCCATTTGGGCAGAATTTGTTCAATAACGTGCAGACAGCTTGAAAAAAGGGCGCGTGCCGAAACAATATGATCGCCAGCTTGCAATTGACAAGCAAGCGCGCCAAAGCAAGCCGCCATTCCTGATGCCGTCGCAAAACAATCCTCAGCACCTTCATAAGTTGCCATGCGTTGTTCAAGCATCGACACTGATGGGTTTGAATAGCGTGAATACATATAACCATCTTCATCGCCTGAAAAGCGTGCAAGAGCCGATTCCGCACTCTCATAGCGATAGCTTGATGTTAAGAAAATCGCCTCAGAATTTTCCGCGAATTGGCTACGTAATACGCCTGCATGAATGAGGTTTGTTGCGTCTGAATTGGAATTGGTCATATGTTGCCTTTAGTGTTATTGAATACTTGATAGGGAATTGCGTGTGTTCGGTCAAGCGAGCTTAATAGAAATTAAGTGAAGATTTGCGCTGGGACACCCTTGCGTTTTCTAAAAAAACTGACTAAATCACGCCCACCATTGAAGGGGTTTAGCTCAGCTGGTAGAGCGACGGTCTCCAAAACCGTAGGTCGTGGGTTCGAACCCCTCAGCCCCTGCCAATGAAATCTAGCCGTAAGGATAATTCCATGAAAAACCCATTTGCGTTCCTCCAAGAAGCCCGAACAGAAGTTCGTAAGGTTGTTTGGCCGACACGAAATGAAACAATGGTTTCGACAATTATGGTGTTGATAATGGCAACTTTAATTACAATCGTGTTCTCGCTTGTGGACTTGGTTGTGCGTTATGGACTTAGCGGTATCATCGACCTTTTCTCTTGAAATTAGGGCTGTGGGTGGTATAGCAGGTCAAATTCAACGCGGTCTTGATTCGACCGCTTCTTGTTGTTTGAGTGCAATATGCACTTAAGTGATTGAGAAAATTGATAAATTCGCGGGAAACCGCATTAATGACGGGTTACCGTTGAGGTGGAAATAGGCATGGCATTGCGTTGGTACTCAGTAAGTGTGCTTTCTAATTATGAAAAACGGATCGCGGAATCGATTCGTGAGCAAGCTGTTCAAAAGGGCTTGGAAGATCAAATTGCGGAAGTATTGGTTCCAACTGAAGAAGTTGTGGAAGTGCGCCGCGGTAAAAAGGTTCAATCAGAGCGCCGCTTTATGCCGGGCTATGTTTTGGTCCAGATGGAGCTTTCAGATAGCGCCTATCACTTGATTAATTCAACAAACCGCGTTTTGGGGTTCTTGGGTCCGCAAGGTCGCCCGACGCCGATGCGTGATAGTGAAGTTGCTCATATCATTAACCGTGTTGAAGAAGGTGTGGAGCGTCCACGCGTTCTGATCAGCTTTGAGGTTGGTGAAAAAGTGACTGTGCTTGATGGTCCGTTTGAGGGCTTTGCAGGTATTGTTGAGGAAGTTGATGCTGAAAATGAACGCATCAAAGCAAATGTTTCGATCTTCGGGCGTGAAACGCCTGTTGATCTCGAATTCGGCCAAGTCAAAAAAGGGACTTGATCGCAATCCGTGGAAGAAAGGGCTGCGGCCTGATCGTACCACTAAGCCAATTGCTCCAGCCTGAATGGCATAGGTGGGCGGTGATAAAGGAGAAGCCAAAATGGCGAAGAAAATTGTTGGTAGTTTGAAGCTACAAATCGGTGCGGGAAAAGCTAACCCTTCACCACCCGTTGGTCCAGCACTTGGTCAGCGCGGTATTAACATTATGGAATTCTGTAAAGCGTTTAACGCGAAAACACAGGAAATGGAGCCGGGTTCACCGATTCCAACAGTCATTACTTACTACCAAGATAAATCGTTTTCATTTGTAACGAAAACGCCACCTGCGTCTTTCTATATCAAGAAAGCTGCTGGTCTTTCATCTGGTTCAACCGCCCCAGGCAAAACTGTTGCGGGTACAATCACAATGAAGCAAGTTCGTGAAATCGCTGAAGCCAAAATGGTTGATTTGAACGCGAATAGCATTGAGCAAGCTGCCAAGATCATCTTGGGTTCTGCGCGTTCAATGGGCATTGAGTTGAAAGGTTAAGGCAAATGGCTAAATTTGGAAAACGTACAACGGCTGCACGCGCAGCTTTTGAGGGCAAAGAAAACCTTGCATTGGCTGAAGCCGTTGCATTGGTGAAAGCAAATGCAAAAGCAAAATTCGACGAAACAATCGATATGGCAATGAATTTGGGTGTTGACCCACGTCACGCTGACCAAATGGTTCGCGGTACGGTTGTTCTGCCAAATGGCACAGGTAAAACTGTTCGTGTGGCTGTATTTGCTCGCGGTGATAAAGCCGATGAAGCGAAGGCTGCTGGTGCGGATATCGTTGGTGCAGAGGATTTGATGGAAATCGTTCAAAGCGGTAAAATTGAATTTGAACGTTGCATTGCGACACCTGACATGATGCCAATCGTTGGTCGTTTGGGTAAAGTTCTTGGTCCACGCAATTTGATGCCAAACCCGAAAATCGGTACAGTCACAATGGACGTGAAGGCTGCTGTTGAAGCGGCTAAGGGCGGCGAAGTTCAGTTCCGTGTTGAAAAAGCTGGTGTGGTTCATGTGGGTTGTGGCAAAGCGTCATTCACTGAAGCGGCTTTGGTTGAGAATATCAAATCAATTATTGATGCTGTTGCGCGCAACAAACCTGCGGGCGCTAAAGGCACATATATGAAAAAGATTTCACTAAGCTCAACAATGGGCCCAGGCGTGACACTTGACGTTGAAAGTGTCGCTGAATAAAAAGAATTCCCGCATGAAAATGCGGGATGTTCCGAGTAAGTATTTTTGACTTACTCAACTGTCCGAGAAGGTCGGTGCTGAGCGGAAGCAAAGCTTAATATCCTGCCTGAGATAGGGGAACGCAATGAATACTGTTCAAGGCTTTAAGTCATGGGCGATTGCGGCAAACCCGGACAGGTTTCGTGGCGAAGAGTTGTCAAACAATTCGTCTAAATGAGCCGATGATGTGCGTTGTCAAACAAACATTGTCATAAATTGGAGACAAACTGTGGATAGAGCCCAAAAAGCACAAGAGGTCAAAGAACTTGGCCAAGCTTTCGCGGACTCCGGTGTAGTTGTGGTAGCACACTATGCAGGTCTTACGGTTGCGAATATGTCTGAACTGCGTAACAAAATGCGCGCAGTAGACGGCACTGTTCGTGTTGCCAAAAATAAGCTCGCCAAAATCGCTCTAGAGGGCACACCTTGCGAGGGGATCAATGATCTTCTCACTGGTCAAACTGTTCTAGCTTATTCTGTTGATCCTGTTGCTGCGGCAAAGGTTATGCAGGAATTTTCTAAAGATAACGAAAAACTCGTTATCCTTGGTGGTTCTATGGGTTCGGATTTGTTGGATCCAGCAGGTGTGAAAGCTGTTGCATCGATGCCATCACGCGAGGAAGTTATTGCTTCTATCGTTGGTTGTATCACGGCACCAGCAGCGGATCTTGCAGCAGCAGCTACGGCTCCTGCTTCTGATATCGCAGGCATCCTCTCAACAATTGAAGAGCGTGAAGCGGCTTAATGGCATAATCGTAAGGTCAGTATTGAACTATACAATATACTGGACCCTAACTTAACTTTGAATGGAATAAAAAAATGGCTGATATTAAAAAACTTGCAGAAGACATCGTAGCTTTGACACTTCTCGAAGCTGTAGAACTTAAAAACTTGCTTAAAGACGAGTATGGCATTGAGCCTGCTGCTGGCGGCGCAGTAGTGATGGCTGGCCCTGCGGCTGGTGGTGAAGCTGCTGAAGAGAAATCAGAGTTTGATGTTGTACTTACAGATGCTGGTGCACAAAAAATCAACGTGATTAAAGAAGTTCGTGGCATCACGGGTCTTGGCCTCAAAGAAGCTAAAGATCTTGTTGAAGCAGGCGGAAAAGTTAAAGAAGGCGCTCCAAAAGCTGAAGCTGAAGAAATCAAAACGAAGCTTGAAGCTGCTGGTGCTAAAGTCGAACTTAAGTAATCGACTTAGACCTAATTTAGACGTCGGGCTGCCTGAAAATGGTAGCTCGGCATCTGCTTTTCTCCAAGTTACCTTTAGAAAAAGGTAGTTTTGAAAGAAGCAGTGCCATCGGGAGCAAGGAGTGGGATCTTTGCAAGTATTGATGGTTCGGTTTCAATCCCTGCTGTGTTACGGGCTCCCAACTCGATAACATGGTTCGCACAAAGGGTGATATAAAATGACAGCTATGCTCACAGGACAAAAACGCGTTCGGCGTTACTATGGTAAAATTCGTGAAGTTGCGGAATTGCCAAATTTAATCGAAGTTCAACGGAGTTCATATGATCTCTTCTTGCGCTCTGGCGATCAGCCACAGCCGCTTGATGGTGAAGGTATCCGTGGTGTTTTCCAATCGGTTTTCCCGATCAAGGATTTTAACGAAACATCTTATCTTGAATTCGTTGGCTACGATCTTGAAAAGCCAAAATTTGATGTTGAGGAGTGCCAAGCACGCGATATGACATATGCGGCGCCTTTGAAGGTGACATTGCGTCTCGTTGTATTTGAAATTGACGAAGATACAGGCACAAAATCTGTCAAAGATATTAAAGAGCAAGAAGTTTATATGGGTGATATCCCATTGATGACGGGTACAGGTACATTCGTTGTGAATGGCACTGAGCGTGTGATCGTTAGTCAAATGCACCGCTCACCTGGTGTATTCTTTGATCATGATGATGGAAAATCACATAGCTCGGGCAAATTGCTCTTTGCAGCTCGGATTATTCCTTACCGTGGTTCATGGTTGGACTTTGAGTTTGATGCGAAAGACTTGGTCAATGTGCGTATCGACCGTCGTCGTAAGTTACCCGTTACAACTCTTCTCTATGCACTTGGCATGGATCAAGAAGAAATTTGTGACACGTACTATAACAAAGTCTCATATAAAAAAGACAAAAACGGTTGGGTCACAAAATTCTTCCCAGAGCGTTTGCGCGGTTCTAAGCCTTCATTTGATATCGTTGATGCGAAAACGGGTGAGGTTATTGCCGAAGCTGGTAAAAAGATTACACCTCGTACGGCAAAAAAATGGATCGATGATGGAACGATCAGCGAAATCCTCGTGCCGTTTGAAAGCATCGTGGGTCGCTTTAGCGCGGTTGATATCATTGATGAGAGCAATGGTGCGATTTGGGTTGAAGCTGGCGATGAGCTGACTTGGGAAGTTGATGCCAAAACGGGCGATGTTACGGGCGGATCACTGAAATTGCTTCTTGATCAAGGTATCGAAGAGTTTGAAACACTCGATATCGACGGCGTTAATGTAGGGCCATATTTGCGCAACACAATGGCAGCAGATAAAAACTTTGACCGTGCGAAGTCATTGATGGATATCTATCGCGTATTGCGCCCAGGTGAACCACCGACCTTGGAAGCGGCCGAAATGCTGTTTGAAAGCTTGTTCTTTGATAGCGAGCGCTATGATCTGTCGGCTGTTGGTCGTGTGAAAATGAATATGCGTCTTGGCCTTGATGCGCCAGACACGCAGCGGACTTTGGATCGTCGTGATATTGTTGAAGTGATCCGTGCGATCATTGATCTGCGCGATGGCCGTGGTGATGTTGATGATATTGACCATCTTGGTAACCGCCGTGTGCGTTCTGTTGGTGAGTTGATGGAAAATCAATACCGTGTGGGACTTCTCCGCATGGAGCGCGCAATTAAAGAGCGTATGTCATCACTTGAAATCGACACGATCATGCCGCAAGATTTGATCAATGCGAAGCCTGTTTCGGCTGCTGTTCGTGAGTTCTTTGGCTCATCACAGCTTTCACAATTTATGGACCAAACAAATCCATTGTCAGAAGTGACGCATAAGCGCCGCTTGTCAGCATTGGGGCCAGGTGGTTTGACGCGCGAACGTGCGGGCTTTGAGGTGCGCGATGTTCACGCAACTCACTATGGTCGTATGTGTCCGATTGAAACGCCAGAGGGGCCAAATATTGGTCTGATCAACTCGCTTGCGACATTTGCGAAGGTGAATAAATATGGCTTTATCGAAACGCCGTATCGCAAAGTTGTGGATGGACAAGTGACTGATGAGGTGAACTATCTGTCAGCAACAGAAGAGCAGCGTTATGTGATTGCTCAGGCAAATGCTGATTTGGATACAGAAGGCAAGTTTACACAAGAGATGGTGTCAACGCGCCAAGCTGGTGATTACACAATTTACCCTTCTGCAAATGTTGATTTGATTGACGTTTCACCAAAACAGCTCGTATCTGTGGCGGCGTCACTAATTCCATTCTTGGAAAATGACGATGCTAACCGTGCTTTGATGGGATCAAACATGCAACGTCAGGCTGTTCCGCTATTGCGTGCTGAGGCTCCATTTGTGGGAACTGGTATGGAAAGCATTGTGGCTCGTGATAGTGGTGCATCCATTATGGCGCGTCAAGGCGGCATTGTTGATCAAGTTGATGCGATGCGTATCGTTGTGCGTGTAACGGATGCTCTTGAAGCTGGTGAGCCAGGTGTTCAGATCTACCGTTTGCGCAAATTCCAACGTTCAAACCAAAATACATGTATCAACCAGCGCCCACTTGTGAAGGTTGGCGATAAGGTGATTGCAGGTCAAGTTATTGCGGACGGTCCTTCAACAGATCTCGGTGAATTGGCGCTTGGTAAGAATGTCTGTGTGGCGTTTATGCCTTGGAATGGTTACAACTATGAAGACAGTATCTTGATCTCTGAGCGTATTGCGAAAGACGACGTATTCACATCGATCCATATCGAAGAATTTGAAGTTGCCGCTCGTGATACGAAGCTTGGACCTGAAGAGATTACGCGCGATATTCCGAATGTAGGTGAAGAAGCGCTTCGCAATCTTGATGAGGCTGGTATCGTTTACATTGGTGCTGAAGTGGCCCCAGGCGATATTATGGTTGGTAAGATTACACCAAAAGGCGAAAGCCCGATGACACCTGAAGAAAAATTGCTCCGTGCGATTTTTGGTGAGAAAGCATCTGATGTGCGTGACACATCATTGCGCACAAGCCCTGGTGATTTTGGTACTGTTGTTGAGGTTCGTGTATTCAATCGCCATGGCGTCGAAAAAGACGAACGTGCATTGCAAATCGAACGTGAAGAAATTGCACGTTTGACACGCGACAAAAACGATGAGCTTGCGATTTTGGAGCGCAACTTCTATGGCCGTCTGAAAACGATGTTGATCGGCAAAGAAATTGCAAAAGGTCCAAAAGGCGTTAAGTCTGGCATCAAAGTTGATGAAGAGCTTCTTGCAGGATTGTCAAAAGGTCAGTGGTGGCAAATCGCCGTTTCTGGTGACAAAGATGCGGCTGAGATCGAAAGTCTGAACCAGCTCTTTGAAACTCAGAAAAAGGCTCTTGATGCCCGCTTTGAAGACAAAGTTGACAAAGTGCGACGCGGCGATGACATGCCTCCAGGTGTGATGAAAATCGTTAAGGTCTTTATTGCTGTGAAGCGTAAGCTTCAGCCGGGTGATAAGATGGCGGGTCGTCACGGAAACAAAGGTGTGATTTCACGCGTTGTTGCTGAAGAAGATATGCCATTCTTGGCGGATGGTACGCCTGTTGACATGGTGTTGAACCCACTTGGTGTGCCTTCACGTATGAATGTTGGTCAAATCTTTGAAACCCATATGGGTTGGGCTGCACGTGGTTTGGGCGAAAGCATCAAACAAGCACTTGGCGAGTTCAAACGCTCTGGTGATGTGACACCTGTTCGTGATGCGATGACGAATGCTTATAAAGGCGACCGTTTCGAAAGCGAACTTGCAGGTCTTTCAACTGAGGACCTTGTCGCATCTGCTGAAACTGTTCAAAAAGGTGTTCCAATTGCGACACCTGTATTTGACGGTGCGAAAGAAAGCGACATCAATGATGCGCTGACACGCGCAGGCTTTGATACATCAGCTCAATCAGTGGTGTTTGATGGACGTACTGGCGATCAATTCGCACGCAAAGTGACTGTTGGGATGAAATATCTTCTCAAACTCCATCACCTTGTGGACGAAAAAATCCACGCACGTTCAACTGGACCATATTCTCTCGTGACGCAGCAACCACTTGGCGGTAAAGCCCAGTTTGGTGGCCAGCGCTTCGGTGAGATGGAGGTTTGGGCACTTGAGGCATATGGCGCTGCTTATACGCTTCAAGAGATGCTCACTGTGAAATCAGATGACGTAGCGGGACGTACAAAAGTTTATGAGAGCTTGGTCAAAGGTGAAAACGACTTTGAAGCTGGCATCCCAGAAAGCTTTAACGTTCTTGTAAAAGAAATCAGGTCTTTGGGTCTCAATATTGAGCTTACAGACACTGAGGCGGAGGAAGAATAAGGACGGTCTTCGCCCTTATTCCCAAAATTAGTAGAGGTACAAAATGAACCAAGTTACAAATAATCCATTTGCCCCAGTGCAACCGCCGAAATCTTTCGACGAAATCAAAATCTCACTTGCTAGCCCTGAGCGCATTCTCAGCTGGTCTTTTGGTGAGATCAAAAAACCAGAAACCATCAATTACCGCACATTCAAGCCTGAGCGTGATGGTCTCTTCTGTGCGCGTATTTTTGGCCCTGTAAAAGACTATGAATGTCTTTGTGGCAAATATAAGCGCATGAAATATCGTGGTGTGACATGTGAGAAATGTGGTGTTGAAGTGACGCTTCAAAAAGTACGCCGCGAGCGTATGGGCCATATCGAGCTTGCAGCACCCGTTGCCCATATTTGGTTCTTGAAATCACTTCCATCGAGAATTGGTTTGATGTTGGATATGACGCTTCGCAATCTTGAGCGTATTCTTTATTTTGAAAACTATGTTGTGATTGAGCCAGGTTTGACTGACCTTACTTATGGCCAGTTGATGAATGAAGAAGAATATCTTGATGCCCAAGACCAATATGGTGAAGAAACATTCACTGCGGGTATTGGTGCCGAAGCTGTTCGCGAAATGCTCATCAATCTTGATCTGGATGCAGAAGCTGAAAAACTCCGCGAGGAATTGGCTGTTGCAACGGGTGAGTTGAAGCCTAAGAAAATCATCAAGCGTTTGAAACTTGTTGAGAACTTCCGTGAAAGTGGCAACCGCCCAGAGTGGATGATCTTGACTGTTGTGCCGGTTATTCCGCCTGAGTTGCGCCCATTGGTACCACTTGATGGTGGTCGTTTCGCGACATCAGATCTTAACGATCTTTATCGTCGTGTGATCAACCGTAATAACCGTTTGAAGCGCCTTATTGAGCTGCGTGCGCCTGATATTATCGTGCGCAATGAGAAGCGTATGTTACAAGAATCAGTTGACGCGCTCTTTGATAATGGTCGCCGTGGCCGCGTGATTACGGGCAATAACCGCCGTCCTTTGAAATCACTTGCTGATATGCTTAAAGGTAAGCAAGGTCGTTTCCGCCAAAACCTTTTGGGTAAACGCGTGGATTTCTCTGGCCGTTCGGTGATTGTGTCTGGCCCAGAGCTTAAGCTTCACCAATGTGGTTTGCCGAAGAAAATGGCGCTTGAGCTGTTCAAGCCGTTCATTTTCTCGCGCCTTGAAGCGAAGGGCTATACGTCTACTGTAAAGCAAGCCAAGAAAATGGTTGAAAAAGAACGTCCAGAAGTTTGGGATATTCTTGATGAAGTTATCCGCGAGCATCCTGTGATGCTGAACCGCGCGCCAACACTTCACCGTTTGGGTATTCAAGCGTTTGAACCCGTGTTGATCGAAGGCAAAGCGATCCAGCTGCACCCGCTTGTATGTTCTGCGTTTAACGCTGACTTCGATGGTGACCAAATGGCTGTTCACGTTCCGCTTTCAGTTGAAGCGCAGCTTGAAGCGCGCGTCTTGATGATGGCGACAAATAACGTGCTTTCACCTGCAAACGGTAAGCCGATTATTGTGCCTTCACAAGATATGGTTCTCGGACTTTACTATGTGACGCAAATGCGTGCAGGCCAAGTGGGCGAGGGTAAAACATTTGCTTCTGTTCACGAGCTGAACCACGCTCTTGAAAACGGCATTGTTCACCTACATTCAAAAGTGAATGTGCGTGTTGAGCAAATTGATGAAATGGGTGAGCCATATTTCGAGCGTTTTGAAACAACGCCTGGCCGTGTACGTTTGGGTGAGATTCTTCCAAAACATCACAATACACCATTTAGCCTTGTTAACCGTTTGGTTCGCAAGAAAGAAATCGCTGATATTATCGATGTTGTGTATCGTTTTGCAGGCCAAAAAGAGACTGTTATTTTTGCTGACCGCGTTATGACACTTGGTTTCACTGAAGCGTTTAAAGCGGGTATTTCGTTTGGTAAGGACGACATGATCGTTCCTGCTGCGAAATGGGATCTTGTGAACGGCACACGTGATCAGGTGAAGGGCTTTGAGCAGCAATATCTTGACGGTTTGATCACTCAAGGTGAGAAGTACAACAAAATTGTTGATGCTTGGTCGCAATGTTCGGACAAAGTTTCTAACGAGATGATGAACGAGATTTCGGCGCCGCGCTTTGAAGGTGAAAACGAGCAAGAGCTGAATTCTGTATACATGATGGCGCACTCTGGTGCGCGTGGTTCACAAACGCAGATGAAGCAACTTGGCGGTATGCGTGGATTGATGGCAAAGCCGAATGGCGATATCATTGAGACACCGATTGTATCGAACTTTAAAGAAGGCCTGACCGTTCTTGAGTACTTCAACTCTACGCACGGTGCACGTAAAGGTCTTGCCGATACAGCGCTTAAAACGGCGAACTCTGGTTACTTGACGCGCCGTCTTGTTGACGTTGCACAAGATTGTATCATTCGTTCAGATGATTGTGGAACAGAAGCTTACATCACAGCGCGTCCTGCGGTTCGTGATGGTGAGATTGTATCGCCACTATCAGAGCGTATTTTGGGACGTGTGCCTGCTGAGGATGTGCTTAATCCGTTGACACAGGAAATCATCGCTAAGGTTGGCATAATCATGGACGAGAAGACTTCTGATGCTGTTGAAGAAGCAGGCGTTCAAGCTGTTAAAATCCGCTCACCGCTGACTTGTGAAGCTGAAGATGGTATTTGTGCGCAATGTTATGGCCGTGATTTGGCACGTGGTACGAAGGTGAACCCTGGTGAAGCTGTGGGTATTATTGCCGCTCAGTCAATCGGTGAGCCAGGTACACAGCTAACGATGCGGACATTCCACATTGGTGGTATTGCTCAAGGTGGTTCACAATCAGTTCAAGAGAGCAGCCAAGCGGGTAAAGTGTCACTGCGCAACGCGAAGCTCATTACAAATGCTGATGGCGATGTGATTGCTATGAACCGTGGCGCTGAAATCTATATCATGAGTGACAAAGATATCGAACTTGCCAAATATAAAGTTGGCTATGGCTCGAAACTTCACATCAAAGATGGCGATACAGTTACGCGCGGTGCGAAGCTCTTTGAATGGGATCCATATACATTGCCGATTTTGGCTGAAAATGATGGTGTGGCGAAATTCATCGATTTGGTTGCTGGTGTGTCTATGCGCGAAGATATGGACGAGGCAACGGGTATTTCCCAGCGCATCGTTTCCGATTGGCGTACGGCTGCGAAAGCAAGCGAACTTAAGCCTCAAATTGTTGTTGCTGATCCCACATCAGGCGAGCTTCTTACAAATGAAGCCGGCAATCCAGAAACTCACGCAATGTCAGTTGATGCGATTTTGTCTGTTGAAGATGGCCAAGAAGTAAAAGCTGGTGATGTGCTTGCTCGTATTCCTCGCGAGGGTGCGCGTACGAAGGATATTACAGGTGGTTTGCCGCGTGTTGCTGAACTCTTCGAAGCACGCCGTCCAAAAGATCACGCCGTTATTTGTGAGATGGATGGCTATGTGCGCTTTGGTAAGGATTACAAGAACAAGCGTCGTGTGATTATCGAGCCGATTGAAGAAGGTGCAGAACCAGTGGAGTACACAATTCCAAAAGGTAAGCACATTCCTGTTCAAGAAGGCGAGTTGATCCGCCGTGGTGAGTATATCATGGATGGTCACCCAGCTCCGCACGATATCTTGGCAATTTTGGGTATTGAGGCTCTGGCTGATTATCTGATTGATGAGGTTCAGGATGTTTACCGTCTTCAAGGTGTGAAGATTAACGATAAACATATTGAGGTTATCGTTCGCCAAATGCTTCAGAAGTTCGAAATCAACGAGTCTGGTGGAACAATCTTGCTCAAAGGTGAGCATGTTGATCGTCACGAGCTTGACGAAGAGAATGCAAAAGCAGAAGCGCGCGGATTGTCAGCTGCGAAAGCGACACCGATCTTGCTCGGTATCACCAAGGCATCGCTGCAAACACGTAGCTTTATCTCGGCGGCATCGTTCCAAGAAACAACACGTGTTCTTACAGAAGCATCTACTCAAGGTAAGCGTGATAAGCTTATTGGCTTGAAAGAGAACGTGATTGTTGGTCGCTTGATCCCAGCTGGGACAGGGATGGCAACGCATGATATCAAGCATATTGCGACATCACGTGATACTAAGATTATCGCGCATAAACGTGATGAAGCGATGGCTTTGACATTTGATGAAACTGCAGAAGTTATTGATCCATTGACGACAGTGACAACCGAAGAAGAATAACTTCTTTCAACTATTGCAATGCATGAGCCGCCCCATTTCGGGGCGGTTTTTTGTATCACAAAAGATTTGTTTGTGTTTTTTTGAAAATTACGATAACCAGACACAAAATAATAATATATTGAGGTACAAATGAAGCGTAGAGAATTGATTGCAGCGGGCGCTGCAAGCTCTGGATTATTACTTGTCGCATGTGGCGATAAAGATGGAGCGTATGTTGATCGCATCTTGATTGAAAAAAGCAAACGAGTGATGACGTTATTTGCCAGCAATAAAGTTGTGAAGCAGTACCGTATCCATTTGGGCTTTGCGCCACTTGGGCATAAGCAATTTGAAGGTGATGGAAAAACGCCTGAGGGCCGTTATTTCATCAAAAGTAAAAATCCAAATAGTGCGTTTCATCTATCTTTAGAGATTTCATACCCAAACAGAGCAGATGTGGCATATGCACATGCGCGTGGACGCAGTCCAGGTGGGGATATATTTATTCATGGTGGTCCTAGAAGACAAGAAAATCTTGCTAAAAAGGATTGGACAGCTGGTTGTATTGCTGTCTCTGATAAGCAGATGGAACAGGTTTATAAATGGGTTCGCGTTGGCACTTTAGTTGAAATTAAACCTTAAATACCACAAAAAAACACCGCCAAATTAAGCGGTGTTTTCTTGTTTATAGCTATTTATATTTGTACTATTGGATATCTACCAAAGCTGGAGATATTGAAATAGCAGCAGGTCGTGTTTGAGATCCTCCAGCTTGGCCGAAATCTGTAACCCACCACACTTTACCGCTCTCTTCCATGAAGTATGCGACGCCAACTTGATTGGCGTCTGGTGAAAGTATAACTGCACGTGACAAGCTATTATTGCCCCAGGCACGTAGGACACCAAGCTCACCGATATATGTTTCCGCAACAAGTTCACCTGTTACGATGCCAGAAAATCCCGCACGTTCTCCACGTGTTTGTGGTGTTGAACGATCAGAACCGTAGTTCCATGCGCGTTGCTGTCTAGCGATGTCTTTGGCGTGCGTTAAAGCAGAAGCGGTTAACTGTGCTGAGATTTGGACTGGTGAAAGCCCTTGCTCTTCACGCAAAGCATTAATCAGCTCAACTTGACGGATTTGGATCGCTGAGCTTGAAAAGCTAGCAATAGGTCCTGAAATCTCATAACCTTCATAATTCTCAGTATTGGTTCCATCTATAGCACAGGCCGCAAGGACGATTGCAAAGAGGAATGGTATAATTTTTTTCATTTTCATTCTCACAAATTGATTAAAAACTTCATATAACTAAAAAACACAACTTCAAAGCCTATTTTGATATCGCACTCACAAAACAGTGAGGGTGTTGTGGACTTGCCATGAATTTGATTGTCTTTTTGATTAATAAACGCTACATCACATCATAAGTCATTTTTATAAGAGGGTGTTATGACCAAATTGCCAACATATAATCGTCGTAAATTTATAGCTACTGGCGCGACTGCTGGGGCAACAAGCTTGCTTGCACCAAATGTATTTGCAAATACAGGTGATCCTGCGAACAAAGTTGCAATCAATGTATCAGCATTCCGAACTCAGCATTGGCAAGATTTTTTCTCAAGTACACAAGGTGGAGCAATCTTGGTCGATTTGAAAGCTTTCGCGCTGCATTATTGGAATTCAGATCAGACGGTTTATCGCCTTTACCCGATTGCAATTCCTTTAAAGGAGGAGTTCGTTCGCCGAGGCCGTACAACAGTTACGCATAAAATTGACGGCCCTTCATGGACAGCAACTCAGAATATGATCAAAAGAGACCCAACGATCCCACGTCACATCGGCCCAGGCCCAGAGAATCCATTGGGTACGCACGCCCTATATTTGGGATGGCCATTATACCGTATTCACGGCAATAACGATTCTCGTAAAATTGGCCGCACATCGTCTTCAGGATGTATCGGACTATTTAATGAAGATATTAAAGAATTGTTCGGCCTCGTAGAATCTGGCTGTAAAGTTCACATGATTTAGAAATCGGGGCCTTCTGGCCCCTTTTTATCGGTTCATAAAACAGATTTTCAAAAGATTTCTTTCAACGAACGCCGCTTCTGGCGTATTTTTTATACCTGATCGAATAAAGAGTTCTGTTTCCGATAAAACCTTTAATGCATTCTCTAACTTAAATAATGGCCATTTGCGTAATGTATTTTCAAATTGGGTTCTGCGTGTTCCAAACATGGGCGGTCGCAATTGCATCATAGCGCGAGATGGGTCTGAGGCCGACTTCACTTTTGCCAAAGCGTGCAAACGCCACACGGCCATTGAAATAATTTGATGATTGGAAATCCCTTGAGCGGGTGCGCGACGTAAACTTTGAACAAGTTTTTTGGGTTGGTTATTTAAAATGCAATTTATCAATTCATCAACACCCGATGTATAACCTGCGGGCAATAAAGATAGTATATTTTCAGAGGTGAGCTTTTCAACTTGATCCCCTTGGTAAAGCGCTATTCCCTCAACAAATTTTTCAAATGCAGATGTTTCAAGATTCGTTCCAAACTCGAACAATAAGGATTTCGCTTCGCCATCTAATTTGAGGCCATGTTTTTCACATAGGCTGGACATTTTTGTCGCATCAAGTGGTTCATCGTAAATACCAATGACCATGGCTTTTTGTGAAGCTTCAAAGCTTTTGCGCAATTTGGATGATTTTGTCAGATTGCCAGATTGCGCAAAGATATATGCATCATCTTGCTGCCAATCATTCACGACAACGTTCAATTGATCATTCAAACCATCAACACATCCGTAAATTATGATCCCGACAGGCCCAGTAAAAAAGGAACGTGATTTCACCGAATCAAAAAGCAAAGATTTGTCTTTGACCAACTCCTTTCCTTCAAAACTATGAAAGCGCATTTCTTCATTGGCATTATCCCCAATCACCATTCGACATTTCTTTTGAATAAGTTGACGAATTTCTGTTTCATTCGCTCCAAAAAGGAGCGTCAATGGGCTTACATCTTTAGGTGAGGCGAGATAGCTCTCACCAGCGCGCCCTGATGCCTTCATAGAGAGTTCTCATTTGTAGAAGAAACGGCATTTATGAAACGATAGGCAAAATCATCACCAAGGGAGCGTATAAGTCGCGTTTCTGTTGTTTGCTTCGCTTCATCAGAGGCAAAGCGATCATCATTCGCGCTATATGATGCAATGCGTTTAAAGTTTTGATCTAGAATCGGAGTTTGGTTGCCGATTCGGTAAGCGATGAAGCGACCTGTCGCTGTGAGGCGGTATCTTGTCACCACACTGCTTTGAGTGATTGCCAACTCCGATGTGCTTGATGAATATTCAAATTCCAAATTGTAAGTCGGGTTTTGCGGCTCACCAAAATATGTGGCAAGCACGCGGCGGATTGTAAATGCGTTGCTTGTTGTCGCTTCGGGTAGGTTAACTTTTCCCCATAGCTCTTTATAACTTTCGGAGTTAATGACGGGTTCAAATCCGCAAGCAGCTAATGTGCCAAAGAGAAATAAACGACGGCTAGGTTGTTTAAATAACGACATTCACAATTCTTCCTGGCACGATGATGAGTTTTTTGATGCTGCCGCCATCTAATGCTTTGAGCACATTTGGCCGTTCCATAACGATTTTCTTGATCGCATCTTTAGACAGATCTTTATCGATCGTGATTTCGTCACGGCGCTTGCCATTGATCTGAATGGGCAGGATGATGGTTTGCTTTTCAATTTTGCTTTCATCATAGCTTGGCCAGGTGGCATTCACCACCATGCCGTCGCCTTTGACCTCTTCCCATATTTCTTCGGCCAAATGTGGCACGAAAGGGTTGAGGAGAATGGCAAGTGTTTCGATAGCCTTGTGGAAAGCGGCTTCATCGGGGGCAGCGGCTTTTGCAAGAAAGTTCACATATGCATAAAGTGCGGCGATGGCTTTATTAAATGCAAAGCCTTCAATCGCGTCACTGACATCACGTATAGCCATATGGACAGCGCGTTCAAATTCGGCAACATCTCCGCCCAGTTTAGGAGGCTCTTCGAGTAAGCGGAATGCTCGACCAAGGAATTTCCAAGCCGCTTCCGCCCCTGCCTCTGTCCATTCCACGTCGCGCTCAGGAGGGCTGTCTGAAAGCACAACCCAGCGCGCGGTATCAGCACCATACTGTTCATAAATATCCATTGGGTCAATGACATTTTTCTTCGATTTTGACATCTTTGCCGATGGAATAACTTTTACAGCTTCACCTGTTGCGCGCAGGGTCACCCCATTATCTGTGCGCTCAACATCTTCGGGCATATGATATACAGGGCGCCCATTTTCATCGGTTGTCGTGTAAATTTCATGTGTCACCATGCCTTGAGTGAATAGGGCATTGAACGGTTCAATTGCATTTTGAGGTAAATGTCCTGTTGCAGCCATCGCGCGGGCAAAGAAGCGTGAATAGAGCAAATGCAAAATCGCATGTTCAACACCACCAATATATTGATCCACATTCATCCAGTAATTGGCTTCTTCAATATTGGTCGGCGTTTCAGAATGAGGAGATGTAAAACGCGCGTAATACCAAGAACTGTCTACAAAAGTGTCCATTGTATCGGTTTCGCGTAAGGCGGGTTTGCCACATTTCGGACAATTTGTATTGCGCCATGTCGGATGACGATCAAGTGGATTGCCAGGCACATCAAAGCTGACATCATCGGGAAGCTTAACAGGGAGATTTTCCTTGCTTTCGGTAACAACGCCGCAATCATCACAATGAATTACTGGAATTGGGCAACCCCAATAGCGTTGGCGCGAAATGCCCCAGTCGCGTAAGCGGAACTGAGTTTGTCCAATGCCCCAGCCGTTCTTTTCATAGAGCGCAAGAGTTTGCTCCATAGCTTCTTCGCAGGTGATCTCCGTGCCAGTTACTCCGTGCCAATGCACATAGCGTACTTTTTCAGTTTTGTTTGGTGTGAGGGCAATATCTTGAACATTGTCATCTGAATCCAAAGGCTTGAACACATCAATAACATCAAGGCCATATTTTCTTGCAAAGTCGAGATCGCGTTGATCGTGAGCAGGGCAGCCAATCACTGCACCAGTGCCGTAATCCATAAGTACGAAATTTGCGATATAAAGGGGTAGCTCAATGCTTGGATCTGCTGGGTGCACGGCTGTTATACTTGTTTTGAAGCCAAGCTTTTCAGCTTTTTCCATCGCCGCTTCGGTTGTGTCCATTTTCCGACAATTTGCATTAAACTCTGCGATTTCAGGATTGTTGTCCTCCAATGCCTTTGCCAATGGGTGATCAGCAGCGATTGCCGCAAATGTTGGCCCCATCATCGTATCTGCGCGTGTTGTATAGATGGGCAGCTCGTCAAATCCTTCTGGTGCGTCCTTAAGGCTAAAGCTAAAGGATAATCCACGAGACTTACCAATCCAGTTTTGCTGCATTGTTCGGACTTTTTCAGGCCAGTTATCTAGCCCATCAAGGGCTTCAAGCAGATCATCGCTAAATTCAGAGATTTTAAAGAACCACTGCGTTAACTCACGGCGCTCGACATCTGCATTTGAGCGCCATCCTTTGCCATCGATCACTTGCTCGTTGGCAAGAACGGTCATATCGGTAGGGTCCCAATTCACAACAGCGTTTTTGCGATAAACCAACCCTTTTTCCATCATATCAATGAACATAGCTTGTTGCTGCCCATAATATTCAGGGTCACAAGTCGCAAATTCACGCGACCAATCGATCGATAGCCCAAGTGGTTTCATTTGCGCGCGCATTGCGTCGATATTTGCATATGTCCATTTGCCAGGATGCGTTTTCTTTTCCATTGCCGCATTTTCAGCGGGCATACCGAATGCATCCCATCCCATTGGGTGCAATACATTATAGCCTTGCGCCCGTTTGTGGCGCGCAACCACATCACCCATCGTATAATTGCGTACATGGCCGATATGAATGCGGCCAGATGGATATGGGAACATTTCAAGGATGTAATATTTTTCACGATCCGAATCGGGGATTGCCTTAAAGGTTTCGGCCTGATCCCAAGCTTTTTGCCATTTGGGTTCGGTTGATTTGGCATTATAGCGTGACATATGCATCCTTGATTTTATTTGCTTGAACTAGATTTAGGGCTTATAAACATGGGGGGCAAGCCAATTCTTGCCGATTTTGGGCTAAAAATGTGGGTTAACCGTGGCATAAAAGCCTCAGTTTAGAAAACATCATGCGATTTGTATATTCCTTTGTTGATTTCTCAACTCATTTGCAGGATTTTAGCATCACCTTAGTTGGAATGAGTCCAGCTATATTCAAATTTATGAGGTTCTAAAATGAAAAAACTTCTTCTTACATCTGCAATCGTAGCAGTAGCGGGCGCAGCAGCAGCTGAAATTACATGGTCAGGCGAGGCAGATCTCGAATGGCGCGGTCACACAGACGCTGGTGATGAAATCGCTGATGACGATAATGGTATTGCATTTGATGTTGAACTAGACGCGTCTGGCTCTGCTCAATTGGATAACGGCATTACAGCAACAATCGTTTACGGCTTGGATCTTGATTATGACATCGAAGAGGACGGAACAGCAGATGTTGTTTTGGATGATTTCCCAACAATAACATTCGAATCTTCAGTTGCAACTTTGACAGTTGGCGATGTTGAAACATCATATGTTGATACATTTGGCGATGATGTTTATGAAGAAGTTGATGGTGAGCTTGTGGCGACTCTTGACACAACAGTATCATCATTCGGTCTTGGTGTTTCATACGTGATCGACGGCACATATGGCGACACAGATGATGATCGTGAACAGCTTCCAACAGACCTTTATACTGTAGTTCTTTCTGGTAACGTTTCTGGCATTAAAGGTGCTATAGGTGTTGCTGGTGTTGCTGGTTCAGATGACGATGTATTGTTCGGTATTTTGGGTGGATATGAGCTTAACGGTATTGATATTGCTGCTAAGTACCAAACGCAAGGTGATGAACTATCAATTGCTGAGCTTGACCTTGCTTATACAATGTCAAACGGTGTATCTTTGGGTGCTGAGTTGACTTCAACAACATATGATGACGATGATGCTATCTTTGGATACGAAGTATATGCAGGCTTTGAAGCTATGGGCGCAGATATTCTTGTTTCATATGAAGATGATGACGCAGACGATGATGAAGATGGTGACTTTGCAATCGACGCTGCATACGAAGTTCTTCCTGGCCTAACAGTTCTTGGCGGTGTTGACTTTAGCGAAGAAGCTACACTTGTGGGTTCAGATGAAGATGCAGCTGGTATCTACGTAGCGACTTCATATGACCTAGGTGGCGGTGCTTCTGTTTATGCAAGCTATGCGACTTACGATGAAGCAGGTGACGAAGAGTACAACAACGGTGCTACACTTGGTCTATCTCTCTCATTCTAATTTGAATGTAAGTTAGATTTAGAGGGCGGTTCTTCGGAGCCGCCCTTTTTCGTTCTTGACGTTTTCTCATCTGCAAGACACATTGTTCAAATGTATGACATAGTTAAACAATCCATTGAAAAACGCTGCGCAGATTTTGGGGTTTCAAAACCTCAGTTGATTGCCGTTTCAAAAATGCAGCCTAATGAAAATGTTGAGCATGTCCTTAAACAAGGCCATAAAGTTTTTGGTGAAAACCGTGTTCAAGAAGCTGCTGGAAAATGGCCGTCTTTTCAAGAAAAATTCGGTAAAGTTGAACTTCATTTGCTCGGCCCGCTTCAAACCAACAAAGTGAAGCAAGCGCTGTCTCTGTTTGATCTGATTCATTCTCTGGATCGTATCAAGCTTGCCCGTAAAATTGCTGAAGAAGCTCATAAAATTGGCAAATGTCCTCAGTTATTTATACAGGTCAACATTGGCAGTGAGCCACAAAAAGCGGGTGTCGCGTTGAATGAACTTGATGAATTTATGAAGGAAACAAGGGAATTGAAGCTGCACATCATAGGCCTTATGTGCATTCCGCCTGCAAATGAGAATCCGCGCCCTTTTTTTCAAAAGTTACGGAAATTGGGGAAGAAATATGAGTTGTCAAGTCTTTCTATGGGGATGAGCGGTGATTATTTAACGGCAATTGAGGAGGGCGCGACGCATATTCGCGTTGGCTCGGCGATATTTGGCGAACGCGATTACGGTTGAATAATGAGACCAGAATCATTGCCCCAATTTTGACAAATCCAATGTAAGTCATTGCGCGCAAATGCAACGCAGCCTTCTGTTGGAAAACGTGCTCTGCGCCATTGATGGATAAATATCGCGCTTCCTTTCCCTGCGACTATAGGATCACGATTATAATTCACAACCCCCACAACATCATATAATGCATCGGGGCGAGACATACGTTCACTTGAAATTTTCAAAGCATTATTAAACAGCTGATTATAAAGCGGATGCTCCGCTTCATCGCACCAGCGATCAAATGATTTAATGCTTTGTCCGCTCATCTTCACCCGATCATGACGAATAAGCCAGTTTTCAATACGCCACTTTCCAATCGGCGTAATCCCATCGCCCTCACCAATTTTATACCCAATACCGCGACGACCGACGGCTACAGGAAGCTTACGACCTAGAAAATAAGCTGCCCATGGCCTGACAATAAGATCAGCATTCGTCACAATAAGTGCCCGCTTTTATTGGCCTTTGTAGATAGATAGGCTGCGTTATCGCTGCCTGCTTTTATTTGCAAAGGTACGCGCTCGACAACTGTTATACCAGAACTTTCAAGGAGATTTATTTTCCTTGGGTTATTGGTAAGTAGACGAATTTTTTGTTTGTGAAGTTTTCGGAGCATTTCGGCCGCAATCCCGAACTCCCGCTCATCATCTGCAAAACCCAAACGGTGATTGGCTTCAACCGTATCGAATCCTTGATCTTGAAGCTTATAAGCGCGCATTTTATTGGCCATGCCAATACCACGACCTTCTTGAGAAAGATGCAATAATATTCCGCCTTCGGCTTCCATGGCGCGTAAAGCTGCATGCAGCTGTGGGCCACAATCGCATTTCAGAGAGCCTAAGCAATCACCCGTAAAACAAGCCGAATGTACCCGCACAAGTGGTTGCTCACTGCTTTGATCTCCAACAATAACCGCATAATGCTCTTCATCCAAATCAGTAGAGCGGTAAACTTGAACGGTTGAGTGCTTGGCGAATTTAAGGGGCACGCGCGCAGATGATACAGCTTTAATATTCACATTATTTTTGCTTGTTGAAGCAATAAGATTTGATGCGTAATCCAATGGTTTCTCAATAGAAATAACCGCAGGTAAGGTTCGAGCCGAGCGACAAAAATCCAAAATAGTGCGCATTTGATCTTTATCGATATCGGCCTGAGCCAAGGGGCCTTTTCCAGGATAATCCAAATCCATTGATGGATCAGCAAGCGCCAATAGCTTTTCATAAGGGTAATCACGCGGAAGGGATAATGATGCATCTCGAGACGGATCATGAGATAGTTTCAGATCCATAGCACGTGGTTGTGATATAACCACATTTAAATTGACGCCTAGGTTTTGAAGGGCTTGATAACGCTCCGCGCTTAGATGCTCTATTGCCCAAAATGCTCCAAACGCCCCATTAACGGGCAGGCCGAGGCGAAGCTCGTGGCGGAGCTTCGAAAGCTGTTCGTTGGGTTGGGCTTTGAGTAAATCATTCATTCAAACAATATAGTGATTTAAATTGCGAAAGCGAAGAGCTGTACTGGCCATTTTTTGCTGAACTCGCTATGATTTTCACCAAAGATGGGTGAAGTTCTTGAATAACAGGCTTATAACCATCAAAACTGAGATAAAGAGGAGCCCAAATGCAAAAAAACATCTTACTCATCGATGATGATGTCGACCTAAGAACAACACTTGCTGAGCAATTGCTTGAAACAGGCGAGTTCGATATTTTTGAAGCAGGTGATGCAGCCGAAGCTATTGGTAAGCTCAAAGAACAAAATTTTGATCTTATTGTCTGTGATGTTGGTCTTCCTGATGCGGATGGACGTGAAATGGTGAAGGTTGTGCGCTCGCGCGGGATCAATACGCCTATCATCATGTTGACTGCTCAAGCGACAGAAGAAGATACGGTGCGTGGGCTTAATTCGGGAGCGAATGATTATATTGCGAAACCTTTCAAAATTGCGATTTTGATTGCCCGCATTAAAGCTCAACTTCGCCAAGCTGATCTTTCGGAAGATGCGAATTTGATAATTGGGCCATATCAGTTCCGCCCTGTTGAAAAAACGCTGGAACTTGAAGATGGCTCAAAAACACGCTTGACGGAGAAAGAAACGAATATACTTAAATTTCTTTACCGAGCAGATGGAAAAGTCGTTCCACGCGATACGCTTTTGGGTGAGGTTTGGGGCTATGCTGAAGGTGTGACCACCCATACACTGGAAACTCATATTTATAGGCTCCGTCAGAAGATTGAGACTGAGAAGACTGGTCGTATCGTTGTGACTGCCGATGGTGGATATAAGATCGGCAAATAGTGCCGGTAGTTAAGCCTGATTGATGACGAATGGTTCCTTGAAATCATGTATTTCAAGGTTTTCGCCTGCGCCCTCAACACGGTCGATCATAAGGAATCTTTGGTCGTGATTAAGTGGGCTGAGCACCCCATGCCATGCATTGCGAGCGTAATTTACGCCTTGCAGGCCATTGGTGATAAATATCTCAGGGTTTGCGGGTTTGCCATTTTCATCACGCGCAACGATCACAAGAAAGGGTTGTTCGTTTAAGGGAATAAAGGCTTGGGATGCCAGTGGGTGCCGTTCAACCATGCTCAGTGTATATGGTAATGTCACAGGGCGCGAAACGGCAAGGCTTACGCCCATCCGCCCAGCAGCATCGACCTCAGTTTTCAAAAAATCATTCCAGCGATCCGCGCGATTTTCATTAAATTTGAAATCATATTCTCCAATATTCTCGATCACTTGCCCAAATGGAGAAAAGGCTTCGGCCGTTAGTTTTTTCGGTATAAGGTTCATAGTTTCAACTTTGGATGGCGGTTCACATCTTTATAGAGCAGATACCTGAAAGGACGATCTCCACGCGCGATGCATGATTGCGGACAAAAAGCGCGTAGCCACATGAAGTCACCTGCTTCAACCTCAATCCAGTCTTGGTTGATGCGATAATCCGCCTTACCTTCAAGCACATAAAGACCGTGCTCCATGACGTGAGTTTCATCAAATGGTATGACACCATCAGGCAGAAAATTGACAATATTGACATGCATATCATGGCGCATATCATCGACTTGAACAAAGCGTGTTGTTGACCATTTGCCATCACTTCCTGGCATCATATCGGGTTCCGTCTCGGCATCACTGGTGACAAATGCTTCTGGGCGATCAATGCCATGAACATCTTCATATGATTTGCGAATCCAATGAAAGGTTGCTGTTGTGTCGCTTTGATTCTCTATCGACCAATCACAGCCTGCGGGCAAATATGCATATCCACCTGATTGCATATTATGGTGTTTTTTATCGATCGTTAAAGAGATTTCACCTGCAACAATAAATATCACCGCTTCGGCTTGGGCATCGGGTTCTGGGTTTTGCGAACCACCTTTTGGCGAAAGCTCCACAATATATTGCGCAAATGTTTCGGCAAAACCGCTCATTGGACGTGCGATTATCCATGCGCGCTCTCCTTGCCAATGGGGCAGGCGACTGGTGACAATATCTGTCATGGCTTTTTTCGGGATAAAGGCATAGGCGGTTGTGAATATAGATCTATCTGTACTCACTTTATTTTGTGGAGGGAGACCGCCTTCGGGCGCATAATACGTACTCATTTCGGCTCCATTAACGCGTGAATACGCAGCTCGGCAATCCGTTCAACCATTTTGCAGGCTGTTGCAAACTCAGTTTCAAGATCGTTGTTTATGCGTGCGTGGAATTGTTCCAAGATTTGCTCTTTTGTGTAATCTTTTACTGCAATAATAAATGGAAATCCGAATTTCTCTACATAAGAAGTATTTAGTGTTTCAAATGTATTCTTTTCGCCCTGTGTGAGATTATCAAGTCCTGCTGAAGCCTGCTCTGAGGTGCTTTCTTTGGTGAGTAAATTCGCCTTTGCAAGCTTGCCTGCGAGATCAGGATGCGCAACAAGAACCGCAAGGCGCTCATCTCTCGAAGCCAAACGGAACTGTGTGCGAAGTGCAAAATTTAGCCCCATTGCGGTATCATTTGCTGTTCCGATACAAAAATCATAGGCTTTCTTTGCAACCCAAGGCGAGTGCTCATAAATACCTCCAAAAGTAGACACAAATTCGTCTTTGCTCATGCGCGATGGAGTATGTATTTGGGAAGATGCGGGATGTTCACGCGCCCAATGCTCGGCAATATCGATGCGTTTGGCAAACCACACATCTGAATGCTCCGCAGCATATTCAAGAAATCTACGAAGCCCTTCAATGCGACCGGGGCGACCAATCAATCGACAATGCAAGCCAATGGACATCATCTTTGGAGTGCCCTCTTCGCCTTCACGGTAAAGCGCATCAAAACTATCTTTGAGATAGTTATAAAAATGATCGCCTGTGTTGAAACCTTGTGGTGTTGCAAAACGCATATCATTCGCGTCAAGCGTGTAGGGCACAATCAATTGATCGCGGCCTGCGTGATGGCGCCAATAGGGAAGATCGTCGGAATAGACATCAGAAATATAATCACAAATGCCAAGCTCGCTCACAAGATCAATTGTATTGATTGAGGAGCGCCCTGTATACCAGCCACGTGGCGCAGAACCTGTGACGGCTTTATGAATATCAACGGCTTTTTGTATGTCGGCAAGCTCGCTTTCACGGGTATAATCTTTATATTCAATCCATTTGTAGCCATGGCTGGCAATTTCCCAATCGGCTTCTTGCATCGCTGCCACTTGTTCTGGAGAGCGCGCAAGCGCTGTAGCCACGCCATAAATTGTCAATGGAATACTCATTTTGGTGAACAAACGATGCAAGCGCCAAAAGCCAGCCCGTGCCCCGTATTCATAGATGGATTCCATATTGGCATGGCGTTGATTTTGCCAATTTGCCGCGCCAACGATTTCGGACAAAAATGCTTCAGACATCGGATCACCATGAAGCACACAGTTCTCGCCGCCTTCTTCATAATTGAGGACGATTTGGATTGCGATCTTTGCTTTGTTGGGCCAATTTGCCTTTGGCGGATTTTGACCGTAGCCACGCATATCTCTGGGGTAAATCATTTGAACCTCTTCTTGAGATGAGTATGCAAAATTTCAAAGCGCGCGACAAGCCTATTGAATGCGCATAGCATTTATTCATAAATTTTGAAGATCAATTTGGGGTTTGGGATTTGTGGTTATGAAAAAAGCTCGCTATGATAGGCAAAACAATGGAGCAACGACATGGCCAAGGGTAAACTTACGACACATATTCTTGATGCGACACATGGCTGCCCCGCGCATAATGTTTTGATTACATTGTTCAAAATTGAGGGCGAGACAAAAACGCAAATCTCTCAAACACGGACCAATGATGATGGCCGAACAAATGCCCCGATGCTTGATAGTGATCGCATTGAGGAGGGCGTTTATGAGCTAGAGTTTCATATTGGGGATTATTTTCGAACCAAAATCGATATGCCAGAGAATCCTTTCATTGATATTGTTCCCATCCGTTTCGGAATAGCTGATGCGGATCAGCATTTTCACGTCCCACTTTTGGCATCCCCATTTAGCTATTCAACATATCGCGGGAGCTAAGGAATATTATGGCCACACAATTCCTTCTCAATGATCAATTGATGTCTGTGGAAAGTCCACAATCCCAGACGGTGCTGTCATATTTGCGTGATCAAAAATCGTTAAATGGCACAAAAGAAGGCTGTGCTGAGGGAGATTGCGGTGCGTGCACGATACTTGTTGGGCGGGTGTCTGATGGGCAGCTTGAATATATATCTATGAATTCATGTATCGCGTTTTTACCTATGCTCCAAGGCGCGCATATTGTGACTGTTGAAGCCCTTTCAGGTCAGGGAAAACTTCATTGGGTACAAAAAGCACTAGCTGATTTTCACGGTACACAATGTGGTTTTTGCACCCCTGGGATCGTGATGTCGCTTTACGCAATGTGGATGGAGAACACAGCGCCAAATCGTGATGATACTGAAAAGCATTTGCAGGGCAATCTTTGCCGTTGCACGGGCTATGCCTCTATTTTGCGTGGTCTTGAAATACGTGTGAAGGATGCAAATCTGGAAAGTGACCCATTGATTGAGCATCGCTTGGACGTCATATCAGCCCTTGAAAAAATTGAAGGGAGTGCAAACCCATCAACGATTGAAGAGCTTGAGCAAGCATTGATCAAAGCACCAGATTCAACAATTATTGCAGGCGCGACCGATGTGGGCCTATGGGTTACAAAACATCTCGATGATATTTCGCCCGCGATTTTTATCGGTCAAATTGATGAGCTGAAAAAGATCGATATTCAAGATGATGAAATTGCCATTGGTGCTGTAGCTTCATATACTCAAGCTGAGCGCGAGCTTGTGAATACCTGCCCTCAGCTTAATGCATTCTGGCCCCGAATTGCAGGACAGCAAGTCCGCAATCTCGGAACAATTGGGGGGAATGTCGCGA
Source organism: uncultured Paracoccaceae bacterium (assembly GCA_947501025.1). Taxonomy (GTDB): domain Bacteria; phylum Pseudomonadota; class Alphaproteobacteria; order Rhodobacterales; family Rhodobacteraceae; genus CANMUM01. The sequence goes on along the minus strand of CANMUM010000002.1, from coordinate 227,489 downwards.
ACGGATCCCCGATTGGAGATATGCCTCCTGTATTGATTGCTATGGATGCAAAACTCATTTTGAATAAAGCTGGCGCGCTGCGTGACATGCCCATTGAAAAATATTTTATCGATTATGGAAAGCAGGATTTAAACGTCGGTGAGTTTGTACAAAGCATAGTGATTCCGCGCGCTGGTCAAGAAAATTTGAAAGTTTATAAAGTTTCCAAACGGCGCGATGAGGATATTTCATCCGTTTTAGGGGCTATCAATATAACTGTTGAAAACGGCATTGTTACAAGGGCACGTATCGCATTTGGCGGCATGGCGGCAACGCCGAAGCGGGCTCAAAATGTAGAGGCGTTTTTGATCGGAAAGCTATGGGATGAAGCCAATTTGCGCATTGCCATGGAGAAGCTAGATGAAGATTTTACACCCATTTCTGATATGCGTGCATCAGCGGCTTACCGTATGAAAGCGGCGCAAAATATGCTGTTGCGTTATTTGCAGGAAAATTAAGGCCAATAGGTTATTGTTCTAAAGCTTTCTATGTAGAGCTATTGATATGGTAACCATTAAAAACGGCCAGAGCGAATACTCTGACCGATTGACCTGCTGTTATTATGATATGCTTACTGTATCGCTGCGACGACCAGTACATTGCCTTCGGTTTGGGCCACTTGAACTTTATCACCAAGCATCAATTCATCTTGTGAAATTGCTGACCATTCGGTGTCACCAAGCTTGACCCGCAAACTAGCGCCATCGATAGAGACAACGCTCGCTTGCTGGCCAATCATGCGTGCCATACGGTCATTAAGCTTTGTCGATGCCTTTTTCTTGATGAAAGTATCAACGATACGGCGCCCTGGCACGAGCAAAATTGCTGACACAAATGCAAATACCAATAGCTGACCGATAAAGGCAAATTCTGGAAATATCGCGCATAGAAACGCAACGATAAATGCAGCGATTGCGGGCCACAGTAAAAAGAAGGTTGCCGTCATGACTTCGAGTACAATGAGTATAATCCCAACGGCCAACCAAATTTGAACCATAGATGTGAAAAAGTCACCCATTATTTTTTACCTGTTTTGCTTGCTGCGCCCATCCCTGTCACTTCTTTTGCAATGTCGGCAATGCCAGAAATTGAACCAATGAGACTTGAAGCTTCAAGAGGCATCATGATCGTTTTCGCACTTGGCGAAGAAGCCATATCGCGCAATGCTTCAGTGTATTTTTGCGCAACAAAATAGTTGATCGCTTGAATATCACCTTTGGCAATCGCTTCTGATACCATGGCTGTCGCTTTTGCTTCAGCTTCTGCTGAACGCTCGCGACCTTCGGCATCCAAGAATGCGGCATCCCGTAATCCTTCGGCTTCACGAACACGCGCTTCTTTCTCACCTTCAGCTCTCAAAATCGCTGAAGCTTTTTGTCCTTCAGCCGTCAAGATTTCCGCACGTTTCTCACGCTCAGCCTTCATTTGGCGACCCATCGATTCAACAATATCTTGCGGAGGTGCAAGGTCTTTGATCTCCACGCGGGTCACTTTGATACCCCAAGGATTTGACGCTTCATCAATAACAGTCAAAAGCTTTGCGTTAATTGAGTCACGGTTTGACAAACATTCATCAAGATCCATTGAACCGATCACAGAACGGATATTCGTCTGGCTGAGATTGCCAAGTGCGCGTTCAAGATCACGCACCTCATATGCGGCATGGGCGGCATCAATCACTTGATAAAATGTGACGGCATCAGCGAGCACCATCGCGTTGTCGCGGGTGATAACTTCTTGACTGTTAATATCAAGAACCGTTTCCATCATGTTGATTTTTGCGCCAATTTGATCCACGAATGGTACAATAAAATGAAGGCCGGGTGAAAGTGTTCGTGTATAACGACCAAACCGTTCAATCGTCCATTCTTCACTTTGCGGCACAGATTTAACTGCGCGAAAGACAAGTATAATTGCAAATAAGACCAGCAGAGCTGGTACGAGTAATGGTGTAAATAATTCCATATTGTTCGTCCCCTTTTAAATGTTTATCCTATCTATATAGGTACTAAGAGCGCAATTTATAAGACTGTTTCCAAATATATCTCAATAATCCTTTTTGATTTTGAGCTTTAATGACTATAGCTATTCTTTACAATTTCTCCTAGAATTGAGCGGAATACGGAGTTAGCAATGAACAAATATGTGCATAAAGATATTTCACATGATAGCGGCCATAAGCATGTATCAGGGCAGTCCGTTTATATTGATGACATTCCCATGCCAAAAGGTGGATTGCATGGGGCATTTGGCCTTTCACAAATCGCTCATGGTGAAATTTTATCGATGGATCTTGATGCTGTGCGACTGGCACCAGGTGTTGTTGAGGTGTTTACCGCAGCTGATATCCCAGGCAGTATTGATATCAGTCCTACTCATTGTGGTGATGAGCCGCTTTTAGCGGGTAAAAAGGTGATGTTTTTTGGGCAACAGCTTTTTTTGGTTGTAGCTCACACGCGTGATGAAGCGCGACAAGCGGCAAAGCTTGCAAAAATCGAATATAAAGAACTTCCGAGTATTATTAATATTGATCAAGCCATTGCTGCAGGAAGTGGTGTTGTGACATCAGGCGCAGTATTCAAACGTGGCGATATTGATGAAGGCATTGCCAGATCCACGCATCATATTGCAGGGGAACTTAATGTCGGTGGGCAGGAGCATTTTTATCTCGAAGGCCATGTCGCTCTTGCGATTCCCAATGAAGATGATGAAGTTCTCGTTCATTCATCCACTCAAAATCCGACCGAGGTTCAGGCCATGGTCGCGCATTGCTTGGGTATTGCGGCGCATAAGGTTGTGATTGAGGTACGCCGTATGGGTGGGGGCTTTGGCGGCAAAGAAACCCAGCCCACGATATTTGCTGCTATGGCGGCGATTGCCGCAAAAAAACTAGGCGTTGCCGTTAAAATACGTCCTGATCGTGATGATGATATGACGATGACGGGCAAGCGCCATGATTTCAAATTGCAATATAAAGTTGGCTTTGATGATGATGGATTGATTGAGGCATTTGACGCTGATCTCTATGCGCGTTCGGGCTTTGCAAGTGATCTTTCGGGGCCAGTAACTGATCGCGCATTATTCCATTCTGATAATGCCTATTATTATCCCAATGTGGCTTTGCGCTCGCATCCTTTGCGCACACATACAACATCAAATACCGCGTTTCGGGGTTTTGGCGGGCCTCAAGGTGTGATTTTGGCCGAACATGTGATTGAAGACATCGCACGCAAACTTGATATGGACGCATTCGATGTGCGCATGAAAAACCTCTATGGTAAGCGTGGGAATATTACGCCATATCATCAAGAGGTGACCGATAATATAGCGCCAAGATTGATGAGTGAACTTGCCGAAAATTGTGCATATAAAAAACGCCTCAAAGCCGTTCATGATCATAATGCGTCGAATGGAACCACCAAAAAAGGCATATCATTAATGCCAGTGAAATTTGGTATTTCTTTCACCGCAACTTGGTTTAATCAAGCGGGCGCGCTTATTCATGTTTATACGGATGGTTCGGTTCAGGTGAATCATGGCGGTACAGAAATGGGGCAGGGGCTGAATATAAAGATGGCGCAAATCGTTGCCGAAGAATTCCAAATCCCGCTCGATATGATAACCGTTACGGCAACCAATACCTCGAAAGTTCCAAATACCTCTGCCACTGCCGCAAGCTCGGGTAGTGATCTCAATGGGAAGGCTGTTGAAGATGCTGCGCTGAAAATCAAATCGCGTATATTGGCGTTTTTGAGCGAGCGTGAGGGCCTTGAAGTGGTGCAATCTTCAGAAGGTTTTGTTGCGGGCGATAAAGTTATCTCTTGGAAGGATGCTGTTAAAGATGCCTATTTGGAACGTATCCAGCTTTCAGATACAGGCTTTTACAAAACACCCGATATTTCATGGGATCGAGATTTGGGGCGCGGCAGCCCATTTTATTATTTCTCATATGGTGCGGCTTGCAGCGAAGTCACAGTTGATCGCTATTCGGGTGATTACACAGTTGATCGAGTGGATATTCTTCACGATGTTGGGAAATCGCTGAACCCTGGCATTGATCTTGGGCAAGTTGAGGGTGCGTTTATTCAGGGCATGGGCTGGCTTACAAAAGAAGAACTTGTTTGGGATGATTCTGGATGTTTGCGCACTCATGCGCCGAGCACATATAAAATACCGCTTACTTCGGATTTGCCCAAAGAATTTGAAGCGAAGCTGGTCGACTGGAGCGAGAACACGAAACCCACTATTCGCCGCTCTAAGGCTGTAGGTGAGCCACCATTCAACCTTGCGATTTCTGTATTTTGTGCACTTGATATGGCGGTGGCCTCTGTTGGAGGTGCAAAAATGCCCACAGGTCTTGATGCGCCCGCAACACCTGAACGTGTTTTGATGGCAATGGATGCGCGTGATGGCGGATTATAAGGCTTTAGAAACCGCGATCAAAGTTGAAATCATTGCGACAAAGGGCTCGACGCCGCGCGATAAGGGCGCAGTACTTTGGGTGTTGCCTGATCGCATAATCGGCAGCATAGGTGGCGGCAACATGGAAAACGATGCAATTGCTATTGCGCGTGGGATGTTTGGAAACACGACAGAGCAAAGCAAGCGCTACATTTTGGGGCCAGAGACGGGGCAATGTTGTGGCGGTATTGTTGATGTAGCATTTTCTCTGGACAAGCTTCCAGAAAAAACGAAACCAATGCTCGCTATATTTGGTGCTGGCCATGTGGGGGCGCATTTAAAAAGACTGGCCGAAGCTTTAGATATAGAAACAAGGTTGTTTGATGCACGGCCTTTTGTCGAAATCGAGAGGCCTGAACCTTACATAGCCATTGCGATACCAGAGCGTGCAATCGAAGACCTTCCCCAATATGCTAAGGTGATCATTATGACGCATGATCATGGGCTTGATTTTCTTTTGGCTGAGGCAGCGCTCAAGCGCGGCTTTCCTTTTGTTGGCATGATTGGTTCGAAAACAAAATCAGCCCGTTTTCGAAGCCAATTTCCTGATCTTGACTATAAGAATTTTCATGCACCCATTGCAAAAGACGGAAATGATAAGCGCCCTGAGATCATCGCATTATCGATTTTAAAGGTCCTGATTTAAGAGAGGATTCAAGATGCCTCTTAATAAAGCATTAACCAGTTTAATATTTTTAAGTATTGAAGTGACTTTAATTAAGTTAGACTTAACATTTTAAGTAGGGGTGTAAGGTGTGCTGTATCTGGAGTTTTATGTTTTATTACACATTATCGTCATCCAAATCATATGAAAAATATCAATTGTATTATTGAAGAGGAAAGAAGCATATGACAGATTCAAATAATGGTAGTGAGATATGGCTTGACGGTGTCACTATTTCACAAGTTTATGCTGTGGCAGGCAGTGCTGATGAGCAGACGCAAGGCAGCGATGGTGATTTGGACGGTGATGGGAGTCTTGGTAATGACGATGAATCAGATGAATTTGTAAAGATCGAGAATTTTTCCGACGAAGCTGTGGATATTAGTGGCTGGCAAATTTGGGTGTCAGATGATGGAGCTGGTTCGGATGGAGCACAATATCATACATTTGCTGATGGCACGACTTTGGATCCTGGTGAAAGCGTCTATGTGATTACAGAGTATTCATCCACACCAGTGCCAGATGGTGTCGTTGAAGCGAATGGAGATGGAACAGAATCTTTTGAAGATGATGATGATATTATACATAATGATTTTAACGGTGAAGTTGCACTGGTTAATACTTCAGATTCTGACAACATTGAATATATTCAGTGGACTATGGATGCAACTCCTGACGATGTTACGGATTATACTGGATTTCCTACGAACTCAGATGGCTCAGTTGCAGCAAGAGTTACTGGGACGGACTTGCCTGTAAGCGTCGAAGATGATTTGGCTGATGGATATATAAATGCCGCGCAGCGCACATTTGGTATAAACCATGATGCTCAACCAGCTACAACTTATGCATATGATCCAACAACAGGTCAGGTATCTTATTATAACGGCGCTAACGATTTTCCGAATTCCACAGATGCCACCGATCAAGTAGGAGTTGATCTTGATGGACTTACATTTTATTCGGTTCTTCCAGATAATAATGATGGAAGCGCAGCTAATTCGTATTTCGATATCGATGGCGATGGTACCGTCACAAATTCCGATCAATTTGTTTCATTTATTAATACGAATGATACGGCAATGGATATCAGTGGATATCAAGTCTATGTGAGCTCAACAAATGCGGATAGTGTGAACTTATTTCATACTTTTGATGAGGGTACGATTCTGGAGCCAGGTGAGGTGATATATGTTGTGCCTGAATATAGTGGAACCGACTCGATAGAAGACCGTTTGAATAATATGGTTGTTGGTAATGCAAATACAGATGTTTCTGACAGCGATCAGCTGATCCGTGCATCTATTAACGGTGAGCTTGCACTGTATGACCCCACGGCTGATGAATATATTCAAATGTCTTTTGATGCCGACCCAGCGGATATATCTTCTGATATTAGCACGGATGCTATTCTTGTTGGTGAAGTCATTGAAGCTATTGCTGAAGAGGGCACTGGAAACGACCCAACTAACGCTGACACATATCGTTATAACCATGACACGGGTATTGTCGAAGAAATTCCTCAAATCGTTGAAATTTCAGCTTATGCTGAAGAGCAGGCTGTTTGCTTTTGTAGAGGAAGCCTTATACTCACTTCAGAAGGAAATGTCCCTGTCGAAGATCTCAGGGTTGGTGATTTGGTTGAGACATTTGACAATGGCTTGCAGGAAATTCGTTGGGTTGGCTCAAGCCATGTGAACTCAGTGGGCTTGCTCACAAACCCAAAACTATACCCAATTCGTATAGGAAAAGGCGCGCTTGGTTGGGGTTTCCCAGAAAAAGAGCTTATCGTTTCTCCACAGCACCGTGTATTGATCAGCTCAAAAATTGCAAAGCGCATTTTCGATACAGCTGAAGTATTGGTTGCTGCGAACAAATTGGTTGGCATTGACGGAATTGAAGTGATCACAGATGTGAATGAGGTTGATTATTTCCACATCTTGTTCGATCAACATGAACTTGTTTTTGCGAATGGCATTGTTGCTGAGAGCCTATTGCCAGGCAAGGAAGCGCTTAATTCTGTTGGTGAAGAAGCACGCGAAGAGATCATTGCGCTCTTCCCTGAGTTTAAGGATGGCATTATTGAGCCGAAGCCCGTTCGTTTTATGGCGAATGAGGGCAAACTGGTCAAAAGATTGGTTGCTCGTCATATCCAAAATGAGCAAAGTCTACTTAACTAAACTCAAACAGTGAAACCAAAAAAGGCTCCCTAGTAAATTATATTTTAGGGAGTCTTTTCCGTATTTAATACAGTTATCGAGATAATGAAGCTATTCCCAGAAATAAGTCTAGTTCTTCAAGAAGAATGTCTAAATTTTGATGTAGGATGCCATATCCCTAAGAGAACAATGTGCAAAAATTTTACCTATGGGACAAATAAAAATGAAAAGCAAGTTTTTTGTAGTTATTCATGAGAACTTGCTATCCTTGAATTCAATATATTAACTTAACGATATTCGGCCTTTGATTGTTTTTTAAGAATTATCTCGATCATACTATCTTGTTGTGATAGATAAATATTACATGGCATTTATGCTATTGTTTTATTTCAAAAATCAAAAAAGGCCCAAAAAATGAAAGAAATATCATTCCGTGAATCCGTGAACTTAATGGTTACAAAGGCTATGAGCTTGATGGATTTATCACCAGGTTTGCAAGAAAAAATCCGCGTTTGTAATTCCACATATACAGTACGTTTTGGCGTAAAATTACGCGGTGAAATCCACACATTTACAGGCTATCGCTCCGTGCATTCTGAGCATATGGAGCCTGTTAAAGGTGGTATCCGCTACGCGCTTAATGTGAATCAAGATGAGGTCGAAGCGCTTGCGGGCCTAATGTCTTATAAATGCGCATTGGTGGAAACGCCGTTTGGTGGCTCCAAGGGTGGGCTTTGCATCGATCCAAATGCATGGGAGCCTGATGAGCTTGAGCGCATCACGCGCCGCTTTGCATATGAGCTTATCAAGCGCGATTTGGTCAATCCATCACAAAACGTTCCAGCCCCAGATATGGGAACAGGTGAGCGTGAAATGGCGTGGATTGCCGATCAATATAAACGCATGAACACAACCGATATTAATGGCGCTGCATGTGTGACAGGAAAGCCCGTTTCTGCAGGTGGTATTCATGGACGTACCGAGGCAACTGGGCGCGGGGTTCAATATGCTTTGCAAGAGTTTTTCCGTCACCCTGAAGATATTGAAATGGCCAAGCTTGTTGGTACATTAAAAGGGAAGCGCATTATTGTGCAAGGGCTTGGCAATGTGGGCTATCACGCGGCGAAGTTCCTTTCCGAACAAGATGGCTCTATCATCACGGCGGTGCTTGAGCGCGATGGGGCGATTATCGATGATGACGGTCTGAACATTGAAGAGTTGAAAGCGTATATTGCTAAAAATGGCGGTGTAAAAGGATTCAAGGGAACCTATGTTGAAGATGGTGCATCTGTTCTTGAAAAGGATTGTGATATTTTGATCCCTGCGGCGATGGAGGGCGTTATTCATTTAAAAAATGCCGACCGTATTTCAGCCAATTTAATCATCGAAGCTGCGAATGGCCCTGTGACGGCAGGTGCTGATGAGATCCTTAGGGATAAGGGGGTTGTGATTATTCCTGACATGTATGCAAATGCAGGCGGTGTGACGGTTTCATATTTTGAATGGGTTAAAAATTTGAGCCATATTCGCTTTGGACGTATGCAGCGCCGTGCGGAAGAAATGCGCGCGAACTTGCTCGTGGAAGAGCTTCAGAATCTTTCAAATGATAATGGTTTGAATTGGACATTATCCGATAATTTCCGCAATCTTTATCTGAAAGGTGAGGGGGAGTTGGAGCTTGTGCGCTCGGGGCTTGATGACACGATGCGCACGGCTTATCAGGCCATCCGCGAGGTTTACCATGCGCGTGATGATGTGGATAGTTTGCGCACAGCAGCGTTTATCGTTTCTGTTGGGCGCATAGCCACGAGCTATCAAACCAAAGGTCTTTAAAAAGATCAAAACATCAAATTTCAGGCGCGCCCTCGGGCGCGTTTTAGATTTGGCGTAATTCTTCAAGACATACAGAAATAAATCTGTCTATTGACTTAAGTGTTGAATAATTAAAGGGAATAGATGATGAATTTTAAATACACCACATTATATGCAGATGACGTTCAACTAAGCTTGGCATTTTATCAGGCGGCATTCGGTTTTGAAATCGGTTTTGTTCATGAGGCGGGCGATTATGGAGAGCTTGTTACAGGGGATACTAAGCTTGTTTTTGCATCACGCGCATTACTAAAAAGTCTTGGAAAGAACCCATCTAAGCCTGATAAGGTTTCGCCTATTTTTAATATTGGTTTTGAAACAAATGAAGTCGATCTCGCTTTTGATCAGGCGATAAAAGCAGGGGCAATTGAAATATCAAAGCCCACAACAATGGAATGGGGGCAGCGTGTTGCATATGTAAATGATATTGATGGTTATCTTGTGGAGATATGCGCGCCAATCGGTGGCTAGGCGAATGCAGGTTGATAAAGTTGACTTTGTAGTTCTGGGTTCAGTGAAAATTGGGCAGGCGAGCATTTGAACCAGCGTTTAAATTCTCGTGTCATATGGGCTTGGTCTGAAAACCCAGCTTCAAGAGCAATATCACATAGACGGTCATGATTAAATACCCGTCGGCCAGCATTTCGTATACGTGCGAGTTGACGCCAGTAATTTGCAGATTTTCCTGTATGTGTGCCTAGTAAACGCTGGAAACTACGCAGACTTAGCCCGCAAGTTTTGGCATATCTGCTGATTGGTTGATGGCAATGAGCGATAACCGAAAGTGCTTCTGCTAATGCTAATGCTTTGTTTCGAGAGGTGCTTTCTTGAATGATTGAGCGTTCACGGCTTAGATTTTCGTCTTGTCCTTGGGATAGTTTTACAAATAGATCTTCGCTATTAATACGGCTATATGCGTGAAGCCTATAACCTCTCATTATACTTCCGCTTGGCAATGATGAAGGATAATGCGTGTTATCATATAAAGGACTTACAAACCATCGTGATGACTTATTTGCCTCTGAAATACAAATGATGTCGCGACAACCATCTGGCAAAACAGGATATAATTTGCCAGTGCTCTGCGAATCGGCGTTTTCTTCAAATTCCCAGTAATCAGCAATTGTCATTGTTCAATCATTCGGACGCTTCACATCGCCTGATGCTTTGCGGATAAGTGGATGGAAATCGGCATCGGTTTCGATGAGTATGAAGAACTCCGTTCGCATACGTTTCTCCCAGAGCTTATTGATATGATCTGCGATGCCCAAAACCGCCTCGTCTTCGGGTTTGGAGGCGAAGAAAAGAGCGATTTGATTGGCCATGCGAATGATTTTACAACGTGGTTTATCGGCGCTCATTTTGAGGCTCCTGAAATAAAATACTCATCTTTGAAAACGGGAGCGATCAGTTGGAGGCCCCATTTTTCCGCGTGTTTAACGGCAAGATCACTCGGTGATGCGCGCCCTATAAGTGTGCCGATGCCCGCACGCACAGCCTTGATCACAAGATCAAGCGAGATACGCGATGAAATGACCGCAATAAGATCTCGACAATCTAGGCCTTCAAGAAGCGCCGCGCCAATGGACTTATCCAGCGCATTATGTCGCCCGATATCCTCTCGAATGATAATCATCTCGTTGTTTTTATAAAGGCCCGCTCCATGTAGGGCGCCTGATTTCTGGCGGGCATTTTGAGCATTTGATAAGGCTGTTACGGCTTCAAAAGGAAGAGAAGTTTGAATGGGCATTGCGGTTACGCGCGCCAGTTCTGGCACAGCAATTTCAAGGCTTTCAATCCTAAAAAATGTACGACCAAATGCTGCAATATTGTTTCCGATAGGTGGAAAATGAGTTAGCTATTGTACATGGCTGCGCTTGAACCTATTTTATAAACATGAATTTGAGACGAAAATATTGCACGGCAATGCTATTGAGTTTGTTTTGTATAAGCGCAAAATCCGAAACGATCCATGTTGCCGTGGCGTCCAATTTTGCAGGGCCAGCAGGTGTCATTTTAGAGAAATTTGAAGCGGAAACTGGCATCGAATCTGTGCTATCTTTTGGTTCATCTGGTAAGCTTTACGCGCAGATTGTGAATGGTGCGCCTTATGATGTTTTTTTGTCCGCAGATCAAGAAAAACCCGCCGCGCTGTTTAAACAGGGATTGGGAGATGAACCGTTCACATATGCGGTGGGACGGTTAGTTTTGTGGTCAAAGCGAAACGATGTTGATGCTCTCGAATTGCTGAAAAGCGGTGAATATGCCTTTCTTGCAATGGCTAATCCTGACCTCGCGCCCTATGGAAAAGCCGCTCGTGAGGCGCTTTTACAGCTTGGATTAACTCAGAATGCGCATGGAAAAATTGTTATGGGAGAGAACATTTCGCAAGCCTATCAATTTGTTGCAACAGGCAATGCAGAGCTTGGCTTTGTAGCGCTGTCACAAATCATCGCAGAGGAGGGGGCGCAAGGCCCATCATGGATTGTCCCCGCCGAATTTCATGCACCGATTTTGCAAGATGGGATCGTTTTAAATGATAGCAAATTTGCTAAGATTTTTGCCGATTTTTTATTGTCTCAAAGTCATGCTGGATATTTTAAAGATTTGGGCTATGAGGTACCAAAATGAGCGCTGATGATCTGCAAGCCATTTGGGTGACAATCCGTTTGGCCAGTACCGTTACGATTTTATTGCTCATATTGGGTACGCCAATTGCCTATTGGCTTGCGCGAACAGATTCAAAAATGCGCGCGCCTGTTTCGGCAATTGTTGCTATGCCACTTGTTCTCCCTCCAACTGTGATTGGTTTTTATATGCTCGTGTTACTTGGACCAAATGGACCCGCAGGGAAGGCGCTGGAGTTCCTCGGAATTGGGTCGCTCGTTTTTACCTTTTGGGGACTTGTCATTGCGTCACTGTTTTATGCTTTACCTTTTGTCGTTCAGCCTATTCAAAACGCTGTTGGTTCGATAGATGAACGTCATTTTGATGCCGCAACGACGCTTCATGCCAGCCCATGGGATCGATTTTGGTCGGTTGTTTTTCCTATGGCGCGCCCGGGTTTCCTAACCGCTGCTGTTCTTGGTTTTGCGCATACGGTTGGTGAATTTGGTGTTGTATTGATGATCGGAGGAAATATCCCCGGCAAAACGAAAGTCGTTTCAGTTGCGATTTATGATCATGTGGACGCTCTCAATTATGCACAAGCCCACAGATTGTCGCTCATTTTGCTCGGCTTCGCATTTGTCATTTTGCTAGCCCTTTATATGCTCCGTGGCCGTAAAAATGAGGGTATGTCGTGGTAGAAAATATTCACGTAAAGATCGGTCATATAGGGATTAATCACGATCTTCATGTTGACCTCAACATCAAAGGTCATGGGGTTACGGCGATTTTCGGCCCATCTGGATCTGGCAAAACAAGTTTTCTTAGTATGTTTGCTGGCATAACGCGCCCAAATACCGCTCAGATCAAAGTTATGGGTGTTGAGTGGCAAAATGATACGGAATTTTATGCACCTCATAAACGCCCCCTTGGATATGTATTTCAAGAAGCCAGCCTTTTTCCGCATCTTAATGTTATGGGCAATTTGCAATATGCCGCCAAACGCGCTCATTCGCCAGTTGATCAATATTTTTTCGACCAAATCGTAGATGCGATGGGAATTCGCGATTTGCTTAAAGCCGATGTTGGGTATTTATCGGGTGGTGAGCGCCAACGTGTTGCGATAGCTCGTGCGATGATGGTTCGGCCAAAAATTCTCTTGATGGATGAGCCACTTTCAGCGCTTGACCAAAAACGCAAATCAGAAATCTTACCTTATCTTGAACGCCTCAAAGTGACTGCCAAATTGCCGATCATTTATGTGACACATAGCATGGACGAAATCGCACGTCTCGCAGATGATATGATCGTTTTTGAAGATGGTCATGCAATTGCGCATGGTTCTGTTTCGCAAGTATTATCGCGCATTGATTTACCGAATGTTTTTGGGGACGATGCCAGTGTCGTTTTGGAGGGCGCTCTTGGTGAAGCCGATCCCAAATGGGATTTGCGTGTCGTGAATTTTGCTGGTGGGCAGATTTGGGTTTCCTTTCAAGATGGTGAACGCGTTCGTTTGCGCATCCGTGCCAGAGATGTATCCCTAAGCCTAACTGCACATGATGATAGCAGTATTCTCAATATATTGCCTGTGATCGTGGAGGATATCGCCGTTCATAAGGAAGGGTGCTTTGCTATGGTGCGATGTCGTTTCGGAGATGACGTGATTTTGTCACGCATTACGCTTCGATCCGTTGAAAAACTTAAGCTCAGAAAAAAACAAAAGGTATTTGCTCAAATCAAGTCCGTAGCAATTCTTGCATAAACAACCTTAATTATGGCTTTGCCTTTATGTGACTTGTTGTTTTTTGTGATGATGCTATCTTGATATGATGTATACAATTCTTGCCCGATTTCTTGATTTTCAGCGCGCACCCATGAGCGCGGATGATATTGATTGCCTGCGCTATATTGAAGATGGTGCAATGGTTGTTGAGAATGGTAGAATCGTTGCGATTGGCGATCGGAGTGAAGTCATTCAAAAAGGCGAGATCATTGATCACCGCCCATATCTGATCATGGCTGGTTTCATTGATTTGCATCTTCATATGCCGCAAATGCAAGTGATCGGCAGCTATGCCGCGCAGCTTTTGGACTGGCTAAATGATCATACCTTCCCAGTGGAAAGTCAGTTTTCGGATCCCCTACACGCCAAGCGGATCGCAAATGAATTGATGGATACATTGCTGCGCCACGGGACAACCACATCGGTCGCCTATTGCACATCTCATCCTGAATCTGTGAATGCTTATTTTGAAGCTGCGCAACAACGCGGCATGAGCGTTATTGGTGGCAAGGTTATGATGGATCGTGGGGCGCCTGAAGCCTTACTGGATACATCAGAACGCTCTTATGAAGAAAGCAAAATGCTTATTGAAAAATGGCACGGTGTTGATCGCGTATATTATGCGATTACGCCAAGATTTGCGATAACGAGTACGCCAGAGCAAATGGAGGCTGCGCAAGCATTGGCGCGTGAAAATCCGCAATGCTATATCCAAACACATATAGATGAAAACCGTGCAGAAATTGATTATACCATGTCTCTTTATTCAAAACATGCCGATTATATGGGCGTTTATGAAGATTACGGATTGCTCGGCCCAAAGACGCTTCTTGGGCATTGTATTCATATGAATGATCGTGAAATTGCGGTAATGATTGAGAGTCAATCTGTAGCGGTGCATTGCCCGACATCGAATTTATTTTTGGGGTCAGGGTTATTCGATTGGTTTGGATTGAAAAACAAGGGCGCGTGTGTGGGGCTTGCCACTGACATTGGCGGCGGCACAAGCTATTCCATGATGCGCACAATGGATGAGGCATATAAAATCCAACAATTGCGGGGTGAACGGCTAAACCCGCTTCTCAATTTTTATACCTCCACAAAAGGGAATGCCGAAGCCATTGGCCTTGAAGCTGATATTGGTGATTTGCGTATAGGTTCATCGGCTGATTTTATCGTTCTCGATATGGGCGCAACGCCTGAAATGGCATTGCGTGCTGAACGGGTTGAAAACTTGCAAGATGAGCTATTCTTGTTGCAGACTATGGGTGATGACCGTTCAATCAAAGAGACATATGTCGCAGGTTCCAAAATGAAATCGGTCATTTAGATATTTATAGAAAAATATGCTTATAAATGGAAATATTCAATAAGCCAGTAATGCAATGCCGAATTTGGAATTTTACTCTGGAGCGGGCGAAGAGATTCGAACTCTCGACATCTTCGTTGGCAACGAAGTGCTCTACCACTGAGCTACGCCCGCATCATCAGAGTGAGGATCATTTATCGAAAGCAGCTGCAACTGACAAGAGCAAAATTGCGCATTTTGATAAAAATTTTATTTTCCTGAGTCGGTTTCATTCACGTATCTGTCAAGAATAATGTTTTCACCTTGCGGAATAGGCGAAACTTTGCCAGAATCGATCCGTGAACAAACACAAATAACATTTTGAGGAGAAGAAAATGGAACAACTTATTGGATTAGCAGCTGGCGCTGTAGGTGGAAACGTTGCAGGTAAAGTTTTGGGCAATCTTAACCAAGGCACATTGATCAACTCGATCTCAGGTATCGTTGGTGGTGGTCTTGGCGCAAACGTTCTTGGCATGCTCGGTGGCGGCGGTGCTGAAGGTGTTATGGCTCTTGTGAGCCAAGTTGCTGGCGGCGGCATCGGTGGCGGTGTTGTTTTGGCAATCGTTGGTGTTGTGAAAAACATGATGAGCAAATAATTTTGCTTTGAATTATGAAAGGGGCGCCAATAGAGGCGCCTTTTTTGTTATCTATCTTAGACCCAGTACATCTTCCATATTAAAATAACCGGGGCCCTTATCTTTGCTCCAAAGTGCCGCGCGCAAAGCGCCTTGAGCGAATAACTTGCGGTCTGTAGCGATATGGCGCAGAACAATGCGCTCTCCATCACCCAAGAACATGACATCATGCTCCCCTACAATATCGCCGCCACGTATGGCCGAAAACCCGATATCACCTTGCTTGCGCGCACCTGTAATGCCATCGCGCCCGCGATCTGAAACATCTGAGAGTTCAACGCCGCGTCCAGTTGCAGCAGCTTCACCAAGCAAAAGCGCTGTTCCTGATGGGGCATCAACTTTGTGATGGTGATGGCTTTCCACAATCTCAATATCAAATTCTTCGCCAAGGGCGGCAGCTGTTTGACGAGCAAGGCTCGCAAGAAGGTTCACGCCCAGTGACATATTGCCAGATTGTATGATTGTGGCATGGCGAGATGCAGCTTGGAGAGCTTTGAAATCACCTTCAGCAAGACCTGTCGTGCCGATAATATGGGCAATGCGCGCTTGGGCTGCAAATTCAGCATTGATCAAAGTGGCTTGAGGGATGGAAAAATCAATAATGGCTTTTGCGTCTTGAAATGCATCAAGTGGATCAGATTGGATTTTAACGCCGATTGCTTTGCCGTTCATCATGTCACCAACATCGGCACCAATGAATTTGCTTTGGGCATGATCTGTCGCGCCAACGAGATTTAACGCGTCATGCGCATTCACCAAATTGATTAATGTGTGCCCCATTCGCCCTGAAGCGCCAACTATTCCAATATCCATGTCATTTCTCCTTGCTTTTTGTCTTAACGCGTCGCAAGTGTTGCGTAAAGCATGCTTGCACCCAATTCATTGATAAATTACAAAAGATTATGACAAAACAAAAATCATTCTCAGGACCTTCTCAACGCATGTTGCGCGTTGGCGAGCTTATCCGCCGCTCACTTGCTGATATTTTGGCGCGTGGTGATCATTTTGAACCCGATCTCAACGGCGTGTTGATCTCCGTTGGTGAGGTGCGTATGTCGAGTGATCTGCGTATTGCGACTGTTCTGATTTTCCCGCATGGTGGTGATCCTCAGAAGGTTATTAAGGCGCTTGCGGGGATTGCGGGGCGATTGCGTTACCAAGTTTCAAAAGAAACCAAGCTGAAATATGCAGCCGAGCTTCGTTTTATCCATGATCAAAGCTATGATATCGCAGATGAGACGCAACGCTTGATTGATAATTTGCCTGCATATGGTGAAGAATGATTGCTTAGAGAATGGAAAAAACATTTCATTACGATCAATTCTACACGCTGCGTGAATATCCAATATTTATGTGTACACTTACCAAATCTGGGTGCACCTTCTTAAAAAATCTATTTTATTACATTGATCAGGGTGCTTTGCATCCACTTGGAGATTTTATTCATCTCGACGAATCAAAATTGCTCCGTGCAAGTGAAGTGGATGTGCCGATGATAAACAAATCGCCTTATGTCTATATGGTTATTCGTGATCCTGTTGATCGGTTTCTTTCGCTATATTACGAAAAAATTTACGGTCAAGAAGCGGGGTCAATGGACTGGTTCCGCATGGAGATTGGAAATAGCATTGGTATGAATTTTGATGAAGGCCTGTCGCTTTCTGAACATCAAGAAAATGCGATGAAGCTCATTGCATGGTTGAAGAAAAATCTTAGTGGTGAGACAAATATTAAGCCAGATTTTCACTGGCGCAGGCAAGTCGCCAAATGGCGGCGTGTTTCAGGGTTCGAGCCTAAATTACTCGTGCTTGAAGACCTCAAACGTCAATTGCCGCATCTATTATCGCCAGTCCTGCCTGATATTGTTGAAAAGATGCAAGCGATTAAGTCACGCAATATTTCACCAAAGCCATTTAGCTATCAAGAAACGAGAACTGAAGAGCTTGTCGAGAGCGTTCGCAAAGTTTACAATCAAGATTTCAAATTGGTCGAAGGCGCTCGCGCAAATTGGCAAGGAGTGTTTGCTGATGAAAAATGAGGTGCTTGCCCTTAGCTCATTTAACGTGCCTGCGCAGACGATTTTGGTGCGCAAAGTCGGTGCTTTGTACTTAAAAACACTTTTTTACTATTTGGATCAATTCAAATTGCCTGCAAATCCTCACGCTATTCAAGAGGGAAACGGTTTGAATTTCCAAGTTCCATTACCGATGGTGCATCCGATTGAAGAGGTACGATTTGTTCTTTATCGCGATCCGCTTGATCGCTTGGTCGCCTTTTATTATGATGAAATTTATTATAAATCCGAGCGTACATGGTTGGATTGGCGAAAGGCATTAAAAACAAAAGGTGCAAAATTTGATGCTGATTGTAGTTTGCGGCAACATCAAAAAAATATTGTCATATTGCTTGAATATTTAAAGCATATCACGGCATCAAAGGGTATGCTCGAGCTTCCCGATCAGCTTGCCCCGCAATATAAGTTTTTACTTCCCGCGATTGATTTGGGCTTTGAGCCGATTGATATTATTAGAGCTAATTTTGAAATCGCAGATATATTAGCCCCATTTGTTGGTGATAGTACGAAAATACTCAAGAAAGTTGCAACGATGGTTCGGCCGATCTCGCCTTATAATGTGCGCGAAATTGTGAACAATAAAGCTGTGCACATGCATCGCAAACTCTATGAAGGCGACTTTGAACTCTATTGGGCGTATCGAGATGGGGCGGCGTAAAAAGGGTCGCGATTTGAGCGGCTGGATATTGGTTGATAAACCCGCAGGCATGACTTCAAGTGCGGTTGTGAACAAGCTGCGATGGCTTTTCAATGCCAATAAAGCGGGTCATGGTGGTACGCTTGACCCTGATGCAACGGGGCTTTTGCCTATCGCATTTGGAGAGACAACAAAACTGCTCCCTTTTCTTGATGAAGCTCAAAAAACTTATGAATTTCGTGTCAATTGGGGTGCGCAGACGAGTTCTGATGATGCATCGGGCGAAGTGATTGCAAGCTCTGATTTGCGACCGCGTCTTTCAGATATTGAAGCAGCACTGCCGTCATTTCGAGGAGACATTCTTCAAACACCACCACAAGTTTCAGCGGTAAAGGTTGATGGTCAACGTGCCTATGATCTTGCCCGTGAGGGTGTTGTGATGGATTTGAAAGCCCGATCACTTTTTGTCGCGGCATTAGATATATCCGCATATACAACGGACACGCTCGACCTTATTATGAGCTGTGGAAAAGGTGGATATGTGCGCTCGATTGCTCGAGATTTGGGGGCGCAATTGGGGTGCTTTGGCCATGTTGAATATTTAAGGCGGTTGTCATGTTTAGGTTTTCATGTCGATGCGGCGTCTGCATTTGAAGATATAGTTGAAAATAGAGATGAAAATGTCATTTTGCCCGTTTCAAAGACGCCGCTTATTGCTCAGATTGACGTCACTGAAGATGAGGCGATTGATCTTGGGCATGGACGTGTTTTGGAGCGCGGCATAGAATGCAATGGAGAGTGTATTGCGTTGGCTATGTGCGGAAACCTGCCGATTGCTGTTGTTGCCTGTACAAATCAAACGATTGAGGTGCGCAGGGGATTGCATATGTCATTAGAGAACGTCATATCTTGAATATCCAAAGGATTGTTTCAATGAATAAAATTGCCCTATCTGTTATTTTAGCGTCATCTTTGCTCGCTTGTGGAGGTTCTCAACCTGGCGAGCCTGATTCAAATGGAGTGGCTTGGGCAAAGAGATCAACGAGCGGTTTTGAAGCTGTTGTTCGTAGCAATTTCACCTTGAAAGATATGCAAGATACGTTTGGTAGCTATTGCAAACGTAATGGGAAGACGACGCGTTCTTTGCGCATGGAGCCTGATGAAAATGGCAAAAAGCGTGTTATTGGTGACTGCCTTTAATTTGCTGTTGAAAATTTGCACTTTTGACTTTCAATTTTGATCAAAATCTGACATATGACGCGCGTGCGCAAGCATGAAACTGGACCCGGCTGGACGACATCTTGGCCGTGGCCCGAATTTTAATCTTATTTATAGGAGTATATGATGTCGATTACGCCAGAGAAAAAAGCTGAACTCATCAAAGAATTCGCAACAAAACCAGGTGATACAGGTTCATCAGATGTGCAAATCGCTATTTTGACACACCGCATCACGGTTTTGACTGAGCATTTCAAATCACATGGCAAGGATCACCATTCGCGCCGTGGTTTGTTGCAAATGGTGGCATTGCGCCGCAAATTGCTTGATTATGTTAAAGGCAAAGACCAAGCACGCTATCAGTCGCTACTTGAGCGCTTGAATATTCGTCGCTAAGAAAATGACGCGCCTTTCGGGGCGCGTTTTTCGTTGGGGCATATGACTTCAATAACTGTATGGGTGCTTTTGTACCAAATCGCGGGATAGGCCCGCAAATCGCGAGATAGGCTCGCAAAACGAAATCGAGGCAGCAAGGGCTGCATCGAATAAGGATGATAGATGTTTAATATTATTAAAAAAGAAATTGAATGGGGCGGTCAAACGCTCACATTAGAAACTGGAAAAATTGCACGCCAAGCTGATTCTGCTGTTATGGCGACACTTGGCGAGACGACTGTTCTTGCGACGGTTGTGTATGCGAAAAAAGTGAAGCCTGGGCAAGATTTTTTCCCGCTCACAGTCAACTACCAAGAAAAATATTACGCGGCAGGTAAGATCCCAGGTGGTTTCTTTAAGCGCGAAGGGCGTCCAAGCGAGCGCGAAACACTGATCTCACGTCTCATCGACCGTCCGATCCGCCCGCTTTTCGTCAGCGGTTTCATGAACGAAGTGCAAATTACTTGTACAGTTCTCAGCCATGATATGGAGCATGATAGTGACGTTCTTGCCATGATCGCTTCATCTGCAGCGCTTACACTTTCTGGCGCTCCATTTATGGGCCCAATCGGTTGCGCGCGCGTTGGCTTCATCAATGGCGAATATGTCCTTAACCCTGATGTGGATGATGTTGCAAAACTTCGCTTGAACCCTGAAAATCGTTTGGACCTCATTATTGCGGGTACAAAAGACGCGGTTATGATGGTTGAGTCAGAAGCTTACGAGCTTACGGAAGCTGAAATGCTCGGCGCTGTGAAATTTGGTCATGATGCAATGCAGCCTGTTATCGATATGATTATTGAGATGGCTGAAGAAGGCGCAAAAGAGCCATTTGACTTTGAAACACCTGATCACTCAGAGCTTTATGCAAAAGTTGCAAAAGCGGGTGAAAAAGCAATTCGTGATGCGTTCGCAATTGGTGAAAAGCAAGAGCGTTATGCTGCAGTTGCAGATGCAAAGGCAATGATTGCTGAAGCGGTTGGTGAAGAAGAAGCTGAAACGCAAGCCTTTGAAACTTGTTTCAAGAAACTTGAAAGTAATGTTCTTCGTGGTGATCTTGTGAAAACAGGAAAACGTATTGATGGCCGCTCATTGACGCAGGTTCGTCCGATTGTTTGTGAAACGGGTCTTTTACCGCGCACGCACGGTTCAGCGCTTTTCACACGTGGTGAAACACAGGGCTTGGTTGTGACCACTTTGGGAACTGGCGATGATGAACAAATGGTGGATGACATCACGGGCACAACACGCGAAAACTTCATGCTTCACTATAACTTCCCTCCATATTCTGTAGGTGAATGTGGTCGCATGGGTTCGGCAGGTCGTCGTGAAATCGGTCATGGTAAACTTGGCTGGCGCGCATTGCAGGCTGTATTGCCTTCACCAACAGACTTCCCTTACACAATCCGTTTGGTGTCTGAGATTACAGAATCGAATGGCTCGTCTTCAATGGCGACTGTTTGTGGTGGCTCACTTTCAATGATGGATGCGGGTGTTCCTTTGCGCGCACCCGTTGCAGGTATCGCGATGGGTCTTGTGCTTGAGGGCGAAGATTTTGCGGTTCTTACAGATATCTTGGGTGATGAAGATCACTTGGGCGATATGGACTTTAAAGTTGCGGGTACTGAAGCGGGTATCACAACAATGCAAATGGACATTAAAGTTGCTGGTATCACGCAAGAGATCATGTCTCAAGCGCTTGACCAAGCACGTGATGCACGCGTTCACATTCTTGGTGAAATGGCGAAGTCTATGACATCAGCGGGTAGCTTCTCAGAGCACGCTCCAAAGATCGATAGCTTCAAAATCAATCCTGACAAAATCCGTGAAGTGATTGGCTCTGGTGGTAAAGTGATCCGCGAAATCGTGGAAACATCTGGCGCTAAAGTTGATATCAATGATGAAGGTATCATCAAAGTGGCCTCAACCAGCCAAGATGCGATCGATAAAGCAAAAGAAATGATTATGAGCATTGCTGCTGACCCTGAAATTGGCGCGATTTACACAGGTAAAGTTGTGAAATTGATGGATTTTGGTGCATTTGTGAATTTCTTTGGCAAGCGCGATGGTTTGGTTCATGTGAGCCAGATTTCTTCTGAGCGTATTGATCATCCAAAAGATGTTCTTAAAGAAGGTCAAATGGTGAAAGTTAAGCTTCTTGAGGTTGACCAAAAAGGCAAAGTGCGCCTTTCCATGAAGGTTGTTGATCAAGATTCAGGCGAAGAAATTTCTGAATAAGACATAAGCTATTCAAAAATCATGAGGCCGTCCAATATTTGGGCGGCTTTTTTTATTGGGTATATTTGTTGAAAAAAAGGGGAAGGTCGCCAATGTATCGTATAAATGCGCAGATGAATGACTAAATCAAACCGCTAATGATACCGCGCAGTTGATCAATATTTTCGCCTTTTTCCGAGCTTGTCGTCACGAGTTCAGGAAAAGCAGCAGGGTGCTTTTGGAGGACTTCACGCGTGCGCTCAAGGGCTTCGGCTAGGCCTGTCGCGCTAATTTTATCAGTCTTCGTCATCACAACTTGGAAAGTCACAGCCGATTTATCAAGCAAGCTCATGATCTCTTCGTCTACGGCTTTTGCACCATGGCGGCTATCAATGAGCAAAAACACACGGCGCAGATTAACGCGACCAGCCAAATATCTTTTCAATAATTCCTGCCATTGAGCAACCACTGATGTCGGGGCTTTTGCAAACCCATATCCCGGAAGATCGACCATATAATGGGTTTCACCAAGTTCAAAAAAGTTAATTTCTTGGGTGCGGCCGGGGGTGTTTGATGTGCGCGCAAGGCTATTGCGCCCCGTAAGTGCGTTGATCAAGCTGGATTTGCCAACATTTGAGCGGCCAGCCAGACAGAATTCAATGCGGTCTGGGGGAGGCAAATGCTCCATGCCAACCACGCCTTTGAGGAAACTGACCTCGCCACGAAAGAGCTTATGCCCGTGATCAAGTTCTGCGTGATCTAGGCGCTCTGCTTCTGGGAATTGAAGCTTCATGACAAGACCTCTATTTTATCAGAAATATTGATCTGGCCTGATTTGATAACATGGGCATAAACACCAAAATTTTGATGACTGAAATTATCACGCAATAGTTTCAATGTGTCGAAATCTTTCTGGCCAGTTTCTGGATTGCAAGTTGTCATTGAGCAGCGTTTAATCGGCTCTTTAATTTCCAAAATCGCGTCGCCAATTGAAATTTGTTTGCCGATAAGGTCAAACTCAAGCCATGGTGCTAAACCGTCAATCCATAAATTGCCACGCCAACGCTCCATCACCAGTTCATGATTTGCGCGTTTGGTGAGATCATCAAGAGACGCAATACTATTGATAGAAATCGAAGGATAATCTGTATCGGTGAATGCCCGACCCTCGAGTTCAACAAGTTCTTTGGGGGAGAGTGAAAATCCTTCTAAAACCTTACGTGAGAACTCTAAAATGGCTTCCGCCCCTGCAGCTTCATTTGGCTTTGCTGTGACATCACCAAATTCAGGATGCCACAATGTGATGATTTCACGGTTTTCATGATAACGACATTCGATTGCTGTAAGGGCGGGCATAATGGCCCCGCGCGTAAAGTTGGCACAAGCGGCCCATTGTGGTGTGCTTGCATCATATTTTGTGCGTTCATGCGTGATCGCCCAGCGACGATCATTGGGCATAGCTTGCCCTTGCAATAGCTCAACTGAGCTCATTTGCTCTCGCCCGTGGCTTTTGATTGGGTGACGCCAGATATGGGCGAGAGATGCGATCATGCTTTATTACGACCGATAATGTTGCCAAAAATGTCAGGTTTTACACCTTGGCTGCGCATGATTGTGTATTGCTGGACGAATGTCAGCATGTTGTTTGTAATCCAGTAAATCACCAAGCCTGTGGCAAATGATCCCATCATGAACATGAATACCCATGGCATCCAAGCAAAGATCATTTTTTGGGTTGGGTCACTTGGTGTTGGGTTCAGTTTTTGCGTCAGCCACATTGAGATGCCAAGCAATAAGGGCAAAATACCAAGTGAGATGATTGCAAAAATTGAGCTTGCATCAGGCGTGCCCCATGGCAATAGTCCAAAGAGGTTGAGGATCGATGTGGGGTCGCCAATGGACAAATCCTGCCAAGGGCCAAAGAATGGTGCGTGGCGCAGCTCCGTCGTGACATAAAGCACCTTATAAAGCGAGAAGAAGATCGGGATTTGTAGGATGATCGGCAAGCAACCTGATACAGGATTGACTTTTTCCTTCCTATAAAGCTCCATGGTCGCCTGCTGTAATTTCATGCGATCATCACCAGCAGCTTCTTTGATTTTTTCCATTTGCGGTTGAAGCTTTTTCATACGCGACATGGAAACAAAGCTACGATAAGCAAGAGGGAATAGGATTGTTTTGATCACGAAAGTCAACGCGATAATGGCAAGACCCATATTTCCAATAATGCCGTAGAGCCAGTGCAACATTGTAAAAATTGGCTTTGTGAGGAAGTAGAACCAACCCCAGTCAACTGTGTCATCAAAACGATCAATTCCGAGCGATTTTTCGTAACCACGCACAATATCAACCTCTTTCGCACCAGAGAAAATACGCACCGATTTTTCGAAAGTTGCGCCTGCTGCGATATTCTCTACATTGAAAAATGCTTCAGCTGTATAAGTGTCGCTCGCTTCGGTATAGCGAAGCAATGAGAGGAATGGTGTGTTATTTTCAGGCGCAATCACTGTCATCCAGTATTTTGTTGTGAAGCCAACCCAGCCTTTTTCAGAAACTGAAGTTTTATCGGCAAATACGCCAGGCTTATCGGTCAGATCAGCATTGCGAATTTTCTTAAACTTCAAATCATCCACAACACCATCTGTATTGCGTATTGCGCCTTCATGAAGAACGAATGTGCCATTGGATTCAGGCTCACCTTTATGGCTTACAAATGCCAATGGTTGGATATTGATCGGATCTCCAGAATTGTTCGTAACGCGCTCAGTAACTGTGAACATATAGTCTTCATCCACATTAAACTCACGCTCATAGGCAATACCGTTCGGGCTTGTCCAAGATAAAACAAGCGGTTTGCCCGGAGCAACCGCATCACCAGATTTTACAGTCCAAATCTCAGAAAGGCTTGGAACAGATTTTGAATCTGTGCCATCAACAGCGGCAAAACCTGTCTGAGCGAAATAGGCATCTTTTGTATCTTTTGGGAATAGAACTTCTACATCAGCAGAATTTGGATCAAGCGTCTCTTTGTAGTTATGAAGCTTGAGGTCATCAATATAACCGCCTGATAGTGAAACAGATCCACCAAGAGATGGCGTGTCGATGTTAACACGATCAGAACGTGCGAGCGCCGTTTCGATATCAACCTCTGCGTTTGGCTCTTCAATGGCAGCAGCCGTCGATTGCTCTACCGCTTGAGGTGGGTTCTTCATGTCTTCAGGTGCGAAGAACTGATACCAGCCCAGCATAACCAATACGCTGAGAACCATTGCTAACATAAGATTTCGTGTTTCGTTTTCCATCAGTGACCTGTATTTTTCTTTAATGTGTTCAATCGTTTTTGACCCAAAAGGTCAAGTGCTTTTGCCTATTTTCTAGGGATATCAAGCCCTCCAAAATCAAAGAGATCATGATCAAGCATATGCGAGGCGTTGATGTTGGTTAAGGCATTAAACATCACGGCACGTCGATTGGGATTATTTTTCTCCCAAGAGTTGATAAGTTGTTTTACATTTTGGCGCTGCAAACCGTCTTGAGAACCACATAGATCGCATGGAATAATTGGAAAATTCATATCCTTTGCAAATTTTTCGCAATCTTTTTCAGCCACATAAGAAAGCGGGCGCATCAATAGCAGATCACCCTCATCATTCACAAGTTTTGGCGGCATTGTCGCAAGTTTGCCCCCGTGAAATAGGCTCAAAAAGAAGGTCTCTAAAATGTCATCGCGGTGATGCCCGAGAATGACGGCTTGGCAGTTTTCTTCGCGTGCAATGCGGTAAAGATGTCCGCGGCGCAAGCGCGAACAAAGCGAACAATATGTGCGCGTGCTGGGCACTTTATCAACAACAATTGAGTAGGTATCTTGATATTCGATACGATGCGGTACTTTATGTTTGCTTAAAAACTCTGGCAATATGGTCGCTGGGAAATTCGGCTGACCTTGATCAAGATTACAGGCGACCAATTCCACAGGCAGAACGCCGCGCCATTGCAATTCGGTGAGGAGAGCAAGCATTGTAAAACTATCTTTTCCACCAGACAAGCACACAAGCCAACGATCACCAGGCGTGACCATTTTGAAATCATCAACCGCCGCGCGCACTTCTCGTAATAGACGCTTCCGCAATTTATTGAATGAGGTGGTCTCGGGCATATCGCGCAATAGGGGCGGCATTTCATCATTAGGTGAGAGCATTATTTTTTTCTTTCTGGTACGGGATCATAGCCATGCGAGCCAAATGGATGACATCTTCCAATGCGCCGCATAGCAAGCCAAGTGCCTTTGATCGCCCCATGTTTTTCAAGAGCCTCTAATGCATAGGCAGAGCATGTGGGTTGATAGCGGCAATGCATACCAACCCATGGTGACAAAATGAGGCGATAGGCATAAATGGGGAGCTTAATTATACGAGCGATCATTTTTGCCCGCCATTTGTGTCGCTATGTATTTCATGCAATGCGGCTTCGGCTTCGCGCAATATTTTTGCGAAATTACGCTTGGCTGTTGTTTGCGAACGGCCGATGAGGACATAATCCCAGCCGGCTTTGCCATATTTTGGCATGATTTTTCGCACAACTTCGCGCAGGCGGCGTTTGGCGCGATTGCGCGCGACGGCATTGCCGAGTTGTTTTGAACAGGTGAAACCCACTCTGATAGCCTCATGTTCAGATGGAGCAGCTTGAAGCAAGAAAGCGGGCCGTTTTGCAAATTTCCCATGACGCAGGCGCAAAAAATCGGCGCGTTTTTTCAGCGATTCGATTTTTGGCTGTGTTGAGGCTGTGTTCATCATGTGAATATAGTGTCTTTTTGGCACAAAAAAAGCCCGAACGAATATCGGGCTGATTTAACAATTTTGCCCGTAGGCTAAAATTTGTGTTGTAAAACCTTAAGCTGAAAGCTTTTTACGGCCTTGAGCGCGACGTGAATTCAAGATTTTGCGTCCCGCTTTTGTTGCCATACGTGAGCGAAAACCGTGACGGCGAGCGCGAACAAGATTTGACGGTTGGAATGTACGTTTCATATTAACCTCTATTTTTAGGGCAAAAGCCCATGCGCAAAGGCGCAAAGTGAATTCTTGATGTCGGCTTTTATGGTGCTATAGCCAAAGAGTCAATGCGCTGCATTAAACTTTTGTGCGCTTATGGCCATAAATTCGTGATGTTGCACCTGCTTGCCAAAGCGGCTGCTTGACCATGATTGACTTGAAAAGTTCAGAGTTTTTGAACTCATCGAGCCATTTGATCACATTATGCCAGTCTTGAGCATAAAACCAATCCTGATCCACATGCGCGAATTGCCTTATGAATGGCAAAATTGCAAGATCGGTTGCGCCTAATATATCACCTTTTAAATAAGGTTTTTTGGCGAGTATGAGGTCGAGATATCGAATGAAATCTGACCCTGTTTCACGCGCTTGTGCGCCTTCTTCTTCGCCATGTCGGCTGGAATATTTGTAACGATCAAGCGCGGTTTTGAAAGCGCCATCATTTTGACTGACAATGTGTGCATCATAGTTTTCCAAAAACTCGTGTCCCTCAAGTGCCCAAAGAAAAATATCGAGGCTTTCTTGGATAACTTCATCGCCATTTTGAAGGACGGGCACAGTCCCGTCGGATGAAATTTTGAGGAATTCAGCAGGCTTGTCGCGAAGTAGAATTTCGCGCCATTCAAAGCGTATTTGAGACATAAATAACCCTAATCGTGCGCGCATTGCGTAGGGGCATCGTCTGAAACTATAAAGAATAGGCGTATTTGACATATCAATCTTGTCATAAAACGCCAAAAGCGCTAGGACAAGCACGA
Source organism: uncultured Paracoccaceae bacterium (assembly GCA_947501025.1). GTDB lineage: Bacteria > Pseudomonadota > Alphaproteobacteria > Rhodobacterales > Rhodobacteraceae > CANMUM01. The sequence continues at coordinate 199,531 of CANMUM010000002.1, read as the reverse complement.
AGTTTATATGAGGATGAAATGGCTAAGCAAAAGCGAGCACCAAGACCAAAGGCGGCAACGCCGCGCGGTTTTAAAGATGATTTTGGCGCAGATGTGCGCGAACGTCGCGAGATGCTTGGGCATTTGTCTGATCTTTATGAGTTATTTGGCTTCGAACCTCTTGAAAGTTCAGCGGTTGAAACAGTCGAGGCGCTTGGCAAATTCCTTCCTGATGTGGACCGCCCTAATGAAGGTGTTTTTGCTTGGGAAGATAGCGATGAAGGTTGGCTGGCACTTCGCTATGATTTGACAGCCCCACTTGCGCGCGTTGCTGCCCAATACCGCAATAATTTACCAAATCCATATCGCCGCTATGCGATGGGTCCTGTTTGGCGCAATGAGAAGCCTGGGCCTGGGCGTTACCGCCAATTTATCCAATGTGATGCAGATACGGTTGGCTCATCTGTGATTGCCGCTGATGCTGAAATTGCAGCACTTATGGCGCGAGCGCTTGAGACTGTTGGCATTGAGCGCGGTGATTATATTGTGAAAGTTAACAACCGCAAAGTGCTCAACGGTGTAATGGAAGCTGCGGGATTGTTTGATCCATTCGATCCTTCAAAAGGCGAAGATGTGCGTGGAACTGTTTTGCGCACAATTGATAAATATGATCGTTTTGGTGAGGCGGGCTGCCGTTTACTTCTGGGCGAAGGGCGTTTGGATGATAGTGGTGATTTTACCAAGGGCGCCGGGCTTGCAGGTGAACAAATCGAGCGCGTGCTGGCCTTCGTTGCCGCATGTGGTGACAGCAATAACGCAACGCTTAGTAATCTCAACGAACTTGTCGGTACATCTGAGCTTGGTAAAAAAGGCGTTGATGAGCTTGCTCAAATTTCGAAACTTGTTGATGCGGATGGTTTCTCTGAACGTGAAATTTTGATTGATCCTGCCGTTGTGCGCGGGCTTGGTTACTATACTGGCCCTGTTTTTGAGGCTGAACTGACATTTGACATTATTGATGAGAAAGGCCGTAAGCGCCAATTTGGTTCGGTTGCAGGTGGCGGTCGCTATGATGATCTTGTCAAGCGATTTACTGGCCAAGAAGTGCCTGCTGTTGGCTTGTCGATCGGTGTTGACCGTCTTCTTGCCGCGCTTGCCTATGGTAAGGATAATGTCGCAAAGGCTGATGGTCCAGTGATTATTACGGTTATGGATCGCGATCAAATGTCAAGCTATCAAGCGCTTGTGAGTGAATTGCGCAATGCAGGTATCCGTTCGGAGCTTTATCTTGGCAACCCAAAAGATTTTGGAAAACAGCTTAAATATGCGGACCAACGTGGCGCGCCTTTTGCGGTTATTCAAGGTTCAACCGAGCGTGAAGCAGGGGAGCTTGTTGTTAAGGATTTGGTGCTTGGGGCGAAGCTCGCTGCTGAAATTACGGATCGCGATGAATGGGCAGCGCAGCCTGCACAAGAAACGATCAAGCAGGGTGAACTTGTATCTTATTTGCGCGCGAAAATGAATGCGAGCTAATGCTAGTTTTACCCCCATCAATCACACCAGAACTAAAAGCTGAGATCGAACGGATCACACGCATATTTACCAATGCAGACGCGCAATGGGTTGAAGCGCCAACATTGCTTTCAGCCGAAACAATGCTCGATCTATATGGTGAATCCATTCGCGATGACGCCTATACTATTCACGACGCTATAGATGGTGACTTCGTGTTGCGCCCTGATTTCACGGTCCCTCTTGTTCAGGCACATATGAATGGCGGTGCTGAACCCGCGCGTTATGCTTATTTTGGTCGCGTGTGGCGCAGGCGTGATGGTGCGGAGCGCAAACACAGTTTTTTGCAGATGGGTTATGAACTTTTTGATCGAGGTGATCATGCGCAAAACGATGTTGAGATATTTTCCTCTGCGATGCAGATCGCCTCACAACATAATTTAAGTGCGAAAACTGGAGATCTTGGTCTCATATTTTCTGCACTTGATATGCTTGAGATTGAGCCTTGGCGCAAAGCGGCATTGAAGCGTCATGTATGGCGCCCGCGCGCATTTTCGCGCTTACTAGATCAATATTCGGGTAGTGAGAAAAAACATTCTTGGCGCGCCGATTTTAAAGGTCTTGATCCCAACATCCCTGATCAAGGCCTGCGCACTAAGCCAATGATCGAGGCACGTATTGAGCGCTTGCAACTTGAAAACAACGCAGCGCCTTTATCACGCACGATCAAAGAGCTTTTGCTTGAGATTTTTGCCATTCATGGATCACTAGGAAGTGCTGAGAAAGCAATTGCGCAGATTGCATCACGTTACTCAATTCTCAAGGGGCTTGCGGAACAATTTTCTGCGCGCAATGAGGCTTTGAGGACTTCAAAGATCGACCCAAACCAAATTGATTTTGACGCAGGATTTGGACGTGAAAGCATGGAGTATTATGATGGCTTTGTTTTTGGATTTCACAATCAAAACGGCAAGGTTACGATCAGTGGCGGCCGCTATGACAGCTTGACAGAAATATTGGGGCAGGGACAAAAAATTCCTGCAATTGGTCTGGCATGTTTTCCAGAACGTTTGTGAGGAGATAGCCGATGATTAAATTTGCAATACCATCAAAAGGGCGTCTTCAAGAAGATACGATATCTTGGCTAACTGCGCGGGGTATCGATGTGGCGCGTAGTAGCAGAGATCGCGAATACTCGGCGACAATTGCCAATTTTACCGATGTGGAATTGGTGCTAATGTCGGCAGGAGAAATTCCTCAAGCGCTGAATGAGGGGCGCGTTCACCTTGGTGTGACGGGACAAGATATGGTGCAAGAAAAAGTGCCGAATTGGAGTTCTAGGTTGAGTGAAGTTGCCCATATGGGTTTCGGTTTTGCTGATCTTGTTTTGGCCATTCCAGCCTCTTGGGAAGATGTATATGATATATTTGATCTTGATGCTGTGTGCGCCGATTTTCGCAAGGTGACTGGTAAGCGGTTAAGGATTGCAACGAAATATCACAGGCTTACTGGACAATTTTTGCGTGAAAATGATGTCACCAATTTTCAGCTTATCGATAGCCAAGGTGCAACCGAGGGCGTCGTTGCAAATGAATATGCTGAAATGATTTCAGATATTACCAGTACAGGAGCCACATTAGTTGCGAATCATTTGCGTATTTTGGGTGAACCGATATTGCGCTCTCAAGCAACGGTTTTTGCACGCAAGGCTGATTTGGTTGATGATGCCGCAGCATTAGAGACATTTGTGAAGCATTTAAAAGGCTAGCATAGTCGCTCTAGAATAGAATTTCCTAATTCATATATTCTTTAAGATCGATAGCTTTTGTTGCTTCACTCCATCCATCAATATTACAGCGTGAACGTATATAAATCACATCGAGATTGTCTGGGATTTCAACTCCAGAAAGTGAGCGTGTGAAAGGCTGCTCATTGACATGTGGGTGAGCAAGATCGCGTTGGCCCAGAATGTTTCCACTCTCATCTTCAATTCGCCACGCATTTGTATAGTGATCCCAGCCCGTATCGGGATGGAGTAGCGTAACATTAAATGTCCATGTTGCGCCTGAGCTGCGAATCGCAACGGATTCAATTGCGGCTTCATCAGCAAATGCGTTTGTTGCGACGAAAAAAGCTATGGCGATCAATGTTTTCATATATTTCAATATCTATACCCCGATTTTATCGGATGATCTTAGCATCTTTGGTTGCAATTCGCAAATTTATTAGGACTTGCGAGGGTTGCTTTGAAATCAAGCAATGCCGATTTTTGATAATTCGCTTGCGATTTCAGGGGGCAGCTCTTCACTGCCGAGCTTGCCTATGTCGGGCGGTGCGTCTTCTGATGTGAGATAACGCCAGCCTTGGAATGCTCGCTTTGGTGTCGGTCTGACTAAGGTTATCCCGCGTTCCAAAACCATTTTGCATCGTCTTATTCCGTCATCACCGATCACTTCATCAAATTTGATGATCGGTTGGCGGGCCCGAATTTCGCCAGCCATAACCCAATAGATCGAGCCTGTACCGACGATTTCATCTTCACGTTTGGGCCACATCCGTGTTGTGTGATAAATAGGGTCGGGGCGTGTCGATTGCCAATCTTCAAGGAGTTGTGGGCTAGGGCATCCTACGCAAAGCTTCAAAATATGCAGCATCACATCATCTCAATTTTCAATCTGTGAACTTGCTTTTCACAATAGGATAACTCGCTTTGTAGATCGGGTTTGAGACCATAGGGTGCATTGATGATCATCATTGCGGTCCCTTTCATTCGCAGTTGTGAATTGCGATCAAATTCAGCCTTGCAGATCATGCGACCTTTTAGACGTAGATTATCTTCAAGTTCATGATGGGCATTGCTTTCAAGAATCGGATACCAAATCGTAATGACAGATTCTGGCCATTTGATAAGCAGTTTCCGCACAGCCATCACGACATCCATATATTCAGTTTTCACCTCATAGCTTGGGTCAATCATGACAAGCCCGCGGCGGGGTTTGGGTGGTGAAAGTGCAAGCAGCATTTCATAGCCATCGCGTTTATGGGCTTCAATAGCATCCCCAAAATTTGATTTTAGTGCTGCATATTCTTGAGGGTGAAGCTCCGCACACATAATGCGGTCATTGTCTCCGCGCATGGCATCAATAATACCAACGGAACCCAAATATGAGTTTTCGCCATAAAGTTTTTGATGTTGAGAGATAAGTTGAACAAACTCGCCGCGTTCAGATTGGAATGAGCCAATGCCTTCTTTCCATTCACCCGTTTTTTCTGCAAATGCGTCGTCGAGTAAATAGCGGCCTCGCCCTGCATGGGTGTCGATGTAGCTTAGAGCACGTGGTTTGCGTTTAAGCGTCCGCCAAATCGTAGCAAGCACGATATGTTTATGTAGATCCGCGAGGTTTCCAGCGTGATAGCCGTGTTGATATGATAACATAACCAACGCTCTACAAGGATTTCTTTGTTAAGTCTATTGCTCTGGGTGTAGATTGTTTTGATCTGTGGGTCTTTGTTTAAGAAAGTGAGAGTTCAATTAAAAGGCTATTTCGTTGAAAGTGAGCGTTTAGTGTTGCGCCTAAAGCTATAGCAAGTTTTTCAGAGATCAATAAAAATGTACTGGATGAGATCTGCTCTTGATCCAATCTTAGTGAATCGGATTTATGCAATTCGACTGCCCATAATAAGCTATTTCCACATTGTGAGGATTCAAATTCAACATGAATAGATTTGGCTGCCTTAATATCAAAAATCGTGAATTTGCATAGGTTTGCAAGTAATGCTTTTGTGCGTTTGTTGTTACCCAATAAACGTGGCATTTTTTCAAAGAAGACCTCTATACTGGCGCCTGCAAGCTCTTCTTGGAGACTTTGACACATATGGGTAAGTTCAGCTTCGATATTCAATAACTCATATGAAGGGATGTCATCCATTAGATCACAATATTCATCGTAGCTTTTGAACTTTTTAGCCGTCATTTCAACAGATGCTTTATCTAACATATCTGGGTTCGTTGAATCATTGAGAATGAGCCTTAAAAAGTCGCGTTCGTTTTCAAGTTCTTCAAATTGCGCTTGCAAAATTTTCTCGTTTTGATTTGCAGCATGTGCAGCTAAATCGCTGGTTGATAATTTGGCTGGGCTAATATTTTCCATGATCTTCTCCAATTTGTGTTCATGGAAATAGATATCGAGATAGAAATATTTTTGACTTAAATCACAGCGCGATCTTCATGCAATTCGATGAAAATAAACATCAAATTTTACCAATCTAGAAAAGCCAAAGAATGCCGGCGGCCAGTAATGCACCAAGTGCGATATATGCATAATTTGGCGTTTTGGTCTTTTGCTGTGGAATTGTGCCTTTGCGCAGACGTTCTATGATTTCAGGGAGTTCTGGGCCAATATTGGATAGTGATAAGGCGATTTCTCTCATATCTTCCATAACGGCCTTTGGTCCAAGCGCATCTTTGATATAGCCTTCTACGATAGGGCGGGCGGCTTCCCAAATGTTGATATCGGGATCAATCATCCGTGCGACACCTTCAACAACAACCATTGTGCGCTGAAGCAAAATCAACTCTGTGCGCGTCTCCATCCCGAACTGCTCGGTGATTTCAAAGAGATGGCCAAGCAATCTCGCCATTGAAATATTTTCGGCATCATGTCCGAAAATGGGTTCACCAACCGAACGCAATGCTTGAGCAAACTGTTCTCGATCTTGATCGGCTGGCACATATCCGGCTTCAAAATGGACACGGGCAACACGGGCATAATCGCGGGTCAAAAAGCCATAAAGAATTTGTGCATAAATGCGGCGTGTATATTTATCAATCCGCCCCATAATACCAAAATCAAGTGCAACAAGGGCACCAGATTGACGAATCTTTAAGTTGCCTTGGTGCATATCAGCATGAAATAAACCATCATGAAGAGCCTGTTTAAGAAAACTTTGCAGAATCAAGGCTGCAAATTTCTCGCGATCAACCCCAAGGCGCTCAACGGCACTATGATCAGTCAGGGCTTCGCCATCCATCCAAGATGTCGTCAAAACGCGGCGGGCACTATGTGTCCAGATGACAGCTGGTGTCAGAAATGACTTATCATCCTTGGTGTTTTCGGCGTATTCGCTACCCACGGATGCTTCCATGCGTAGGTCGAGCTCAGTGCGAACGATATGCTCAAAATGATTGATCACATCACGGGGCCGCAAACGCTTGGAGCGGCTGGTCATTTTTTCAACAAGCCAAGCACCAAGATGAAAAGCATCCACATCGCGCAAAAAGGCGCGTTCAATTTTCGGGCGGAGAACCTTTACGGCAACTTTGCGGCCATTATGAAGCGTTGCTGGGTGAACTTGTGCAAGTGATGCAGCGGCAATTGGCTTATCAAGACGAGCAAACAAATTATCGATACTATCTTCAAGCTGCGTTTCGATTGTGGAGCGTGCGATTTCCATATCGAATGCAGGCATGGAATCTTGAAGAACGGAGAGTTCCGCGGCCAAATCCACCCCGACGATATCAGCACGCGTGGACATTAACTGCCCGAATTTTACATAGGCAGGGCCAAGTGCGGAAATTGCCCGCAGGACGGGTGGCTGTGAAATATCGCCTTTATAGCCCAAAAATCGAAACGGAAAGCCAATGACGCGCGCGATGAAGCGAACTGAGCGTGGTGCATTCATCGCATCAAGTGCAACCTTCATAGCACCAGTGCGCTCAAATGTGGCACCTGTGCGAATAAGCCGCCAAATATTATGCGGCCCGCGCATTAAAGTTTCCAACCCGTATGAATAGCAGCAATGCCAAAGGAGAGGTTTTTAAAGCTGACTTTTTCAAATCCTGCATGGCGCATCATGCCAGCAAGCTTTTCTTGGGGTGGAAATTTGCGGATGCTTTCAACGAGATATTGGTAACTGTCGCGATCACCAGCGATTAGCTGCCCCATATTGGGAATTACGTTGAAGCTATATCGATCATAGAGCCATTGAAGGTTCTCATCAGGAAGCTGCGAAAATTCCAAAATGGTCATACGGCCACCAAATTTCAAAACACGAAAGGCTTCTGAGATTGCGTCCTCGATACGTGTGACATTGCGGATGCCAAAACTAATCGTGTAGCGATCAAAACTATTGTCCTCAAAAGGCAGATCCATAGCATCGCCGACAACCCAATTAAGCTGATTTGCAAAGGCTTCGCTCTCGGCGCGTTTTTGCCCTTCAATCAGCATAGGCTCAGTCATATCCAGGACCGTGGCTTTTGCTTTGCTTCCCGCTTTATCAAGAAAACGAAACGCAATATCGCCTGTGCCACCAGCCACATCAAGAAGGCTTTGACCATCTTGTGGCGCGAGCATTCTCATCAACTCATTTTTCCACAAGCGATGAATGCCCATAGACATGACGTCATTCATGATATCGTATTTTGAGGCGACAGATGAAAATACCCCATGAACTTTCGAAGCTTTTTCAGATTCTGCGACCGTTTCGAATCCAAAATGTGTTGCTTTACTGTCTGTGATGTTTTCATTCATAAGGATGCTTCTCGTTTTTTTGATGTTTACTCCCTTGCTTTGATGAGTGCAAGTAAACCATGAGAATGGCGCCTTATTGGCATATGCAGTACAGTTGGGCAGGCGGATAGTTGCACTTGCGGAAATATTTTTGTGAAAGCCCTTTTTTTCATAACCGATCGCGCGTAAATTGAATGCAAAGGATATGATATGACAATTCATTATTATGAAAACGATTTGCCCATTGATTTCGATCCAGGCAAAATATTAGCCATCGACACCGAAACAATGGGGCTGAATCCGCATCGCGATCGCCTTTGCCTTGTTCAAATGTCGACAGGAGACGGTGACGCGCATTTGGTGAGAATTGCGATTGATCAGACTGAGGCGCCTGTGCTTTGTGGCATTCTCGCAGATCCAAACGTGACCAAGCTTTTTCACTTTGCGAGATTTGATGTGGCGGCTCTTTATAATCGTTTTAATGTTATGACCAATCCTGTTTATTGCACAAAAATTGCATCAAAGCTGGTGCGGACATATACGGATCGCCATGGTCTTTCTGTGCTTGCACGCGAGCTTGTCGGTATTGATATGTCGAAGCAGCAACAAAGCTCAGATTGGGGTGCAAGCGAGCTATCTCAAGCACAAATGGAATATGCGTCAAGTGATGTGCTTTATCTTCATGCAATGAAAGAAAAGCTTGATATGATGCTTGATCGAGAAGGGCGTGCAGAAATGGCGCAGGCTTGTTTTGATTTCCTTCCCACACGCGCAAAACTTGATCTTGGTGGTTGGCCCGAGATGGATATTTTCTCTCATTGAGGGGATCAGTTGTGAGGAATTGATAATTGTTGAGCCACTCATCTCGCGTCAAATGGGCTAAGATATTGTTCCCGATTATTGCAGTTGGTGCAATTGTCTATGTGATGTCTGTTGATTGGACAAATGAGGCAAGAATCGTTGGCGAGTTCAAAGAAGAAGATAAGGTTTTCCAAGACAATTCAGCAAATGTAGAAAAGCCAAAATTGGATGTAACAACCACTTCAGGGGATAATTACACATTGGAAGCGAGTTCGGTTGAATCCTTGGACGGCTCTATGTCAAAGTTCTCAGGTGGAAATGTTACGGGTGATTTGACATTGGAAGAATCACATTGGGTCGTGGAATCTGATGAAAGTGTTGCGGATATTGATGGTCAAACTGTGGAGTTTACCAATGCTGTGAAGGGTATACTTGATAATGCATATATCTTTACAACCGAGCAATTATTGGCTGAACTTGGTGTTCAACAAATAACAGGTGAGCAACGGGTTGAGATGGTTGGGAAATTGGGGCAAGTTGAAGCCGATAGCTTTCATGTCAGTGGAAGGCCAACCGAACGTATCATCACCTTAACTGGAAATGTTGTGGGACAATTCGAAGTGGAAAAAAGCAGTGAATAAAACCTTAGCTATAATACTTGCTTCATGTTTTACCGCTTCAACTTTTGCTCAAGATGCAAATGACGTGATAAATTTTAGTGCGGATAACATGGTCATCGATGAAAATGCACGAGCCACGGAACTTCAAGGAAATGCTGTTTTATCTCGTGGCAATCTGACAATGAAGGCGGATATCATAATTGTTCATACAAAACTTGTTGGCGAAACAGAGGCCTTTGATTTTATGGAAGGCACAGGAAATATTCATGCCAAATCTGGCGATCAAACAATTACGTCCAATAAATTAATCTATACGGCTGATAATGAGACGGCCATTTTTACAGAAAATGTGGAAGTAAAAAAAGGTAAGAGTATAGCAAAAGCGAATAAAGCTGTTCTTGATGCTGGTACTGGTATTTATACCCTTTCAGGGCCTGTAAAAGGCGTTATTTCAGGAAAACTACCATGAGCGGTTTGGTTGTTAGCAATCTCAAAAAGTCTTACAAGAAACGACCAATTCTCGTTGATGTCAGCATGGAAGCTAAGCGCGGTGAAATCGTTGCGCTTTTGGGGCCCAATGGCGCTGGCAAAACAACGTGCTTTTATGCGATTGCAGGCTTGGTCATGTCTGATTCTGGGCGTGTGAGTATTGATGGACAAGACGTAACCAAATTACCAATGTATCGCCGCGTTCATGCGGGATTGGGGTATTTGCCCCAAGAGCCTTCGTCATTTCGTGGGCTGACAGTTGAGCAGAATCTGAACGCCATTTTAGAAATTCGGCATAAAAAACGTGAGGTTCGCGCGGAGCGTCTCGAAGAATTATTGTCAGATTTTTCTATATCTCACTTGCGCCGTGTTCAGTCTCCAGCCCTTTCTGGTGGAGAGCGTCGGCGTCTTGAAATTGCACGCGCACTTGCGTCTGATCCAAAATATATATTGCTGGATGAGCCTTTTGCAGGTGTTGACCCAATTGCGATTGATGATATTCGCCGCTTGGTTCAGGATCTTGTGAATCGTGATATTGGTGTCATCATTACCGATCACAATGTGAGGGATACTTTAGAAATAGTTGACCGTGCCTATATTCTTTTTGAAGGCAAGGTTTTGATGTCTGGTACTCCTGAGGAAGTGATCGCCAATGATGATGTGCGCCGCGTTTATTTAGGGAAATCGTTCAAAGGACAATAAATTTCAGAATTTTATTGCCACATCGAAATTATCGCAATACTCTGTAAATGAATGATGGATATAATCAACCATAATTCAAGAAACTCTTACAGATAAACATAATTAAAGGAGTGATATACATGGAATTTCAAATTTTTGGAAAACAAATTGATCTTGGCGATGCTTTGAATGAGCATATGTTGGATAAAATAACTGCAGGCGTTGAGAAATACACGGAAAATCCGATAAGCGCACAAGTCACGTTTTCTAAAGATAGGCACGAATTTTTATGTGATATCACAGTCCATCTTTCAACAGGCCTTCAAACAAAGGCGCGCGGACGGGCAAATGAGATCTATGCAGCAGGGGATGATGCCATTGATCGCATGGAAAAACAGCTCCGCCGGTACAAACGACGCTTAAAGAACCATCATAAGGAAAGAAAAGATCCGATTGAGGCTTTTGCTGAGAATTCATATGTTATAGAATCTTCCACAGATGATTCTGACGAACAGGGTAATGATCTCCAGCCTGTTATTGTTGCTGAAACACAAACGCAGGTACAAACGTTATCTGTGGGGGAAGCAGTAATGCAGATGGAGCTTGCGGAAGAAAGCATGTTGGTGTTCCGCAACTCTAAGCATGGTGGGGTAAACGTTGTTCACCTAAGAGATGATGGCAATATCGGATGGATTGATCCACGCCGTAGCTAAAACGAAGTTTGGAGTGATATTTTGCAGATCCGATCAATACTGGAACCTCAAGCTGTTTTGGCGTCTTCAAAGGCGAGCAATAAGAAACGGCTTTTCAAAGAAATTGCGCAACAAGGGAATACTTTGTTTGGTGCCGATTGTCAGGCTTTACTTTCCGCACTTCAAGAACGGGAAGACTTAGGTCCTACTGGCATGGGAGGTGGAATTGCGATACCTCATGCCAGAATTGACGATATTGATCGGGTGCATGGCGTATTCATTCGTCTTGAAACACCGATTGATTTTGAAGCAAATGACAACCAGCTTGTCGATTTGGTGTTCGCACTTTTTGCACCGATGAATGCTGGAGCCGAACATCTTAAGGCACTTGCGCGTGTGTCTCGTATTCTTAGAGATGAAGAAATTCGTAAGAATTTGCGCTCAACGGATGACTGTGAAGCACTTTTTGCTATTTTAGTTGAGACATTGGATTCGGTTGCGGCTTAAGCAATTTATTAGGAAGATTTCTTATAGGTTTCCAAATCGATGACATTTGGCATATTCATTGGATTTGGCTCAAGTGAGATTTCCAATTCTGCGAGATCAACGCCTGCTTCTTTTAATTGCTCATGAAGATCTTTAACTTTCATAGCAAGATCATCTGCTATTTGTGTTGTGAATGGGCCAATATTTTGGATATCGAATTCTTGCGGGGCGTCCAGTATGCGCCCGATAGGTATAACATTGAGATGAGATTTCGCAGAAGATTTGCGCATTTCGCTAAGTAAGAAGCCCTCTCTTTTCGTTTCAATTCGGCTGAGCGCGACAAGACGGCGCAGATTTGTAATGTCGCGTTTTACCAGATTAAACATCCAAGAGCCTTGAACCATATATATCTGGCAATTTTCATCATTTGCGAGTTTGCGCGTAATCTTCCTAATTTGATGTGGGTTTGAGAAAAAAGCAATTTTCGTTGGCTGGGCATACCATATTTTTTGCATTAAAAATTGAGAAGGGGCGTAATCTCTCCAAAGCGGAATATTAGGGTTGTCATTACGGTTTAGGCTGGGGCTTTCCTGAACTTGGTTTCTTCTAAATATATGCCCCATTAGCTTTGTGTCATCATTTTTGTCATAAAGAGCTTCCAAATCTTTTCGAAAAGTTTCCATGCCAATATGTATTTGATAGGGTTGACTTGTTTCGAGTATACTGCGCTTTTCAGGATATCTAAATTGGGATATGAGGCCTTTACGGCTTTGTGTGGCGCGAAATTTGGCTTGCTCAAGAGCCGCTGTAAGGGTGTTTTCAATATTCGGGACTTTTTCAGTTTTCCTTTTGAAGGGATTTAGAAAATGTTGATATAATTTATCAGACCCGTCCCAAACTTTCCGTACAAAAAAACGTTCTAGCTTCTCAAGCGTTTCAAGATGGTCATCATAAAAAATGAATGGTTTACCTATATTGTCAAAATTCGCATATGTTAAACTTCTATTGGACACATGCTTGCTGTAATGACCAGAAAGGGTTTGAAAAAAACTTTCATCGGGTATCCATGTGGATTTAAAAAATTGTACAAACTCCTCAAATCGAGGACTATTAAAGATTTTGTCTAATGTTGGGCGACTAAGGCACCACCATTGTGAGCCAAATGCGATTTCAATATTTTTTGGCCCAGAACGCTTAATTTTAAGTAGACGTTGTATTTTGACATTTAAGTCAAATGCTCGCCGTGATTTTCTCCAATTAAACGGGTGGTAAAGCGTTGAGCGCTCCTCGCTTAGCCCTGCAGTTACCCATTTGAATTGTTTCTGCGAGAAGCACTCAATATAATCAACTTGCTCGTTTTGTTTATGAAGATATCCTTCCATTTCTTTGACGGACATAATGGGCAGGCAGCTGCCGCTTATATTTTGTATATAATCTAAATTGGAGTGTTTTTCTAAGAGAAGTCTTGTCGATCTGATCGTGGCATCAACAAGAGACCAATCTCCCCATTCGCATGCTGTGGGTTCAACAAAATATACGTTTTCAAGGTTTGAAAGGTCATATTTGAGCATCTCACGCAATGCATCAGACATTTTTTTGTCAACATGTAATGCTATTGGCGCCCCGCCATTCGCTAGAAAACGCACAACTTGACGTAAGCGAAATATATTATCATGAGCGAGAACTACGAAGCCAATTTTCATGCCCAGCCCCCTGTGGAGATTATTCCAAGACGATCCAGTTGGCGCCAATCTTCATATTTTTCTGAGAAAACACTTTCAAAATTCAGGTCGTTGAGCTGTGCGCGGTTATATGAATGATATTCTCGTGCCCGAGAATAATGCTGACTTAGTAAATAGGGGTTTTCAATTTTATTTGACAAATCAGGTAAGAATTTGGTGTGCATTAGCGCGCCACAAATAGGTTCTGAATCACCCGTTGAATATGTTTGATTGAGGCGTTTGGGAAGCAATGTATGTGTTGAAGAAATATATACGAATCCGCGCTTCCATTTGACCAAAGGCGTTTTATTGAGAGCAGGTGATGTATCGGGCTTATGTGAAAAGAAAAGACGGGCGCGCACACCACCTTGAATCCAGAGGTTTCCGAATTGCTGGTTTTTTTTGTAACTGTAATTGCCAACATCAAAATGTGTAAGAAGACGAAAAGGATCATTTGAAGTCGAAGCCTCGCTCACATCCATTTTGTTCTTTGGGTATAAATCAATGAGTTGAGCCGAAAATGAACGAATTGCGCTTGCATCCAGCCAATTTGTGAGGGCATTTAATGGACGGCGATCACTATGTGGGTACACCAAGAACTCGTCGACATCCACAGTTAGTGCCCAACGATCACGGGCATGTTTTAAAAGAAGGTAATTGATCCAATCCATGCCAAAATGCGCACGTCGATATTCTTGATTGGTGAAATAGCGAGTTACATCTGAAAACTGATTAAGGTATTCAGCCGTGCCATCATTTGAGTTATTATCAACGAAAATGAAGTGCTTTACGCCGAGTTTCCGATAATATTCTAAGAAATACTCAAGTCGTGGTAGTTCATTATGACAGGTCACAAAGGCAATAATATCATTTGCGCCGATTTGATGGGTATTATCTTGTCGAAGCTTTAATTTGCGGCCTAAACGCACGGCACGTAGGCGACGCCTCCATCGTAATCCTCTCAAATAATATCTTGTGAAAAATTTATTCATTAAACCTTTTGTGTCGTCATTATGATCTTAAATTGCCATTTGTATATGAGCGCTCCAGCTTTTAATGGCATTAACCTTACCAAATTTTGATGGCTCCATTATCGCATTCATCCATATAGTATCATCATTTATATCCAATAAACAATCTGAACTTTCTCCAAGGGCTTCCTCAAAGGCTGGAATGCGAGATGCAAAAAGAGCTTTGTCGGATAGAACAGCCTCATAAATGGGTAATCCGAAACCTTCACAATAACTTGGAAAAAGCAAACCTTTTGCTGCGGCCATTTTTTGAAGAAGCGTTTCATCATCTAATGCACCCCATTCAATAACATGTGTGCCCATTAATTCGGAATGATCAAGAAACGACAATGTGGCATCATCAGGCCAGCCTCGTGATCCGATAATCCATAATTGGGGCGCATTACTTCCATGGTCTTTAACCATCCGCTCCCAAGCTTTAAAAAGGAGCAAATGATTTTTGCGCGGCTCGATGGTCCCCAAAATGATCCAGGCGTTTTTATCTTCTTTGATTTTGGGCAATTTCGTCTTCTGTGCGAACAGAGGCGTCACCTTAATCTCAGCGCTTGTTGAAGCCCATGCTAGGATTCGGTTTTTCGAATATTCGCTTGGTGTCAAAATAACATCTGCATATCTGCACCAGTTTTGAAATTTACGTTCAAAGACCTTAATCTTATCCGCGCGAGAATATTCTGGGAAATCTAAAGGTATGATATCATGAATCATAACTACAACACGGATATTGGCTTGCCTTACCGCTTTCCAAAAGGATGACTTGTGACCGGTATGCCCTACATTTATGAATGTTGCGTTTTTATAGAATTTGAGTTTTTGAGGCGTCTTCGAGTTCTTGGCTAACTTCTGTAGCGCCAATATGATGCGCAATTTGGAGAAAAAAGCACCGCTCTTGTAGCTTTCCAGACGGAAGAGCCTATCAATTTGATTTTCAGTGAGAATAAAACGTATCCCAGCGAATTTCACGAGAAAATAAGTGCTTTTTAATTTACGAAAATATTCGAGATAACCGCGCTCAACGCGGTCGATCCCAGTATCATGCTGTAGATGTCGCCGAGAAAATAGCCGCGATATGTCCAATATGAATTGCGCGGCCATATTGATTAAATTTCTGCTGCGATCTTTTTGATATATGCAGTTAGTTCATCCCTAAGTTCAGGATTGAGTAAGCCATGTGCAATCGTGGCTTCTAGATAGCCTGATTTTGATCCGCAATCATAGCGTGTGCCTTTAAAACAATAACCATGAACATTGCCTTTTGTTCGAGCCAAATGGTCGATTGCGTCAGTCAATTGGATTTCTCCACCAGCACCTTTTTTGGCGCCTTCAAGAACCGTAAAAATTTCAGGCTCCAGAATATAGCGACCGATGACAGCAAAATTTGATGGCGCATCCTTAGCGTCAGGCTTTTCAACGAGCCCTTTTGCTTTAATGATCGAACCGTTCTGGCTTTCAGGGTCAATAACGCCATAAGAAGAAATGGCTGGACCTTCGACTTCCATAGCCGCAACGATATTACCGCCAACTTCATTATGGGCTTCGATCATTTGAGCAAGACCAGATTTTCCATCAGTTTGAATGATATCATCAGTTAAAATAACGGCAACGGGTTGGTTGGCAACCAATCTCCGCGCGCACCAAACAGCATGACCAAGACCGAGAGCTTCTTTTTGACGAATATACGCAATGGCTCCGCTATCCATATTGGTTTGTATTAAAGCGTCAAGAAGTTTATCTTTTCCATCTTGCTTTAGCCTGTTTTCGAGATCTGGGGCATTGTCAAAATAGTCTTCAAGAGACGTTTTACCACGGGCAGTTACAAAAATAAATTCATCTATTCCTGCATCGCGTGCCTCATCAATGGCATATTGAATAAGCGGACGGTCCACGAGTGTCATAATCTCTTTTGGGATCGATTTTGTTGCGGGTAAGAAACGTGTCCCTAAACCTGCGACAGGAAAAATTGCTTTTTGAACTTTTTGAGCCATATTAGTGATAAATCCTTAATAAATGTAATTAAAATACATAGATAATTTTACTATGTAAATTTTCGACTAATTTATAAGGATTCTGCGTAGATATACAACTGCAGATAGATGGATTAGTTAATCCTGTCTCAAAATTGTTATATCCACATCATCGATTTGACGTTGCCCACAAAAAGCCATTGATAAATCCAGCTCTTCTTTTAAAATTTCCAATGCGCAGGTCACGCCTTTTTCTCCATTTGCACCAAGACCATACACCATAGCGCGCCCTATCATGCAAGCTTTTGCACCCAGTGCGCGAGCGCGTAAAATATCCTGACCAGAGCGAATTCCACTATCGATGATCACCTCGATTTTGTCGCCAATGGCTGCCATGATTTCTGGAAGCACGCTTATTGAACTTGGTGCGCCATCCAATTGTCGCCCGCCATGATTCGAGATGACTATCGCATCAGCACCACATTTAATAGCCATTTCGGCATCTTCAATCTCCATAATGCCCTTAATGATCATCGGGCCTGGCCATTGATCACGGAAGCGTTTGAGATCATCCCAATTTAACTTTAAGTCGAATTGGCTCGCCGTCCATTTCATCAGGTCGCCCATATCATCAACGCCCTCCGCATGTCCTTGAATATTGCCAAAACCCTTATTTTTACTCATCATCATGCGCATCGCCCAGATGGGATGCATAGAGATGTCAATGATATTGGGTATTGTCAGGCGGGGAGGGGCCGTCATACCGTTTCGAATATCTGCGTGACGTTTGCCAAGGACTTGAAGATCAAGAGTTACAACTAATGCAGAACATTCAGCGGCTTTTGCGCGATTTATGAGTGAAGCTGTAAATTCTCGATCACGTTGCGCATAGAGCTGAAACCAAAACGGGCTTTGGGCATTTCGAGCAACCTCTTCGATCGAACAAATGCTCATCGTGGATAAGGTGAATGGGACACCGAATTTTTCAAAAGCGCGTGCTGCGTGAATCTCTCCATCGGCGTACTGCATTCCCAAAAGCCCGACTGGGGCACCAATAACTGGCATTGAGATATCTTGTCCACATATAGTTGTGGCTACAGACCTGTTTTCAAGATTGCGTGCAACACGTTGCCGAAATTTCAATTTTGAAAAATCAGACATGTTTTCCTTAAGCGTTTGCTGTGCCCATGAACCACTTTCGCAATATCCACGAAACATTTTTGGCACACGCTTGGTATAACGTTTTCTTAGGTCATTTATATCACAATACATCATGCGTACACGATGACTGAGGAATCGACTCTTGTAAATTGCGCAAAATTACGCAACTTTATTGAAAAGGATAGCAAAAATGATAAAAAAACTTTTTGATTGGCCTCCAATTTGGATGGCGCTATGCCTTGCTTTGATCTTTGTGATCGCGAAACTGTTACCGTTTTATAATGTAAGCGGTTTTTTTCCATCATGGATTTGGATGGTCTTTATTGCCGTTGGAATGATATATATAATTTGGGCTGAGATAGAGTTTTTGCGGACAAAAACAACTGTCATCCCAAGGCGGATTCCTTCATCACTGATAACCACAGGCCCGTTTAAAATATCACGAAATCCAATATACACAGGCTATGCTTTAATTGTTTTGGGGGTTGCCCTTAAAGTCGGGTTTTTATCTGGTTTCTTTGTGTTGCCACTTTTTGTTTTGATTATACACAAAAGATTTATCGTTGATGAGGAGAAAAATATCCTTGAAAATTTTCCTCAACAAGCATCAATATGGTTTAAAAATACCAAGCGATGGTAGCCTCACACACAAGTGATCATTCGGGTTCTAGCGCGGAAGGTGAAATTCACATATTATTTTGAAAATGAGAAGATTTGTATCATATATCATTTCGGCTACAGTTTGGGTTTGCACGTTTTTTGCACCAATCCAAATATCAGCCGCTAGCCTTGTGGAGCTTTATACTTCGCAGGGGTGTTCGACGTGTCCGCGCGCTGATTTATATGTAGCTGAACTCAATAAGCGCGCTGATGTGATAGCGCTTTCATTTCATGTGGATTATTGGGACTATTTGGGTTGGAAGGACACAATGGCTTCACCTGAATTTTCTGAGCGTCAAGTCTTGTATCAACAAGCTCGGCAAGAAAAACAAATTTTTACGCCACAAGTCATCGTGGATGGTCGCAATAGTTTTTCAGGTGCGAATACGGATGCGATAGAAAATAGCTTTAAATTACATAATGCGATCAGTACTCTCAAAATGACAGCTGCGAATAATGGTAAGCTTAGCTTTTCTGCATTTCCAAGTGGCGGCAAGCAATACAATATCATGCTTGCATGGGTCATACCTGAGAAAACAGTCGAAATAACGGCTGGTGAAAATAAGGGTAAACTTATCGAATATACCAATGTTGTGGAAAAGCTTGAAAATGTGTCGAAATGGAACGGGCTTGCACCTATAACGGTAAATGCTCCGTCAAGAGATGGTTTGAACCTTGTTGCATTCATCCAAGAGGATGGGTTTGGTGAGATTATTTTTGCAGAAAATGTAAATAAATAACTTGACTCTTATTGATGCGGGCGCTTTCCTATGTCCAATTAATTAGAGGATATGGCCCATGGATTTTCGTGCATTACTCGTTGAAAAAAATGATGAAGGTGAGGCCTCGGCTTCAATACAGAATATGACAATTGATCAACTCCCAGATGAGGATGTCCTGATTGATGTCGCCTATTCGACGTTAAATTATAAAGACGGCCTTTGTGTCGGATCGGGTGGTGGTTTGGTTCGCAATTATCCCCATATTCCGGGGGTGGATTTTTGTGGAACAGTTGTGGAAAGCCGTGATAAACGATATAAAAAAGGCGATGAGGTGCTTGTTTCGGGCTGGCGTGTCGGCGAAATTTATTGGGGGGGATATTCCCAAATGGCACGTATAAATGCAGATTTCCTAGTGCCGATGCCAAAAGGGATCACATTGCATCAGGCAATGGCTATTGGCACAGCTGGTTTAACCGCGATGTATGGTTTGATTGCTCTTGAACGCGGAGGCGTCACGCCAGATTCAGGACCAATTCTTGTAACGGGCGCGTCAGGTGGTGTGGGTTCGGTTGCTGTCGCATTGTTATCAAAGCTAGGATATGAGGTCGCTGCGGTTTCTGGTCGAGCGGAACTCGAAGGATATCTCAAAGATCTTGGCGCAAATGAAGTTATTGCGCGCGAAGAAATCAATGAAACGGTTAAGCGCCCACTTGAAAGCGAACGCTGGGCTGGTGCGATTGACAATGTAGGCGGGCCAATGCTCGCGCGCGTACTTGGTCAAATGAAATATAATGGTGTGGCCGTATCAATCGGGCTTGCTGGTGGGTCAAGCTTACCTGCTACAGTTATTCCATTTTTGCTGCGCGGCGTCTCGCTTATCGGAATTGATTCGGTGATGCGCCCTTATCAAGATCGTGTAGAAGCTTGGACAAGGTTGGCTCAAATATTTCCGTTTGAAAAACTGGAAGCTATGGTTGAAACGCGCCCTCTCGCCGATGTGCCTGAATTGGGTGCCCAAATTTTAAAAGGCCAAGTGCGCGGCCGCATTGTTATTGATGTAAACGCTTAAAAGGCTTGATTATGAAACTCAAAGTTGATTTTGTGCGGGAGCAGTTCAAAGCGTTTTCCGAACCTTCTCTCAAACGTATGTCGCATTTTGAGAATGCGGGTGGTTCATATATGTGCCGGCAAGTTGCAGATATTCTTTATGATTATCACAGTCGTTTGCGTATGCAGCCTTATTATTCATATCAGGCTTCAAAAGAAGCTGGGCAGTTGATGGATCAATCATATCAGGTGCTTGCAGAAATCCTCAATGTGCCCAATGATTGGGTTCATGTCGGTGCATCCACCACTGCGAATACATATACATTGTCACATGCCTTTGAATGCTTGATAGATAAAAGCAAGAATATTGTTGTGACCAATCAAGATCATGAAGCCAATTCAGGTTATTGGCGCGCAATGGCAAAACATGGTGTTGAGATAAGGGAATGGTCAGTTGGAAAGGATGGATTGCTTGATCCTGAAAACCTTTGGTCACTTCTTGATGCCAACACAGTTTTTGTCGCGTTTCCGCATGTTTCAAATATTGTAGGTGCAATCAATCCTGTTGCGGAAATTTGCGCGAAATTGAAATCTCAAAATATATATTCAATTGTTGATGGCGTGAGTTACGCACCCCATGCTTGGCCAGATATATCAGCGCTTGGCGCTGATATCTATTTTTTCTCAGCCTATAAGACTTTTGGACCACATCAAGGTGTGATGACGATCAACCCCGAACTCGCCGCCAAACTTGATAATCAGGCTCATAGCTTTAATGCGAGTTATTTACGAAAGCGCTTTAACCCAGCAGGTCCCGATCATGCGCAAGTTGCAGCTCTTCGCGGGATGGGTGATTATATTTCAAAGCTGCATAAAAAGCACTTTAAAGTAGAGACATCACTCACAGAAATGACAGGTAAGGTGAGTGCATTGCAGCGTTCACATGAAAGTAAAAAGCTGGCGATATTGCTTGAGGGGTTAGAGAAGATAGGTTCTATTCGCATTATCGGTGATGTTGATATTCGCGACCGTGTGCCGACGGTTTCAATCTTACATGAAAGCAAAAAAGGTTCTGAATTGGCCAAGGCTTTACGCAAGCACGGGGTGATGGCTGCGGGCGGTAGTTTCTATGCACCTCGCGTGCTGAACGCCATGGGCATTGATCCTGATCACGGCGTGCTGCGTTTGAGTTTTGTTCATTATGCCAAAAGCAAAGATATGGAGCATGTGCTCAAAGCGCTTAAATCTGTTTTGAATAACTAATATTTAACGCATAAATTCCTGAAGCTTTCCCTTGAAGCTGGGCGTAATCAGGCATAGATTGATCTCGTATTGATAAGGAATAAGATCATGATTTACGCAGATATCGCAGAAGCCATTGGGCATACACCACTCATTCGTCTTCGTGGCGCAAGTGAGGCTGCTGGTTGTGAAATCTGGGGTAAGGCTGAGTTCATGAACCCCGGCCAATCTGTGAAAGATCGTGCAGCGCTGAACATTATTCAACAAGCCGTAAAATCGGGTGAACTCAAGCCAGGCGGTACAATCGTCGAAGGCACAGCTGGAAATACAGGTATTGGCCTTGCGCTTGTTGGGGCGTCTATGGGCTTTAGGACTGTGATTGTTATTCCTGATACTCAAGCACAAGAGAAAAAAGACATGATCAGGCTTGCGGGTGCTGAGCTTGTTGAGGTTCCAGCCGTTCCCTATAAAAACCCAAACAATTATGTACGATATTCAGAGCGTTTGGCCGCAGAGCTTGCAAAGAGCGAACCCAATGGTGCCATCTGGGCAAATCAATTTGATAATACAGCCAACCGAAATGCGCATAAGCTTTCAACAGGCCCAGAAATTTGGGAGCAAACCGATGGCGAGGTCTCGGGCTTTATTTGTGCTGTTGGTTCTGGTGGAACATTGGCGGGCGTGGCAGAAAGCCTTCGTGGGTTTAATTCGGATATTCGTATTGGTTTGGTTGATCCAGAGGGCGCGGCGCTGCACAGTTTTTACACAGAAGGTGAGCTAAAATCAGAGGGCGGATCAATCACAGAAGGCATTGGACAAGGGCGCATAACAGAAAATCTTGACGGTTTGAAAGTAGATCATTCATATCGGATTTCGGATGCCGAAGCGCTGCCAATATTATTTGATTTGCTTCAATATGAAGGGCTTTGCCTTGGTGGCTCATCAGCGATTAATATTGCAGGCGCAATCCGTATGGGCCGCGATATGGGAGCTGACGCAAAAATTGTTACGATCCTTTGTGATTATGGAACGCGTTATCAATCTAAGCTATTTAATCCAGAATTCTTGCGCTCAAAAGGCTTGCCTGTTCCCCAATGGCTTGAACGTGAACCTGCAAATATACCGAGCGTTATGGAATGATTAAAAGGATAATCATTATCTTTTGCTTGTTGTTTTCAAGCATTTCTTTTGCGAGTGCTGTTGAAACCGACATTGCCATTCAATCCGCAAAATGGGATAATATATCTACAAAAGTTGAGACGAGTATCAATAGCGGATCCCCGTCGGATGGTTGGCTAAGCTCGAGCCGTGAAGAACTTGTGAAGGTGCGCGAAGAGGCGCAATCAATTATTGACGCCAATGCAAGTCAAATTACAGAATTAAAAGCGCGTATCTCAACTATTTTGGCCTCTGTTCCTGAGGGCAGTACGGCAAGCCCAGAGATTGACATTAAGCTTGATGAGTTGCGCGACGACCTTGCAGAGGTTGAAGTGCCCTCTCTCACAGCGGAACTGGCTTATAGACGCGCGGATGATCTGATCGTGGAAGTTGATAGTGTTATTCGCAAGAATTTTTCGAATACATTGACGAAACGCTCAGTTTCACCAATATTGCCAACCACAATATCAAGTGCCGCAATTAATATGATCGATGCAAAAGACATATTGATTATAGATACACAAAATATTTTTTCAACATCATCAAGCCGCGATATTTTTTTTAACAAATTGCCAATCACGATCATATTGGTTCTGCTCGGCTTCGCTTTGTTGTTTTATATTCCAAGACAAATTTTGAATGTCATTAGATCTTGGTCTGAGTTCGTACCCTCTAAATTTGGAGATGCCGTATTAATTATTGGCCGAAATTTGGTTGAGCTGCTTTGTGGGCTTGTTGGTGTTTTTGTGATATTTAGCGCCCTGCAGGCTAGCGGGGCTTTGGGTATCTATGGCGGTGTCGTGCTAAGCTTGATGAACAAAGTTGCTTATGCCTTTGTCATTGGGCGTTGGCTTGCATTTTTGCAAATTGACGAGCAATCAGATGCAAATAATTTTTTGCAAAACTGGTCAATAACTATTCTAGCAGTGATTGCGGCACTGAGTTGGAATATTGATCAAACGGCAACATTATTTGGCCTTGATGAAAATACGCTTTCATTTTTAAACCTCATATTTGTTGGCTCTGCATTGTTTTTTGTGGCCCCTATTGCATCGCGTGAAAAGTTCACAAAGCTATTTTCGGCGATGTCCATGGGCGGGCTGATGCGCATTGTTTCGATTGGACGTTCTATATATTTCTATGGTGCCATATTAACGGTCATTCTAGCTATTGCAGGATATTACGGTGCATCGCGCCAGATATTCCATGGGCTGAATTTTACTTTTTTACTTGCATTATTTTGTTCAAGCCTATTTCGCGTTTGCTTTGATATTATCAGATTGTTTTGGGATGATAGCAAAACGGTCGGCGATAACGGCCAATTTGAAGAACGGGCAATGCTATGGCCCGTATTGCTTGGGACAGGGATATGGCTTGCATCATTACCATTGCTTGCTCTGATTTGGGGCGCGAGATCAACCGATTTGAATGAAATTTGGGTGGGCATCAATAATGGAATTTCGATTGGTGATGTCCGTATATCGGCAGTCAATTTTGTCCAAATACTTATTGTGTTCGCAATTGGTTTTTTCATCGTAAAGGGCATTAAGCGCCTGCTTCAAAACCTCATCTTGCCGCGCTCAAGGTTAGATATTGGCGGGCAGACGGCAATTGTGTCTTTATTTGGATATGCTGGATATACGATCGCTGCCTTCCTTGCTCTCAATGCGGCCGGGATCAATCTGTCTAGTCTTGCAGTTGTTTTGGGGGCTTTATCAGTTGGTATTGGTTTTGGTCTTCAAAACATTGTCTCGAATTTTGTCTCAGGTATAATACTTCTGATTGAACGTCCGATTAAGAAAGGGGACTGGATTTCTGTTTCTGGCCATGAAGGATATGTGCGTAAGATCGCTGTTCGGTCGACTGAAATTGAGACTTTTGATCATGCTTCGGTCATCGTGCCGAATGCGGATCTTGTATCACAATCTGTTTTGAACTGGGTGCATACGAATAAAATTGCGCGCGTTAAAACTTATGTCGGGGTAAGTTATGATAGTGACCCTGAAAACGTCAAAAAACTCCTCCTAGAAGCCGTAAATGAGCTTCCTATTGCCTTGCGAATCCCTGAGCCGACAGTTTTGTTTCAGAACTTTGGTGACAGTTCTCTTGATTTTGAATTGCGCTTTTGTATTCGTGAAGCTGATGGCATGGCAACTGCAAAATCAGATGCCAATTTTGCAATTTTCCGTAAATTTAAAGCACATGATATTAGCATTCCATTCCCACAGCGTGAAATTCTGATCAAATCTAATCAAGAAAACTAATGCTGAAATAGTATTTTTAATGTTTTATTCCTTAGTCCGCCCATTAAATTTAACGCTTCTGTTGATTGGTCAATACGGGCGCTGCCTTTGTTAATGAGCATACAAATTGCATCGCAATGAGATAACGATTCTGGGATTTCCAGTAAACTATCGGCATTCTCAGAGATGACGAATATTATATCTGATGTTGTTCGCATATCCTTGAGACGAGTATCTAAGTTATTCCCAAGGTGTTTTTGAATATTTACATCAGGAATTTCAAAACGATCGTCGTTGCTCATGTTTAAAACGGCTATTTTATAGCCTAGTCCTGTCGCAGATTGTGCGAAAAGCTGGATTGCATCTCTTGTGGCGCAGTTATGATTAAGTGGCAATAACCCAACTGTTTTTCCAGAACTATTTGCGACAAGTTTAGTAAATGCATCTAAACGAGACTTATCAGGTTGATTGCGCTTGAAGATGCTCATTAATTTTGAGGGTTTAAATAACTCTATGATTTGCATATTTTCATGAAATGGGACGTCATCGGCCAGTTCTATTTTAGCAAAGAGTTGGCGTGAAATAAGCACGTAAAGCCCGAATAGCATGATGGAGATGGCGAGGCTTGAAACCAATATACGCATTGGGTTGGGTGCAAATGGCGTTAAAGATGGTATAGCGGTTGAGATGCGTTCTGCAGGCGCTTGTAAAAAATTATTTTGGCTCCAAATATTTTGTAATTGTGCATTCAAATTGTCAAATTCAGTTCTGATTGCTTCTTCATCATCCTTGAGTTTTTGCAAAGCATTTTGATCGGAAATCGACAATTCAGTCTTCTGGCGGACATCTTCGTATCGAGCAGCCGTTTCGGCTAGGCGATTTTTTGAAAGCTCAAATTCTGAAAGGGAAACGTCTCTTGCAGCAATGACCAGTTCAATAAGAGATTCACCCAAAGCTTCAAGATTGCGCATTGTGCTTGAATTCTCTGGGGGAGGATTGCCCGCGGCAATCAATGTGGCAATCTCTAGGCTTGCTTCAGTGTATTTGCTTTGTACAAACGAAATTTGTGGATTGATTTGCTGCACCAAAATTGACCCATGAAGCTGCAAAGGATCCTGAGAATTTGCGCTTAACGCTTCTAAAGAATTGTAATTTTGTTCTTTGAGCAATAATTGCACAGATTGTTCGATTTGATCGCGTTTTAAAATTTCCTCTTCAAGTTGATTCAGTGTTTTTTCGCTATCATGTGGCAGGCCACTGGCACGTGCAAATTGAACTGTATTGTTTTCAGCTTCTTGTAGGCGCCTTAAGGTCGATTGTATCTCTAGCTCTAGGTATTCACGCTTGTGCTCTATGCGTTGTGATTGAAGATCTTGCTTGAAATCTATGTAAACATCGACGAGGCCATCAGCAATAAATGCGGCGAATTCAGGATCATTATGGGTAAAATACACTGTGACAAGTGACGTGCTTCCCTCACGTTGTATATGCAATCCACGCGCAAGATTTTTGAGCGCATTTTGACGAATTTCCTCTTCTGTAAGTTCCTCTCCACCAAGGATCTTCAGGGATTCCCCAAGTGTTAATACGCGCTCGGCAACCCCGATCGAACTCATGATCTGGATTTCTGTATCAACGATGAGATCATCAGCAAGAAAAGACGTATGTATAACTTCATCATTAAAACTCGCAAGTTTCATGATATCAAGTGTGATGGCTGCACTCGAACGATAGCTCTTTTCGCTCGTTAAAATAATAGCGAATGCCAAGAGGCACCCAAGGGTGATACAAATGATTAATACCCATAGGCGAGACCATAATATAGCCCAAAGGTTAAGTATAAATCGACGCACCGTCTCATTATGATCATCATGCAAATGGCTCATCTATTCAAATCTCTGTACTCATTATATTGTATGCGCAATGACGCGCCAATATATCCCATACCACGTGATGTAATGCGCAAATGATCAAAAAACTTAGAAGTGTAGCCAAAGATCAATGGCGCGATTGAAGCAATCATGAGGAAGGTGCCAATCATCGTTCTCATGATGCCCTCCATAAATATGAACAAACGATTTTCGGTGTTTAATAAGCGAATATATGCATCGGTATTTCCAGTTCGCATCCATCGTTTTAGTAACCACGAGATCGTAGATCGGTGCGCAACGATTGTCTCATTGACGATTGCATGTTGGGCAAATGTGATCCGCGCACCAACTTTCAAAAGCTCATGAAAAAAACAAGTGTCCTCTCCACCTGTAAAATCAAATTGCCGATTGAAGCGAACTGAATGCGCTCTTAAAAAGTCAAGTTTCACAGCAGCGTTTGATGTATTTCCTTCACGGAGCACCTCCCCATCTTGATATCCACCGAAACTGAAATGCTTGCCTGCGATCATCCATGGGCTTGGAGGTTTATCAAATATAGGGCGAACAGGGCCGATCACAACATGCCCGCCAAATTTGTCAAATGCATTTATCATCTCAGTGACCCAATTTTGAGACGGGTATTCATCATCATCAATCATGAGCAGATATTCAGCATCACTTTTTAGGGCATGTTCTAGGACTTGGTTGCGTGCGTGCGCTATTCCTCTTTCCGTGACATTTTTTATGTGCATGGGGAATCGGAATGCTTTGGCATATTCGGTAAGCTGGGCCTTTGCGCTGTGGGAGGGTGAATTATCCACGATGAGCAATTCCAGAGCTATATGCGATACAATGTTAAGCTTCTCAACCGCATTGAGTAATGTCGCAAGGCCTTGCTCTCGTTCATAGGTTAATGCCGCAATTATGATTTTGGTTTGTTTTTCATGCATCATCTTGTGTCCCCATTAACCAGCCGCTCACATCGATTTTGTATTCATTTCCAAATGCAATAATGTCATCTCGCAATATATTTAATAATTCATTACGGTATATTGCAGCTGATTGGTTTTCTTTAATGCTGTAACTTTTGTGAGAAACAAGGTTTTTGGCCCGTGTTTGCCATTGATGAGGAATTCTATTGTATAGCTTTTGCAACATGACGTTTTTGCGTAAATTCTTAATTATATTTGGATATCTCATCAAAGCGTGCGAGCTATTTTCAGCGAGGGGTTTATCTCCCCAATCATGGGCTGATGCGCCGATAAAGTTTGTCATTTTATCGAGGGTAGCCAACCGATTGTCGATATAGTCCTCCATCTTAAGAACCAGCAAAGAATTTTTATCAAAATACTCTCTAAATTTGGAAAGCTGCGCGAAATATTTTGATGTATTGATCATATGTGTCATGGCTTTGGAGCCGATAGATATGCTTTCAGAGTTCGATATATTTCCCATTGCAAGTGAATGGCGATATTGAGAAACGATACGATCGCATGGGTCGCGCACTAAGAAAATCAACTTGGTATTAGGAGAGTGCTTATGTATTCTTTGTGGAACGTCTGGGAAAATATCAAATTTGCTGTAATTGGGTGAAGCTTCTCCCCATATCCTTTTTGATTTATTGAACTGAGCGTCATAGGACTGAGGTGGGCAGTCAGAAATGAAATGATCAGTTTCTTTTTTGCGTGACATGGAAATTTCGGGATGACGTGCAAGTTCGTAGTAGAGACTCGTTGTCCCGCAACGCATTGATCCAGCTATGATGAAGTCAACGGTTCTAAGTGACATTGTTGAGTCTCCAAATCTTTGGCATTGGAATAAGTGAGCTATTGAAATGAATTCGACGATAAGTCAGCATAAATAAATAAATTAAGCGGAAGCTTAATATGAGTGAACTTAACCAAGCTGCTCCTGTGAGACCTCCAAATTTACCACCCCAATAAACACCAATTGCCAAGAGGATCGTTGAGCCAATTGTCGCTGGAATTAAGCATGGGGCGTGTTGAGTTTGTCCGAGTAAGAAATGAGGAGAGCCAAGAAGTGCGAGAACGATAACGTCTAGCAATAGGATAGGGAGCAGGGCGCTTACATTGATGAATATGCCACCTAAAAAATGTTGAAAAATCTCGGTGCCAATAAATAATCCAATAATAGCAATTAGTGCAAAATATAGCCTTATTTTTGCTGAAGCTTTTAACTTTCTGGCTACTTTAGTAATGTTTTGTGAAGCGAGGTTTTTTGCGATAATTGGTCGAAATGACATGTCGACCGCAATGACAGAAAAACGTGCAAATGCAACCAATCTTAGCGCGATTGCGTAAACGGCAACATCTTCGCTTGGAAGGGTTAATGCAACAATGATGATTAATATTTCAACGAGGTATTCTTGAAAGACCATGTTCACCCCTAAAGATAATCCACCGCTTACCCATTCGGGTTTGTAGGCGATGGATGGCCCCGCAATGGCTGGTAATGGTGAAATGAGCATATGTTGCAATATGCAGGCGGATAAGACGGAAGCCAGAAAAACCAATGAAATCCAAAATGACGAAATAGGATGATCCAACAATATAAAAACTGTGATTCCAACCAAAAAAATAATTGGCCTCGCAAATGACCGTCCTATTGTTGAATAAACAACCTCCCCATCTGCATTGGAGATTTGACTTCGAAAGCGCATCCAAGAGAACAATATTGAAGCGAGAATAAGAGGACTCCAAGCCCATAAAGGCAAGTATTTTTCGTGTATCAATGTGTAAATAGAAAGACTGAAAACCACTATAGCAATCCCATAAACGATGATTTTATTTATGCGAAGGAGAAAGCGTAAATATGCACGCAAACTGTCGAAGTCATTCTGTGCAACATATTGCCGCAGAAAACGAATGATCGCCGCATCCAAACATAAAAAGGGTAAGATTGATGCAAGAGTTGCCATGGACATCATTGTCAACATGACGCCGAGCTGGCCATCTGGTACAAATTTTGCGAGCAAAAGATTCGAAATGAGTGCAGCAAAAGCGCCACCCATACGTAAGAAAAATAGTTGAAGTGATGTACCTGCCGCTCTGTGCATTTTAGAGCTGCCAATCTCGAAATTTCTCATAAATTATATGATCATATCTACATAATTCATTTAATTTTGATAGCTGCTTTTCGCTAAGGTTGATCACATCATTTTTAGCTCTATTGTCTTTTCCAATGGATGGCTTTGAACCGTAGAGTTTTTGAAATTTCTGTATAAAAAGACTCTGTTTTTCCACGCATCCAATAAGGTTGAATTTTTGCGCATTTTCTATGGCAGTGGATAAATGATGTTCCGCATCATCAATCGATAGGATCGCATTTCCTGAAAAATAGCGAAGATATGTTGAGCCGTGATGAAAGCCTAATTTTGATGATAGCCAATCATCAACATGAAAATCATTTGGCAGAATGCCTTCATTTTTGTTCATACGAAAATTTGATAACGCGCGATCAACCGGGTTTCGGAGCATAGTGATAAAATCATAATCTTTATGAAAATGTTCATAAGCATGATCTGACCACAGGAAATGGCCATGGATAAGGGGTGTTTTCCAATTCATATGAGTAATCAATTCACCCTCGCGCAAATCAAAGCATGGTTTTGGATCATCCAAATCTTCGTGACATGCCTCCCAATCGATCACATTGTGATGCATAACGCCCGCGGCCAAACGTGTTGCGTTCGCATCAATGACACCTACGCGTTTATGTAAGGGAACCAATCCATATAGTGCATTTGAAAGTGAAGTTCCAGCACATTTTGGCATATGCATAAATGCAATATGACGTTTTAATTTTGTTGCAAATGGAAGTGTTTTTTTTGTGCGCGCGCTATAAACTTTACTTCTTCGCATGAATGTTTTCAAAGTGCTCATCTGGCGGCACCATCATTTCTGAAAAAAGCTAATAGGTCACGGTCAGATTGCACAAAATTAGATGTTGGTGTGTTGGAAATTATCTTGCAAATTTCACTATATTCACGCGCGCCAATACTCAGGATTTTTTTGGAAACTATATCCACATCTATATGGTCGACACAAAATCCCCAGCCCATCCGTGAGATTTTTCTTCCCGTTTCAGATTGTGATAAAGCTATACTTGGGCATCCAAAATATCCCGCTTCATAAATTCGATTTGGTAAAAGCCACATAGAGTTCCCATTTCTTTGCCATAAATCTTGTGCCCAAACATAGTTAAGATTTTGATAAATTTTCTTAAGATCGGAGTAATAGTTATATGGCCCATGCATATAGACATTGCTCAGACCTAAGATATCATGTTCAAAATTGGGGAGTGAATGAGAGTGGATAACTCCATGGAAATGGATCTCAAAAAAACTTGGATGTTTTCGTGCAATCGCCAAAAGTATCTGCACGCTTGGAGCACAGCGTATCGTGCCAACAAGCCCGATCTTAATTGGTGATCGGATGGAGATCTGAGGTTTTGTCCGCAGGCTTGGAGCCGCCACTAATTTATTTTCAACGATATAAATGTCGCCTGCAAAATCTTGCATGTCTTGAAAGTAGTGTTTTTTGAATGCGGGCGATGAAACAATTATTCGGTTTGTAAATCTAAGCGCTAATCGCTCGAAGAAACGAGCGAAACGACCACGAAATCCATCTGCGCAAAAATATGAATGTATGTCCAAACATTCATAGACAAGATCGATATTCTTTTTAAGTCCAAATATATGCAGCATAAGTTTTGCACCGAGTGCAATGAGAAGCATATCAAAATTGCGCGCTATAATGACATCGGATTGAGCGAGGCGTTTTAGTCGGAAACATAGCTTTATCCATGATAGCATTATCGTCATAATCCGTTTTATGGGTTTTTCGTTTTCCGTATAAAACAAATGGATATTGGGCCAACTCGGCACAAAATCTTCATTCATATTTTGACGACGCATACTATAGGAAGTGACCTTCATCCCAAGCCGAATGAAGCTTTCTATACGTCTGATTTGAGAGATTTCACTGATATCAAACGCAAAAACGGCAACATTTTTTGTCATAATGTTTCGCTGCCTTTTTGGCGGCTTTGTGCTGGGCGCCATGTCTTATAGGATTTGCCAAGGATATTCTCGAATATTCCAAATTGTATGGCGTGTATGGCAATGAGAATGTTCACAATTTTCATTGTCAGTTTTCTAAGTTTTGGAATTGATGCCAGAAGCATTCCGCACATCAGCATGGCTAAATACATATACTTTATATTTTGCAATTGATGCATGAAGAGCAATGCACTTATCCCTGCAGCCCATAAAAGCAATGCACCATTCCATCTCAAGAAGCGGTGTGAAAAATATTTCCACTTATCAATTGCATTCATTTTGGTGAGCTGTGGCCACATATGGCGATGGGCTGCAAATGCCCCACAAGCAATACGTTTCTTTCTGTAAAACTCATCAATACTGCTTGATGTACTCGCTTCATAAATAAATATGTCATCGGCCGTTATACAGCGTTGGCCCAAAAATATACTTTCCATTGATACACGGAAATCATCTGCATTATCGTCTGGAAAATCTGGATATGTTTCAAGGCGCGTTGCGAACATGGAGCCGTCTGCACCAACTGTGTTTCCCGTTTTTGTTTCAAGATATTTTAGTCTTTCTTCCATCTTCCAATAAAATGACTCAACCTCTTCATTGGTGTTATGTCCATCAACATAGCTCAGTTTTGCATCAACCGTTCCAATTTTAGAGTTTTCAAAGTAACGCTTGAAATGTAGAACTGACTGAACATCAGCAATGACATTTGCATCTATAAAAATGCCTATATCTGCTTTTGAAACATTGATCAGCTTGCGGATTCCATAAGGCTTTCCGCGCCGAGTTGTCCCCTTGATGAGATGAATTGATTCCGATTCTTCAAGTAGAGACGCTGTGTTGTCAGAAGAACAGTCGTCATATGCCAAAATACCAAGCTCAGGCCATTTTTGTTTCAATTGTTCCAGCCATTCAATGGTTTTTCCAATTTGGGCTTCCTCGTTATAGGCCGAAAAAAACAAAGCGAATTTTTTTGGCGAAGTATCTATAACGGCCTCGCCTTTGAAGGGACGAATATATTTCAATATTTGTGGGTAAATCATATATGGATACACAAATAATATGATGAAGATTATAGATAAAATTAGCATTGCGATCTGTTCCTTCGTGTTTGCGCCATTTCCATTTGAGCAGCAACCGCAAGCGCTGGAAATATGAACATCGTTGTTTCATGTTGACGCATTAAATGTGGGCCAAACAATGCAAGAAAAAAGCAAAACCCAATTATGGCAATTGCGATGCACATGATACTCCAATGGCTTGAGCGATCCTTCATCATGAGCAATCGATAAAGTCTGTGAGTGGGCGTGAAGCAGAAAGCTAGGATCGGAAAAATTCCGACGATGCCAAATGAAACCAGAGCTTCTATAGCAAAATTGTGGAATGCCGTGACATTTTCTCCATAGCTATCCTTGAGCAATGTGATTTCACTGAGAAATTCTGGATATTTCCAAAAGGCAGCATAACCTATTCCAATATATTCATCTTGTTTAAAATGTTGTATGCCGACTTTCCAAATATCAAGTCTTCCAGTGAGGGTTCTGTCTTTGCCAAGAGAATCAAGAATATCCCAAAAACCGATATTGAAATTAAGAAAAACCAAGAATGTTGTAACACCGCACAATATGCAGAATAATGATATAGTGAACCTGTTGCGCGCTGATGAGGCGAGCATAAATATTATGATTGAAGCCGAGCAAAAGAGCATCACGGCACCAAGCGTTGCAACTGATTTTGCGATCCACAGAAAGTATATTGCGATTATGATTGCAATGGTAATGAATGGCCTAACGCCTGGATACATATATGCAAATGGCAGCGAGCAGAGCATAAATAACCCGATTTGCGGAGCAAAGAGGTTTTTATGTGTGTATATTCCTAAAAAACCGCCGACATCACTGTAACTTTCTCCAAATATTCCGCTGAGATTGAGTGATGAGACAACGATTGTAAGTCCAGCAGTGACTGCATATATGAAAATAATTTCATATAAATTGAAGCGGCTACCCATATAGATTCCAATGAGTATCGTGACGGTGAGTTGTATGCCTGCGATAAGGCTCAAACTTGGCATAACAGACCACAGAGATGAAATCATGGCGAGATATCCAATGAACAATATAGATTGGTTGCACATAAAGACTGTCAAGAAACCACGTAAATTCATCAAAATAGACAAGGCTAAGCAACCATAAGCCATAAGCCATAATAGGGATGATAAGCCCGTGCGCAATAAGGCGTCTCCCGCCAGTAAGATCACCAGAGATAAGAAGGAGATGTCAACTAATCGGCGGGAATTGAGCTTTTTCGGCGCGGTGAATGATGAAGGGTGGGCGATCAATACAACATGCCCCGATCAAAGTATAAAGTGAGCTAATGCGTCATCAAAAGCAAGTGTGATGCGCTCGATAGAATCATATGAAAACCCCATTGTATCTATATTGACTTCACCTGCTTGCCCCTCCAGATTTTCGAGAACCCCGCAATATGCATCCCATTCGGTTTGATTTTGAATAATGATTTTAACTTGATCTTGCCCTGCGTCCCCACTGAATGAATCAAAACTCGAATATATTGTTTCAAATATGAACACATCATCACCATCGCCACCGAATGCAACATCGTTGCCTTCACCACCATATAATCGGTCGTCGCCATTGCCGCCATAAAGCGTATCGTTCCCGATACTACCATTGAGGACATCTTTTCCGTTTCCACCGTTTAATTCATCATTGCCGTTTCCACCATTCAGAAAATCTTGGCCACTGCCGCCAAAAAGGGTGTCATTGCCCTTTCCTCCATGAAGTTGATCGGCACCTTTCCCGCCCCTGATTATATCTTCACCATAACCGCCAGTTATATGATCCTCGCCTTCATTGCCGTAAAGTGTGTCATTACCATCATTGCCAAGGATGATGTCATCACCTTCATAGCCGGTAATGATATCGTCACATTCATCACCCGTGAGCGTATCATCTTCTATTGTACCAAGAATTGGCTCGCATATATCAGTTGTAGAGTTGCATTCATAATCATCATGATCGGTTTCATATTCTGTCACGAGATAATTGCTCCAAAGTTTGAAGCTGTTATAAATAAAAATAAAAAACATTTTTAACCTCAAATAGTGTATTTAAAACTAGTAGCCAGCTCTTGCAGCGACCTGGAAAGCTGTTTTCAAAATGATGATGATATCTGTATAGAGGGTTGCTGTTTTGATATACTCAACATCAAGAGAAACCCGATCTTCGTAAGACATATTGTTGCGGCCTGAGACTTGCCATTGCCCAGTTAAACCTGGTCGAACGGAATAATAGTGGCGTATGTTGTCGCCATAGCGTGGAAGCTCTTGGCTTGTGACAGGGCGCGGCCCCACAATATCCATATCACCTCTAAGGATGTTAAAAATTTGGGGAAGTTCATCAAGGCCCGTTTTGCGTAAAAATTCACAGAACCTGCCAAATATGCGGGGGTCATTTTTTAGCTTTTGAGATTCGTTCCACTCGATGGCAGCATCTTTATTATTTTCAAGGTGTAATTGAAGAAGTTTTTGGGAGTCCGGGCGCATTGTCTGGAATTTATAACATTTAAAGAATCTGCCATTTTGACCAACACGCTCATGCGCAAAAATAGGAATCCCTTTATGTACAAAGCACAGATATAAAAATATGGAGGTGATTATGGGCGCAAATATAATAAGTGCAATAATTGCCACAGTTATACTTAGCGCGCGCCCATGGTCTTTTGTTATGGTATAATTTTCATAAATATATATTTTTGTCATTATTGCCTAATAATTTAAAATCAAGCATCATAAAGCATATTAATATTTAATTTTAAGTAAAGCGTTGAGGACATTCGGCTTTTATAAAAACCATCAGTATAATGTTGGTCTTTTGAATAAAATTGACTTTAGGAAGGGGATGGTACCGCTTCCCCGGCTTGAACGGGGGACCTCTGGTTCCACAAACCAGCGCTCTAACCAACTGAGCTAAAGCGGCATTACGGCTCAAATAAACCAAGGCATTATAAAAGGCAAGTCGTTTTCATGTAAAAAGCACATCCTTAGCCCTTGATTATCCCATAAAAATTTTGTCTAACAAAAATAGAAATAGAGGTACCCATATGTCTAAGCATAATGAAGTTGTAGAAGCTGCTGATTTGCAAATTGGCCCGACCAATGTTGGCAATGTGCGTTTTATCATTTTGCTTAACGGCAAAGAAATTAATATGGATTTTGATCCAGAAGAAGCGCTTGAAATCGCAGAAGAAATTAAGATTGCTGCAGAGCGCGCAAGCCAAATGGGAAAATAAACGCAAAATCTTTGCGTTTTATCAACTTAATAACTATATAAGAATATGACGCGTGCTGGGCTTCTCGGCTTGGCCCATTCCTAGTGGCCTTAATTTTTGAATAGGGAGCTGGCTCTGGTCTGAATCTTGGTTCTAACTATCTGGCGCCCACCTGGTTTTCCAGGCTCTCAAGGATACCCCGCCTACCGGTTGCATCGGCCGCGTCACCTCTTTCCCTTTTTTTGGCATTCGGCTAAGATTCGGATATGAATATTGCGTCTCAAAAAATAACGGCTCGCAAAGCGGCATATGCCCGCCGCGCAAAAGCTCATGGCAATGTGAACGCCAATATAATTCCTTATATCAAGGACATTGCTCAGCAATTTCATATTGTCGCAGCCTATATGCCGATACGTACAGAGATTGATCCGTTACCTGCAATGCGGGCGCTTCATAAGGCGGGTAAGAAAGTTTGCATACCTGTTATAATTCAGAATGAGGCACCCCTTATCTTTTGTGAGTGGGCACCAGAAATGGAAATGGTCGCAGGCGCGTTTGGCGCGCTTATCCCCGCCGAACAAAAGCCAATTATTCCTGAAATTGTGATAGCACCGCTCGTTGCTTATGATCGTTTGGGGACGCGCCTTGGATATGGCGGAGGATTTTATGACCGCACGGTTGAATTGTTGAGAGAAGCAAAACCGACACCATATTTCGGCCTTGCTTATAGCATGCAAATGAGCGAAGCTGCTCTCCCCAAAGAGGATACGGACATAACGCTTGATGGGATTATCACTGAAAAGGGCATTCAATCTTTAATGACCTAAGCCGTAAGCCATGCGGGCTGAAATTATTAAAAAGAGTAAGTCTTGAATTAATATCTTTGGTTGTAAAGTATTAAATATAGGGAACATGAATATGTTACGGCTATCAATAACAATTCCAGCCACCTTATTTTTCTTTAGTTTCGTCACGATCCTCATTGCTTTGATGCAGGCCGTTCAAATTCCATTTGGAGCACTTCCAAGTGAGAGTGCTCGGCTCGCGACAGAGCCAGTCTCTCATTTCGCACACGCTTTTGGGGGCGCTGTGTTTGGCTTAATTGGGCCTATTCAGTTCGGGCGCGTTCTCGCGGGTAAATATGGCCGACTTCACCGTTTGATGGGGCGGGTATTTGTTATATCTGGAGCGGCCTTGTCTATGAGTTCAATCACGCTAATATGGTCATTTTCAGATAGCCATTCCTTGCTTGTAACTGGCGGAAGGTTTGTCTGTGGCGTTGCGCTTGGCATTGCCTTGATTTGTGCAATCTTGGCAATCCGAAGGCGGAACATCACAAAGCATCGTGATTGGATGATACGTGCATACGCTTTAGGGATTGGCGCGACGGCTGTATCAATGGTCTTTATCCCAATCTATGCAATTACGGGTGAGCCACCAATGGGGGTGCTCGCAGATATTATTTTTATGGGTTCATGGGCGCTTTGCGTTGGGCTTGCAGAATATATTATCCGTCGTATTCGGTCGCGCACATAATTAATCTAGGTTCATACCTGTTTTCCCTCGGCATCGCTTGGGCAATATCGCTTTGACATTTCTATGGCTCGGCCTTATGCAAATGCCATGAAAATATTATTCCTCGGCGATGTTGTTGGTCGCGCAGGGCGTCAAGCCATAACAGAAGAACTTCCGAAAATTCGAGAGGAGTTTTCGCCCGATTTCATTATTGTGAATGGTGAAAATGCCTCTGGTGGCATGGGGCTATCAGCAGCCCATGCCCAAAATATTTTGGATGCAGGAGCAGATGTTGTGACGCTTGGTGATCATGCCTTTGATCAAAAAGACATTATGCCATTTTTAGAAAAAGAGCCTCGAATTATTCGTCCTATGAATATCGCAAAATCGGCACCCGGCCGTGGCCATGGCGTTTTCAAGGCGGCAAATGGCGAAAAAATTCTTGTGGCTCAAGCTCTTGGTCAGGTCTTTATGCGTGCACCATTTGCAGACCCGTTTTCGGCTGTTGATAAACTACTCGATGCGCATAAGCTTGGTGCGCAAGTGCAAGCCAGTTTTTTAGATTTTCATGCCGAAGTGACCTCTGAAAAAATGGCGATGGGCATTTGGCTTGATGGCCGTATTTCTGGCGTTTGTGGTACTCATACCCATGTGCCTACAGCGGATACGATGATTTTTCCAAATGGCACTGCTTTCCAAAGTGATGCAGGTATGACGGGTTGTTATCATTCGGTGATTGGCATGAATGCCGAAGAACCTTTGCGCCGTTTTATCACGGGCATGAGTAAGGGACGATTTGAGCCCGCAGCAGGCCCAGTGACATTGTCTGGGCTTTGGATTGAAACGGGCGAGGGCGGTAAAGCGAAGATTGCGATACCATTTCGCCGTGGCGGTTATTTATCACAAAGCGCCCCATAAAGATCCATCTACAAATATTGAATGAAACCATATTGGTTTGAATTTGTGATTGCCTGTTTTTGTGCGGCTATCGAAACGTTATGAGTTGTACATTGGAGTGTTTGAGATCGAATGCGCTTGCTTGTGCGCGTCAATGAGGTAAAATGTGCTTATATGGGAGGCCAATTTGCTCGCAACGATCCAACAATATTTACCGTTTTTATCAAGCGAACTGGTTGCCTTGGCCATTCTTCTTATCATGTTTGCAGGCTTTATCCGTGAAATATATGCGCCAGAAATTATCGCCTTTGCGGGTGCTGTGTTTATGGTTGCTTTGGGGATTGTTGAACTTGAGAGTTTTGAAAACGCACTTTCAAATCCAGCTCCTTGGACAATTGCCGCACTTTTTGTCCTCTCTGGTGCGCTCACGCGAACAGGCGTTGTCGCGCTTTTTTCGACGGCTATTAATAATTCTGCAAAAACCCATCCCAAGCTCACCTTAATCATTGGTGCAATTGTCATCATGATCCTTTCTGGGGTGATGAATAATACCCCTGTTGTTGTGATTATGCTGCCGATCGTTTTGAGGCTTGGTAAGGATTTGGGCTTGAGTGCTTCAAAGACCTTAATCCCGCTCAGCTATTTGACCATTTTAGGCGGTACGCTCACATTATTAGGCACTTCGACAAATATTCTTGTTGACGGTGTTGCACGTGAAGCAGGGCAAAAGGCGTTTACAATTTTTGAGGTCACTCCGCTTGCAGCGATCATAGCGCTTGTCGGTTTTGCCTATATTTTCCTATTTGCTAAGCATTTATTGCCGATTCGTTCAAGCATGGCGGAGATGCTCGTTGACCGAAAGAAAATGAGTTTTTACACCGAGGTTGCCGTGCCTGAAGGCTCCCCTGTTATTGGGCGCGATGTGATGAGTGTAGAACTCTTTAAACGTGACGGAATGCGCGTGATTGATGTTTTGCGCGGTGATGAAAGTTTGCGCAGGCAATTCCCAGATGTGTCGTTAGAAGAGGGTGACCGTATCGTTTTGAAAACAGGTGTGAATGAACTCCTTGGTTTAAAAGAGAGCCGCTCGCTTGCTATGGTTGATAAACTATCATCACGCAAAACGAACACTGTTGAAGCTCTCATTACGCCTGATTGTGGACTTGTGGGCAAGCGTCTTGGCTCGCTTCGCTTGCGCAGGCGCTATGGTGTTTATCCGCTCGCGGTTCACAGGCGCGCGCAAAATTTAGGGCGCCAGCTTGATGATATTGTTATCCGTGTGGGTGATACATTATTGCTTGAGGGGGCGCCCGAAGATATTCATCGCGTTTCACAAGATATGCGCTTGGTCGATCTTTCCGAAACATCGGAGCGTTCATATCGCCGCGGTAAAGCGCCATGGGTGCTGACCATTTGGGTAGCAATGCTCGTGCTTTCCAGCACAGGTTTTATACCCTTGTTTTTCGCCGCACTGATCGGTGTGGCACTTGTTTTACTTGCGCGTGCCATTGATCTTGATGAAGCTATTGAAAGCGTGGAGGGGCAAATTCTTGTGCTGATTTTCTCAATGCTTGTCGTTGGAAAAGGCATGGAAAACTCCGGCGCGGTCGATATGGTTGTTGATTTTGTAACACCCTTCATGATGGGGCTTCCTGCGCCGATAATGATTTGGATGGTCTTTATCTTGACCTCAACAATGACCGAAATGCTGTCTAATAATGCGGTTGCCGTTATCATGACGCCTGTCGCAATTGTTCTCGCAGCTTCACTTGGTATTGATGCGCGGCCGCTGATTGTCGCGGTGATGATTGGGGCGAGCTGTGCCTTTGCAACACCAATTGGATATCAAACAAATGCGATGGTTTATGGGCCTGGTGGCTATAAATTTAGTGACTTTATCCGCGTGGGTTTGCCTCTCAACATTATTATCGGAATTGTTGCGAGCTTGTTGATACCATGGTTTTTTCCACTTTGATAAGCTTGCCATCAGCACAGTGAGGCGATAAAATGCATTAAATTCAAATGAGGTTATTGAAATGGCTGGACACTCAAAATGGGCCAATATCCAACACCGTAAAGGGCGCCAAGATGCTGCGCGCTCTAAGATGTTTTCGAAGCTTGCAAAGGAAATTACGGTTGCAGCTAAAATGGGTGATCCTGATCCAGATAAAAATCCGCGGCTTCGTTTGGCTGTAAAAGAGGCGAAAAAAGTTTCTGTGCCAAAAGACGTGATTGATCGCGCGATCAAAAAATCTCAAGCGGGCGATGCAGAGAATTACGATGAAATTCGTTATGAAGGCTATGGCAATAATGGTGTTGCGGTTATTGTAGAAGCTATGACAGATAACCGTAACCGCACGGCATCGACTGTCCGATCGACTTTTACAAAATTCGGTGGAAACTTAGCAGAGACGGGATCGGTTTCTTTCATGTTTGATCGTAAGGGTGCGGTGAGTTATAAAGTTGAAGCTGGTGATGCAGACACGATTATGATGGCAGCTATTGAAGCGGGCGCTGAGGATGTCGAGAGCGATGAGGATGGTCACGTCATCTATTGCGCGGATACCGATTTGCACGCAGTTTCTACAGCTCTTGAAGCCGAGCTTGGTGAGAGTGAAAGTGCAAAACTGATTTGGAAACCCCAGACAAATTCTGAGCTTGATCTTGAGGGCGCACAAAAACTTATGAAGCTTATTGATGCACTTGAAGATGATGATGATGTTCAAACCGTCACAACAAACGCAGAATTTTCAGACGAAGTGATGGCACAGCTTTAAAGTGCGAAAATAAGAAACGCGGCTTGTGCGCCGCGTTTTTGCTGAAAGCCTAGTTGGTTTCATTTAGAATGTGTAACTGACACCCAGATTAAGTGCTTGTGTAATGAGATCTGTTTGTAACGTTCCCGTATCGCCAAAATCAACATCGAGCATAATATAATCAAACCGTGTTTCTGCGAAAATAGAAAAATGATCCGTCAATGCATAACTTGCCCCCATAAGTGCTGTCGCCGCCAATCCGCCATATTGATACTCTAATGTTGGCTCATTCATTAGTGGGCTTTGAACTTCCACATGAGGAATGGCAATACCCAGACCCGCGCCTATATAGGGTGTGAAAGCACCGACATTTTTGTGACGATATAAGGCGTTTGCAGTGAGGACATTGATGCCGTCTGTGAACTCAAGAACATCATATCCAGATGCATTAATTGTTGCATCATCGGCGTAAACTTTCGAATGCACAAAATCGATTGCGAATCCAAAATTAGCATTTTGCCAGCTCGTGTAACGAATGCCATAATAGAGCGGTGCATCAAAGCTGTTGCCTTCCCATATGGCATCAAAATTATATTGGCTGCCATCGATGTCAGTGATTTTAACATTTGAATTGGCGGCCTCTTGTATGCCGCCATAAATTGACAATGACTGCTCTGCATCGGCAGTTGTTGCAAGTATTAATGAAATAAATGTCATGCTGATGAGGCGCATACCGAAAATTCCTTTTATTAATGTCTGAAATGTCTGCGGCCAGTGAAGACCATTGCAAGCCCAGCTTCATCTGCGGCTTTGATCACATCACTATCACGCATCGAGCCGCCTGGTTGAATCACCGCTGTTGCACCAGCTTCTGCCGCTTGTAGTAATCCGTCTGCGAATGGGAAGAAGGCATCGGATGCCACAACCGAACCAATCGTTGGCGCCCCGTTTTTGGCTTCTGCCATATCGCGTGATTTTTGAGCGGCTATTCGCGCACTATCCACACGGCTCATTTGCCCTGCGCCAATGCCCACTGTACGACTGCCTTTGGTGTAAATAATCGCGTTCGATTTCACATGTTTTGCAACTTTCCAAGCAAATAGCAAATCCGCCATTTCAGTTTCATTTGGCTTACGCTTTGTTACGATTTTGAATGCGTCTTCTGGATCACGGTTGAGATCGGCATCTTGAACAAGCCAGCCACCAGCCACCTCTTTATGCACCATCGGTGTCGTTGATGGCTTCATCGTGATGAGGCGAATATTGGGCTTTTTCTCAAATGCAGCGCGGGCTTCGGCGCTAATGGAAGGTGCAATCACCACTTCCGTGAAGACTTCCAAAATGGCATTGGCTGCATCAAGCTCCAGCGGGCGATTAACAGCAACGATGCCACCAAATGCCGAGACTGGGTCACAAGCAAGCGCATCACGATGAGCGCTGAGGATGTCATCACCTTGAGCAACACCACAAGGATTTGCGTGTTTGATGATAGCGCAAGCTGGCACATCAAATTCTTGGATCAAAGCCCATGCCGCATCCGCGTCATTGATGTTATTATATGAAAGCGCCTTGCCCTGAATGATCTCCATATCAGAAAAACCTGCATTGGACGTTTGGTAATATGCCGCATCTTGATGCGGGTTCTCACCATAACGCAGAACCTCTCCGCGGGTTGCAGCATTGATTTTGCGCCGTGGAAATTTGTTGCCCGCTGATTGCTGCATCCATGTTGCAATCGCGCTATCATAGCTTGCCGTACGCGCATAAGCGATTTCTGCCATCTCTGTACGGAACGCAATTGACGTCTTTCCGCCATTGGCTTGCAGCTCATCATTTAGCGCGATGTAATCTTCGGCATCTGTGATGATAACGACATCATTGTGGTTTTTGGCAGCAGCGCGGATCATTGAAGGGCCACCAATATCGATGTTTTCGATGATTGTTGCACGATCTGCACCCGAAGCCACAGTGCTTTCAAAAGGGTACAAATTGACAATGACAATATCAATCTCACCAATGCCATGTGCCTTTAACGTTTCAAGATCGGCAGGGTTATCACGGCGCGCAAGTATACCGCCATGCACACGTGGATGAAGCGTTTTCACACGACCATCCATAATTTCGGGATGTTCCGTGACATCGCTCACATCGACAATCGGCAAGCCCTTTTCGCGAAGATATTTTGCCGATCCACCTGTGGAGAGGATCTCAACGCCGAGGTCATGAAGGGATTGTGCAATCATTTCGATTCCGTTTTTATCTGATACTGAAATAAGGGCGCGTTTTGGGGCGATAAGCTGAGACATAAT
Source organism: uncultured Paracoccaceae bacterium (assembly GCA_947501025.1). Classification (GTDB taxonomy): domain Bacteria; phylum Pseudomonadota; class Alphaproteobacteria; order Rhodobacterales; family Rhodobacteraceae; genus CANMUM01. The sequence continues at coordinate 156,098 of CANMUM010000002.1, read as the reverse complement.
TTTCCTATTCTTGTCTATTCGTGATTGAAAACCTGAAAACTCCATGACACATATCCAGAAATATCTGCCATGCGGGAATGAATGACGATTGCCTTTGTCGGTATGGGATTGATGCGGGCGGTATCGTAAATTTTACGATCTTCAATTTCAATGCTGCCACCTTGCTGGCGGAATACCCACACTTTTCCGTCGGGTGTTTTTAGTGAGACGGATTGTTTATTGAGGTCAAGCTGAGGTATGATTTTTGGCCCCAAAATAAATTGTACAACAAATGGAATGCCCAAATCTCGGCGCTGTTTTAAGATTTTTTGTGCCTTTGTTATATCGACATCAGTTGGAGCGCGAAGCAGATCCACCCCTGCAAAATATTCACCATCATGATCAATCGAAATCTTACGCTGATGTGACAGACCATAACGGGCAAGGTAACCATCTTGAGTTGCGTCGAAAAGTGTTGATCCTGCGTCTTCTTGCCGCTCAAATGCTGTAATGTAAGACGGGGCTCTAATGATGGCCCCATGATCTTGCTCGGTAACCTTATTGCCTGCGAATTGAAATTCGCTTGAAGATTCTCCGTCTAAAATGAGAGTGCTGTAAGCGGCTGTTTCTTGTGTGGAAATACGTGCGGTTAGATTGTGGTTTTGCGCGCAGCCTTCAGATCCGATTAGCATTTGATTTCCGTCGCTAACCCAAAATCCCAAAGTCGAAGCACTTGTTTTATCTGCAAATTCGGCGTGGGCTGGTGAATCGCAATCCATTATGAATACGAGCTTCCCTACACGCAAATTTGCAAAGCCCATAGTCCGCGCGCTGTAGTCCGCGCCTTGTATTTGGGCAGCAGCCATTGCGCGTTCTATCGCCGAACTGTGGCCAGACCCGCCGCCATGCGCCTCAAGCAATCGTCCAGTTCCAAGGCGCAAAGTGCGCAGAGTTTTTCCGATAACATCAATGGCATGATCATGCGCCTTGCCAATGGTAACGCCTCTATGGCTTAAGGCATTTTCAATCCATACGAGTAGGCAGAAAATCTGAGAAAGCTCCTCTGGATTGCGCGACTTTAAATCGATTGCAGAACCATCAAGCAAATCTTCGGCTTCATCATCAATCAAAATAACCAAATCATTGAGATCATCGGCATAGTCTTCAAGGGCAATTGAAGCAAAAGTCCATGCTGTGAGGGCCGCTATGCGCTCAATTCCCTCATTGGCCACACCAAAGCGCTCGCGGATAAAATGAACATGGACACCAAGGGCCTCAAAGTAACGTTCGGATTTCACGATATCCAAGTCGCGCAATAATTTGATGGCATGGGTGATCAATCGAATTAGACGCCAAGACGCAGCCTGCATATCCCAAGCAGGCTCTTGCCCAGCACTGTATCTTTGAATCCAATCATCCGTCCATTCACGAACCTTTTTATCTGCTTCGGCTGTGCCGACAGCGGCCAAATCATCCATCCAATCGAATGAGTGGAGTTTGTTCGTGACATGAAAAGAAACTGGCGCCATGTCCCAAATACGACCTTGGGGTGCGGATAACATTTCATGTTCGTGAAAATACTCGCCAGAAAGCCAACGCAATCCTCTTGAATAATCACCCGGGTCAGTGGGCTCAGGATGATATGTGAATATTGATGGGGGTGGCATAGACGCGGCGGTCGCAAATAGGCGCTTATGCGCCCTTGCCTTTAGCCGTTCTTGAATGATGCTACCAATTCCCAAATTATATCACCTTTTGTTGCAAAACAGAGTTTACTTATTGCGTTCTCATCATACCAGAGCAATTTAAGCGGTTTTGCTTATTTTTGCTATAAAAAAACCGTCCATATTTACTTGGTCTGCTTTCGCGGAAGGAAAGCTACGTAAAAATGGGGCATAACTTGTAGAAAGGCCGAATTGATCGGCATCGAGTGGAATGATTTGTGCATTATTTGTTTCGCTTATAAAGTTATCGATCTGGTTTTCGCCTTCTTCTTTCAACAATGAGCACGTCACGTAAATAAGCTCCCCACCGACTTTAAGAAGCGAGAACGCATGGCGCAAAATATTAGCTTGAATGGGTGCTAATTCAGCAGCACGCTCAACCACATGTGCATGTTTGAGGTCAGGGTGACGGCGGAATGTGCCAGAGGCAGAGCAGGGTGCATCAACCAAAATGGCATCAAAAGGTTCATCTTCGAACTCAAGAGCATCGCAAACATGCACTTCAGCTTCCATTTTGGTGCGTTCTAGGTTTTGCCAAATTTGCTCGGCGCGGTCTTCATTCAACTCGACAGCCGTGACATCAGCGCCAAGTGAAATCATCTGCATGGTTTTGCCGCCAGGTGCTGCGCATAAATCAAGAGCGCGCTTGCCATTTAAGTTGTTGAAACATTTAGCCGCAATCGTTGCGGCGGCATCTTGCACCCACCATTGACCATCTTCAAACCCTTCAAGTTCGGAGAGCATCGCTCTTGCGGGAAGGCGCAAAACGCCAATGGGATCGATGATCGTTGCGTCTAGTTTATCTGCCCATGTTTCAACATGGAGATCGGGTTTCAAACAAATATCGATATCTGGCACAATAAATTGACCATTGCTCATATCGGCAATATGTTTTTTATCATATTGCGCGCGCAAGGCTTGATGAACTTCAGGGCTGAAACTGCTCGATTTATCCGAACGGTATTTTTCTGTTGAAAGCTTGCGCAATAAGGCGTTCACAAAACCCGATGCATTTTTTGTAGAATGCTGCGATGTCGTTAGCGTCACAAAATCATGAACGACGCCATAATCAGCCGAAAACTCAACGAGCATTTCAAAACAGGCAATATAGATGATCGCCCGAACCGCTGGCTTTGGGTTGTTTTTGCTATGCTTGGCCACAAGTTTCGCAAATCCGTTTTCATGGCGAAGTGTTTCGCGTGTGAGCCTATAGGCGCGTGCATTAACCTCGTGATGATCGCTGTCAAAAAGTGCATGGGATAGCGCTGATTCTTCACGCCATATTTGCAATAATGCATCAGCAGCGAGTTTGCGAGCAGGATCAAGTGGCACGGGGGCATTTTTTTTGTTCATGCGCGTTAGTATACCGAAGTTTCCTTTGGAGCAATACGTGATGGAGTTGACTTTTTTTCTATAAAGTTTAGCAAGTCATTATGAGCGAAAAAATATTGGAAATAGAAGAAAGACGGAAAGCTGCGGCCAAACGTGCATTAGCAGAAGCCAAAGAGCGCAAAGCAAATGCAGCCAAAGAATCCCGACCCGTTGAGCTTGGTGGGCGAGATGGCCCTGAGCCTACTCGTTTTGGTGATTGGGAGAAAAAAGGAATCGTAAGCGATTTTTGAAGAATGTCGTTGCCATTGATGTAGCGCCTTGATCTCGTTATAGATGCGGAAACGATGTGAGGAACGGGCATAATGGCCACGCAAAATTTACCAAAAGCACAATCTGGAATTGAAGAAATTCACCTATATACACCTGGGGATAGCTCGGGTGTTGCCGTGAAAGATTTGCGCAAGCTTTCATCGAATGAGAATCTTTATGGTCCATCACCAAAGGCAATAAAAGCCGTGCAGGAAGCAAGCGCAGAAATGTGGCGCTATCCAAGTGTGGATCATGCGGGTTTGCGCCGTGCGATTGCGGATGTGAATAATTTGAAATTTGAACAGATTATTTGTGGTGCAGGATCTGATGAGATCTTGTCGCTGATTGCTCAAGCCTATGCAGGCATTGGCGATGAAGTTATTATGACCGAACATGGTTTTGAGATATATGGCATTGTGGCTCGGGCGGTTGGAGCCAATGTGGTTGTTGCAAAAGAGCGCGAACGTGTGGTTTCTGTCACAGAGATTTTGAAAGTCATAACGGCAAAAACAAAAATCATTTACATCGCAAACCCATCAAATCCAACGGGTACGATGATCGGAAATGATGAACTCAGAGTGCTGATTGAGGGCGCGCGCAGCGATATTGTAATTGTTCTTGATGGAGCATATGCCGAATTTGCCGATGATTATGATGGCGGTGCATCTCTTGTTGATGAGTTTCCAAATGTGATCATGACGCGCACATTTTCAAAGCTTTATGGGCTTGGTGGTTTGCGTGTGGGTTGGGGTTACGGTCAGCAGCATTTCATGGATATGCTCAACCGAATTCGTGGGCCGTTCAATTTGTCCTCTCCTGCGCTCGCTGGTGCGTGTGAGGCCGTTCTCGATCAAGAATATGCCACCCAATGTCGTGATCATATCATCCGCGATCGTGAATATTTAAAGCTTGGATTGCGTCAGCTCGGCTTGCAGGTTGATGATAGCTTTACGAATTATATTTTGCCGAGATTTGAAACAGAAGAACAAGCCATTGCAATGAAAGATATCCTTCTTGAGAATGGATTGGCCGTTCGCTCTGTTGCGCATTATGCTTTGCCAAATGCCCTGCGTATAACCATTGGCACGCGTGAAGATTGCGAACGTATCATGGGGGTATTAACGGCAGAACTTGAGGCTGATATATGAGTGCTGAATTCAAAAAGATCGCCTTTATTGGCCTTGGTCTGATCGCCAGTTCGATGGCGCACGCATTGCGGAGAACCGAAAACCCACCACGCATATTGGGTTATGCGCGATCAGAAGAAACCCGCGCGCGTGTTCGTGAAATTGGGTTTTGTGATGAGGTTTTTGATACAGCAGAAGATTGTGTGAAAGATGCAGATTTGGTCGTTTTGTGTACACCTGTAGGCGTGGTCGCTTCCGTTGTAAAATCAATTTCACCCTTTCTCAAAAAGGGGGCGGTGCTGTCGGATGTGGGGTCAACCAAGCAGTCGGTTATTGATGGGGTCGTAAGCTTTTTACCTGATCATGTCGATTTTGTGCCTGCTCACCCCCTTGCGGGAACTGAAAATTCAGGGCCAGATGCAGGTTTTGCTGAGCTATTTGAAAACAGGTGGTGTATATTAACCCCTTTGCCAGAAACGTCAAAAGAAGCTGTTAAAGCTGTCCAAAAAATGTGGGAATCACTTGGTGCAAAATTATCAGTCATGGATGCTGCACATCACGACTTGGTTCTTGCTGTGACGAGCCATGTGCCGCATTTGATTGCCTATACGATGGTTGGCGTTGCTGATAATCTTAGCCGCGTTACCGAAAGTGAAGTCATTGAATATTCTGCCGCTGGGTTTCGAGATTTTACGCGCATTGCCGCGAGTGATCCAACGATGTGGCGCGATGTGTTTTTATCGAATAAAGAAGCTACGATCGATATTTTGGGTAGATTCACTCAGGAGCTTGATGAGCTGAAAAATGCTATCAAAAATGATGATGGTGAAAAGCTGTTTGACTATTTCACTCATACGCGCCAAATTCGTCGAGAAATTCTTGAGGTTGGACAAGATGTCGATCTTCCAAACTTCGGTCGCTCAAATGTGGAAAAGAAATAATATGATGAAAAAATTGATTTACATATTCACAATCGTCGGATTGATTTCTACTTGCGGCTCTAGAGAACCCACAAGAGTTGATCCAGTTCTCGACCTTGATAATTCGATTGGATCCGTTTGCGGCATGGCTTCTATCCGTGGCACAAATGAGTCGAGCATAAGCAATGGTGGATGTGGAATTAATAATCCTGTTAAAGTTTATGCCGTTTCGGGTATTAAACTGTCGTCACCTGCTTTGATCAATTGTGAAACGGCAAGGACGCTGGATGGTTGGGTCAATAGCTCTCTTAAACCACAGGCAAAGGCAATAGGCCGAACCGTTACCGAAATGAATATGATGGGGGCATATGCCTGCCGCACACGCAACCATAGAGCCGGCGCGAAACTATCAGAGCATAGCAAAGGCAATGCCATAGATATTGGTGGATTTACATTTGCAGATGGTGAAACGGTAACTTTGCTGAATGATTATTACTCAAGTCCTTATAAAAGCTTCATGAGCAATATCCGTGCGGGCGCTTGTGGTCCGTTTGGAACGGTTCTTGGTCCAGGCACAGATAGTTTACACGCGAACCATTTCCACTTTGATATAGCACGTTATTCCATGGGCGCTTATTGCAAATAAGCTATTTTGCGCCAAGCGATTCAGTTTTCCGTTGGTAGTTAACAATTTTCTTACTATAGTTGCTTCAACGAAATATTTTTGAGGAATCCATGGCCACACCGTTAAAAATGTACCGCTTTACTCATCCACGCCGACAATCGCTCATGATGATCGGAATTTTGGTCATATTTTGTCTGATAGTCGCAACGCTAACTCCAAAGCTTTTACCTGTTTTTGAAAGTTCGCCCTATCTCAATGGTGGCATCTTAATGGTCTTCTTAATTGGTATTCTGGCCTGTTTTTGGCAGGTTTGGCAGGTGGCGCGCTCGGTGGGTTGGATCAATGCTTATGCAATAGGCAACCCGCATAAATTGCGCGGCACACCGCGGCTATTAGCGCCTTTGGTTGTGTTGATGAAGGGCAACCAGCTGCCTTCAGGTATGAGTACGGCATCAGCACAATCCATTTTGGATTCGGTTGCAACGCGCCTTGATGAAACGCGTGAAATTACAAGATATCTTGTTAATCTTCTCATTTTCCTTGGATTGCTAGGCACATTTTATGGCTTGGCGACAACAATTCCAGCTGTTGTGGACACCATCCGAACATTGAATGTTGGAGAAAACTCGGACGCTTCAACGGGATTTGGAAATTTAATGGAAGGGCTTGAACGCCAGCTTGGAGGTATGGGAACGGCATTTGGTTCATCCCTCATAGGTTTAACAGGCTCTTTGCTTGTCGGGCTTTTGGAACTCTTCGCAGGGCATGGGCAAAACCGTTTTTACCGTGAATTTGAAGAATGGATTTCACATTTCACCTCTGTTGGTATGGCCGAAAATGGGATGGAGCTTGCCGTTGATCCCAATGATGATAGCCCACTTGCACGTGCTTTTCGGGGGCTTAATGATAGTCTTGTGCTTCTCAATCAGCGGTTTGCGCAGCAAGCGGATAGTAATGAGAAAATTGTTGAAGCCTTTAAAATGATGGCAGAAAACTCCGAAAGCAGCCAAAATATGACAAATGATATGCGCAATGCCGTTCGCAGCGTTGAAAGCCAGCTCGTGCGTATGAATGAAGATCTTGCGGTCGGGCGCGACCAGACGATTGCGGAATTGCGCAGAGAACTTAATGCGATCACGTCGACCTTGCGTGAAGCCATTGACCAGCCGGAATAATGTAAATGTCATTACGTAGACGCACAGGTCAAAGATTTGAAGCCAATACTTGGGCAGGTTTTGTGGATGCAATGACGGCCTTGCTTTTGGTTATGATATTTGTGTTGAGTATTTTTATGATTATGCAGTTCTTTTTGCGCGAGACGATCCGTGGGCAGGCAGGGGAGTTGACGAGCTTAGAAGGACAGTTGTCAAATCTTGCGGATGTACTGGGCGCGACACGTGCAGAAAATGACCAATTAAGTTCAAATAATTCAGAACTCGAGGATAGGATATCAAGGTTACAATTTGAATTTGAAGCAAAAATTGCACAAGTTGCAAGTTTTGAAGAGCAGGTTGCTTCGTTGATTGCTCGAAATACTGAATTGACTGAAGACATTAAACTCACATCCGTCGCGCAAGAAGCTCTTGAATTGGCACAAAAAGAGCAACAAGAGATTTTGAGTGAAAAAGAAAAGCTTGAGCGCGCATTAGCTGCCTCAACCGCGAGCATTACCAAAGAACAAGCTGATGCGCGATTGGCAAATGAGCGCGCAAATGCCCTTGAGGCACTGGTGAATTCGATGAATACTGATGATGATGCAGAGTTGAAATCGTCAATTGAACAAGTTCTTGCCCTTGCCGCGCTGGCCAGAACGGATGAAACATTTTCGCAGACTGAAAGTGGCGTTCAATTGCAAGCTGAGGTCGAAAAGCTAACCAAGCTTGAACAAGAACGACTGGCAGATCAAGCCGCTACAGAATTTCTACGTGAAAAACTACAAAACTCAGATACTGAGCTGACGGCCATGACATTGGCGCTTGAGCAAGAACGCCAAAAAGCCGAAGACACGCTAACCTTGCTTGCGGCTGTTGATACCCAAAAATCTGACATTTTGAACTCTGAGCTGTCTCAAGAGGAAAAAGACGCAGCCCTTCTGGCATTGGCCAATGAAGAGATCGCTCTGCGTAAGGATGTTGATGCGGAATCGGCTCGGCGCATTGCGTTATTAAATGAACAAACAGCCCAGCTGCGCGCGCAGCTTGGATCACTTCAAAATCTACTTGATTCATCGGCCGAGCAAGACGCGCAAGCCCGTGTCCAGCTTGAAGTTATGGGCACGTCTTTGAATGCCGCACTTGCACGGGCGGCGGCAGATCATAAAAAACGCGCAGATAGCCTAGAAAGCTATCGCTCTGAATTTTTTGGGAGCCTGCGTGAAGTGTTAAGTGATGTGGAGGGCGTTCAGATATCTGGTGATAGATTTGTGTTTTCGAGCGAGGTTCTTTTCCCCGTTGGGTCTTCTGAGCTTTCAGATGCAGGTCGTGTGCAGATCGGCCAAGTTGCGCAAAGTCTGCGTTTGATATCGGAAGATATTCCAAGCAATTTAAATTGGGTTTTGCGTGTCGATGGGCACACCGATATCTTGCCAATAAGCCGTACAAGCAAATATGCGGATAATTGGGAGCTTTCACAAGCGCGCGCATTAAGTGTTGTTCGTTACATGATTTCGGCGTATGGGTTGGATCCAAAGCGATTGGTTGCTGCAGGCTTTGGTGAATTTCATCCTGTCAACACAGGGCAAACAGCTGAGGCATTGGCGCAAAATCGTCGGATTGAATTGAAATTAACGGAGCAATAAATGCAATCACTGTTTGAAACTCTTGGTGTCAATGCTGTGTTCGGCGGATATATTCTTCTTGTGTTGCTATTGGCGTTTGTGGTCAATCGGTTGTCAAAAAAATCCAAAACTGCCGATGGTGATGACCGATTTCTGGCAATGCTCGATTGGTTTGAGACCAATGGATTTGGAACCTTTTTTCACATTCTTGTTTTGGGAGGCACATTGTTGCTGGCGCTTATTGGATGGCGTATCCCAGCCGAAATTGAACGGATATATGGCTCGGGTGCGAGCTTTGGACTGATTTTTCCAAAAGTTGAAATTGGAATGCTCGGTCGCGCGGCTCAAGTTATCGGTGCCTTTGGGCTTGGTTTTGTCGCCCTGCGTGCAATGAGGTTTTTCGTGCCGATCATCACAATAATTGTGCTTGCCATTCTTATTGCGATGTCGCTCGGCTACGTATTTGGTGTCGATATCAAAGGAATGATAGGCGCGTAAGGTTTTACTGCGCCGTTATCAATTTTGATTTATCTTTGCCAATTTTGGTAGGCTCAGGCGCAATGAACTCAAGATGTAAGTCATCATCTTTTAGTGAGACAAGTATTTCTCCGCCATTTGTGAGCGCTCCAAATAGCAGTTCTTCGGCTAGCGGTTTCTTGATTTTTTCTTGTATCAAACGACCAAGTGGGCGTGCGCCCATTTTAGGGTCATAGCCTTTATTGGCGAGCCATAAAGCCGCATCCTCAGAAAGCGTGATATGCACATTGCGATCAAGAAGCTGACCTTCAAGTTGAAGGATAAATTTGTCCACAACTTTGACGATGACCTCTTCAGGCAGGGCAGAGAATTTGACAATCGCATCGAGGCGGTTGCGGAACTCTGGCGCAAAGATACGTTCAATCGCGCTATCCACTTCACTATCATTGAGCTTGCTGCCAAAACCTATGCTTTCTCGCGCAGCATCAGCGGCACCTGCATTTGAGGTCAAAATGATTATGGTATTGCGGAAGTTAATCTTCTTGCCATTATGATCGGTCAATTGGCCGTTATCGGCAATCTGCAAGAGAATGTTGAACACATCTGGATGCGCTTTTTCGATTTCATCAAGCAGCAAAACAGAATGGGGATGTTGGTCCACAGCATCTGTCAACATGCCACCCTGATCAAACCCAACATAACCAGGAGGCGCACCAATCAGACGTGAAACCGAATGCTTCTCCATATATTCAGACATATCAAAACGCAAAAGCTCGACATCAAGAGCGCTTGCGAGTTGCTTGGCAACCTCTGTTTTGCCAACGCCAGTTGGACCTGCAAATAGATAAACACCGATGGGTTTTTCAGGCTCGCGAAGACCTGCGCGAGCAAGCTTAACAGATGACACAAGGTTCGAGATGGCCTCGTCTTGACCATATACATTGCGCAGGAGATTGCTGTCGAGATCCCGCAGCAATTCGCTTTCTGATTTTGAAATCGACTTTGTTGGGATACGCGCGATTTTACCAATCACAGCTTCGATGTCTTTAATGCCAACGGTTTTCTTTTTCTGTGAAGGGCTAAGCAAGGCCTGCGCCGCTCCAGCCTCATCAATCACATCGATCGCTTTGTCAGGCAATTTGCGATCATGAATATGGCGCGCCGAAAGCTCGACTGCGGCTTTGATCGCATCATTTGTATAACGGATTTCATGATGTTTTTCGAAATTGCTTTTCAGCCCTTGCAGGATTTTTATTGCATCTGAAACATCAGGCTCTGTAATGTCAATTTTTTGGAAACGACGTAGCAAGGCGCTATCTTTTTCAAAATGCTGACGAAATTCTTGATATGTTGTCGAGCCGATGCAGCGAAGGCTTCCACGCGCAAGCGCGGGCTTCAAAAGATTAGATGCATCAAGCGATCCTCCAGATGTCGCACCTGCGCCAATGATTGTATGGATTTCATCAATGAATAATACAATATCATCTCTGTCCTCAATCATTTTCATCACACCTTTAAGGCGCTCCTCAAAATCACCTCGGTATTTAGAACCCGCAATCATTGCGCCAAGATCTAATGAATAGATGATCGTCTCTTTGAGAACATCAGGAACCTCGCCATTCACAATGCGTAGCGCCAATCCTTCAACGATTGCAGTTTTGCCAACGCCTGGATCACCAACAAGTATGGGATTGTTTTTACGTCTACGGCACAGCACTTGGGTGAGGCGCGTTACTTCTTCATGGCGACCAATCAGGGGATCAATATTGCCAGCTGCTGAGCGCTCATTGAGATTGATACAATATTTATCAAGTGGGCTACTTTCAGGTGTTTCTGAATGCTCCCCTTCGGATACTTGATCTAGTTCATCGGAATGAATTTCATGAACCTCACTATTTTTTGTTATGCCATGGCTAATGAAATTCACGGCATCGTAGCGCGTAATGCCAACGGCCTGCAAGAAATATGCGGCATGGCTTTCCCGCTCAGCAAAAATAGCGACGAGCACATTGGCGCCTGTGACTTCTTTTTGACCTGATGAGCCTACATGAATAGCTGAGCGCTGAATGACGCGCTGAAAACTTGTGGTCGGGGCGGGCTCGCTACCTTCAACTTCGCTGACAAGGCTCTCAAGCTCTGTGGTGATGAAATCTGTGAGGCTGGATTGCAGTACCGGGATATCCACACCACATGACAGCAAAACTTCTCTGGCGCTTGGTTCATCAAGTAAGCATATCAATAAATGCTCAAGTGTGACCATTTCATGCGCGTTTGATTTCGCGAGTGCAAATGAAGAATGTATACAGTTTTCGAGGTCGTTGGAAAATGTGGGCATGTTCTATCCTTGATATTCATATTAATAGGTAACCATCAAAACTGCGTTTGCAAGAGCTAGGCGTAAAACTTATTTATCGTCATAACCTTTATGAAGAGTATATTTTGCACAATTATATTTTGCAATTGATTAAGGTTTGTTAAGTATTTTTGAATATAATTTCCATACATTTTAAATCAAATATTAATTATGAAATGCGCTATGCTCCTAGCAGGTATGCGCTGAGTGCATGAATGATATGCAATCTAGGCCCTATCTAACGATAGAGAATCGTCATATTGCACTCCAACTGAATATAACATCTATAAAAAAAAGGATAAGCGATGTTTGATTTTATTGATACAATGGCGCAAACTAATGATCAAGGCGCTCGTGCGCGTCGTTTGTTTGCGGCGGTTGTTTTGGCTGCGCTTGATGATGCAATTGCCGATGACAAAAAATATGGCAATGGTCATGAGCAAATCGCCCGTTGGGCACGTTCACGTGACGGACGTGAAGTGTTGAGCTGCGCAGGCATTGAGCCAAATGAACGTGTTGTTAAAGGCATGATGGAATTTGTTGGTCGTGGTGTGCGTACATCTGTTGCGCTTTCACGTGAGGAAAGCGAACGTCAGGCTTCAGCAGCGTAACTATTTGAAATTTAAAATAAATTATTTCAAAGGCCCCCTGAATTGGGGGCCTTTTTTATGTGTTTTGAATGGCATATTGTGCGCAATATGGGCGCGTTTGGCGATTAACCTTTGGTGAAATTAACCCAAAATTAGTGTACCGTAATTGCACGGTAATCGGGCGGTATGGTTTTGGCGTTCGTATCGCTTGCGCGATTTTAACGTTTTCTTGGAAAAATGTTTCGCAAATTTGGAAGAGGAGATAGTTATGCCACAAAAATCGGCCGCTCAGAAAAAGCGAGAAATGATGGCTTTCACCAAGATGATGGAGGAGGTTGATAATCTGATCATCGAAAATAATGTGGTGATGCTGCCTGATGAATGGCTTCGGATTGGGGATTTTGTGCCCAAGCAACCTTATCGCGAGAAGGTGACGATGTATCTCGATAAGGCGATGGTGCGAGAGTTCAAAAAACTCGGGTCAAATTGGCAGAGTTATGTCCGCGCAATGTTATGTCCGCGCAATTTTGGCGGGATATTTGAAACTGGCCAAGGTGGGGATTATCATGAGCCGTGATATGGATTTGTGAGAAGAAAATGTAACATTTACAATGTTTAGGTAATGAGCAACGTTTGCCTAATCTAACAAATATGATAGGCTGCGTTACCCTTTTCAGTTCACCAAGAGTAGTGCATGCTATCAAAAATGTTTGCGTTTGTGTTGGTTCACTTATTAGATAGATCCGCACCGCATGTTAACAGTGTATCAATCGGAATGGCGTTCTAGAAATCTTTTCATATACCCATTCTTAAGACCAGTGCTTGTGCCTTCAGAATCTTGTAGGAAATAATCTATATAATTTTGTATGATATGTTGATCTGAAATGGGTTCTAGATTTATAGCTTGAACGACATAACGTTTGAATATGGTATTATGATCAGCTTGCACATAAATAGTCCCACTGCACTGCATGAAAATAGCATATTCACGTGAGCATAGGTTTCGCAATAGGCTAGATATTCCACCACGTATATTGGGAGAAATATCAAGTGCTACCCCTGTCTGTCCTTTGATTTTTGGCAATTCTGGCTCTTTTTCGGCGCGCAGTTGCCCATAGCCTGTGAGCATCAACCAAGACACATCAAAAACATAATATTCAGAAGGCGCCGATGGGGAAACAGCTTGTGTTTCCATTGCCTTGCTCCAAAAATCTTCAAAAGATATATTTACAAATTTTGACGTGTCTAGTTGTATATGCTCACTATTCAAACTTTGGATCTCTTCTTGAATCTGTGAACGAATACGAGGTAATTCAACTATAGCTGCTGCTGTGACACCGTTTCTATATGTCGATGGAAATTGTTTGCAACTTTCTAGAGCCTCCTGATGAAGAAGTTTTTTAGAGACCATTAATGTGCAGACATCATTTCGCAATGATTTATATTCCAACCTATTGTCGTTATAAGTTTTTATATCTTGACCGAACATAAAAATGACCGCCACTGCCCATATTGCAATGTACTTAACCCATTTCTTCATGATCATCCCCTTTTTATAGAGGATAGAATGATATCTATCTGGAAACAAGAATGTTATACTAATGATATGCTGTATCCAAATAAGTTTTATGAACTGGATTTTCGTCATGTGCAGTATAGCATTAGCGCCCGACCGCCCCGCTGAAGAATAAATTGCTGGGCGGCGCTACGCTTTGCCCTCGGTCGGGCTTGGGCTGTATATTAAGATTCAGATCATCCTCGGTCGAGCTTGGGATGCACGTTAAGATGCGGCTTTGAGCTTTTTTTGAGAGACTTCACCGTCGGCGGGGCTGGAATTAGCGACGGGTTTATCCATAAACTGATATAATATATGGCCGAGTTTGCGCGGGGTGACACCGTTTAGGCTGCAGTTTGTGCAAAGAGTCATTTATGGCCGATACCCCCTTGCTAAATTGAGATAACCGCACTATAGGAAGCACTCATCAATCCATCCATTGGAATCAGGGTGACCATTTGGGGCTCTCCAATGTTATGAAAAGGTATAGAAATGACTGCTAAAGAACTTAACGAAAAATCGCCTGAAGAATTGCGCGATGTTCTCTCAAGCTTGAAGAAAGAGGCGTTTAACCTCCGTTTCCAAGCTGCGACTGGACAAATGGAAAACACATCACGTTTTCGCCAAATTCGCCGTGACGTTGCACGCGTCATGACTGTCCTTAACCAAAAAACTGCTACAGCAGCGAACTAAGGAGAGAAATATGCCACGTCGTATCCTACAAGGCACAGTGACTAGCGATCAAAACGCTGAAACAATTACAGTATTGGTTGAACGCCGCTTTACGCATCCAGTTATGAAAAAGACTGTTCGTTCAACGAAGAAATATCGGGCACATGACCCGAAAAACCAATTCAAAGTTGGTGATACCGTATCCATTCAGGAATGCGCACCAATTTCGAAGACGAAACGTTGGATAGCTTTAGAAGGCTAATCAACTAACTTTAACGAAACCGCAGGGTGGTCCTGCAGGTCGGAGGCTAAAATGATCCAGATGCAATCAAATCTGGATGTTGCTGATAACTCAGGCGCTCGCCGAGTTCAGTGCATCAAGGTTTTAGGCGGCTCACATCGCAAATATGCGAGCGTGGGTGACGTCATCGTCGTTTCTGTAAAAGAGGCAACACCGAAAGGTCGCGTAAAAAAAGGCGAAGTTCGGAAAGCTGTCATCGTACGTACGGCAAAAGAAGTCCATCGCGAGGATGGCACATCAATTCGTTTTGATGGCAATGCAGCAGTTATTCTCAACAATTCGGGTGAACCTTTGGGCACACGTATTTTTGGGCCAGTTGTTCGCGAATTGCGCGCTAAAAACTACATGAAAATCGTTTCACTTGCTCCGGAGGTGCTATAATGGCTGCTAAACTTCGTAAAGGTGACAAGGTTGTCGTGATTGCTGGTCGTGATAAGGGCAAAGAGGGTGTGATCACTCTTATGATGCCTAAAGAAGGCCGTGCGGTTGTTGAGGGCGTGAACACAGTTGTGCGTCACACTGCAGCAAGCCAAGGCAATGAAGGCGGACGTATTTCTAAAGCTGCTCCTATTCAATTGAGCAATTTGGCAATCGTTGATCCAAAAGATGGTGGCGCAACGCGCGTTGGTTTTAAAATGGAAGGCGACAAGAAAGTGCGCTTCGCCAAAAAATCAGGAGCTGTGATCGATGGCTGATTATATCCCACGTATGCAAAGCGTCTATAATGACGCGGTTCGTCCTGCTCTTAAAGAACAGTTCGGTTATAAAAATGACATGATGGTTCCACGTTTGGAGAAAATTGTGTTGAATATGGGTGTCGGCGAAGCCGTTGCCGATAGCAAAAAGATCAAAACAGCTGTAGAAGATTTGGGTTTGATTGCGGGTCAGCGACCAGTGATTACAAAAGCGAAAAAATCTATTGCTGGATTTAAAGTTCGTGAAGATATGCCACTTGGTGCAAAAGTTACACTGCGCGGCGCTCAAATGTACGACTTTTTAGATCGCTTGATCAATATCGCAATGCCTCGTATTCGTGACTTCCGCGGCGTATCATCGAAAAGCTTCGATGGTCGTGGTAACTACGCAATGGGTCTTAAAGAGCATATCGTATTTCCAGAAATTAACTTTGATAAGGTTGATCAAAACTGGGGTATGGATATCATCATGGTAACCACCGCAAAGACGGATGATGAAGGCCGAGCAATGCTCAAAGCTTTCAACATGCCGTTCCAAGCATAGCGGGAGGGAGAATTAATGGCTAAAGTATCAATGGTAGAACGTGAAAAGAAACGTCAAGCACTCGTTGCAAAATACGCTTCAAAACGCGCTGCACTTAAAGCAATCATCAACGATAAGGAAAAACCAATGGAAGAGCGCTTCAATGCGACTTTGAAATTGGCGGAACTTCCACGCGACTCTTCTGCAACACGTTTGCACAGCCGCTGTTTGATTACGGGTCGTCCGAAATCATATTATCGTAAACTCAAAATGTCTCGTATCGCGCTTCGTGATTTGGCTTCTTCAGGTCAAATTCCGGGCATGGTCAAGTCAAGCTGGTAAGGGAGAGAACACATGTTTATTAGTGATCCTATTTCCGACATGCTAGCTCGTATTCGCAACGCACAAATGCGTGGCAAATCACAAGTGAGCATGCCGACCACAAAGCTTTTGGCTTGGGTATTGGATGTTATGAAGGCCGAAGGTTATATTCGTGGGTATGAAACTCAAGATGATGCCAATGGCCACAAAAACCTCGTTGTTGAATTGAAATATTTCGATGGTGAACCAGTGATCCGCGAAATGAAGCGCGTTTCTAAGCCTGGTCGTCGCGTTTATTCAAACAGCAAAGATCTTCCAAACGTTCGTCAGGGCTTGGGTGTTGCGATTATTTCGACATCAAAAGGCGTGATGACAGATGCACAAGCTCGTAGCCAGAATGTTGGCGGCGAAATTCTGTGCACATTGTTCTAGGGGGTTAGTATGTCTCGTATTGGTAAAAAACCCGTCGAATTGGTGTCAGGCGTTACGGCTGAGATCAAAGGACAAACTGTTGAAGTGAAGGGCCCAAAGGGCACACGTAGCTTCACGGCAACAGATGATGTAACAATCGCAATGGAAGACGGCGCGGTTACAGTTACACCTCGCGGAACCTCGAAACGTGCGCGCCAGCAATGGGGCATGACACGTACACAAATCGCCAATTTGGTGACGGGTGTGACAACAGGTTTCAAAAAAGAGCTTGAAATCTCAGGTGTTGGTTATCGTGCGTCTGTTCAAGGCAATGTCTTGAAGCTTGCGCTCGGTTACTCACATGATGTGGATTATCAAATTCCTGCAGGCGTTACAGTTACGGCTCCTAAGCAAACTGAAATCACTGTAGAGGGTATTGATCAAGCCCAAGTTGGACAAGTCGCTGCGGAAATTCGCGCTTGGCGTAAACCAGAGCCTTATAAAGGCAAAGGTATCAAATACGTTGGCGAGTATATCTTCCGTAAAGAAGGCAAGAAAAAGTAGAGGACGCGAAAAAATGGCGAACAAGAAATTACGATTGTTTGAAAGACGCCGTGGCCGTGTACGGAACCAATTGCGCCGTGTCGCAGATGGTAGCCGTCTACGTCTATGCGTTCACCGCTCGTCGAAAAATATTTCGGCGCAAATCATCGATGACTTGAAAGGCGTAACTGTTGCGTCGGCTTCAAGCTTGGAAAAAGAGTTTGGTGTTGTTGGTAAAAACAATATCGATGCTGCCAAGAAAATCGGCGAAGGTTTGGCAAAGCGTGCAAAAAAAGCTGGTATCGAAGATGTATATTTCGATCGTGGCGGTTTTGTGTATCACGGCAAGGTGAAGGCCTTGGCTGAAGCAGCGCGTGAAGGCGGCTTAAAATTCTAAACTGTAGATGGGTGCCTATAATGGGTGCCCATCTCGATGATCCGGGAGCAATATTGTTCACTTGGATTGGATTAACGGGGTGCGCCCCACTTAAAATCGGAGGCCAATATGGCACGAGAAGATAACCGTAGGGGTCGCGATGAAGCCCCAGAATTTGCAGATCGTTTGGTCGCTATTAACCGCGTATCAAAAACCGTTAAAGGTGGTAAGCGCTTTGGTTTTGCAGCACTTGTTGTTGTGGGTGACCAAAAAGGCCGCATTGGTTTTGGTAAAGGTAAAGCGAAAGAGGTTCCAGAAGCCGTTCGCAAAGCAACTGAAGCTGCACGCCGTAAAATGATCCGCGTACCTCTACGTGAAGGTCGCACATTGCACCACGACATGAATGGTCGCCACGGTGCTGGTAAAGTTGTGATGCGCACAGCACCTGCGGGTACTGGTATCATCGCAGGTGGTCCGATGCGTGCGGTTTTTGAGATGCTTGGCATTCAAGACATCGTTGCGAAATCAATTGGTTCGCAAAACCCTTATAACATGGTTCGTGCGACATTCGAAGGCCTGCAAAAAGCTGCAAGCCCACGTTTGGTTGCTCAACGTCGTGGTAAGAAAGTTGCTGAAATCATGGGCAAAACTGCTGAAGAAGCAGAAGCACCTGCGGCTGAAGCCCCTACTGAAAACGCGGAGGCATAAGACATGGCTAAGAAAACGATTACAGTAAAGCAAATCGGTTCACCGCTTCGTCGCCCAGCAGATCAGCGCGCGACATTGGTTGGACTTGGCTTGAACAAAATGCACAAAACACGTGTTCTTGAAGATACGCCTTCAGTACGTGGCATGATCAACAAGGTTTCACATATGGTGAAAATTGTCGAAGAGAAGTAATTCTTTTTTAAATCGAGATTTTAGAGCGCCCGCATTTATGTGGGCGTTTTTTAATTGGAGTGTTCCTTATTTATTTGCGTTTCGATCCAATGACCGGCAATGATGCTTCTCTATAACCTTCAACATCTTGATCCAATCTACGTGCCAGTTTTGGTAGGTTGCTAACGGGCACTTTGGGGAAGAGGTGGTGTTCGCGATGATAAAACATATGGTAGGCAATCCATGCAAATGTGCCGCGTTGACTGCGGCCAGCTATACCTGAATGCTCGGTGCCTTGATGCGTGATCCAAACGGCAAAAAACGCTACCGTGCATTGACCACATAACATTGCACCCAAGTGAAACAATAAAAATGTTTGTTCTAACCACAGGCATAGCAAGATGAACAATGCCACGGCTATCCAATCGATAGCAATACGACGGCGCCAAAACTGGCTGCCATTTGCCCATGCCGCTCTATTGAGTTCTATTGGAAAACGTGGCCCGTATGCGATGACTTGCCAGAAGCTCATATGGGCGCAGTGCCCTTCATGATCATCATCACTTAAGGGCGATTTGTGATGTTGAAGATGGCAAAATGTATCAGCATGATTCGAGCCAAGCATTATCGCGCTTAAACCATGTAAAATGACACTATCCCATCGCCGAGAAAGACCCAAATTATTATGCATTGCTTCATGGTTTAACCTTAAGCAGCACAAAAAGAACATGAAGCTCGCAATGGGTCCCAGTAACCATAATTTGCCCGCATATAACCACCATGACAGGATTAACCATGGGAATGCTAAGGAAAGCTCAATAAGAAATTGATAGGGGCGCGTTGTGGCCAAATCCCGCCACTCAATGCTTGTGGGCGGTTTTTCTGTGATGATATTGGCTTTTGTCATATATTTCCCTACTCATAAAGACATTGTGCAATCTATTTGAGTTTATGATTTATGTAAATGGTGTGTATTTACGCGGATAATGTTATCAAGACCCTTGCCAATAAGCGATGAATTCGCTATCGAGCGTCAGTGGAGATTCCATTAATAATGTCAATATAGGTCGTGTTGCTCTCGTTAGACGCAAAGAGAGTATTCCGACAAAGGAGAAGCGTCATGAAATTAAACGAACTTAGAGATAATCCAGGTGCAAAACCATCACGTAAACGCGTAGGTCGCGGTGCGGGTTCAGGCATGGGTAAAACAGGTGGCCGCGGTATCAAAGGCCAGAAATCACGCTCAGGTGTATCGATCAACGGTTACGAAGGCGGCCAAATGCCACTTTACCGTCGTTTGCCAAAACGCGGATTTAACAGACCATTCCCAGAGAAATATGCAGTGATCAATCTTGGTCAACTGCAGAAATTCATCGATGAGAAGAAAATTGACATCAAAAAAGAAATCAACGCAGAAGCGCTCGTTGAATCAGGTATGGTTCGCCGTAAATTGGACGGTATTCGCGTTCTTGCCAAAGGTGAGATCACTTCTAAGGTTAACCTCAACGTATTCGGTGCTTCTAAAGCGGCTATCGAAGCGATTGAAAAAGCTGGCGGTAAAATTACTGTTGCGCCAAAACTTGAGAAGTCTGAAGAGAAGAGCGCTGAATAATAGCGCCTGACTTTTGATAACACAGATTGAAAAGTTGGGGGCGGGTACTTATCTCGCCCTTAACTGTGTAAAAGGAATGAATTATGGCATCTGCTGCTGAACAACTCGCATCAAATATTAGCTGGGCAAACTTTGGACGCGCCAAAGAACTTCAGCAACGCATTTTCTACACATTTCTTTTGTTATGTGTGTTCCGTTTAGGGACATATATTCCAGTGCCAGGAATTGACGGCGCACGTTTATCCGAATTCTTCACGCAATATGGCGCGGGATTTGGTGATATGATCAACATGTTTACGGGTGGCGCGCTTCAACAAGCTGCAATTTTCTCACTTGGTATCATGCCTTATATTTCGGCTTCGATTATTATGCAGCTGCTGACATCGGTTATGCCGTCACTTGAAGCGCTTAAGAAAGAGGGCGAACCTGGCCGCAAAAAGGTCAACCAATATACGCGTTACCTCACCGTTATCCTCGCGCTGTTCCAAGCCTATGCATGGGCAAGTGTGATGGAGAGCCAAGGCATGGCTGTTGAACCTGGGTTGATGTTTAAGGTTGGGGCTGTCGTGACTTGGGTTGGTGGCACAATGTTCTTGATGTGGCTAGGTGAGCAAATCACGGCACGCGGCATTGGTAACGGTGTTTCGTTGATTATCTTCGTTGGCATTGTGGCGAATCTTCCAGGTGGCATTGCGCGTTTCTTTGAAGCAAGTGCGAGCAATGATACGGGCTTTCTTCCGATGCTAATGATCTTGCTATTGATCATTGGTTTGATCGCTTTCATCGTGTTTGTTGAGCGTGCGATGCGCAAAGTTATTGTGCAATATCAGCGCCGCCAAGTGGGCAATAAAATCTATGGCGGAGAAAACTCGCATTTGCCGATCAAGCTTAATCCAGCGGGCGTTATCCCTGCGATTTTTGCGACATCTGTTCTTGTGCTTCCCGTCACATTTGCATCTGCGCGATTGGAGGGTGGCGAAACAGGTATAATGGGCACCATCTTAGCTTATCTTGGTAATGGTCAGCCGGGCTTTTATATCCTCTTTGCATTCTTGATTGTATTCTTTGCCTATTTCTATACTTTGAATGTGGCTTTCAAAACGGATGATGCGGCAGATAATTTGAAGAAACATGGTGGCTTTGTGCCCGGTATTCGCCCAGGTGCGCGCACAGCCGAGTTCCTTGAATATGTCACGAAGCGTGTCTTGGTAGCGGGTTCGATCTATCTTGTGATCGTATGTGTGTTCCCAAGTATTTTGCAGAATCTTTATTCTGTTCCAGTTGTGCTTCAAGGTACGTCACTTTTGATCGTTGTCTCTGTGACAATGGATACAGTGTCGCAAATCCAATCGCATCTTTTGGCTTATCAATATGAAGGTCTTTTGGAAAAATCGAAATTGCGTGGCAAGGATCGTGCGAAAGCGCGCCGCCGTGCACCTAAGAAACGGGTGAAGCGTTAATGCCAAATATTATTCTGATTGGCCCACCAGGGGCAGGTAAAGGTACACAGGCCAAAAAGCTGGTTGAAGAGCGTGGAATGGTTCAATTGTCGACAGGCGATATGCTGCGCGCGGCAAAGGCGAGCGATACGGATCTTGGTCGTGAAGTTGCGGGCGTTATGGAACGTGGTGAGCTTGTATCTGATGAGATTGTGACGCGTTTAATTTCAGAGGCTCTTGATGATCCTGCTACACAAAACGGTGTGATTTTTGATGGTTATCCGCGTACTTTGGTGCAGGCCGATAGCTTGAATGAATTGATGAAGTCTAAGAATCGTGCAATCGAAAGCGTTATTCAACTTGCTGTTGATGATAAAGCGCTTGTGGCGCGTATTTCTGGACGTTTCTCTTGTGGGAATTGTGGTGCTGTTTATCACGACACGAATAAGCCCCTTGGAGATGGAAAACATTGTGATGAATGTGGGCATTCGGAAATGAAGCGCCGTTCGGACGATAACGAAGAATCATTGCGCACACGCTTAATGGCTTATTACCGTGAGACGTCACCGTTGATTGGTTATTATTATGCGCATAACTTGCTAAAAAGCATTGACGGTCTGGCCGAAATGAACGAAGTGAGTGTATCAATTTCAGAGATTCTAAATGAAATCTGAATCGGGGTTGACGGCGCGTTATGCATTAGTATAATCCGCAAATCTTGGAATCGAGGCGTACATTGACTTAATTGGGTGAATGCACGTTTTTTTTGGCTCAAAATGAGCATAACTGGTGCCGATTGGCATGAACTTTAAATGGGCCTTGTCCCGATAGAAACGGAGCTTAGTTTTGGCACGTATTGCTGGTGTTAACATCCCAACACAGAAGCGCGTAAAAATCGCGTTAACTTACATTCATGGCATCGGTAATACCGCTGCTGCTACAATTTGTGAGGCACTCGATATTGCTGACACAACGCGCGTAAATGAACTTTCGGATGCAGATGTTTTGCGCATTCGCGAGCATTTGGATGCAAATTACCAACTTGAGGGCGATCTTCGCCGCGAGCGTCAAATGAACGTTAAGCGTTTGATGGATTTGGGTTGCTATCGTGGTTTGCGCCATCGTCGTGGTTTGCCAGTTCGCGGTCAACGCACATCAACAAATGCGCGTACGCGTAAGGGCCCTGCAACAGCTATCGCTGGTAAGAAGAAATAAGAGAGTTATAAATGGCACGTGAACCAAAGAAAATTGCTCGTCGTGAGCGTAAGAACATTGCCAACGGTGTTGCGCATGTGAACTCAAGCTTTAATAACACAAAAATCCTCATTTCCGACGTTCAAGGAAATGCGATTTCGTGGTCGTCTTCTGGCACAATGGGCTTTAAAGGCTCACGCAAATCGACACCATATGCGGCTCAATTGGCTGCAGATGATGCGGGTAAAAAAGCGCAAGAGCACGGCATGAAGACATTAGAAGTTGAAGTTCAAGGACCAGGTTCTGGACGCGAAACAGCGCTCCGCGCACTTGCGGCTCTTGGTTTCAACATCACAGCAATTCGCGATGTGACACCGCTTGCACATAACGGCTGTCGCCCACCAAAACGTCGTCGCGTATAATTATTTCGAATGGGCGCCGGCGTTTGTCGGCGTTTTCCTCGGGTGCACATTAGGAAGGATCCCCTAATGTAGCTAGAATGGAGGCCTTATATGATCCACCAAAATTGGCAAGAATTAATCCGTCCATCGAATATTGATATTCGTCCTGGACCCAATCCACGTGTGCAAGCAACTATGGTTGCTGAGCCATTGGAGCGTGGCTACGGCTTGACATTGGGTAACGCGCTACGTCGTGTTCTTTTGTCGTCACTTCAAGGTGCTGCTGTAACCGCGATCCAAATCGAAGGCGTTCTTCACGAGTTTTCATCTTTGAAAGGTGTGCGTGAAGATGTGACTGACATTGTATTGAACCTTAAAGATCTCGCGATCAACATGGATGTAGAGGGACCTAAGCGTTTGAGCTTGCGTGCTTCTGGTTCTGGCGCTGTGACTGCGGCATCAATTCAAGAGATTACGGGTGTTGAAATCCTTGATCCTTCGCATGTGATTTGTCATCTTGATGAAGGTGCGAGCTTGGATATGGAAATCACAGTGAACACAGGCAAAGGCTATGTGTCAGCTGAGAATAACCGTCCTGAAGATGCGCCGATTGGTTTGATCTCTGTGGATGCGCTTTATTCACCAATTCGCAAAGTGTCTTATAAGGTTGAGCAAACGCGCGAAGGTCAAATCCTTGATTATGACAAATTGTCATTGACTGTTGAAACAGATGGTTCTGTTACTCCAGAAGATGCGATCGCGTTTTCTGCACGTATCTTGCAAGACCAACTTTCAGTATTCATCAACTTTGATGAGCCTGAAGCTGCGACAACTGGTGATGCTGCTGACGATCTTGAGTTCAACCCTGTGTTGCTTAAGAAAGTTGATGAGCTTGAGCTTTCTGTTCGTTCTGCAAACTGCCTGAAAAACGATAACATCGTTTATATTGGTGATTTGATACAGAAAACAGAAGCTGAGATGCTTCGCACGCCGAATTTCGGACGTAAATCACTTAACGAGATCAAGGAAGTTCTATCAGCTATGGCGCTTCACCTCGGTATGGACGTTACGAATTGGCCACCTGAAAATATCGACGAAGTTGCGAAGCGCTTCGAAGATCACATCTAAACAACAATCCAAAGGAGGCGGCATAAACGCATATGCCGCCAGACAAAGCATAAAAAAGGATAATTATCATGCGCCACGCAAAAGGATATAGAAAGCTTAACCGCACCCATGAACACCGCAAAGCGATGTTTGCAAATATGGTTGTTTCACTTGTTGAGCACGAGCAAATTAAAACCACAGTGCCGAAAGCCAAAGAGCTGAAGCGCATCATGGATAAAATCATCACAACAGCTAAGGGCGGCGATCTGCACGCACGCCGTTTGTTGATGGCGCGTACAAAGCAAGAAGCTGCGGTTAAAAAACTAATGGATGTTCTTGCTCCACGTTACGCTGAGCGCAATGGTGGTTACACACGCGTTCTTAAAGCTGGTTTCCGTTATGGTGACATGGCGCCGATGGCGATCATCGAATTGGTTGACCGTGACACTGAAGCAAAGGGCGCTGTTGATCGTGCGCGTTTGGCTGAAGAAGATGCAATGGCTGAAGAGTAAATCTTTTTGCAATGAATTTTAAAGGCCCGCCCATTGTGGCGGGTTTTTTGTTGGTTAGATTGATGCTGATCAAAATTACGCTTCGTCATGCCTATATCGATCAGTTTGAGCGTAAAGAAGGCGGGTCGTTTGTAAATTCAGACTTGTTGCCATCACCATGCTCGGTTAGTCTAAGGCATGAAAAGTTTTATGTCCTTTATCATGTTTTTTTCAGTTTGTTTGTTGTTAACGCTCCCTGCGATGATGATTTATAATTCTGAATTTTCGAGCAAATCCATATTTGTGATGGGTTGCGTGTTTGCGATATTATTGATCGTCATTGGTTCTGCTGTGATTGCGCGCTCTAACAGAACACCCAGAAAATAGCTTACCTATAGGCATTTCAAATTCTTGAAAAAAGGCGTAAACTCACTTTATGAGCGATCTTTTTTCCAATAGCGCGAATCGGCCACCTGCGCCTCTTGCAGAGCTTTTGCGCCCGCAAACTCTTGATGATGTTGTGGGGCATCAAGCTGTGGTCGGCGAAAGCGGCACTTTGCGCAATTTTCTTGAAAAAGGTGTATTGCCCAATCTCATATTTTGGGGGCCGCCGGGCGTTGGTAAGACAACACTTGCTCGGATTGTTGCCCGCGAATCGGGTCTTCATTTTGAACAAATCTCGGCGATATTTTCGGGCGTTGCGGAGTTGAAATCCATTTTTGAGAGCGCACGGATGCGCCATGAGAATGGTCGTCGCACATTGCTTTTTGTCGATGAGATTCACCGTTTTAATAAATCACAACAAGATGCATTTTTGCCCGTGATGGAAAACGGGATCATTACCCTCATTGGCGCAACCACCGAAAATCCAAGTTTTGAGCTTAACGCCGCCTTGATGTCGCGCTCTCAAGTTGTTCGGCTTGAGCGGCTTAATCTTGATGATCTCTCTGATCTTTTTAAGCGCGCAGAAAAACAATTGGATATTAAGCTGCCTGTGAATGAGGGCGCGCGCTTGTCGATGTTGGAGCTTGCCGATGGTGATGGGCGCTCGCTTATCAATATGATTGAAACCATTCATGGCGCAAAATTGGACGAGGCAATTGATGAGGAGGGGCTTACAAAGCTTCTTTCGCGCCGCGTTGCGCAATATGACAAATCGGGCGATGCGCATTACAATTTGATTTCGGCATTGCATAAATCGGTTCGAGGCTCTGATCCTGATGCATCTCTTTACTGGTTTGGTCGAATGCTTGAGGGCGGCGAAGATCCGAATTTTCTTGGGCGCAGGCTCTTGCGTATGGCTGTTGAAGATATTGGTCTTGCCGATCCAAATGCGCAAACCCACGCGCTTCATGCATGGCAAACCTATGAGCGGCTTGGGTCACCCGAGGGTGAGCTTGCATTGGCGCAAGCGGTGATCTATCTCGCACTCGCGCCGAAATCGAACTCTTCGTATAAAGCCTATAAACTTGCGCGCGGAACAGCGAAACAAACGGGTTCTAAACTACCGCCGAAGGTTATTTTGAATGGTTCGACAAAGCTGATGAAAGATCATGGCTATGGCGGCGGATATCAATATGACCATGATGCCGAAGATGGTTTTTCGGGGCAAAACTATTTTCCTGATGACATGAAGCGCCCAGTGATCTATGTGCCTCATGAACGTGGCTTTGAGCGCGAACTTGCAAAACGCATGGATTACTTCTCAAAACTCCGCGCGAAGAAACAAAAGGGCAATTGATGAACGCATATGTGATGGTAATGGCTGGAGGCGCGATTGGCGCGGGGCTGCGCTATGGCGCGGGGCTTTGGGTCAAAGGCGTAGGTGCGCCTGCGTTTTTGGCAACGGGTTTTGTGAATATGCTCGGTTCTTTTGTGATCGGAATGGCATTTGCAATTTTGGTTGCCACGCGCAATGAACCATCGCCTTATGCGCCGCTGATCATCACGGGGCTACTTGGTGGTTTCACGACATTTTCGGCATTCTCACTTGAGATGATGCAATTTGTCACAACGGGCAGGGTCATGATGGCGCTTATTTATGCGCTTGGCTCTGTACTGATCGGGCTATGCGCAGCCTATCTTGGATATGTATTGGCGGTAAAATTATGAGCAACGCACAAATGTTAGAAGTTGGGCCTGAAGAAACGGATCAACGCTTGGATCGTTTCTTGCGCAGACGTTTTCCGCATCTCACCCAAGGTGCCATTGAAAAAATGTGCCGCAAGGGTGATATTCGTGTGGAGGGTGCAAAATGCAAATCCAATACACGTGTTCTTGAAGGGCAGAGTGTGCGTATGCCGCCATTGCCGCCTCACACATTTAAGCAAGCGCCAAAAGCCGCGATCTCGGAAGCCGATCGCCGTATGATGCAATCGCTCGTTCTTTATAAAGATAATGATATCATTGTGATTAACAAGCCGCATGGTCTGGCTGTACAGGGCGGTTCAAAAACAACCAAGCATATCGACGG
Source organism: uncultured Paracoccaceae bacterium (assembly GCA_947501025.1). Lineage (GTDB taxonomy): Bacteria > Pseudomonadota > Alphaproteobacteria > Rhodobacterales > Rhodobacteraceae > CANMUM01. The sequence continues at coordinate 128,893 of CANMUM010000002.1, read as the reverse complement.
CTTGTCTGAAGCATTATGTTTTGATCGTGAAACGAAACCCTTATTGGTTCATCGTTTGGATCGCGATACATCAGGCGTTCTTGTGATGGGGCGTCATCCACAGGCCGCTGCACGTTTGGCAAAATTGTTTCAGTCCAAATATATCGAGAAGGTTTATTGGGCACTGGTTGCGGGTGTGCCTTCGCGCCGTGAAGGTCGTATTCGTTATGGATTGGTGAAAGCAAGGCATGGCGAAGAAGGCATGGGTGAGAAAATGCACCCGATCCCACCAAATGAGGTGGACGAAACCCGCGGTGCGAAACACGCAACGACTGATTATATGGTATTAGAGCTTGCAGGGCAGCGCCTATCGTGGCTGGCTATGTCACCTCAAACAGGCCGCACGCATCAATTGCGCGCGCATTCGGCCGCACTTGGTCATCCGATTATTGGCGATGGCAAATATGGTGGCAGTGGCGTGGAGAACAAAGGCGATGGCTGGGGTGCTGGCATTGGTGGCGAGATGAGTAAGAATATGCATCTTCATGCGCGTTTGTTGCGATTTGAGCATCCGATGACGGGGCGTGAGGTTCAGTTTATCGCACCACTTCCCAAACATATGCAACAAAGCTGGGATATATTTGGCTGGAAGGGCAATGCCGAATATGACCAGATGTGGGACGAGGCGCGGAGCCAAATGCGATGAGCGAAAAGGCTCTCATATTATTTGATGTCGATGGCACGATTTTTAATAGCAAATCGATCATTTTAGGCGGATTTGTGAAAGCCTTTAAAACGGTCGGAAAAGATGTTCCAGATGAGAGTGATATCACGCGCACGATTGGCTTATCGCTCAAAACGGCGATTGCTCAAATGGCGCCAAGCTTGAATGAAGAAGATATAGTTCGGGTTATGCATGCTTATAAGGAGTGTTTTGTCGGTGTCAGAAATAAGGCGCCGTTTTATCCGGGTATGCGCAGATTGATTGGTGCGCTGGCACAATATCCCCATCTTACCATTGGTGCGGCGACGGGTAAGGAATTGCGCGGACTTAACCCAATGCTCGAAAATAACGGCATGTCGGGTTGGTTTACCGTGCGCCAAACACCAGATAATCATCCAAGCAAACCTCATCCATCGATGATATGGGAAGCAATTAAAACGGGCGATTTTCATCCTAATCGCGTGGTTATGATTGGCGATACGAGCTTTGATATTGATATGGCGCATGCAGCAGATGTGAAATCTATTGGCGTGACATGGGGCTATCACGGTATAGAATTGAGGGCGTCCAAGCCGAGTGTGCTTGTGAATTGTCCATCTGAAATTTTTGAGAATATCCAAAAATGGGGGCTTATATGATCAATGCAAAACGTTTTTGGGTAGAGGTCAGTGTTGTTACACATGATGATGGCTTTTGTATCAAACTTGATGAACGTGATCTGCTCACACCCCTTAAGTCAAAGCTGATTATTCCAACGCGTGGGCTTGCTGATGAAATTGCGAGTGAATGGGACGCAGTTAAAGGTGAAATCAATCCTGAGAATTTGCCGATGACAAAACGCGCGAATTCCGCCATCGAACGGGTGGGGACTCAGCGCGCAGAAATTACCGCCCACCTTCTCGAATATATCGATAGCGATTTGCTGTGTTATCGTGCGGAGGGGCCTGATAGTTTGGTGAAAGCGCAAAATGCTTGGGATGAGTGGATCGCTTGGGCTAAGGACTTTGATATTACATTGGAAAAGACGCATGGAATCATGCCGATTGCGCAACCAGAAGGAAATAAAGAATCGGCCAAGATATGGCTCAATCAATGGGATGATTTTGAGTTTACATCAATCTATGATTTCATTTCACTAGGCGGTTCATTTGTGTTGGGGATGGCGCTTTCAGAACGTAAAATTTCAACCTCTGATTGTTTTAACCTTTCTATTATTGATGAAGTGCACCAAGAATCAATTTGGGGCACGGATGATGAAGCGCTCGCATTGCGCGAGAATAAACAGGCCGAACTCAAGGCTTCTGACAAATTCTTCATGTTGTGCCGGCAAGATAAATTAACCTAATCGATTCGAATTCTGCATATTTTTTGATCGCAAAAATAACGTAATGCGCAATTTATAGACTGACTAAAGATCGTTTCAGGGGGAAAATGTCATTCTGATAGATTTCTATTGACGGATTGTTTTTTAATTGCTCTAAATATCCACAGTTCAGGAAATGTGGGCATAAGTTCACAATTATTGACGATAACTCTACAATAAACAAATATGAGGGAAACATGAAAAAAACACTATTTTTAGCAAGCGCTGCTGCGGTTGCATTGACTGCAGGAATTGCAAATGCTGGTACTCTTGAAGACGTCCAAGGTAAGGGCAAACTCGCATGTGGCGTTAGTCAAGGTCTTCCAGGGTTCTCAGCTGCTACTGAAGCAGGTGTTTATGAGGGTCTTGATGTAGACTTCTGTCGTGCTGTTGCTGCTGCAGTTCTTGGCGATGGTCAAGCTGTTGAATTTACACCGCTTTCTGCGAAAGACCGCTTTACTGCGCTCTCATCAGGTGAGATTGATGTGCTTGCACGCAACACAACATGGACCATTTCACGTGATACAGATCTCGGTATCTCATTCGTTGGTGTGACTTATTATGACGGCCAAGGCATGATGGTGCCTGCTGATCTTGGTGTTTCATCTGCTCTTGAGCTTGATGGTGCTGTTATTTGTACGAATACGGGTACAACGACAGAGTTGAATATCACAGATTACTTCAATCAGCACGGTATGAGCTTCGAGCTGGTTGCAATTGAAAACTCAGACGAAGTTGTAGCTGCATATGATTCAGGTCGTTGTAACGTGTTCACAACGGACCGTTCTGGTGTGGCTGCCGAGCGTTTGAAATTGGCTGATCCAGATGCGCACATAGTTCTTCCTGAGATTATTTCTAAAGAGCCGCTTGGACCGTCAGTACGTAACGATGACGACCAATGGATGAAAATTAACCGTTGGGTTCTGAATGCACTTCTCGAAGCTGAAGAGTTTGGAATTACTGCTGCAAATATCGATGAGATGCTGGCTTCGGAAAATCCATCTGTTCAGCGTATTTTGGGCGTTGGTGAAAACGACCTTGGCGCGCCAATGGGTCTTTCAGCTGACTGGGCTTATAAAGCGATTAAAGCGGTTGGCAACTACGGCGAAATTTATGAACGCAATGTTGGACCAAGCACACCGCTTAAACTTGAGCGCGGCGTGAACGCATTGTGGAGCAACGGTGGTTTGCAATACGCAGCTCCGATCCGCTAAGATCAAAAATTATGAGGGGGTGGCATTTGCTACCCCCTTATTTCTTTAACGAAAATATTCACCAAAAGGTGAAAACAAAATGAGGGGGAAACGATGAGCGCTGGACGCGGAAAATCGCTTTTATACGACCCAAAACTTAGATCCATATTCTTTCAGGCTTTATTTGGCGTTGCACTTATATGGCTTTTATATACAGGTTTTACCAATCTGTTCGAAAATTATTATGGAAAATTCACATCTGATAAAACCTTTGGCGGAATTATGGATAGCCCAGCGGGCATAGCCATTTTGACAACCTTTGGGACTTGGCTTTTTGAGTATTCTTCAACAGATAGCTCAAATTGGACTGCATTTATGGTCGGAATTGCCAACACATTAATTGTGGCGTTTATAGGTATTATCATCGCCACTGTTTGGGGATTTTTACTCGGTGTGTTCAGGCTTTCAAAAAACTTTGTGCTGCGGTCTTTTGCAACGGTTTATATTGAAACATTGCGCAACCTTCCCTTGCTTCTTCAGATTTTCTTTTGGATTATCATCTTCCGTTTGTTTTCTGGCGGGCTAAAAGAAAAAGATGCAGTCGTATTTGTAGATGGTGCTCTTTATTATAATGCTGACGGTCTTCGTGCGCCATTTTTTGATTGGCTTGAAGGTGGTCATATTGTGTTTTGGGCATTAATTGTAGCTATATTTTCTGCGTTTGCGATATCGCGCTGGGCACGTGAACGTCAGGCATCGACAGGACAGCAATTCCCTGCATTTTGGGTCGGATTGCTCACATTGATAGCCGTGCCAACAATCGCGTTTTTTATCGCGGGAAAACCGCTTTCAATCGAGTATCCAACTGTAATTACCGAGGGATCTATTCTTAAGCGTGGAGCTTTTGAATCTGGGCATGGTATGTTTGTTGCAACAGAAATGATTGCCTTGACGCTCGCGCTTGCAATGTACACTGCTGCATTTATTGCCGAGATTGTGCGTGCCGGCATTAATTCAGTGGCAAATGGTCAATCAGAAGCTGCAGGTGCTCTCGGCATTTCGAATTCAGTTGCGCTTCGTAAGGTGATTTTGCCACAAGCCATGCGCGTTGTGATCCCACCATTAACCTCACAATATCTCAATCTCACAAAGAACTCATCACTGGCAGCCGCGATTGGTTTCCCAGAGGTGGTCGCATTGTTTGGGGGCACAATCTTGAACCAAACAGGACGTGCTGTTGAGATCATTATGCTCGTTATTATGGTTTACCTCACAATTTCACTTTTAACATCGGCATTCATGAACTGGTTTAACAACCGCATGAAGCTCGAAGAACGCTAGGGAGGTTTACAATATGTCAAATCAAACAGCATATGTGCGTCGCGAAGATGCCCCATTGCTTCCCCCACCAGCTTCAGAGCAGGGGATCATGGGCTGGCTATGGCAAAATGTTCTGTCATCTATGGCAAATTTTGGTTCATTAAGCGCGGCTATCGTTTCACTCTTAATGATCTTTCTGACATTCGTATTCGGGTTTGTTCTGGTGTGGATGACTTGGAAGTTCGTAGATTTCACAATTCTTTCGGCTGTATGGTCAGATCCTGAAAATTTGGGCGGTGCTATCTGTTCTGTTGAAGGCGTTGGGGCTTGCTGGCCTTACATCAAAAAATGGTTCTACGGAATTATGGTGGGTAATGAATATCCACGTGAACAAGTTTGGCGTGTTTATACGATCTACGCGTTGCTTGCCGCTGGCATAACATGGCTTATCGTTGAAGGATTGCCTTGGAAAAAATATGTCGGGCTATTCATGTTGACTATTTTTCCAATTCTTACATTTGTGTTCCTCAATGGTTCACCAATTGATGATGGTGAGAGCTTCAATATCGGTTCAACATGGGTTCCACTTGCTATCGGCGGTGTTTTAATCGGCCTTGGCTTATTTGGCCGAAATGGTTCAATGGGCGCGGTTGTCGAAGCATTTTCACCTGCATTGCTCGTGTTATCATTCGTTTTCATTGCCTATGGAATTATTCCATTATTTGCAGGTGCGATTGACTCGGCTTTCGGCTTTGAAGTTGTGCGAACCTCAAAATGGGGCGGATTGCTTGTAACGCTTGTTGTGGCGATCACAGGTATTATCGTTTCATTGCCGCTTGGTATTTTGCTTGCTCTTGGGCGGCAATCCAATGCACCTCTTATCAAATGGGTATGCGTTATATTCATTGAGGTTGTGCGTGGTATCCCGCTCATTTCGGTGCTTTTCTTTGCATCGGTTATGTTGCAGTACTTCTTGCCAAGCGATATCGACTTCAACAAATTGCTCCGTGCTTTAATTGGTGTTGCGCTTTTTGCTTCGGCTTATATGGCGGAAGTTATTCGCGGTGGCCTACAGGCCATGCCAAAAGGTCAATATGAGGGCGGTATGTCTGTTGGTCTTAGCTATTGGCAGCAAATGCGATTGATTATTCTGCCGCAGGCTTTGACAACGGTTATTCCGGGTATTGTGAACACCTTTATTGGTTTGTTCAAAGATACAACGCTCGTGATGATCATCTCAATTTTCGATGTGCTTGGTATTATCCAATTTAAAGCAGGTAAAGACATCCTTTGGTACAGCCCAGTTACGGGGCCAACAGGTTATGTATTTGCCGCATTATTGTTCTGGGTGTTCTGCTTTGGCATGTCACGTTATTCACTTCACATGGAGCGTAAGCTTCACCGTGGTCATAGATAAAAAGGAGGCATATTATGTCTAAAGTCGCAACAGATCGTTCAATTGATCGTTCAAAAATGAAAGTTTCCGATAAGGTCGCAATCGAGATCAACGGAATGAACAAATGGTATGGCTCTTTTCACGTTCTTCGTGACATTAACCTGACTGTGAACGAAGGGGAGCGCATTGTTATCGCAGGGCCTTCTGGGTCTGGAAAATCTACGCTTATCCGTTGTATCAACCGTCTTGAGGAGCACCAAAAGGGGCAAATCATCGTCGATGGTACAGAGCTGACATCTGATCTTAAAAATATTGATAAGATCCGCTCAGAAGTTGGGATGTGTTTTCAGCACTTCAATCTGTTCCCGCATCTTACAATTCTTGAGAACTGTACATTGGCCCCGATTTGGGTGCGCAAGATGCCGAAAAAAGATGCTGAGGAAATTGCGATGCATTTCCTTAAAAAGGTAAAAATTCCTGAGCAGGCTGATAAATATCCAGGCCAGCTTTCTGGTGGTCAGCAACAACGTGTGGCGATTGCGCGTTCACTTTGTATGCAACCGCGCATTATGCTCTTTGATGAGCCAACATCTGCTCTTGACCCTGAGATGATTAAAGAGGTTCTTGATACGATGATCGAGCTTGCCGAAGAAGGCATGACCATGCTTTGTGTGACGCACGAGATGGGCTTTGCTCGCCAAGTTGCGAACCGCGTTATCTTTATGGCTGAGGGTCAGGTCATTGAGCAAAATGAGCCAGAGGAATTCTTCAATAATCCAAAATCAGAGCGCACGCGCCAGTTCTTGGACCAAATTCTCGGACATTAATTTGGTTTGACATATTTATTGAAACCCGCCCTTTGTGGCGGGTTTTTTATTTGAGCTTTTTACCTGAGGCAAAATCAATAAGCTCTGCATTCTTGCGGTCCAGATTTTCCCATGAGCTGCAATTAAATTCAAATACAGCACAATTGGCTGTTTTGAGTTCTAAATAACCTTCATTTGAATTCAGGAATATATTCGCAAGATCAGTGATGCCTGGATTATGCCCAACCAAAAGTAGGCGACTTGCGCTATTGTCAACATTTTGTATCACGTTAAGAATTTGGCGATCTTCGGCTAAATATAAAGATTTCTCAATGCGATGCTCGCTTTTGATGTCGCACAGTTCAAATGTTTGAATTGTGCGCCTCGCGCTGGATATGAGCGCAAAATCAGGCGGATAGGTTTTGGATATCCATTTGCCGATTTTGTCAGCGTCATGCACGCCGCGATCATTTAGGGGACGATTAATATCCTGCGTTGATGGGCTATCCCAGCTGGATTTGGCGTGGCGGAGCAATATAAGTGTTTTCATATCTTCAATGTGCTTGGAAGTTGGGCATGGCACAAGCGAAATCTTTAATTTATTAGCTTTCTAGCCAAATAAAAAACAAGAATAAATTATTAGCACTCGCCCTTGACGATTGCTAAACGTGGTCTTATCTATGCTCCATTAGCACTCAATGGTGGCAAGTGCTAATATATGAAGGCCGCCAAAATTATTTTATTAAAGGAGCTAAGCAATGGCATTTCAACCACTACATGACCGTGTTTTGGTTCGCCGTATCGAGTCTGAAGAAAAGACCGTCGGTGGATTGATCATTCCAGACAACGCTAAAGAAAAACCATCTGAGGGCGAAGTTGTTTCATGCGGCGAAGGCGCACGCAAAGATTCAGGTGAATTGATTGCACCAGCTGTTAAAGCAGGCGACAAAGTTCTTTTCGGCAAATGGTCTGGCACAGAAGTCAAAATTGACGGTGAAGACCTATTGATCATGAAAGAATCCGATATTCTCGGAATTCTTTAATTTTAACTTACGCTAAACAGAGGGAATTCTATTATGGCTAAGGAAGTAAAATTCGGAACCGACGCACGCAATCGCATGCTAGACGGTGTGAACATTTTGGCAAATGCAGTGAAAGTGACTTTGGGTCCTAAAGGACGCAATGTTGTGATCGACAAATCATTTGGCTCACCACGCATCACCAAAGACGGTGTGACAGTTGCTAAAGAAATCGAGCTTGAAGGCAAGTTTGAAAACATGGGCGCGCAAATGGTTAAAGAAGTTGCGTCGCGTACAAATGACACAGCTGGTGACGGTACAACAACCGCTACAGTCTTGGCTCAAGCCATCGTTCGCGAAGGTTTGAAATATGTGGCTGCTGGCATGAACCCAATGGATCTTAAGCGCGGCATTGATACAGCTGTTGCAAAAGTTGTTGAGCAAATCAAAGCGAATTCACGCCCAGTTTCAGGCACTGATGAAGTTGCTCAAGTGGGTACAATCTCTGCAAATGGTGAAGCTGAAATCGGTCGTCAAATCGCTGATGCAATGCAAAAAGTTGGCAATGAAGGCGTTATCACTGTTGAAGAGAACAAAGGTCTTGAAACAGAAACTGATGTTGTTGAAGGCATGCAGTTTGACCGTGGATATCTTTCACCATATTTCGTCACAAACCCAGACAAAATGGTTGCGGCTCTTGAAGATCCATTGATCTTGATCCACGAGAAGAAACTCTCATCACTTCAGCCAATGGTTCCATTGCTTGAGCAAGTGATCCAATCACAGCGCCCACTTTTGATCATTGCAGAAGATGTTGATGGTGAAGCATTGGCGACATTGGTTGTGAACAAGCTACGTGGTGGCCTCAAAATTGGTGCTGTGAAAGCGCCTGGTTTTGGTGATCGTCGTAAAGCTATGTTGCAAGACATCGCGGTTCTTACAGGTGGTCAAGTGATCTCTGAAGATCTCGGCATGAAGCTTGAAAACGTGACCATGGATATGCTTGGTACTGCGAAGAAAGTGGATATCGATAAAGACAACACAACGATCGTTGATGGTGCTGGTGATAAAGGTGAGATTGAAGGCCGTGTGTCACAAATCAAACGCCAAATCGAAGAAACAACTTCTGATTACGACAAAGAGAAGCTCCAAGAGCGTCTTGCAAAACTTGCAGGCGGTGTTGCTGTTATCCGCGTTGGTGGTTCAACAGAAATCGAAGTGAAAGAGCGCAAAGATCGCGTTGATGATGCTTTGAACGCTACACGTGCTGCTGTTCAAGAAGGCATCGTTGTTGGCGGTGGTGTTGCACTTGTTCAAGCTGGTAAAGTTCTTGAAAGCCTTACAGCTGACAATTCAGATCAAGATGCTGGCATCAAGATCATCCGCCGTGCACTTGAAGCACCTTTACGTCAAATCGCTGACAATGCAGGTGTTGATGGGGCAGTTGTTGCTGGAAAAGTTCGTGAGAGTGACGACAAAAACTTCGGCTTCAACGCGCAAGCTGAAGAATATGGCGATTTGTTCAGCTTCGGCGTGATCGATCCTGCGAAGGTGACACGTACAGCTCTTGAAGATGCTGCATCTGTTGCAAGCCTCTTGATTACAACTGAAGCGATGATCGCTGACAAGCCAGAGCCAAAAGGGGCTGCTCCAGCAGGTGGAATGCCTGATATGGGCGGAATGGGTGGCATGGGTGGAATGGGCGGCATGATGTAAATCATCTCCCCTGACATCTTGTCGGAAACAATGAAGCCCTCGCGAATTGCGGGGGCTTTTTTATTGAAATATTTTTTCTGTGCGTAATTCTCGCTCACTCGCCAATGGATAAAATTTGGCCCGTTATGGGTTTGAGTGTGTACCCATATTTTGCAAGATCATCGAAGATACGCTCACCTTGAAGTTGTTGTAATTGATCTATCTCAGGATACGTATCCTTGTAATCTTTTGCGATATACCTTTGGTAAATGTCACAGGATATATTCCGGCAATTCAAGTATATCGCACCAATATCCTCTTCAGGAAAGCCCAAATTATCATCCACAATAAGGGCGCATTTGGAGTTGCCTAAAGAGGTTTTTTCAGAGCATTTTTCGTGGACTTTTCCAAGATTATAGTCATTTAATTTGTCTAGCCATTGTTTTGCAAATGTTGTTGCAGATGGCGTATTGGGATAGATTGCTAAATTTTTGTCGATTTGATCGCGTATAACTTGGTGGGCATCGTCATCAAAACTATCACCGCCATAGTTAAGGCTAGCAAATAATGCCAGACGATCTGAATCATCTTCTTTAATGGATTTTTCTTTTTTTGCGCAAATAGCGCTTCACCCGATTTTCCCCATTGGCGAAATGATCTGAGGTCACGTCTGGTGATATCCACGTTTTTTTCAAGTATTTTTGAAGCTTGAGAATTTGCAGAAATTCGGAATGGGTTGCCAATTGGTGAGCATAAGATGAGAGCTATAAAAGCAATCGATAATGCATTTATGATGTTGACCTTTGCGATGGCTTCCTTCCAAATCGCGCGTTTGAATATGATCGAGAATACATATCCAAAAATATAAATTGATGAGAGGATCGCAAAGGATAATGCAAAAATACGTGAGGGGGTGAAGCCGTGTTCTTGTAATCGGATGATGATCCCAAATAACATAAATGGTGCAACAATTGCCGAAAGAACGATGACAGCTTTTGTCATGATGTCCATGAATTTTGCGATGTTGCCAGTTGGTGGCTCACCTTCGATCATGGCTGAAATGAGGCTTGTGGTTATCAAAAGCAACGATATGAGCAATGCTGTTGGGCTTGTAAAATCTTCAAAGCTGCCAAAACCATTTATGAGCATCAAAGGTACAAAAACAACAAGGACAAGTAAGATGATGGGAAGCAAAATGCGGAGCAATGTAATCAGTACAAATCGCAATACACTCAAAAGCTTTTGCATTTCCCAAGTCACAGCGGCGGCTATGCCAAATCCGAAACCATAAAACCATGCGAGGTTTTGAGAATTATATCCATAAGGTTCTTTTTTGATGTAGAGAAAGTCATTGAGGAGCTCAAATCCAACAGCGAGGAAAAGCCAATTCGCAAGGTTCACAATCAAGACCATTACCCAGCCAAATGCAAAGGCTATGCATCCACGGATAAAAATTGTCCAAGCTGTTTCATGGAGGGTTTCATAATCCCATATGTTTTTTTTGAGAGCCAATGTGATCATGAATGGCCAGGATATCGCGATCGCAAGGCTAAGCCAAAGCAGTGATAAATCATTTGGAATAGAAGTTTCTCCATCACCAAATCGTGCGCGCATATATGCAAAAATTAAGGTTGATATTAGCCCGATAATGAGGGCTCGGACCCAAGATGCCATTGCTTTAAGTGGGCCATGAAGGGCGAATTTTGTGGCTATTGTGACTGTAAGGGCAAAAAATCCATAGATAAAAAATGGGTTGGGTAAAGCATCGCCGCTGCTTATATTAAATACAGGCTCCGTGAGCCAAACCCATGCACGAAATGCAATCATTCCCAAAATGGCAAGATAAATACGTGTGATATTTTGTGTCATGACCTATACTCCCAATTGCCTTTCCATAACGTATAAATTTTTGTTGATGAAAGCAAGTTTGAGCATTAAAAAACGCCACTCTTAAAATGGCGCTTTTTTTTACGTAATGTATTCTTGTTTAAGCTTATTCTTTATCATCTGCTATAAAATGTGCGTAAAGTATGGTTATAATTCCAACTTGATGCAGGCTCATGACCGCCCCGAAAATGGATGTGATCGCCAAATATAGTACGGAAGGTTTCGAAGGTTTCAATGCTTCAAGTATCGCCGTAGGATCGGTTATCTGGCCAGATCCAATTGCAATTTGTGCTTGGAATTGAGGTAAAATAAACGGTGAAAGTAAGAGGATTACGACACACATGGCAAGGAGTGTTATAAGTATATAACGGACCAGCATCCAAAACTGCCCTTCTATTGAAGCAAGTGCCGTTTTAACTGAGATGGGGCGTTCTAGTGCACGTGCGGGCAATATAAGAGAAACACGGGTAAGGAAAACAATAAGCCATACGAAACCAGCGATTACAAAAGGGACAATGATAATCATAAGATATGGTGATATCATAGAGGCAATAAGTCCAACGAAAGCGATTGCGAGTGCGCCAAGAATATATATTCCAATGAATATCAGTATGATAATTATGACGCCTAGGATATAAGACCATACGGGCTTACGAAATAAAGTGCCAACTGACCACGAAAAAGATTCGTCCAGCAATACGCGCCGATGCCAGCCAACAGCTATGACAGCTGCAAAAAACGTCGATATGAGCACCGTCAACATTATTGTGCCAAATCCTGAGTTTGGGTTTGGTATGATGTCATTGCTCAAGGCTTCCTCAAATATTGCAAACTGCTGTTGTTGTGCATAGTAATTCATTGCAAACCCAAGGATGGCCATGGGGATAATCATCATCCAAGCTGTTTTTGAATAGGTTTTCATCATTTTGAAACCGCCGAGAAATAAATCTAGTGCGCGCATTTGTAAGTCCCTCTATATAATATGTATGAACATTTTCGGTGAATTTAGAAATACTGTCAACCGAATTGCGATTGGTTAGATCTGTATGGTAATGAATGACTTGAAACATTTATAAAGTCGATAGCAAAGAGAATATTCACTCCCTATACAAAGCCTTCTTACAGATGGAATGCATTTAGTTATTTATCTTGAATGAGTTAGAAAATATTGAAAATCCAGAAGGCGGATTCAGAAAAGAAAACAAATAGATCTTGTGGTTTGGTAATAATTGGTTCAGGCGAGTTGCGAAATTTAAATGCCTGAAAGAAACAACCCAATGAGAGGTAAAGGGTAGGTAAATAAGCTTGCCAATGCTTGTATTTCAAAAATATGATAAGGATGGAAAGGACGTATGCTGCAACAATAATCACGAAGTAAAATATCACCATCAGATAAATTAACGCGATCATAAATGATAACAACCCATCAAAATTTGGTGCAATCATTGTTTTCTATGTCTTCTTAATTGACTATCCCGAAGAAAGTATTTGTTATTTTTTGTTGCGGACATTTTGATCATTGGGCTATTCGAAAGCAGCATATGTGGTTTCAATTGGTCATATGGCACATCAGCTCAGATGTGCTGATAAGCCTGTTTAAAAATAGATTTTGTTTATACATTGATTAACTCCCTATATCAGATATGTTCTGAGGATTTAGGCGAACTGTCAACCGAATTGCGATTGGCGAATGTTGATTGTTATGATAGGAAAAATGAATGAACAATATACTTACCATTCAGAATCTTGAAAAAACATATGCAGGTGGGCATCAAGCGATTAAGAGCGTTTCACTTGAGGTTAAAAAAGGCGAAATTTTTGCGCTTCTTGGACCAAATGGTGCGGGGAAGACGAGCTTAATTTCGATCATCTGTGGGCTTGTGACGCCGAGTGCTGGCAAGGTTATTGTAGATGGTGCCGATATTATTACCGAGTTTCGGAAAACGCGCAAAACGATCGGGCTTGTCCCGCAGGAATTATCGGTTGATGGTTTCGAGAGCGTGATCAACACATTACGGTTTTCACGCGCGCTTTTTGGTAAACGCAAAGATGATGCTTATCTTGATCAAGTGCTTAAAGATCTTTCCTTGAGTGATAAGCGTAATGAACCCGTGATGAGCCTTTCGGGTGGTATGAAGCGCCGCGTTTTGATCGCCAAAGCTCTTGCCCATGAACCTGAGCTTTTATTTCTTGATGAGCCGACGGCCGGTGTGGATGTGAGCTTGCGCAAAGATATGTGGGCAATGATCGGCAGGCTTCGTGAAAACGGCACAACGATTATTTTGACGACGCATTATATCGAAGAAGCAGAAGAGATGGCTGATCGTGTGGGGATTATCAATAAGGGCGAGTTGCTTTTGGTTGAGGAAAAAAATGCCCTTATGAAGCGCATGGGTAAGAAAGAACTCCATGTTGTGCTTGATAAGCCAATTCAGAAGGTGCCTGTTAAATTAAAAGCACATGAATTGGAGCTGTCAAATGATGGGAGTTCTATGACATATCGTTATGATACGCGCGCTGAGCGAACGGGTATTCGCACGCTTCTCAATGATATTCATGAAGCGGGTTTGGGTGTTGCCGATATCGAGACGCAACAATCAAGCCTTGAACAAATCTTTGTAGAGCTTGTGGGAGACGATGCATGAACTATTTAGGTTTCTGGGCGATATTTAGGTTCGAGATGGCACGGTTCTTCCGTACAATTTTTGAGAGTTTGGCAAGTCCTGTGATCTCGACATCATTGTATTTTGTTGTTTTTGGAACCGCAATCGGATCGCGCATTCAAGAGGTTGAGGGTGTAAGCTATGGAGCATTTATTGTGCCGGGGCTGATCAAGTTGACCGTGATGACGCAATCGATTTCCAATGCCAGTTTTGGAATTTATTTCCCCAAATTTATGGGTACGATTTTTGAAGTGCTGTCTGCACCCGTATCTTTTGTGGAGATCGTCATGGGTTATGTTGGGGCTGCGGCACTGAAATCTGTGATCATCGGTTTGGTGATTTTGCTGACCGCAAGCTTGTTTGTAGATCTGCATATCGCACATCCAATTATCATGCTGTTGTTTTTGATACTCACCTCAATCAGCTTCTCGCTATTTGGATTTATATTGGGGTTATGGGCCAAAAGCTGGCAACATCTCAATATTGTGCCTATGTTGGTCATCACGCCATTGGTATTCTTGGGTGGCTCATTTTACTCAATTGATATGCTTCCAGGTGTTTGGCAGAAAATCGCTTTGTTCAATCCTGTCGTTTATCTCGTGTCAGGATTCCGTTGGGCATTTTTTGAGCAAGCCGATGTGCCTATTGCGATAAGCCTTGTGGCGATCACGGGTTTTTTAATTCTGTGTATAGGGATCATTGCATGGATGTTTAAAACAGGACATAAAATCAAGCAGTGACGACATCATCAATTGTTTAGAACCATTGCCCTGTTTCGATATAACCAAGACGTAACAATTGCGGAGAGTTCCATTTGAAGCTTTCAGTGCCAACCCAAGTAAATTTTTGTATCGAATTGCGTGATGCTGGATTGTGACGAAGATCTATTGCCGACCGAAAAGACATAACGGCGCAGGTTGGATTGCGGTGATGAGGGCAATGGTAGCTGTAAAATTCCAGATCGTCAGTTATACCGTTTTTATCAAATTCTAGCTGTTGAGTTGCCAAAAAGAACGGTACACGGTTTATTTTGGCTGAGTTATTTTTAAACCACTCAGAATAGCGCCATTTTAATCCGCCATGGATGGTTTGCATACGGTCTTCATCATAGGTTTTTATATCTGAAAAAAGTGAGGGATCTAGGGGTTCCGAATAATAATTAATTGCATCAAAACCAGCATCTTGCAAATCATATCCAGTGCCAATTTTTTTAAAGTCCATTGCATACAAATCAACGACCATGCCAAACAATGTTTTGCGGCGCTCCTCATTTAAGAAGATAGCCAAATCTTTTATTGACCGAGTTTCACAAAAGGGAAAATAAAGAAATTCTGCATTATAGCCCCAGTATATATAATGATCAGTCAATTTCGAGCAAATGCTAGAAAGATGCGCCCAAATGTCATTGTATTTGTTGATTGCCATAGGAACATGGACAAGCTTTTCATGGGTATATGTGTAATCGAGATTGCGGCCAACAAGAACAATGGCATCAAATCCAATTCTGAGATGATGTTCAATTGTTTCAGCAATCAAGTTATTGTCGACACAATATATGATTGCGACTGTGCTGCCCGCTTTTGGGATTAGGTTATAAAGATCGTGCATTTTTTTGGCTTTGTTTGGTGTATGGCATATGAAATCAGCTGTTCTATGGAAAATCTACAGTAATCACATGGATTAGGATTTGCAAATGTTTGCAGTGTTTTATATGGAGATTGCAGATTGGATAAGAGCATGACTGAAAAAAAACGCGTACATATAAAAACTTTTGGCTGCCAGATGAATGTTTACGATAGTGAACGCATGATGGCTTCACTGAAAGCTGATGGATATGCCGAGACGCAAACGCCTGAAGATGCAGATCTGATTTTGCTCAATACATGCCATATTCGTGAGAAGGCCGCTGAGAAAGTTTACTCAGATCTTGGGCGTATCAAAAAAATTAAGGCGAGTAATCCTGATTTGCAGGTGGGTGTGACAGGTTGTGTTGCCCAAGCTGAAGGTGGTGAGATCGTACGACGGCAACCACTGGTTGATCTTGTGATTGGTCCGCAGGCTTATCACCGCTTGCCTGAGATGTTGCGCGACTTGAAGCCAGGCGAAGCTGTTGTTGATACCGATTTTCCAATTGAAGACAAATTTGATCATATGAAAGATGGCCGCAAGTCTATGCCGCTTTCGGCTTTCTTGTCGGTTCAAGAGGGCTGTGACAAATTCTGTTCATTTTGTGTTGTGCCTTATACACGAGGTGGCGAACGCTCGCGCCCTGTTGCCAAAATTATTGAAGAAGCGCGCCATATGGTGTCGCTTGGAACACGTGAAATCACTTTGCTAGGTCAAAATGTGAATGGATATCACGGTGTTGACGAAGCCGGCAATGAAATTGGCTTGGCAGCTCTGATTGAGCGATTGGCTGTGATTGATGATTTGTGGCGCATTCGTTTTACGACCTCGCATCCAAACGATATGGATGATGCCCTTATCAATGCATTTCGTGATATTCCAAAGCTGATGCCGTTTTTTCATCTTCCTGTGCAATCGGGCTCAGATAAGATTTTGAAAGCTATGAATCGTCACCATAACCGCGCAAGTTATTTGAACATTATCGAGCGCTTGCGCGAGGCGCGCCCCGATCTTGCACTTTCAGGCGATTTTATTGTTGGGTTCCCTGGTGAGACTGATGCTGATTTTGAAGATACGATGAAAATTGTGCGTGAAGCGGGCTATGCACATGGGTTCTCG
Organism: uncultured Paracoccaceae bacterium; assembly: GCA_947501025.1. Lineage (GTDB taxonomy): Bacteria > Pseudomonadota > Alphaproteobacteria > Rhodobacterales > Rhodobacteraceae > CANMUM01. Next base: position 112,103 of record CANMUM010000002.1, on the reverse strand, counting down.
TTTAAATTCTCACCACGTCCGGGCACACCAGCATTTGATATGGAAGAAGTTGACCCAGAAGTTGCCAAAGAGCGTTTAAAACGCCTTCAAGATGAGATCAATGCTGTGCAATTCGAGTATCTTGATGGACTAATTGGCAAAGAAGTTGAGGTGATGCTGGATAAGGTGGGTAAATATGAAGGTCAAATTGGCGGAAGAACACCATATCTATTCCCAATTGCAATTTCGGGTGATGTTGGAAAACTTGGAGATATGGTGTATGCGACTGTAAAAGGCCGCAATCACGCGACATTGCTTGGCTGATCTTGTCTGCTGATAAAGTGCTTTAAAAATGAAGGGGGCAAGGTTTTGACGAAGAATTGAAGCTCGGCGTGATCAAAATGATACAAGTGCTTTGTTTCTTTTGGTTTTTTGCTAAGCTCCTTGACTGAGTGCCCGAATTAACTAATAATCATATTTTTTATACTATTTATAAATAAATCATATAATTAATTTTTATTAATTGCTTTATTAAGTATATAGTTTAGATCACTCAATACGTTTAGGGAGAATGTAATATGAAATTTAACAGAAATATAGGCATTGCGATGTCTTTTGCATTTGCTGTTTGTGTCGCTACAGGAGCAAGCGGAGATGCGCCAGGTTCATACCAGGCAGGTATTTGGGTTGATCCAGATGGATGTCAGCATTGGGTAATGGATCTTGGTGTTGAAGGTATGATGTCACCAGTTCTTACAAAAGATGGCAAGCCTGTCTGCAATGCGACAGCATCATGCGCTGAATTGAGCGGTGACGCACTATTCGCCGTTGATAGTGCAACAGTACGTACAAGCACACGATCAACGATTATGAAACTGGCAGATCAGTTGAAAGCAAATGGAGCGAATTCTGTTCAAGTTGTTGGGCATACAGATAGCACCGGTGCAGATTCGTATAACCAAACATTGTCACAACGCCGTGCGCAAGCCGTTGCAGATATTATTTCAACACATGGACTAACCATCGCTCAAGTTTCTGGTGCAGGTGAAAGTGCCCCAATAGCAAGCAATGCAACGAGAGAAGGCCGTCAAGCCAATCGTCGTGTTGAAATTATTTGTCGCTAGGGAGATTAATTATGACTATTAAAAAATTAGCAGTATTATCAATTGTGGCAATTACATTATCAGCTTGTACATCAAGTGTTGCAACAAATTTAATTACAGGTCGCATTATTAAAGATGACGTGACAGTTGATGCATTCCCTGGTGTGCGCCATAGTGTATCTGAAATGAAAGCAGGTATCTGGATTGATGGCAATCGCTGTGAACATTGGATCATTGATGATGGTATTGAGGGCTATATGTCACCACGGTATAATAATGACCTCCCCGTATGTAATGATGATAATATTCCGTATACAACGCGTGATTTCAACCGTTCATCATGGGGCTCTGAAAGCATTAACAGCTACAACTAAGTTTAGGTTGTCAGTTGAAAAATAGGCCGCTTTTCGCGGCCTATTTTTATTTACGCCATTCGTTTTAAAGCAGCGACATAAGCTTAGCCGTTGGCCAACCATGAGAGATCACTCCGTTTTTAATCTGTACATCACGTATAGCTGCACGGGTTTTTGCGCCAATGATCCCATCAACCTTGCCAACATTATAACCTTTTTGTGCAAGGCGAGTTTGAAGTGTTTTGACTTGATTTGTAGTTAATGCCTTCTCGGGATTTCCAGAAAGAAGTTTTGGCTCACCTGCCATTCGCGTTGCCATATATGCAGCCGATAGCGAATATATAAAGCTTTGATTCCATTCCAAGAACACATCGTAATTTGGATATGTCAGAAATACGGGGCCAAAGCGACCTTGTGGCGCGACAAGTGAAGCGGGCATTCCAGCATTTGGTAGTGATCCATTTCGTGCAGATACGCCGACATTCTTCCAGTCTGAAACCTTAATTTTTTGATCAAGCCCAGAATATTGCCAAGCTTCATCATTATTAACAATGACTTCTTGGATCCAAGGTTCGTTTTTTCTCCAGCCATGTGAGGCGAGCATACGCGCAGCTGATAAAATCGCATCATTTGGTGATTTTTTAAGATCGACACGACCATCTCCATCACCATCGACACCAAGTTTCAAAATATCAGCAGGGAGCATTTGAACCATACCGATTTCGCCTGCCCATGCACCCGTTGTTGTTGCGGGATCCATGCCGCCTTTTGCTGTTAGTTGCATTGCACCAAGCAGTTGCGGCTGAAAGAGTTCAGGGCGGCGGCAGTCATGGGCAAGAGTCGCAAGCGCGGAAACTGTGCTCATATTGCCTTGATTGGCCCCAAAATCGGTTTCCATCGCCCAAAAAGTAGCGATGACTTCTGGTGAAACGCCGTAATTATTTTGAGCGGTGGCAAATACATCTCCGTATTGTTGTAGTTTCTGTGCGCCGATTTGAAGGCGGTTCGAGCTTACTGTGCGTGACGAAAACTCAAGAAATGTTTGCTTAAATGACGCTTGAGAACGATCGAGCTTTAAGACATCATTTCGGTGTTTTGCATTTGCGATAACCGCATTAACCGCGTCGCTTGGAACACCCTTAGAAATAGCCGCTTGGCCGAATTTTTGCATAAAACCATTAAAGCTACCCCCGCAAGGCACTATAGACTGTGCAAACGCGCTTGATGCCATTAAGAATGTGATTGATGATAAAGCGATAAGTTTCATAAATGTCTCTGTTTTGTACAGGCTATCATGTATACATAATTTGAAAAGGGCGAAATTTGCACGATCTAGTGATAATTGGAGGAGGGGCTGCGGGCTTGATGGCTGCGGAAACTGCGCTTAATGCGGGCCTTAAAGTTGTACTGTGTGAGGGTAAACCTAGTCTCGGTCGCAAAATTTTAATGGCGGGGAAGTCGGGATTAAATCTTAGCAAAGACGAGCATATTGAAGATTTTATTGAGCAATATGAAAATCTCTCACCTACAATGGATGCGGCTATACGGGCCTTTGGTCCAAGCGAGGTTTATGATTGGGCGCATGGACTTGATCAGGAATTGTTCGTTGGCTCATCAGGGCGGCTTTATCCAACGGCGATGAAGGCTTCACCATTGATGCGTGCGTGGATCAGTAGATTAACTGCGAATGGGCTTGATCTGCGCGTCAATTGGAAATGGACAAATGGCACATCGGATGTTTTTCACTTTGAAACCAGAGATGGCACAGAAGTGATCAACGCGCGTGCTGTCATATTTGCACTTGGCGGTGGCTCATGGTCACGTTTGGGGGCGGATGGGGCTTGGGTTGACAAAATTGAAGCAGATATTTCACCGCTTCGTCCTGCCAATATGGGATTTAATTGTGATTGGTCTGATAAAATGGCTTCCCATTTTGGAGGGTGGTTGAAAAATGTTGAGCTGCATTGCGATGGCGATGTTTATAAGGGCGAGATGACGATTAGTAAATATGGTCTTCAGGGTGGCGTGATCTATGCAGCAAGCTCAAAAATGCGCAAAGGCGCGCCCGCTTATGTTGATCTTTTGCCGCTTCGAACGGAACATTCATTGACAGGTGCCTATGCCAATCGCGGCAAAATGACGGTTGGAAATTTTTACCGAAAAATGGGTTTGAGCGATACGGCAAAAGCCCTATTTTTTGAATCGCGTCGGAGTGATAATCCTTTGGAAGTCAAACGGTTGAAATTGCCAGTTATTGACCCGCGGCCTATTGATGAGGCGATTTCCACTTCGGGTGGCGTCATTCAATCGGCTCTTGATAAGAGTTTGATGTCAAAGACGCATAAGGGGACTTTTTTTGCGGGTGAAATGCTGGATTGGTCGGCTCCAACAGGCGGCTATTTATTGACGGCATGTTTGGCAAGCGGGCGCGCTGCAGCGCTTGGCGCAGTAGAGTATTTGCGAGAATTGATGTAGAAATCTTAGTCGATATAAGGCCAATCATACATGTCCAGTTTTTTCAGGAAATCTGCAAATAGCCCTTCTGTGACCAAATCATCAGAATCATATGGTGACCAGTTTTGAAACCCAGATCTTTCAACTTTCTTTATAGACAGGTTAATTATTTCCTGACCTTCAAATGAACCTGAATCTACAAGAAGGGAATAATCTTCGATTTCTTCCGATGTTGGCATTTTATTGTGAACCCTTTGAGATAAAAGAGTGTCCTTGGTTCCAAATGTATTTGCGATATGACTTGGCTTACCAAAATAATCAATAGCAGAGAGATCAGCGTTAATAAAACTAGCCCCTATAATAGTTCCTACCCAACTGAATCTTGATGTTCTATAATCAGATCGATTCAGTGTTACTTTATGAAATCGTATGCCTTTTAAATTTGACCGATGAAACTGCGCAAAATTCAACAGTGATCCAGAGAAGTTACAGCCTTCGAAAATGGCATTTTTCATGTTCGAAGCCTCAAAGCGACTTTCACGAAAATCTGCGGCATAGAAATCTCCGCCTTGAAAATTTACACCGTCAAAATTACATTTTGTGAGATCAAGCCGCCAATTCGAAGTATCAATTTCTGCAGCTATTGAGCGCGTTCGGCCAAGCATATCAATCGCTTTTTGCAAATCCATTCGAGGAATTTTACTTTTAAATGGTGGTTCAGTAAAATTTAGGTTTTCCGCTCGGAAATTGCCCCGTATATAGTTCGCTACCAAGCGTACAATCCTAGGCGCTTCGGTGTTGCGTTCATATATGAGTGTTTCTAGTTGATCTATTGCACTTACTCGAGTGACAAGGTCATCTTGCCATTCTTTCAGGACAATTTCTTTCTCATCTTGTATAACAATGCGCGTGATTTCAAAACGAGCTGTAAGATCTCTGACGGCATGACTGACTTTCTCGTTGAAATGCACGCTATCAGCAATTTCAACTTGCTTTGCCAATGACATGGTTCGCCAAATTAGAAATGGTGCACTGACGACAGCAATCAGAACAAGACCGATATTGCGCACATCCTCGCTAGGAATGTTGTTGGAGCTAAGCGATATAAAAACCGACTTAAATAAAAGGATAAAAAAGGTGATGCTCAGGATGACCGTGCAGAGTGCTAAAATGATTGTCAGAATGCCCAAAAAATGACCCAACCATTTTGCTTTTGTAAAATCGGGTTTATTTCTAAAGCCTAACCATGACATGAAACTTATTGATTTGTTCGTTTTCAAGCGAAACCCTTACCTTATTACCCAGTTTATGTAGTATTAAGTTTTGTTGTTCAAAAATCAATGAAGTAATCTTAACTTATACAATCAAATTAACTTAAAGCGTTTTTCGCATTTTGTAAGATGCTGTGAAGCCGAATAAATATGACATTGGCCAAATTTTATCGTTTGATATTTCTTCAAACCCCAAGCGTTCGTAAAGGGCTTTTGCGCGTGGGTTTGTGTTGATCACGTCAAGTTCCACATATTTCAAACCTTCCGTTTTGGCCTTTTCAAAAACGGCTTCAAGCAATGCTGTTCCAACACCTTTGCCGCGCGCATTTTTTGTTGTTGTGATGCCATCCATTTGAAGTGTTTCGGGTTTTACATTTCGGGTGAAGACATCCAGCACCACACCGCGCCAAAGCCCGCCAAAATAGCCGTAATGCTTGATGAGTTCATTGATGCCGCCACCAATAATCCCACCATTGCCAAGGTCAAATCCAGCAAGTCCAAGCAATTCTTGGCGATCATCGCTTAACGCAACAATAGCTTGATCATGCACCATTATATCTGTGAAATAAGCGATCCCACGCTTGTCAGGGCCAAGGATTTTTCCCAGTTTTCCAGAAAATGCTTCCCAGTAAAGATGCGCTGCCTGAGCATTAAACTGTTCAGGCAGCCCAATTTTGATTTGCATTAAAGGCTTGCTGTGAGTGCCGCGATAATCGCATCACCCATCTCAGCTGTGCTCGCCGCTTTGCCGCCAGTTTTTTGCATAAGATCGCCCGTGCGCACGCCTTGGGCAAGAACTGTCTCAACAGCGTTTTCAAGACGCGTTGCTTCAACGCCCGCATCATAGCTGTAACGCAGCGCCATAGCGAGCGATAAAATACATGCACAGGGATTGGCTTTGCCAGTGCCGGCAATATCAGGCGCAGAACCATGAACAGGCTCATACATCGCTTTGGGGCGCCCATTGGCCATTGGCGCTCCAAGAGACGCAGATGGCAACATACCAAGTGAACCTGTCAGCATGGCTGCACAATCAGATAGAATATCGCCAAACAGATTATCGGTGTAGATCACATCGAATTGTTTTGGTGCGCGCACGAGCTGCATCGCGCCATTATCGGCATACATATGTGACAATTCAACTTCAGGATAATCTGCATGCACTTCTGTTACAACATCGCGCCATAAAATGCCGCTTTCCATCACATTGGCCTTTTCCATAGAGCAGAGTTTTTTGTCGCGCTTCATGGCAAGTTCAAAAGCCGCACGTGCGCCGCGCTCGATTTCATGCTCAGTGTAGCGTTGGGTATTGATCCCCACACGTGTACCGTTTTCTTCGTGAATGCCACGCGGCTCACCAAAGTAAACGCCTGATGTCAATTCGCGAACGATCAAAATATCAAGACCAGAAACAAGGTCTTTTTTCAAAGATGAAAAATCAGCCAGCGCATCAAAGCATTGCGCGGGACGAAGATTTGCATAAAGATCCATTTCTTTGCGGAGGCGCAAAAGGCCACGCTCAGGCTTGACAGAAAAATCTAACACATCATATTTAGGACCACCAACAGCACCGAGCAGCACAGCATCGACTTCTTGCGCGCGTGCCATTGTGCTATCGGCAAGTGGTGTGCCATGAACGTCATAAGCCGCGCCACCAACAAGATCTTCCTCAACATCAATATGGAGATCGCGTTTATCGCCGAGCCAAGTGATAATGCGCTTAACTTCGCTCATGACCTCTGGGCCAATGCCGTCGCCAGCCAAGATAAGAAGTGATGGATTTGCCATGGGAATTCTCCTAATAATTTTGAATATTTCTCTAGAGGAATGCAGGTGGTTATTCAAGGTAATTGACAGAAAAAACGTTTTACCATGCGATATGAATAAAGTTGAGTAAGTGCTTTGACGCTTGATTGAATTTCACGTAATGTTGTTCAAAATTTATATGGGTATATATTTAATGATTAAGAACAAAGCAGCCGCATTTAAAGCCTACGATATTCGTGGCACACTTGGTGAAACACTTGATGAAGATATGGTGTTTGAAATTGGCCGTGCACTGATCGAGGAGACATCAGCTAAAAACGTTGCGATTGGTGCAGATGCGCGACCATCTAGCCCATCACTTAAAAATGCAATGATTGAAGGTATGCGCATGCAAGGCGCAAATGTGATTGATCTTGGGTCAACGGGCACAGAGGAAATTTACTTTGCTGCACAATATCTTGATATTGATTTGGGTGTTGAGGTGACGGCAAGCCATAATCCTATCGGTGATAATGGTTTGAAGTTTATTAAACGTGGCGGCGTACCTGTGCAAAGCCCTGAATTGATGCGTATTCGTGACCGTGTTGTTTCTGGGATATTCCAAGATGGCAATATGGGTATGTTAAGTTCAGAATCAATTTTGGAGCCATATGTTGATCATTTGCTGACCTATATTGATGTGTCGCTTTTGGCTGATTTTAAAATCCTAACAAATGCTGGAAATGGTATGGCGGGGCACGTCATTGATGCCATCGAAGAGCGGATCATCAAGACGGGTCTCGCCTCACCATTTGTGAAAATGCATCATGAGCCAGATCCGAGTTTTCCCAATGGTATCCCCAACCCTTTGATCGCTTCCAATCAACCTGTTACAGCCAATAAGGTTCGTGAGACGGGCGCTGATATTGGCGTTGCTTGGGATGGGGATTTTGATCGTTGTTTTTTCTTTGATGAAAAAGGCCAATTTATCGAAGGCTACTATATCGTCGGAATGCTTGCAGAAGCATTTTTGGCGAAAACGGGCCCTGATGCGGTGGTGTATGATCCAAGGCTTACATGGAGTACAATAGAGCGTGTTGAAAATGCAGGCGGTAAGGCTATACAAGCACCCGTGGGTCATGCCTTTATCAAGGCGATCATGCGTGAACATAATGCGGTTTATGGGGGAGAAATGAGTGCACATCATTATTTCCGCGATTTTGGTTATTGTGATAGCGGGATGATCCCTTGGATGTTGGTTGTTGAGCTTTTGTCAAAAAGCGGAAAAAGCCTTTCTGAATTGGTTGAAAAGGCGCAAGCCGAGTTTCCATGCTCTGGAGAAATCAATTTTAAAGTTGAAGATGCTAAGGCGAGTATTGCCAAAATCCGCGCGCATTTTGAAGATCAAAACCCACAAATTGATGAAATGGATGGGTTGAGTATGGATTTTGGAACGTGGCGGGTTAATATTCGCGCTTCAAATACTGAACCATTACTGCGTTTAAACGTTGAATCACGGGGCAATCGTGTTCTTATGGACAAAATGACAGATACAATTAAAACATTAATTTTCTAAATAATTAACTATTTTACAAGCCTTGTATATATAAGAAATATGGTCATATATTATTGTTTTAAATAGCCACAATTAAATGGCCATGCCATTATGCTTAAATAAAAGAAATTGAAAAAAGTAAATTTATTTCATGCTGAAAAATCGATTAAAAATTTCTGGATTGTTTATTAGCTTTGGCGTTCTTTTAGCGGCCATTGTCGTGGGCACAACATATATTTCATTTCAGCGTGATTTGCAGCTTTTAAAAGTAAAAGATACTGGGCAATATTCATCCATTTTGTATGAAATCACAACGAATATGATACATTTGGAATATGAAATCATAAACTACTTAGAGAATGGTAGTGAATTTCCTAGTGATGTGGAAGAGATGAATTCGTTGTTTAAACAAAGTTTAAATTCGTTAAAGTCCAGATCCGACCAATATAGAAATCTACCTGATCCTGGTTATGAGTTGTTTTCAAATTTGGAATCATTCGCAATGGATTTGGAGAGGCGTTTGCGCACTGCTGAAACCGTAACGCTCATACCCTTGGTTTCTGAGGGCCAGAGCATTGTTCAGAACATTGAAAACTTTTCCAATATGGTCACGCTTTCAGAAAGTGAGGCTAATGCCCAGATACATGATTCTATCAAAGCAAGCTCAAGGAACTCAATAATTTTAAGCTTCCTAACGGTGTTGCTCAGTATTTTAGGGATGGCTTATTTTATTCGACTGAATTCACAAAACGAGATGATGGCACGAAACAACCAGATTTTAGCTAATCGTTCTGAGGCGAGCAGTTTAGCAAAGTCTCGTCTCTTATCGATGCTGAGCCATGAGATTCGTACGCCAATGAATGGTGTTTTAGGACTTGTTTCGCTAGCCCTTAATCAAAAGTTATCAGATACGCAGCGGAAGTTAATGGAACAAATTCGTGGCTCGGCAATGGAGCTCATTACATTTTTAGAAGATATGCTTGATTTTTCAAGCCTTGAGGAGATGGATGTTAAGCAAACGCAAAGCCTATTATATACAACTGATTTAATAGTGCAGCTTGAAGAACGATTAAAGCCGATGTTCATTAGAAATGGGAAAACTACCACTTTTACAAGCGATGAATCCTTGCCAAAATTATTAAAAGGCGATGGCGGCCGTATTCAGCAGAGCTTGTATTACCTTTTAAGCCATATTTCAAAGAACTCACCTGAAAAGGATTTCGCGATACGTTCAACATTGTTTTCAAATTATTGGTTATGGCGAATTGACCTGAGAGCCAGCGAAGGTACACATGATAGTTGGGAAATTGGTTCGCTCATGGGGCAAGATGATGAGTTTGAGTTTATTGCATCGGATACTATTGAAACAGCTATGGCGCGGGGTATGATTGAATCAATGCATGGAGAGATTCGACTTGTTAGGGGTAACGTGCAAAAAGATGTGTACAGGCTTCTTGTGTATATTCCTATCCAAACCATAACAAAGGCTGATTCATTGAAGGTTTATATACATCAAAGTCGTTCAAACAAGCTTGAGATAAATGCCCTGATGGAGGACATTCCTCATAAGGTGCTTGAATTACATCAGCTGAGTGAAGCGGATTTGGTGTTATGCGATCCCAATAATAGCTCCGAACTTAAAGAACTATCTGAATTAAGAAAAGCGGCTCCATTGGCGCATATTGTCAGCTTAGGCCATACTGATTTTTCTGATCTATATGATGATGTTTTTGAAAGTCAGCTTTATATAAGACCGCTTCCGAAAACTTCAAATTTTGAGCGCATATATGATTAATAAAATATTAGATGGTAGACATTTTCTGATTGCTGAAGATCATCAAACAAATCAAATAGTTGTCACTAAAATGATCGAAGCATTGGGTGGGACTTATGATTTGGCATCGGATGGCTTGGAGGCAATCGAATTATTTCACCCAGGAAAATATGATCTTGCTTTACTTGATATTGAGATGCCTCGTAAATCTGGTTTGGAGGTTATTCGACATATTCGAAATGATCCAAATGTTGCATCTGATTTTCCCATTCTAGCCTTGACTGCATTTGTTCTACCTAACCATAAAGTTCAAATTCGCGAAGCAGGCGCAACCGCTATCTTGGCAAAACCGATCGTTGATCTGGTGGATTTTGGAAAGTCCTTATCTAAATATTTTGATCATAAACCCGTTCCTTCAATTCAGGGTGAAATTGACATTAACGCAAATGCTCTTGATGATTTGAAAAACAGTTTGGGCAAAGATATCGCTTCCGACCTTGTCCAAAATTTAGATGCTGATCTTGAAAAAATTCATGGCAGCCTCGCAAAACTGTCAAAACCTGTTGATAAGAATGCCGTGCGTCGTGATACGCATGCGCTTTTGTCGCTTGCTGGAATGGCTGGTGCCGACGGTCTGGTTGAAATGACACGAAATCTGAATAATGAGTGTGGGAATCTATCTGACGAAGAATTGATAAATGTTTCAAGTGATATATTGATACAAATTGAAAACTTGCGATCCTATTTGGTGATTTGGAGCAAGGGGTAGAAAATGAATGCAAGCCGACATGAAGAGCTTTTTGAGTTGGCAAGATCTGCCTATGAAAAAGCCTATGCTCCGTATTCGAAGTTCTCAGTTGGAGCTGCAATATGTGATAATAATGGCAATATGTTTGCTGGATGTAATGTAGAGAATGCAGCATATCCTCAAGGACTTTGCGCGGAAGCCAATGCTATTGGGGCTATGGTTTCGGCGGGATCACGTGAGATTTCAATTGTTCTTGTGATGGCAAATGGCGAAGGACCAGTGTTTCCATGCGGTGGTTGTCGCCAAAAGCTTCTTGAGTTTTGTGCAAAAGATTGCGTGGTGTTGATCGCAAATCCAGACAAAATTACAAATGAGATAAAGTTTTCGGAGCTTGTGCCATATTCATTCGGCACCGAAACGCTCGGCTAAATTTGGCATTCTGAAAACACCCTTGCAATAAGTGATTTGGATTCGTCTTCATCAAGAAACGGTACATGCCCACGATCTGGAACTTCTGCGACATGAAGTCTGGGATTTCGCAATTTCATTTTCTCCACTATCTGACGCGTAAGAAGATCAGAATTTATGCCCCAAATCACTCCAATGGGTTTTTCACCAATAGCATCAAAAAACGGCCAGAGATCAACATCTGGATTTGTTTGATCGAAAGACTTTTTCAGGTTTGAATCATATGTGGATTCAAATTTTCCATTTGAATACCCATTCCAACGCGCTGTGATCAATGCCCATCTTTCATCGGATAGATTTGGAAACTGTTCTCCCAGAGCTGCCTTTGTATCGAGAATTGCTGCATCCAGCGTTAACCATTTGTGTGTAATGCCAAGATATGAACGAATACGTGTAAGCCCTTCTTTGGGAATTTCAGGGCCAATATCGTTGAGAACAAGCCCAGTGATCCGATCTGGATAAAGCTGTGCCATCACCATCCCAATCAAGCCTCCCCGAGAGGTGCCGATGATCATTGTGCGGTCAATCTCAAGATGGTCTAACAATGCTACGGCATCTTGCGTCTCTTGAAGGACGTTATAGTTTCCCCAATTGGTATCAAAATCTGAAGGAGCGCGCCCACGGGAAGTTAGACATATAATACGGGCCTTTAAATCTGTGCTGACTAAAAACTCATCAAAATCAGATTGGTTACGTGTGAGCCCAGCTAGGCATAAAATGACCCGTCCTGCACCGCGATCAGAATATGAAAGTTTTAAACCATCTGCAGTGTTGAAATAGGGCATGAGACCAATATCTTTATCTAAGCATTTTCAAATGTATGAGTTTGGTGGTTATATTGCAAAATTAAGCCCTCACCAATATCGTTCCACAAGCCATGAAGCGCAAGTTGATTGCTTTCTACTGCTTCTTTCACAAATGGAAATGTCATCAGATTTTCCAGTGACACAAGAACTGACTGTTTTTCCATCTGATTGATCATGTCACTCTCATTTTTGGATGATTCCTTTGCGAGTTCAAATGCAGGACGAATTTGTTCCAGCCATGGCGTTAAGAATTTTGTATCATTGGTCGCGCCTTCTGCGAACATATCATGTGCACCCTTGATGCCGCCACAATTTGAATGACCCATGATAATGATATTGGATACTCGTAAAAATCTTACGGCATATTCGATTGCCGCTGATGTCCCATGCTGTTCATCATCGGGCTTATACATAGGCACAAGATTTGCGATATTTTGATGGGTGAAAACTTCGCCCATTTCGAGATCGAATAGAGATGAAATTTGTAGTCTACTATCGCAACATGAAATGATCATTGTGCGTGGGTTTTGCCCAAACTCAGCAAGGCGCTGATACCATGATTTATTTTCCTCAAAAGTTGTGGCGCGCCATCCACGGTAACGTTTTATAAGGACAGACGGCAAAAGCTTAACATATTTCATATGGCACCTCAATTTGAATAAACTGTAACTTATTTTAGATGAGAAGTTAACTGGTTGCAAACCCAAGATAGCGATAGTTGTAGCGAAGATTGAAGATAGTTTTTAACGTTGTGAGTGCATATTTACCATCGCTGAAAACCATTCTTTGTATACCCATAAACAGCAGTTAAGATGCGTAATAAAATATAAGTAGGTTTCAAAATGAATCAGAATGAAAACAATATAACGAATTTACCTATTGGTCGAAATAAACAAAATCCGAGTATTTTGAATAAAAATACGACGGGTGAAGTTGATAATATGTTGCTTAATAATGTCGTGAGTTTTTCTAGCAATGCAAGCTTAGGTGAATATAAGCGTTCTAAGTTAAATGATGCCCTGAGAGTTTTTGAGTTATCTTGCTCACTTGAAAAGATCATTCATGTCGAATTATGTGCAGCTTCTAGTCTTGCAGCGCTCTCAGCTAAGATCGTTATACATGCCGAGAAATTGGGAATGATCAATACGATGAAGCATGCGCAAGAATTGGGTGAAGTGGCAATGCAAGGAGATCGGACAAAAATTGATAAAAAAAGACGCTTATTGCAGCTTGAGGTTCCAGTTGAACTTTTAAAGGTACAATTCTAATTTTTGTTTTAAGAAAATTAATGTTCACTTGATAACAGATAAAGTTCTGCTATTCATCGTTTCTAGATTGGGAGATTGGTTTGCGGACTATTTTGAGAACATTTGTTTTAGCTTTTATAATATGTGAGGGTGTTATTGCTGCTGAGGATCCAAGACAAATAATTGGAGAGATGATTGCTTCTGGTCAATATGATCAAGCTAGGTCATATTTAACATCACATAACGGAACCCTTGAAGATAAAGTTCTGCTTGAAGCTGAAATTGCTGTTGCTGAGGGTGATTATGGCAAGGCAATAAAACATTACCGTGCATTGGTAGCTAAATATCCGAATAATGCTGGCTTGAGAGTTGCTCTTGCAAAGCTTCTTATTTCTAATCGGAACTATCAAAGCGCAGAATTTCATATCCGCGAATTATCAAATAGGGTGAGTGACCCAACTCAAAAGGCGGCATTGGTCAAAGAGGCCAATCAAATTGGTCAATATGATAAGTTTGGCGTTTCAGGAAGTTTTAGTCTGACGCCCTCAACTAATATTAATAATGCAAATGATGACGCCACGAACGTGATTAATAATATTTTTACAGGAGAAGAAACGGAATATGATGTCCCTGATGAACTGCTGCCTCAATTTGGTTGGCGCGCCACGGCAGGTATTTCGGCTTTTTTGAAGCAGAGGATTTCGGACAATCAAGAGCTTGTATTGCGGGGAAGTCTTTCGGCAACTCGCTATACTGTTCCAACTCTTGATAATGAAAGCATGGAGCTGAGTTTCACATGGAGCCACCAAACTGCACGCAATACGTTCAATATCACTCCATATCTACGCAGATATATGGGGGATGATGAAATCTATAGCACGAGCTTTGGAGGTGATGTGGAGGCCATTATTGTTGACCGAGATGAGGATTACTGGACAAAAGGGGTACGCCTTTATGCAGAGCGACGTTTCAAAAATGCACGTTCGCTCTATTTTTCTGGCCAATATGGACACAATATCTATGACGATGAAGAGCAAGGCTATGCAGAAAGCGACAATTTTTCTATGCGCTTAGGCTATAGTTTTATGGTAAATGAACGTAATAGAGCAAGCCTATGGGTTGGAAGAATTGACCGTGTTGAGGTTGGGCGTGGAGACTATATCTCGCCAAATAATTATACAGGCTATAATATTGGCGGGAGCTTGGAAACGTTGTTTAAAGAAGGTATACGCACAAAATTCAGCCTAAACTATGCCTCAAGAGAGCATGAAATCCCGCCTTATTTTAGCTTTGTTGATTATGTGAGGGAAGACTATACAACCTCATTATCTTTTGAGTTTAGTAATCAAAACTGGACGATTGGACGCTTTTTGCCGGTACTTAATTGCCAATATAGCATTAATAACTCCACATTTACGGAATATGAGCGAAATGGCGGCAGCTGCGGATTGAATGTAACGCAAAACTTTTAATGGCATGCTCAATATGCCATGCATTTCTTGCATAGCGACTATCTCAAACTGTCTGTAGAGTTTTTGTGCAGCTGCGAATATATTCATTTCACGGACAAGAGAAACGATGAAAGGATATATAAAATGGCTACTATTACGAATACTACGAGATTTGCACCTACAGGTATTTTCAGCATGGTTTATGTTGTTGAAAAATTCTTTGCTAACCGTGCTGTGTATAAACAAACAGTTCGTGAGTTAAACACATTGAATGATCGTGAACTTGAAGATCTGGGTCTTTGCCGCGCTGATATTCCAGATGTTGCTCGCAAAACAGTTGCTGCACGCTAAAATAATCTCTACAAAATATGTTTGAAGCTGGGCCGATGAGTCTGGCTTTTTGCGTTTTTGGGTGCATTTTTTGAATAGCGTAAGCCGTCTGCATCATTTTAAGAATCATTAACTATTGAACCGCGATTGATTTTTATTGTGAATGAGAAATTCTAAACGATGCAGTTTTGCACATGTGGCGCTTGATTGTTTTATATTGAGAGTTCAATATGCAGGCATATAAAATGTCGCCTTAAGAAAATAATGGCGCCTTTTATTCAAAGATGTTAATGGATTTCATTAGTGGGAACGAATAGAAAGCCATATTTATGAAACATATCAATGAAAATGTAACGGTCTCTCCACAAATCGACCTGAATGAAATTGCTGATATTAAGGCGCAGGGCTTTAATATTGTTATGAGCAACCGCCCCGATGGGGAGGAAATTGGTCAACCACTTACAGCGGATATACAGGCGGCTGTTGAATCTGCTGGTTTAAAATTTGTCCATATTCCTATTATTTCGGGCCAATTCACACAAGAAGCCATAGATGGTTTTGCGGAGGTCGTCGGAGCCAATGATAAGGTCTTTGCCTATTGTCGTACGGGCACGCGCTGCGCCGCTCTATGGGCGCTTTCACAAGCGGGTCGGGCAAGCGCAGATGATATTCTTGGTGCAACTTCAGCTGCGGGTTATGATTTCCCACAATTGCGCGCGCATCTTGAAGGGGCAGACAGCTAAACAATTCAGATGATTAATTGTTCTAACTATACCCTATAATTGTCATATTAGTGTCATAGATTCATATTAAAAAGCATTTGGGGATTGGGCTATCTGCTCAATCTTAAAGCAATATCAATGTGGAGAATTATGATGGACAATTCTGAAATTACTGAGCTTTCCTGGGATGACTTTGATGAAATGCGTGATCCTCGAGATGAAAATAATGAATTTGATCATGTCGTTGAGAGTACATTAAGGCGCCGTGGATTTTTATGTGGTACTTTAGCATTTGGTTCGGGCGCAGCCGTTTTTGGATCAGGACTGTTCACGCCAATTGCAGCGGAGAATTCTCAAGCGAGTTTCGAGTTTGAGCCAATCGATATTGCAACAGATTTCGATGTGCATGTTCCAAAAGGTTATCAATGGAAAACGCTTGTTCGTTATGGTGATCCTCTTTTTGAAAAAGGAGAAGGCGCTTATGGCGAGGATGGGCTTGTTGCACCCGAAATGGCCGAATTTGTATTTGGTGAAAACACCGATGGGATGGAGACTTTTGATGTTGCTGGAAAGACAATTTTAACAATCAACTCTGAATATGCTAATCCAAAAATTAATCTTCCAGAAGCGTCCGAAGGACTTGCGCAGACAGAAAGTGAAGCCAGTCTTTTAAAGCACATTCAGGGTGTGACCGTTTTAGAAGTTGCTCAGAACGGTGAAGGATATCAAGTTGTGCTAGATAGCCCATATAACCGACGCATTCACCATGAAACACCAATGACAATGTCGGGGCCAGTGGCGGGTTCAGAGCTGGTAAAAACCGCCGCCGATCCAATGGGAAAAGCACCAATTGGAACAATGAACAATTGCGGTTCTGGCAAAACACTTTGGGGGACATATCTTACCTGTGAAGAGAATTTCAATGGATATTTTGGTGCAACAACGGAGCATGAGCCAACCATTGGCGAGCTTCGTTATGGGATCGGTGGAGAAAGTCGTTATGGTTACGAGCTTTTTGAAGAGAGGTTTGATATTACAAAAGAACCAAATGAACCTCATCGCCATGGTTGGATAACAGAAATTGATCCCGTTGATCCAAATTCCACTCCAATAAAACATTCTTCTCTTGGTCGTTTTAAGCACGAAAATGCCGAAATGACACAAGCTGCGGATGGTCGTGTTGTTGTCTATATGGGCGATGACGAGCGCGGTGAATTTATATATAGATATGTCTCAAATGGTATATATACAGAAGGTGGTTCAACGGAAGGATTACTATCGGATGGTCAACTTTACGTTGCGAAGTTTAATGATGACTTAACCGGAGAGTGGTTGGCGCTAACGCCAGAATCAATAGGAATGAGTTTAGAAGAAATACTTGTCTTTGCAAGGATTGCAGGTTCGAAGGTTGGCGCAACGACCATGGATCGTCCTGAGTGGATCGCAGCAAATCCATTAAAACCAGAAGTTTACTGTGCGCTAACAAACAACAAGAATCGTGGTGTAAAACCAAATGCTGGCGGTGATGATACATCTGTAAACGGCCCCAACCCACGTGAATCAAATCATTATGGTCAAATCATACGCTGGACACCCAAAGATGAAGACCATGGCGCGCATACATTCACTTGGGATCTATATATTATGGCTGGAAATCCAAATGTTTACGAGAACGAATATGCTGGATCAGAAAATGTGACACAAGGAAATATGTTCAACTCGCCCGATGGCATGGCATTTGATAGCAAGGGTCAGCTCTGGATACAGACAGATGGTGATTACAAAAATGAAGGTGATTTCGAAGGCATGGGCAACAATCAAATGCTCGTTGGCAATACAGAAACGGGCGAGATTGCCCGCTTCATGACGGTTCCTTATGGAGCAGAGGTCACAGGCCTTTCATGGTCTTTGGATAAGAAGGTCGCATTTGTTGGCGTTCAACATCCAGGCGGTTCTTGGCCAGATGGAAAAGGCAAACCACGCTCATCTGTGATCCAAATATGGCGAGAAGATGGTAAAGTAATTGGTTAAATTTTGAACATTACGATACAAGCTCGCTCAATTTTGAGCGGGCATTTTGGTATTGTCAGAGTAAATCTAGACTGTTGCGTTAAATTTCAATTTTACCCGATATATTTAATCGGTATTCCAGCCAACTTCATTGAGTTAAAATTGGATATTCACAATTCATAGCGCAACCTTAATTTGAAATCTATTATACAATGCCAAATTCTAGAATTATTTCACGACAAGTCAGATTTGACTAAGATTTGCCCCATTTCTTGGCGGCAAGCATGATAGCTCCATCAAGCGCATTGCCTTTGGATTCAATATAGGCTTTTTGATATTTCTCGGCCATTAATGGCAAGAAAATCGGTCCCAATCCACCGAGTACACAAAAACTCTGATCTTCACGGAATCCGATTGCGTCGACTTGGCGCTCGATCCATTCAAGGGCTTCCGCCATAATCGCTTTGGCATTTGCGTCGCCCTTATGGGCTGCATCAATAATGCGAGGAGCATAATTGCCAAACTCATGAGGTGGCATCGCTTTTGCCGCTTCTACCAATGTCCCAATTGATCCATCAAACTCAGCTATGATTGCACGCGTCAGATCCGTATGCTCAAAAACACCATCTTCGGCATAAATTGCGCGCTCAAACAGATGATATCCGATTTTTGCGCCGGAACCCTCATCGCTCATGAGAAAGCCCCAGCCGCCACCCATTTTAAACCCGCTTTCATCTTGGCGTGCAAAAACTGACCCAGTGCCAAGCGCGGCCAATGTGCCGTAGTTCTCGCCCAAAGCCCCAGCGATAGAAATGCGCACATCGTTGTAAACGCGATGATTTGCAAAGGGAAGATCATGAGAAAGGTGCGCAGCGAAATCACCAAGATTGCTACCCGCAACACCCAGAACGGCATGAACTTTATTGAAATCCGCTGGGTTTTTGCCGATTTTACCGAGGGCATGGGCAGTGGTGTTGATGATATTTTCAAAGGCGCCATCATAGTTATTGGCTATATTGGCTGGGCCACCATGAGCTTCGGCTAAGCGAGCGCCAGCAGAATCTGCAATCGCAACACGGCAATTGGTAGCACCAGCATCAATCCCTATAAGTAATTTATCCATCAATACTCTCTCAAATTTGACGTGGACATACTTGGTTTTAGTTTAAGTTCCAAGTTATTTGTTGAGCGATAAAATATAATCGGCAATCGCTTCACGGTCCTTGAGAGGCAATCGAGATAGATTTTCAATCACTTCCACCATCTCACCACCTGCGCTATCAAAATCGGGCGTGAAGCCTGATGTGAAATATTCAACAAGCTCGGCTTTATCCCAATCTGCGCTATCACCCGTTATCAGGGAAGGGGCTTTTGATGTGACTTTGGCATCAAGTCCATAGACAACACCGCCTTCAAATGAGCGCTTATATATGAGATGGCCGAGTGCATTTCGAGGCGTGTGGCATTCTTGGCAATGACCTAGCGTCTCAACGAGATAACCTCCGCGCTCAATTGGTGCTGGTTTGGTGCCACGGAGCAATTTCCAAACTCCGGCTGGCCTTCGCCATTTTGCCATCATGTTCAGATCATGTGGAGTGTTGGCTTTTTCAACTGAAGGTACGGATTGAAGATAGGCTTCCAAATCCGCCAAATCTTGTAAATTCATATCTTGATAGGAGGAGTAAGGGAAACTGGGATAAAGATGTTTATTGTCTGGCGAGTTGCCATAGATCATAGCGTTAAAGAATTGTGATTTCGTCCAATGTTGGAGCGCATAGGGTGTGATATTCGGTGCATAAAAAGTGCCAAATGGAGATGCGATGGCTTTGCCACCTGACAGATCCGCGCCATGACAAGATGCGCAGCCCGCTGCAATCGCAACCATTTCACCATTTTCGGCATTGCCATGTGGAAGTTCAATTACAACAGGGCGCGGTTGCGTCGCTAGCCAAAATATAGCTGCACTAAGCACAATTATTATGCTTAATGCGCGCCACATTATTTTTTAACGCGGAAGTCTTGATGGCAAGCTTTGCAGTTGGCTCCGATAATGCCAAGCTTATCGCCGAGTTCAGAGCTGTCGCTAGGGGCTGCTTCTATTTTTGTATCGCTCACAAATTTGGCCATGACAATATCAAAATTTTTGCGATCTTCCCAAATTGCAGGTGCTGATTCGGTTTCGCCGATATTTGATCCTTTTGGAAAGAGATCAGGTAACATAGCAGCAGTTGCTTCTATTTGAAGCAAGCCTGTTTTTGCAGCTTTTTCATCAAAGCCGATATCGCCCTTGGCCATTGCAGAGAGGCCCTTCATCGTCTGAGCGATGCTTTTCATCGCCATTTGGCGCTCTGTTACAACGTCAGCATAGGCTACACCTGTGATAAGAGCTGAAAGCATGAGAGCATTTACAATATTCTTCATGAGAATCTCCAAATATTTTATTAAATATGCTGCTGATTGCGGTTTTGCGCAAGTGGTCTCACGAAGATTTGTGATCACGGCCAAGTTTAGCCGCCCGTATGTGACATTGAGCGCGACATTTTTCCACTTACATTTTGGCGATCATAATCAAAATCATGGCCTTTAGGCTTGCGCGTAATCGCTTCTCGTATCGTTTTCACAAGAGTTTCATTGCTCTCATCACTACGAAGAGCTGCTCGCAAATCAGCTTTGTCTTCTTGTCCAAGGCACATATAAAGATCACCCGTACAGGTCACGCGCACACGGTTGCAGCTCTCGCAAAAATTATGAGAAAGTGGTGTGATAAAGCCGATTTTTTGACCATTATCGATCCGCTCAACATAACGCGCGGGACCGCCTGTGCGTAAGGGAATGTCGCGCAGCTCAAAATGCTTTGCAATATGATCACGCAAATCGAGCAAAGAATAATAATCGCCAATGCGCAATGCATCGTCAATATCATCGCCCATCGGCATCACTTCAATAAATGTGATCTCCATATCTTCGCGCGCGCACCACTCAATAAGGTCAATGACTTCAGTGTCGTTAAAACCTTTGAGCGCAACAGCATTAATTTTTACGCGCATTCCCGCTGCCTTGGCAGCTGCAATACCCTCAAGCACATCGCTTAATCGACCACGGCGCGTGATGCGAGCAAATTTATCGGCATCAAGCGTATCAAGGGAGATGTTCACGCGTTTTACACCAAAACCGGCAAGTGTCTTTGCATGCTTGGCAAGCTGTGAGCCGTTTGTGGTCAGGGTCAATTCTTCAAGGGCGCCCGAATTAAGATGGC
Organism: uncultured Paracoccaceae bacterium; assembly: GCA_947501025.1. Taxonomy (GTDB): domain Bacteria; phylum Pseudomonadota; class Alphaproteobacteria; order Rhodobacterales; family Rhodobacteraceae; genus CANMUM01. The sequence goes on along the minus strand of CANMUM010000002.1, from coordinate 90,830 downwards.
GCGATAATCTTTCAAATAAAGACATGATATCACGGCGCACCAATGGCTCACCGCCTGTAACCCGTATTTTCTTCACACCAAGCTCAATAAAACCCGTGCACATTCGATCAAGCTCTTCGAGTGAGAGTACATCTTTTTTCGGCAAGAATTTAATATTTTCACTCATGCAATATGTGCAGCGAAAATCACAACGATCCGTCACCGATACCCGTAGATATGTGATCGGGCGCAAAAATGGATCGATGAGGGGAGCTTGCTTCTTCATTATCTACACTTATTCACTCAAACCCACTCGCGCAATAGTGAAGACCATTTGTGAAGTCTTTTTAATTTTGCTAGTTAGGACACAGATTCGGAGATTATCATGGACTTAACAATCGTATTTATTATCGTTGCTGTGGCAGGTATCGGTGCTCAATGGCTCGCTTGGCGCTGGCAGTTGCCTGCCATCGTGTTGATGCTTGTCGCTGGTGTGTTTGTGGGGCCGATGACAGGCCTTGTTAATCCTGATGTTCAGTTTGGTGATATTCTCTCGCCAATTGTTGCGCTTGCCGTTGCGCTTATCCTCTTTGAGGGCGGGCTTACGCTTGATTTTGCGCGGCTTTCTGATGCAGAAAGCGCTGTGCGGCGTTTGGTCATTTTTGCAGGCCCGCTTGTTTGGCTCATGTGTACGTTAACAGGGCATTATGTGGGGGGATTATCTTGGGCGTCGGCAAGCGTTTTTGGTGGCATTTTGGTGGTGACGGGTCCAACCGTTGTGATCCCATTGTTGCGCCAAGCTGGACTGAAAAAGCGCCCAAGCGAAGTGCTCAAATGGGAGGCTATTGTTAATGACCCTGTCGGTGCGCTTGCGGGCGTATTGGCGTTTGAAGCAGCGTCCATCATCCTTGCAAATCACCATCTTTCTGATGCGATTGGTCAACTTGTTGCAGGTCTTATTATTGCCTGTCTCGCGGGCTATATTGCTGCGCAAATTATTATTTCCACATTTAATCGTGGGCTTGTTCCTGAATATCTCAAGATTCCAGTGATGATCACATTGGTGATATTGGCTTATGGCCTTCCTGATCAAGTGCTCCATGAAAGTGGACTATTATCGGTAACCATCATGGGTATCATTGTTGGCAATGCCCATCTGCCGTCTCTTGGCGAACTTCGCCGCTTTAAAGAGCATGTAACCGTTATCCTCGTTTCGGGTGTCTTCATTTTGCTTGCTGCACGTTTGGATTTCGGAATGTTGGCATCGCTAAGCTGGCGCACATATGCATTCGTTTTCGCAGTGATTTTCTTAATCCGTCCAATTGCCGTTATGCTCTCGCTAATAGGTACAAATTTGAGCATGGCTGAACGATTTTTTGTAGGCTGGATTGGCCCTCGTGGTGTTGTCGCTGTTGCCGTTTCTGGTTTGTTTGGGGTTCGATTGCAAGAGCTTGGCGTTGCGGATGGGGCGATTCTTGCGCCGCTGGCTTTTGTGATCGTTACAGCGACCGTATTCCTTCATGGTTTCTCAATCGAGCCACTTGCCGCTGCTTTGGGCTTGAAATCGAGCCGTTCACGCGGCGTGCTTTTTGCAGGTTCGAACCCGCTGGTTCTGGCACTTGTGGAGGTTCTTCATGATCTTGAGCGTCCCGTGATTGTTGCAGATCGCAATTGGTTCCGCCTCAGCCCATTCCGTCAAAAGAACATACCCGTGTATTTTGGTGAGGTTCTTTCTGAATCAGCAGAGCATAGCATTGATCACAATATGTTTGGTACCTTGATGGCGCTTACCGATAACGATGATTACAATGCGCTTATTTGTGCAGATTTTGGCCCTGAGCTTGGCCGTAACCATGTCTTCCAATTCGCGACTCATAAAGCCACTGCTGAGGTGCGCAAACTTCCCGACACATTGGGTGGGCGCTATCTATTCAATGCGCTCACTTATGATGATGCTTTGGGAATATTGGCTCAAGGTGGCCGTGTGCGTGCGACGAATTTGTCTGAAGAGTTCACTCTTGAAGATTATTTGAAGAAAAATTCAGGCGCATATCCCCTCATGGCTGTTCCTGAAAAAGGGCCAATTCGTGTGTTCCGCAATAACGGTGAGTTGATCGTGAATAGCGGCGAAAAACTGATCGCGCTTGTTCCCAAGCAAGAAGAAATCGTTCAAGAGGCTGAAGCCTAGGTCACAATTTACGGCAGATATTTTTCAGCTTCTTTGCGTGCGAATGGCATCATATTGTCGCCGTGTTTTACTGTGAATTGTGCAACACGCTTTGGGTCCGTGCGCGAAAGATCACGCAGCCACCAAGCCACGGCTTTTTGTATAAAACGCTGTTCATCAAATACATAGTCTTCACACCATCCCAAAATGCTATCGCGCGCCAAATTTTCATGATCATTTGGTTCGCGCATGCGTGTGAAGGGCAGGGAGTAAACAAGTGCCGCGCGCTTGCACCACATATGATCAGATGTTGTCCAAGCCTCTAATTCTTGCCAGCGACCACTTGTCGAAAGAATACGCTTATGGGCGGCCATGGCCATATGATCAGCAATCGCCCAGCTATCAAATTCGGGCGCGAAATCCAATGTGGCTTGCCAAATCGCTTGATCATCATCAGCTTGCAAACGTCCACGTGTCAGCACTTTTCCAGCGGCTATGCGCGCTTCAAAAATATTGGTAGACCAAAGTGAATGCGCTTCTTTGATCAATTCCGATACAGGTTTTTTCTTTTGAAATGCTTTGACGACGCCATCAATATCACCATTGGCCAGACCAAGATAGGGGCGGTCAATTTTATGATATTGACGAAGTTGTGTGGCTTTATCCGCATTCGTAAGTTTTTGAAGTTCGACCAGTATACTCATTTTATGTCCTATTTTTGGGGCTATCCCAAATTATTGCCAGTTTTCGAAATGAAAAATCTGGTGAGATTTTGCGTAATGTTTCATTGGCTCAGGAATGACGGCCTTTTGCCAATCTTCTCCAAACAAATTCTCGATGGCATCAGAATTTTCCCATCGTGAGATCATTGCGTATTTGTTATTTGTGTCGTCGCTAGGCTTAAGAAGTTCGAGGTCAATTAAGCCTTTGCTACCTGCAACCAGCTCTCGTGATAATGTAGAAAAATCATGTTCAAAATCGTCTTTGAAATCGTGATGGATATCTACGGTAAAAATTCGGGTGATCATTGCTTCGACTTTAAAGCGCGCAGGCGATCCATGAATTTCTTGGCAAGCCCCGCTTTGTTCACTTGCTTGCTGCGCGCAATTGCAAGATCGCTTGCGGGAATATTTTCCGTGATCACGGAACCAGAACCCGTCATCGCATCGTCGCCAATTTCAAGAGGCGCAACCAAGCTTGAATTGGAACCAATGAAGACACGCTGCCCGATTTTGGTTTTATGTTTGAATACACCATCATAATTACAAGTGATCGTGCCCGCGCCAATATTGGAATTTTCACCAATTTCGGTATCGCCAATATAGCTTAAATGATTAACTTTGGCGCCTTTGGCGATCTGGGCGTTTTTGGTCTCAACAAAATTGCCAATGCGCGCTCCATCGCCAATCTCGCTACCAGGACGAATGCGGGCATATGGGCCAATTTGAGCGTTTTCACAAATATGGCAATCCTCAAGATGCGAGAAGGCGCGAATCTGTACATTGTTTTCAATCGTCACTTTTGGGCCAAACACAACATTGGGTTCGATCAAAGAGCCTGCGCCAATTTGCGTGTCATGATGAAAATAGACGCTTTCAGCATTCCACATTTTTACGCCTTGTGAAAGGAATTCTTCGCGCTTCATATTTTGGAATTCGGCGCTAACCGAACGCAAATCAGCGGGTGTATTGACGCCTTGTGTTTCGGCTTCTTCGCATAAAATAAATCCTGTTTTATGACCATCTGCGCGCGCAAGCTCAATGATATCTGTCAGGTAATATTCACCTGATGCATTGTTATTATTAATCTGAGCAACAAGTGTATTGAGGAGTGCCGAAGGGCAGGCGATCACACCAGAATTGCAGAGTGTCACATTTAATTCTTCGGCCGTGGCATCCTTGGCTTCACGTATTGCAATGAGCTCATCACCTTGTGTCAGCAAACGACCATATTTTCCGGGATTTGGCGTGTCAAAACCGAGCACTGCTGGACCTTGTAGCTCCTCAGCCTTGGCCATCAATGCGCGCACGGTATCTTCTTTAATCAGCGGGCTATCCCCATAAAGGATCACAGTGGTTTTTTCGCTTTGATCAATATGTGCTTTTGCGATCTGTACGGCGTGACCTGTGCCGAGTTGCTCGCCTTGCGTTTCAAATACAACTTCATCACGGTTCGCTTCGATCACCGCTTTAAGCTGATCGCCACCATGCCCAATGATCACGACCTGTCCGTCTGTTCCAGCTGCAATGGCCGTAGCCAAAACATGCTCTACCATGGGCGCACCTGCAACCTCATGAAGGCATTTCGGGAGTTCGGATTTCATGCGCGTGCCTTTGCCCGCTGCGAGAATGAGTGCCAAGTTTTTCATATTTGCCTCGAATGTCATATGTTTTTTGTTTTCCTAACATGGTTTTCGCTTGACCGAAAGATCATGATATGGTGCATGAGCATATGTTTTGTGCAGTATTTGATTTAGATGGAACTTTAGCGGACACATCAGGCGATTTGCTTGATGCGGCAAATGCTCAATTCGAAGCAGAGGGATTGGGTTCACCGCTAACAAGCGCTGATCGCAATACCGCTCTTCTTGGGGGGCGCGCTATGCTTAATGCTGGTGCAAAAAAGCTTGGACTTTATGATGAGCGCTTTGCTGAACGGCGATATTTGTCATTGCTTGAGCATTATGAGGCGAATCTTTCCCGTAAGACTGTTTTTTATCCCAATGTGATTGAAGTGCTTGGAAATCTGCGTGCAGATGGTTGGAAAACTGCGATATGCACCAATAAACCTATACATCTCGCGACCAAGCTTATCGAAGAGCTTGGGGCAAGTCATCTTTTTGATAGTTTTATTGGCGTAAACTCAATTCCTGAGCGCAAGCCAGATCCCAAACCGCTTTTGCTGGCGATTGAGCAAGCAGGGGGCACGGTCGATAAATCTGTCCTTATTGGCGATACGGCGACCGATTATAACGCAGCAAAGAATGCGCAATGTGGCATATTGCTGGTAGATTTTGATCAAACGGGCATTGGCCAAGAATTTCCAGATGCGCCTCTTATCGGCGAATTTGCGCAAGTCGAAAGCTTCTTGAGCAATTGGCGCAATAATTTCTAAAAACCTCTTGCGCGTCCCCCTCATTTTGCCATAAAAGAGCGCGACGCGGGCGTTGTGTAATGGTAAGACCTCAGCCTTCCAAGCTGATGACGCGGGTTCGATTCCCGCCGCCCGCTCCAATAAGCCGAAAATGCGCACAAAATGCGCCAAGCATCGGAACCCTCATGAGAAAAGCCCGCCCCGAAGCCAAAGCCAGCGCAAAAGCATTTCGTGAATTGCGCGTTTTTATCCCGTTCATTTTGAAATATCCTTTTTGGGTTTTCATGACGATCATGTCGCTTGTCATCACCGCATTGAGCAATCTTATTGTTCCATTTTTTGCTGGGCGTATCTTTGATGTGCTTGGCTCGCAAATTGGGGATTTGAGGCCATATTTTATCTTCGCGATTGCCGCGCTTTTGATCATGGGCATAGGTGGATTTTCACGCATATACTTCTCGCAGATGCTCGCTTTTCGAGTGATAACCGATATTCGCTCGCATATATTTGGTCATGTCATCGGGCTGAGCCGCACATTTTTTGATCATAATCGTTCGGGCGAAATCACAAGCCGTTTATCAGGCGATGTTCGTGATGTTGGCTTTATTATGTCAAGTACGTTCTCTATGGCTGCGCGCCAATTGCTCGTGTTTATTGGCGGTTTGTTCATGCTGTTTTACACATCACCAAGTCTGAGCTGGATGGTGCTTTTGGTGCTGCCTTTGGTGATTATGCCAATGGCGGTATTCTCGCGCAAACTTCGTGCCTACGCACGCAAAGCCCATGACAGCTTTGCTGAAGCTTCAAGTATTGGCTCAGAAGCGATTCAAAACGCCACAATTGTACAATCCTATGACAAGGTTGGTTTCATCCGAAATCTTTATCGAGGCTTTAATGAAGAACATTTTTCCTCTCATAAAAAACGCATCCTCACTTATGCATCGATCGCGGCTTACTTCATTATCTGTGTATTTGGTGCTGTCATATTTGTATTTTGGACAGGCGCAAATATGGTGGTTGCAGGGGAGATGAGCCAAGGCATGCTTGTGCAATTCATTTTCTATGCGACGATGGTTGGTGGCGCTGCGCAAAGCTTTTCCGATATTTGGGGCGATTTAACCCGCGCGGCGGGGGCGGCTGAGCGTTTGGCCGAGCTTTCCAAAAGCGAAGAAACTTTGTTGCTGAAAAACGAACCACTTGCACCTCAAAAAGATGCACCGATTTTGGAGCTTAAAAATGTGGGCTTCACATATCCCTTGCGCAAGGAAGATAGGGTGCTCGAAGATGTATCATTGAGCATTACGCAAGGGCAAACATTTGCGCTTGTCGGCCCATCGGGGGCGGGTAAGTCAACTATTTTTCAGCTCTTGATGCGCCATTATGAGGCCGATTCTGGAGAAATACGCCTTAATGGCCAAGATATTCGTGATATTTCATTGTCCAATTTGCGCCAGAATTTTGCCTATGTGTCGCAGGATCCTGCGGTTTTTGCCATGAGTATTCGTGACAATATTTCATTTGCCAAACCCGACGCCACTGATGAAGAAATAAAGGCAGCCGCGAAATCGGCCTATGCAGATGAATTTATTTCAGAGTTAAAAGATGGCTATGATTCACAAGTTGGGGAGCGCGGTGTTCTCTTATCTGGGGGACAAAAAGCGCGCATGGTCTTGGCGCGTGCATTTTTATCGGATGCGCCACTTTTGCTCCTTGATGAGGCCACGGCATCGCTTGATGCGCAAAGTGAGGCCTATATTCAAAAGGCTGTAGAGAAGCTTTCGAAAACGCGAACGGTCATTGCAATTGCGCATCGTTTTGCCACGGTAAAAAGTGCTGACGTTATTGCTGTTGTTGAAAAAGGCCGAATTACTGAGACAGGCTCGCATTCACAATTGATCAAAAAATCGAAGACTTACGCAGATCTTGCAAAAATGCAGTTCTTGGGTGGGGTAGATAAAATGTGATCTATTTGCCTTTTTGTCTTGTAAACGGCTCAAAATCCCCCCATCTTATAGAGAGTAAATAAAATACCATGGAGGAAAAAATGGGACTATTTAGTTTTGCAAAAAATGTTGGTAAAAAAATCTTTGGTGGCGACAACCCTGAAGAAGAGAAAATCAAAAAAGAACTTGCTGATTTGGGCCTAGATACGAAGGGTCTTGATATCAAAGTTGACGGTGACAAAGTGACTATCGATGGTGATGCTGTGAGCCAAGAAATGAAAGAAAAAGTCATTTTAGCAGCTGGTAATGTTGAGGGTATCGGTTCTGTTGAAGATAATGCTGGTGCGCCAGACGCTGCGGAAGGGTTTTTTCATACAGTTGAAAAAGGTGAAAACCTTTGGAAAATCGCAGAAAAAACATTGGGCAATGGCGCTGATTATATGAAAATATTTGAAGCGAACAAACCAATGTTGAAAGATCCAGACTTGATCTACCCAGGTCAAATGCTTCGTATCCCGAAGTAATTTTAGATCCCATGAATTAAGAATGCGGTCCTTATTGGCCGCATTTTTTGTTTAATAATTTAAATTGACGTTGCGACACCCTTGATCGAGAAAGCCGAATGGTGCAGGATTGCAATAAATAATACAGAAAACGGGGAAAATATGTATGAAAAAATGAAGAATGCCGCATTGTGGAATCTCAAAGATGAGCCGCTGGAAAAACAGTGGAGCTCAAAAAATACTTATGAAGAGATCGTTGCGCGCGCCGAAGAAACCCCAAACAAGCCTGCGATTACATTTCAGATCAAATCTGGTGAAAAAGATAAGGCCGAGACACTGAATTGGGAGCAAATGCGTGCGCGTGTCGCCCAATGTGCAAATGCTCTTCATGCGATGGGAATTGGTGAAAATGATGTGGTTGCTTATGTCATGCCCAATTGTAATGAGGCCGTCATCATCAACCAAGGTGCTATGACTGCGGGTATTGTGAACCCTGTTAATCCTTTGATTTCCCCCGAACATATTGGCGGTATATTGGCCGAGACAGGTGCAAAAATTGTTGTCACTCTCGCAGCTTTCCCCAAAGCTGAGATTGCTCAAACCGTTATTGAAGCCTTAAAATATGCCCCAAATGTCAAGACTGTTTTGACGGTAGATTTGGCGCGCTATCTGAGTCCGCCTTTGAAGTGGTTAATTCCTTTATTGCGCCCGAAAGTGACTTGGCCTGCAAATCTGGAAGTGCGTGATTTTAACGCGGTTCTTGATGAACAGCCCACTGAGCTGAATTTTGAGCATTCAGGAGAAGACCGTGTGTGCGCGTATTTTCATACAGGTGGGACAACTGGGCGCCCGAAAGTCGCGCAACACAAATATAGCGGTGCGCTTTATAACGGATGGCTTGGAAAAACATTATTGGCATCAGGTGATGATGTGTTTATTTGCCCGCTGCCCTTATTCCATGTTCTCGCGGCATATCCAGTCTTGATGACATGCTTGATGTCTGGAGCGCATCTTGTGATGGTTACCCCAGCTGGTTATCGTGGAGAAGGTGTGTTCGATAACTTTTGGAAGCTGGTTGAACGGTATAAGGTCAGTTCAATGGTGATGGTGCCAACGGCTGCGGCGCAACTCATGCAACGGGAAATCAAGAATGATGTATCCAGTTTGCGGGTCGCTCTTTGTGGATCGTCACCTTTACCCGTTGGGTTATATAATCGTTTTGAAGAATCAACGGGCGTGAAGATTGTTGAAGGCTATGGGATGACCGAGGTGACTTGTATGATTTCGATCAACCCTATGGAGGATTCACCAAAAGTGGGTTCGGTTGGATACCCAATGCCATATAATGATGTCAAAATTTTTGATTGTGATGCGAATGGGGATGTGAAAAATGAATGCAAAATCGACGAAATTGGCGAAATTTGCGTGAACAATCCAGGTGTATTTGTTGGGAATACTTATACTGAAGTTGATCAAAATAAGACATTATTTGCAAATGAAAAATATCTGCGCACAGGCGATCTTGGTCGCATTGATTCCGAAGGTTATTTGTGGATAACGGGGCGTGCAAAAGATTTGATTATCCGCGGTGGTCACAATATTGACCCTGCTATGATTGAAGATGCGCTTGCTGAGCATCCCGATGTGGCGTTTGTTGGGGCTGTTGGCCAACCCGATGCCTATTCAGGTGAATTGCCATGTGCCTATGTGGAGTTGGTTGCAGGATCAACGGCCACGGTTGAAGCGCTAACAGCATATGCAAAAGAGAATATTGCAGAATCCGCGGCGATGCCAAAATATATTGAGATTATGCCAGAATTACCAAAAACTGCAGTGGGTAAGGTTTTCAAGCCAGATTTGCGCCGCAAAGCGATTACGCGTGTTTTGGATCAAAATTGTGGTCAGTATGGCGTTAAAGTTGCGGAAGTCACAGAAGACAAAAAACGCGGCTTGGTCGCTCACTTTGATAAAGTTGGCGCATGTGATGAAAAAGGATTGGCCGAAGCAATGGGCAAATATTCAGTGAAATGGCAACTGAAATAAATATTGGCGATAGCAAAAATGATCATTTGCATCGCATTTTCGGGCATAAATGATCAAAAATGTTTACACCAATTTGCCTGCAATCAAGCGCGCTGCCATATCTGAAAATAACCCATTGCCTGAAACTGCGATGGGTTTTCCACTATCACCTGCCATGCGCACATCCTTGCTCAAGGGCAAAGAGCCAAGAAATGGGATGCCACGATTTTGGGCTTCGACTGATGCGCCGCCTTCACCAAATATGTGATCTTCTTGACCGCAATTGGAACATATATGTGTCGCCATATTTTCGATCATACCCAGCACGGGAACTTTTAATTTATCAAACATATCGATTGCGCGGCGCGCATCCAAAAGGGCGATATCTTGTGGGGTTGTCACGATAAATGCGCCTGAAAGCTTGGCCTTTTGTGCGAGCGATAATTGCACATCACCTGTGCCAGGCGGCATATCGATAAGGAGGGCATCAAGCTCACCCCATTCAACCTGATTAAGCAGCTGATCAAGCGCCTTGGCAAGCATGGGGCCGCGCCAAACTACGGCCTCGCCTTCATTAATCATTTGACCGATTGAGATCATTTTCACATTATGAGCCTCGGTTGGAATGATATGATTATTTGTTCCTGATGGCTTTCCTTCTGCCCCCATCATCATGACTTGTGATGGGCCATAAAGATCGGCATCAAGTAGGCCGATTTTCTTGCCTTGCGCGGCAAGTGCGACGGCAAGATTGCTTGTTACAGTGGATTTGCCAACGCCGCCTTTTCCAGATGCAATTGCATATATCCGCTTGATGCCACCCGCGCGAGAAATGCGCTCAGGCTTCGCACCCAAATCAGGTGGAGGCGCTTTGCTTGCCGTAGGTGCTGAAGACACGATTTGCGTATCGGTGACACCATGGATGGCGTTGAGTTCGTTTGTGAGCTGAATGCGCAAAGGATCAAAATCTTCAGCGTCCTTCGCCGATGCGAACTCAAGAACGAATTTTATCACGCTATCATCAAGGCGAAGCGCCATAACACAGCCTGCATCTATAATCGATTTTCCGCTTTCTGGATCAGGATATTTCGCAAGAATTTTGTTCACTTTTGTAATAATATCAGTCATTTATTTTGTAATTGCCTCTGGGTTGCCGCATTCACGATAGGGGGTCGTATTGAAAAAACTGCGGTAACATTTTGAAAAATGCGAGGGTGATGCAAAGCCACAAGCCAGCGCCACATTGATCACACTCATATCGGTTTGGAGAAGAAGAAGCCGCGCTTTTTGCAAGCGAATGCCAAGATAATAGCGTTTTGGGGAGCGGTTCAGGTAACGGCTAAATAGGCGTTCCAATTGGCGCGTTGACATCCCCACTTTTTGGGCAAGATCACTCGGCGACAGGGGGGCTTCGAGATTGTCTTCCATCATTTTGATGACATTGGCGAGTTTATGATGGCGCACGCCCATGCGCGTTGGGACAGATAATCTCTGGTCGTCTTTATCCGTGCGCAAGGTTGTATAAATTAACTGATCGGCAATATCATTGGCAAGCTCACTGCCATGTTCATCGCTCACAAGGCGCAGCATCATATCAGCCGCCGCAGTTCCGCCTGCGCATGTATAGCGCTTGGTATTTATTGTGTAGAGAGTTTTTGTGATGTCGAGATCAGGGAAGTCCTCAATAAGGGCTTCGCGATTTTCCCAATGGATTACAGGCATATTATTAATCAATCCTGCCGCTGCGAGTGTATAGGTCGCAGCGCAGAGGCTGCCAATCGTCATGCCTTTGCGCAACCATTGCAAAACTGGTTTTGTTGAAACTTCTGCGATATTAATTGATCCGATAACAATGATCGTTTGGTTGCGATCTAAGTCACTCAAACCGTCATCGACCATCATTTTGATTCCATTTGACGCATGAATATATTCCCCATTTGGAGAGATAATGCGCCAAGTATATAAAACTTGCCCTGACATACGATTGGCCATGCGAAGGGGCTCAATTGCTGATGAAAATGCCATTAATGAAAAGCCTGGCAGCAACAAAAATACAAAAGCGCGAGCGTCTTGACCTGTTTTCATGGTCAGACGAGGAGAAAATGCACGTGCGATTTGATCAGAGTTTTGAGTCAAATTTTCACCTTAATTGAGAACTCGTAAAAATGACATTGATTGAGGGACTTTTCAAGTGCTAAGCCATAGTTTAATAGGTTCGGATATACGAATAAATAAGGATGCGATTATGAGCAAAAATTGGCAAGCAAATAGCTGGAGAAACCACCCAAGAATTCAAATGCCTGAATATTTAGATGGCGATGCTTTGGCGGCTGTGGAAGCACGTTTGCGCTCATATCCACCCCTTGTTTTTGCGGGTGAAGCGCGCAGCTTGAAGGCTAAGCTTGCGGATGTTGGTGCAGGCAAGTCATTCTTGTTGCAAGGCGGTGATTGCGCGGAGAGCTTTGATGAATTTTCAGCCGACAATATCCGCGATACATTCAAAGTGATGTTGCAAATGGCGATTGTGCTGACTTATGGCGCAAAGCTGCCGGTCGTGAAGATTGGCCGTATGGCAGGACAATTTGCAAAGCCGCGTTCCGCTCCAACAGAAATGATCGATGGCGTGGAATACCCAAGCTACCGCGGTGATATTATCAATGACATCGCTCCAACAGCAGAAGCGCGTATTCCAAACCCTGAGCGTATGCTTCGCGCATATACACAATCAGCAGGCTCAATTAATTTGCTGCGCGCGTTTTCAACAGGTGGTTTTGCCGATATTCGTTCGGTTCATAAATGGACGCTTGAAAGCACGCGCAATGAGGCGGGTTATCAACGTTACCAGAAACTTGCTGATGAAATTGATGACGCTTTGCAGTTCATCGCGGCTGCGGGAATTGATCCTGTCAACACCGAAGTGATGCGCCAAGTGAGTTTTTATACATCACATGAGGCTTTGCTGTTGGAATATGAAGAAGCTCTTTGCCGAATGGATTCAACATCGAATTTGCCTGTCGCAGGCTCTGGTCATATGCTTTGGATTGGTGATCGGACACGCCAGCCAGATGGCGCCCATGTCGAGTTTTTGAGCGGCGTTCAAAATCCGATTGGTCTGAAATGTGGCCCATCGATTTCAACGGATGATTTATTGAAGTTGTGTGATAAATTGAACCCAGATAATGAAGCGGGCCGTTTGACATTGATTGCGCGTTTTGGCGCGGGCAATGTCGGTGATCATTTGCCGAAACTTGTACAAGCGATCCAAAAAGAGGGCCGCAATGTTGTGTGGTCTTGTGATCCGATGCATGGCAACACGATCAAATCGACAACAGGTTACAAAACGCGCCCATTTGAGAGCATTTTGCGGGAAGTGCGTGAGTTCTTTGAGGTTCATGACGCAGAAGGCACTGTTGCGGGCGGCGTTCATTTCGAGATGACGGGTAAAAATGTGACCGAATGTACAGGTGGCTCGCTACCACTAAGCGATGAAGATCTTTCAGCCCGTTATCACACTGCTTGTGATCCCCGTTTGAACGCGACACAGAGCTTGGAGCTTGCATTCTTGGTGGCTGAAGAGCTTGATAAGCGCCGTAAGACATAGGATCATAGAATGGATGGACGTCTGGTTCTTACATCGCAATCGCCGATTGCAATCGAGTCTAGTGAGCAGGTGTATGCATCACTAAAGAATTTTGCCCAGGGCGTTGAGCGTCCTGTGGCAATTTCTGAGCACGCTGTGAAAATACAGTTCTCAAATGCGGGTGATTTACCAAAGGCTTCGGTAAACTGGGTTGGTGAAGCTGAAATTGATACAAATATCGTATTGGATACACAAGCAAATCCAAAGCTTTTCATCGCCGATATGGATAGCACGATGATTGGGCAAGAATGTATTGACGAGCTTGCAGATTACGCGGGCGCTAAGCCACAAATCGCCGACATTACCGAAGCAGCTATGCAGGGTAAGCTCGATTTTGAAGAAGCTCTGCGCGAGCGTGTGGCGCTTCTCAAGGGGTTGGACGTTTCTGTTTTGCAGCAATGCTATGATGAACGCATTGAGCCGAATGTAGGTGCGCATGAATTGTTGAAAAGGCTTGGTGATGCGGGTGTTCGCCGCGTTCTTGTTTCAGGTGGATTTACATTTTTTGCATCACATATTGCCGAAAAGCTCGGATTTGACCGTTTCGAGGCCAATGAATTTGGTATTGTGGATGGCAGACTTACGGGCAAGCTGAACGGAAAAATCGTAGACCGCGCATATAAAGCAACAGTTTTGCATGAGGAATGTGGTAGGCTTGGGCTTGATACAAATGCGGCTATTGCGATCGGTGATGGGGCGAATGATCTTGATATGATCAATGCTGCGGGGGTGGGTGTCGCTTATAAAGCTAAGCCAGCTCTTGATGAGCAGGCGAGTATTCATTTGCGCTATTCGCGTCTTGATGCGCTTGCCGATATATTTGAGATCTAAGGCTCCCGTTTTATATTTTGGATAATTTTGAAAACGGATTTTTTGATGCTGCCTTTGCGCATCTGATCACCATCAATGACCTTAAAACTTGGCCTTGCTTTATGCGCAAATGTAGCTTTTTCTTCAGCGAACCCAACTGCAAAAGTCGATGGCGCATTGCGAAGTTCATTCACATTCGCTTTAAGGAGGCTAATTTTTGGTGAGGCAAATTCAGGCATTGAATCAAGATTGATCGCACCAAATGCATATTCAACAGGGCCATGCTCTGCGCGAATGGGTAGCAATACAAGTTCAATCGGCTTATCAGCGGTTTGAATTTCCAGTTTGACGATCGCAGGGCCTGTGAATACCCGATTCACCGTTTCATGCACGTGTTTTTGATCCTTCGAATTGAAAAGCGAAGCAACTGTGCGACCGACAACGGACGAACCGATAAGCCCATCAAAAAACAATCCGGAACAACGAATTTTATGGCCAGAAACGGCATCATAGCTGAGCAGAAACTGCACGTTTTCATCCAAATTGTTAAAGTCATAACGAAATGGTGGTGCATCACTGCGTTGCTTTTCTTTCCATTGCTCAATGGTGTCATCAATAGGGTGTGCCAAAGCCAAACTCCGCAAATTGGTTATCTCTTGGATAATAATTACGCTTTGATTGTGAAATATTTGTTAATATTTTATCAATTTAGAACAATGATCTAAAATTTGAACTCATTTTTACCTTGGGGGCTTGGCCTTTAAAAACAAGTTGTATATGAGCTTAATATGGAAAAAGACACAAAACGCCACGCACCTTTACTGTTAATTTTGTCGTCGCCATCTGGCGCGGGAAAATCTTCACTTGCGCGTGAAGTGATGTCCCGTGACCCTGAAATCCAATTTTCTGTATCTGCAACAACACGCCCGCCACGTCCCGGCGAAGTTGAAGGCAAGCATTATTACTTTATGAGTCGCGAACAATTTGAAGAGAAAATTGAAAACGGTGAGATGCTTGAATATGCAGAAGTTTTTGGCAACTTGTATGGAACACCGCTTGCCCCTGTTGAAAAATCGCTGGCTGATGGGCGCGATATTATCTTTGATGTTGACTGGCAGGGCGGTGATCAAATCCGCGAATGCGCCCTTAAAAAGCACGTCGTTTCGGTATTCGTTTTACCACCTTCGATTTCGGAATTGCATCAACGTTTGCGCACACGTGCACAAGATAGCGATGAGGTTATTGAGCGCCGTATGCGACAGTCACGACAAGAAATTTCGCATTGGAAGAATTACGATTATCTTTTGATCAACCGTGATATAAATCGTGCATGCAAAGAATTTGAATCGATTATTTGCGCTGAACGCATGAAAAGAAAACGCTGGACAATGGCTTCGCAATTCGTCGATAAATTAAATGACGAATTTGAGGAGTTATGGCATGAGCGAGATATTAGCGCTGGGTGATGATACCCCAATTTTTCCAGATGATAATTCACATTGGATAGGTGCTGGCGCTGTTGTTATCGGCAAAGTTCGGCTTGGCAAAAATGTGGGCGTTTGGTTCAACACGGTTTTGCGCGGCGATAATGAGCTTATTGATATTGGTGATAATACCAATCTTCAAGAGCATGTGATGGTGCATACGGATATGGGGTTTCCGCTTGTTGTGGGTGAGGGCTGCACAATTGGGCATCGTGCTGTGTTGCATGGATGTAAAATTGGTCATAACACGCTTATTGGTATGGGGGCGATGGTGATGAACGGCGCAATTATTGGTGATAATTGCTTGATAGGTGCAGGGGCGCTTGTTACAGAAAATACAGTTATTCCAGATGGTTCTCTTGTGATTGGAACTCCTGCAAAAGTTAGGCGTTCAACTAGCAATCAAGAT
The DNA here is from genome assembly GCA_947501025.1 of uncultured Paracoccaceae bacterium. Classification (GTDB taxonomy): domain Bacteria; phylum Pseudomonadota; class Alphaproteobacteria; order Rhodobacterales; family Rhodobacteraceae; genus CANMUM01. Next base: position 74,780 of record CANMUM010000002.1, on the reverse strand, counting down.
GTTCAAAAAATGAAACTCAGCGCCCTTCATTATGTGAAGGCCATGAATCGAATGCGTGATGCGGCGACCAAAATTTAGTTTGCGTCGCGATTGATCCAAAAATTCACAATCAGGCTTTCATCCTCTGTACGTTTAAAGATGATATCATAATTCATCTTATCTGCATGTAAAAATAATAAAGGGAATTGCACGGTTGAAGGTGTGACCTTGGCAATTTGAAGCCAATCATTTTCTGCGCGAATTTCACCAAGTTTTGTTTTCATGCCTTCGCCCTTGGCCGTCAATTGCCATCCCTGATCGGTTTTAGCAATGTTGAGATTGGTAAGCTCAATGAAGCTTGAGCGCATACACAAAATACATAAATACCAGAGCTTTGCATCAAATTTGAAAGGCGGCTCATTGAGACTGATTGGATCAAGCGTAAATTTGTCACTTTGCAAGAACGCTTCTATACGTGATTTCACATCATTTAAGGATAATTTTTCCTCTTCACCAAATGAACCAAAGGCGATGCGGTTAAACTGCAATTCACGCAACGCATTTGTAAGACTATCTTCAATTAGTTCGATAGCATCGGCTTGCTGCTCTTCACCCATTTTGTAGATCTCAAGCCCATTTGAAATCGCGGTGAGAGGCGATACATAATCGTGGTTTAATTTTGCAGCTACTAGTTTTGCCATAATGTCGTCTGAGTTATTGTCCAAAGCGCCCTCAAAAGTAATCGTAAATAATTTATACTATGTCTAATATTGATCATCATGTACTAAAATAATGTTAACATATCAAACGGATACGTAAAATTGATTGCGGCAGAAGTACAGCCAAAGCTTGAAACTTTTTGTTGCATGATCTAATGCCTGACAAACACGAGGGAATATTGAAAAATAGCGATCCAAATTTAGTTGTTCGATTTGCAAGGGATGCCGAAGATGTAAAATCTGCGCAAAGGCTGCGTTATCGCGTGTTTGTTGAGGAACTGGGCGCAAATTCGAGCAATATTGATCATGATTCTCGTCTTGAAATTGATAAATATGATAACTTTGTTGAACATCTTTGTCTTATAGATCTTGAGCGTGAAAAGCTTGATCCTGCATCTGCTGTGGTTGGCGTATACCGCTTGATCAGTGAAAACATAGCAAGGGATATTGGTGGTTTTTATTCACAAAATGAATTTGATATTGCAAGGCTCTTAGCTGTTAAGGGGCGAAAACTTGAGTTGGGTCGGTCATGTATCGATATTGATTATCGCGGAGGCGCTGCAATGGCGATGCTATGGTCAGCCCTTGGTGCATATGTTGAACACAATGAGATTGAATATCTTTTTGGGGCGGCAAGTTTCCAAGGTATAGAACTTCACGATAAGAAAATGGCTTTATCCAATCTCTATCATGGTTATTTAGCGCCAGAAGATCTGCGTGTCCGCGTGCATGATGAAAATGGACAAAATATGAATCTAATGCAGCCTGATGGTATTCATACACTTGAGGCGATGCGCAATACCCCGTCTTTGATTAAGGCCTATCTCAGATTGGGAGGTGTTATTGGTGATGGCGCTTATATGGATTATGACTTTAATACGGTTGATGTGTTTGTTTTGATGAAAACCCGTGAAATGGTTCAAAAATATAGGGCCATGTATAGCCGATGAAAGTTTAAGTGATGAAATTTGAAAATAGCCCTTATGAATGGACCCCAGCGCCACGCAGATGGTGGTTTTGGCTGCTCGTGACCCTAAGGTTGCTGTGGGGTGTTTTGATCACAGCCACATTAGCACCAATATTGTTTGTGATACGTTTATTGCAGTCATGGCTGGGCAAAACAGGTTATGAATATGGCATAATGCGTTTATGGGGGCGATTGTCATGGCTGTCATTCTCAGTGAAACCTGTCATTCACGGAACACCGATCAAGGGCGATGGTGCCTTGGTGAGCAATCATGCGAGCTGGCTTGATATACCCATTTTGCTTGGGTCCGTTGGTGGATATATGGTGTCAAAAGCTGAGGTGAGAGATTGGGCTGTTATCGGTATGCTTGCGCGCTGTATCGGTACGGCCTTTGTCGATCGAAAACGCAGCACGTCAAAAAAACAAACCCAAGACCTTTTTGACCGTTTGAAAAAAAGAGATCGTATTGCGTTTTTTCCAGAAGGCACATCAACCGATGCATTGCAGGTTACCAGCTTTCGATCCACATTATTTGCAGCTATGGTCGAAGCCAATCCAGAAGGTTATGTGCAACCCGTTTCCATCGTGTATCACGCACCAAAAGATGCCAGTATTAACTTTTTTGGATGGTGGGGAGATATGCCACTTGTTCCACATTTTATAGCCGTTTTGGCACAATCAAAACGCGCGCGGGTTGATGTGGTTTTCCATGAGCCTATAAAAATTGGTACAGATCGAAAAGCATTATGTGCAGCTTGCCAAAGTGCCGTTGAAGCGGGCTTTACAAAATTTGCAGATAAGATTGAAGCGCCTTAACAGGATCATCTGTTCCAAAAATCTCTTGGCCAAGGGCAACGAAATCCACATAATCTTTGATTGCCTCAAGGCTTCTTACCGTAATCGCGCCTTCAGCGATGAGAGGGATTTCGATCATATCTGACCACCAATCAAATAGATCAGCAGGAGCAAGCTCAGTGCCTAGGCCATCATCAGATATTGGGCCAAAACTGACATAATCAACACCGATTTCACCAAGAGTTATGCCATCATGCCGAGAGTTATTTGCATAAACGCCGATAATCGCATCTGCTCCAAGCGCTTTGCGGGCTTCGCGCAGGGCTTTTGGCTCAGGGTTGATCAGATGCACACCATCAAGGCCGATTTCTTGCGCAAGCGCCACGTGATCATCAATGAGTACGGAGATGTCATGTTTATGCGCCATTTCGCGCAGGGCATCGCCGCGTTTGATAAGTGTTTCACGAGATAGCCCCGCAGAACTCAATCTTATACAAGCCAAATGGAAATCGCTGGCCCCATTCACAACGGCCTCAACCTGCGCAATATTTTCGCGCAGATTAAATTCAGTTGGTATGATAATAACGAGGCCAGCTTTATCCATTATGATTAACCACGCAAAATTGAGTGGCCAGCATAGACAGCTTGAAGGCCAAGCTCTTCTTCAATACGGATGAGCTGATTGTATTTTGCAAGACGGTCAGAGCGTGAAAGCGAACCTGTTTTGATTTGCCCACAATTGGTCGCAACCGCAAGATCAGCAATGGTCGAATCTTCAGTTTCACCCGAACGGTGGCTCATAACAGCAGTCATACGCGCGCGATGTGCCATATCAACCGCTTCAAGTGTCTCAGAAAGCGTGCCGATTTGGTTTACTTTAACCAAGATTGAATTGGCAACACCCGCTTTGATACCATCAGCCAAACGTGAAGGATTGGTCACAAAGAGGTCATCTCCAACAAGTTGACAGCGATCACCAACCATATCTGTGAGGATTTTCCAGCCGTCCCAATCATCTTCATGCATACCATCTTCGATTGAGATAATCGGATAATTGTCCACGAGATCTGTGAGATATTGCGCGTTTTCTTGCGAGGTGAGAACTTTGCCTTCGCCCTTCATGTCGTATTTGCCATCTTTGAAATACTCAGAAGCCGCACAATCAAGCGCGAGGAACATATCTTCGCCTGGTTTGTAACCAGCAACTTCAATAGATTTCATGATGAAATCGAGCGCGTCTTTTGAAGATTTAAGACCTGGAGCAAAACCACCTTCATCACCGACATTTGTGTTGTGGCCTGCTTTTTTAAGCTCACCTTTAAGCGCATGAAAAACTTCCGCACCCATTTGAATGGCTTCGCGGATTGAATGAGCGCCAACAGGCATGATCATGAATTCTTGAATGTCGATGGGGTTATCAGCGTGCTCGCCGCCATTGATGATATTCATCATCGGAACTGGCAAGATATGAGCGCGCGCGCCACCAATATAACGGAAAAGCGATTGGCCATAAAATTCGGCAGCTGCTTTTGCCGTTGCCAAAGAGACACCCAAAATCGCATTTGCGCCAAGTCGTGATTTGTTGGGTGTGTTATCAAGCTCGATAAGTGTGCCATCAATTTCAAGTTGCTCAGAGGCATCAGCGCCAACAAGCGCATCACGAACTTCCGAGTTTACCGCTTCAACAGCTTCTTCTACACCTTTGCCGCCATAGCGCTTGCCGCCATCGCGACGTTCATGGGCCTCATGGGCACCAGTAGATGCACCAGATGGAACGGCTGCGCGCCCCATTGATCCGTCTTCGAGAGTAACGTCAACTTCGATTGTAGGGTTGCCCCGGCTATCTAGAATTTCACGTGCAAAAATATCAATAATTGTTGTCATTTTGGATCCTTTCGGTTTGGGGGCCTTTGGATAGGTGATATAACGAATTTATGACGTAACGTCCATACGTTCCTATTATGATGATTGTGAGTTTTGGTTTGAGGAGGGCATATCAAATATAAAAATATTGAGGTTTCTATTATTGTTCTTGCCGCCGAATTATTCGCTCTTGAGTTTGCGTTCGCGCATAAAAGTATAAAGGCCTGTCGCCAAAATAATCAAAGCGCCAATGATAGCGGATATAGAAAGTTGTTCGCCGAAAATCACAACACCAATCAAACCACCGAAAATCAAACGGCTATATCGAAACGGTGTAATGACTGCGATGTCTCCAATGCGCATAGCGCGAATAAGGAGGTAATAACCCGTCATACCAAATGCCAGCGCCCCGATGATGGGGAGGGAAATTTCTATTGGATATGAGGTGAAGCCTTGCCCAAAAAGCATCAATATCAAACTGGTGGGAACGATTGACCAAAAACCCCATGTGGCGATTGAAATGCTTGGAATATCGAGTGAAATCACACGGGTGACAAGATCGCGCGCAGAGAGACCGATCACGCCAATAAATGCAAGGAGCGTGTAGGGGCTGAACTCGGCGCTCCAAGGCTCCATAACCAATATCACGCCAAATAGCCCTACAAATATTGCACTCCAACGGCGCCAACCGACTTGCTCACCAAGGAAGATGGCTGCGCCCATGGTGACAAGAAGCGGCATAGCCTGAACAATCGTGGAGGCTAGAGAAACGGAACCCAGTATGATCGAGCTTGCAAAAGCGATTGTGCCGATGGCCTCAAATAGCATCCGCAAGAGAGCTTTGCTATCGAGCAATTTGCGATCAAAAACATTGATACCTTGCATGCGTGCAATAATGGCATAGACTACACCACCAAGGATTCCAATGACCACAAGGATCTGCATAGGGCTCCAAAATGCGCCCATTTTTTTCATGAATAAATCTTCAAGTGCAAAGCCTGCCATGGCTGCAATCATAAAGATAATACCTGTCGTATTTTGGCTGTTTTGTGAATTGTTCATAAAGCTCATTAAGACGCAAATCGTGGCAATAGCAAGTGGGGCTTTACTTTATTTTTTTACCATATAGTTCGAATTTATGGCCGATCAGCTCAAAGCCGAGACGCGCTGCGATTTTTTCCTGAAGCGCTTCCACTTCAGGATCAACAAATTCAATGACCTCACCCGAATCTATATCCAGTAAATGATCATGATGGGCGCGCTTTGCATCTTCAAAACGCGCACGGCCATCACCAAAATCAAGGCGTTCTAATATGCCTTCATCCTCGAATTGTTTGAGGGTGCGATATATGGTGGCCAGCGAAATCTTGGCATCATGCTCTTGCGCGCGAATGCGGATTTTCTCTGCATCTGGATGATCGCTAGAGGCATCAATCACGCTTGCAATGACAACACGTTGTGGTGTCATACGGAGCCCTTTTTCACGGGCGCGATCGGCGATTGTCGTTGTTTTTATGGTAGAGTTCATGCATACAGTTTACGCCTTTGTATGATATTTGAAAACCAGAAAGTTAACGCGCTTCGATTTGTGTTGAATAAAGCAAGCATGCAGTCGTGATGAGGTCGGGTTCATCGATTATTGAGCGGCAAAAGGAAAATAATTCAATTGTGCGCATAGCAGTTAAATCTAAGTGTTTTTTCATAGAAAACACTTGTGAGCCAGACCCGCCATACCAAATCAAAAGTTCTTTTTCTATTTCAGCACTCCTAAAGGCTAACCAAGCTCGCTGGGCATTCTGGTAGACTTCAGATGGATCGCCCTCTGGTACAAAATTCCTATCTTGAGAGTTGTAATTTTCAAGCTTGGTTTTGGTAATTTGATAATAATGATTGAGCAATATATCCCAAGCATCTGCCTCTTGGGTCTGGCATAACATCATGCCTTGCGTGGTTTGACCTTTGGATGTCTGAAGGCATGCTATAGAAAAAGTTCCGATACATTCAGTTTTGTCAACTTGATCTTTGATGCAATGTTCGAGTTGAACTGATAAGTCTTGAATGCCGTCCTGTTCTAAGAAGGGTGTTTGGGCAAAAATCGAAGCTGGTATGAGTAAGATCAGGCCTATAATTGAGCAAAACCGACTAATCATCAATGCCGCGATAGGGCTGAACATATTGCATCGCCATATCCCAAGGGAAGAAGATCCATGTATCTTGGCTCACTTCGGTGATGAATGTATCCACTTGTGGCACGCCTTTTGGCTTTGCGTATACGGTGGCGTAATGCGCTTTCGGGAATTTTTCGCGCAGAAATTCTAGCGTTTTTCCGCTATCCACTAAGTCATCAATAACCAATATGCCTTCACCTTCGCCAATAAGTTCTGGATTTGCTGGCTTTAGCTCAATGGCTTCTGACTGGTTTTTGTAATCATAAGATTTAACAGACACGCTTTCAATCGTACGGATATTCAGCTCCCTTGCCACAATCATAGCAGGGGTCAATCCACCACGGGTAACGGCCAAAATGGCTTTCCACTCGCCCTCAGTGCTAGGGCCTTTGCCATCTAAACGCCATGCGAGCGCTCGGCTATCGCGATGAATTTGATCCCAAGAGATGTGAAAGCCTTTTTCGTGGGGAAGTTGTTCGGTCATGATATCCTCGATTCGGGTGAGTTTTTATATGTATACTAAAACGCATTATGGTTTCCAAGGAGCGCGCGGCTAAATTAAAATTCGGGCATTGTCTGTGATAAAATGGGCGAGCTAAAACGCAATCGATACCCCGAGACATACAAGCATAATGGCACAGCCACGATCAAAATATATTTTGCGAGCAAGATAGAGTTCGCGCGCTGTGCGGGTTGAAAGGACGAATACACAAAGCGCAAGCCAGCTCATTTCAATGACAAAGTGATTGCCAAGTAAAAATGCCCAATGAAATAGTGTTGTATTTTGTGGAACGGTGGCTAGCACGATTGCTGATGTGAAAACAAATGCTTTTGGGTTGGTGATATTGATCAGCCAGCCGCGAAAGAAATGTGAGTTTTTAGAAGTTTGAACATTTGTCATATCAAGTGGCTGATGGGCATGGATCCACATCATCACACCGAGATAGATGAGATAGGCTCCACCTGCGATTTTGAGAATGAACTCAGTTTGTGGAAAAACTGCGAGAAAGGCCGAAAGACCAAAGAAGCTGGCATTGAGCCAAAGGGAGGCTGCGAGCACAACCCCAAATGCGACAAGCAAACCCGCCGACTTTCCCGTGCGCAAAGCGGTTTGAGCGGTCAATACAAATGCGGGGCCAGGTGCAATGGCAGCAGCGGCAATGCCAAGATCAAATGCGATGATTGAAGATAAGGTCATTATCTATCCATTCGCTTCATATGATAGTCCATGCAGCTTTTCCACTGATCAACTTCAGAATGATTGAGGTTATCGCATTTGGGCTCGCCACAAGATATCAATGTGAAAAAAGCAGTTGTGACGAATGTGATATATCTGATCATGGTTTTCCCTAATTTATAATTCTTGTGTTGAAGTTTTTTTGGGGCTAGTCAATAGGGGGAATACAATTTGAGGAAGAGATATGCAAAGCTGGCCAGATGATGTGGTTTTGGAGGGACGATTTGCACGCCTAGAGCCTTTGGCTATGGGGCATCATGATGATCTTGTGGAGGCTGCGAATGATGGCGAATTGCACAAGATTTGGTATACATCTGTACCGAACTCACAAGAGATGAGAGCAGAGATTGAAACACGCATTGCCAAGGATAATATGCTGCCCTTTGCGGTTGTTGAAAAGGCGAGCGGTAAGGCTGTTGGGATGACAAGCTATATGCATATTGACGCGGTTCATAAGCGTGTGGAAATTGGCTCAACTTGGTATCGTAAATCTGTCCAAGGCGGGCCCATAAATACGGAATGTAAGATTTTGATGCTTGAACACGCTTTTGAGAAACTTGATTGTATTGCCGTTGAATTTCGTACCCATGCGATGAACTTTCAAAGTCGCGCAGCGATCGAACGGCTTGGTGCAAAATATGATGGTTTGCTCCGCAATCATATGCGCATAAGCGATGGATCATTGCGTGATACGGTTGTTTATTCCATCATTAATAGTGAATGGCCAACTGTAAAAACGCATTTGAATTGGCAAATGAAAAAGCCGCGGAATTAGCGCGGCTTTTGTAATATTTCGTGAATTTGGTGAGATTATTTACGACCTGTCACCACATCGATATCAGGCGCATCTTCAGCTTTCATACCAACAACTTGATAGCCTGCATCCACGTGATGGTTCTCACCTGTCACACCTGAAGAAAGATCAGAAAGTAAATACATCGCGGATTTTCCAACGTCTTGCTGTGTGACATTACGACGAAGCGGCGAATTCAGTTCATTCCATTTCAAAATGTAGCGAAAATCACCAATGCCAGAGGCGGCGAGTGTTTTGATCGGTCCTGCTGAAAGCGCGTTCACACGGATATTTTTTGGACCAAGATCCATCGCCATATATTTCACAGATGCTTCAAGTGCAGCTTTTGCAACGCCCATAACATTGTAATGTGGCATAACTTTTTCTGCGCCGTAATAAGTCAGCGTTAGCATTGATCCGCCGTCCGTCATGAGTTTTTCTGCGCGTTGTGCAACAGCCGTGAATGACCAGCATGATACATCCATGGTCATCATGAAGTTGTCATAGCTTGTATCAACATAGCGTCCGCGAAGTTCGTTTTTATCTGAGAATCCGATAGCGTGTACAAGAAAATCAAGCTTGCCCCATTTTTTCTCAATCTCTGCGAAAGCTGCATCAATAGAAGCACCATCCGATACGTCACAATCGACAAGTGTGTCTACGCCGATTGATGCTGCTAGAGGCTCTACACGCTTTTTAAACGCATCGCCCATATAAGAAAATGCAAGCTCTGCACCTTGTTCGTGGCACGCTTGTGCAATTCCCCATGCGATCGATTTATCATTGGCTAGCCCCATGATAAGGCCACGTTTTCCTGCCATTATACCTGTCATTTTTAACCTCCTTACAGTTTTCTTTAACTATCTAGATTAAACTCGTGCTTGCATCAAGCCGTGATATGGCGATAGTTTTAGGCAAAGAGGTAAATTATGGAATTTTTTGGTGGTGATGATCCCGTTTCAAATCCATTTGAGGTTGTGAAATCTTGGATGCAATTTGCTCAAGAAAGCGGTGAAACCGATATTGAAGCGATTGATCTGGCAACGGTTGATGATCATGGAATGCCTAATGTGCGCATTGTTTATATGCGCGAAATTGAAGAAAACGGCTTTGTTTTTTATACCAATTATGACGGCAAAAAAGGCCAAGAATTGCTCAATGGGAAAGCGGCATTTAATCTTTATTATAAACCATTGCAGCGCCAAATCAGAGTTCGCGGTTTGGTTGAGAAGGTTTCGCCTGAGCAATCTAATCGGTATTTTTTGTCTCGCGCAGAGGGCTCGAGATTGGGCGCGTGGGTATCAAAACAATCACAAGTTCTTGATCATCGGGATATATTAACGAAGGCTTGGAAAAATATTGATCCCTCTAAGGCATTGAAAAGACCTGATAATTGGGGCGGATTTCGAGTTGTTCCTCTTGAGGTTGAGTTTTGGGGGATGGGCGACTTCCGGTTGCATGATCGGTTTTGTTGGACGCGTAAAAATGTTGATGATACGAAGTGGGAAATGAATAGGCTCTACCCATGAAATTAATTGGTCTGCTTTTGGCTCTCATAGCAAACTCTGCGATTGCAGATTGTGTTGCCGATGTATCTTTGCATTCGGGCGCTGGGTGGACTGTTTTTGATACCGAAGTGGCGGCAACAAAAGAAGAGCGAAATCAAGGGCTTATGAATCGTACATCCATGCCCTATGGGGCAGGGATGGTGTTTTTATATCCTGAGCCTGGTGCGCGGAGTTTTTGGATGAAAGATACACCATTGCCGCTTGATATCATGTTTTTTGATAATAAGTTGAGATTGGTCTCTGTTGCGAAAAATGCCCAGCCGATGAATGAAACGCCTATATTTGGCGGTGATAATATTTCGGTTGTTTTTGAGGTTAATGCAGGCATATTTGATGATTTGGGTTTTGGTCCGACAACGAAATTGCGTATTCAAAATATCGAAGGGGATAGTTGCCCTCAATGGATATTTGATGGTCAACCGTTTAGCCCTAAAAACTAACCCCAGAAGAAACGTGTGAGATGATAAAAGATCGGAGCTGCGTAAAGCAATGCGTCCATGCCATCGAGAAAGCCCCCATGCCCATCAACCGCATAACCAAATTCGCGCACGCCACGATCACGTTTGATTGCGGTCATCACGAGTGATCCACATAATCCAATTGTGGTCGTTGCAAAACAAATTGCAAATGCTCCCAAAATGCCAAATGGTGTCATTAAATGAAGGGCTGCACCAAGCAGGCTCGCTAATACAATCCCGCCCCAGAAGCCTGCAATATTGCGTGTTCTTGAAATATGAGGGGCGAGTTTTCGTGCATCGAATAATGAGCTGATCACGTGTTGAGCGGCCTTTGATATTTCGACAATAAAGATCAAATAAACAAGCAAGAGCAAGTTGTGATTATAGGCTTCAATCTCAATAAACATGATAGCGGGCAGATGGGATAAGCAATATACACAAAGCATTAAGGCCCATTGATATTGAGAAATACGTGGCAAAAAGGCGCTATTCGACCCGCGGAACGCGGAGACAACTGGCAGGAGTAAAAAGCCATAAACGGGGATGAATACAAGCGCTATGCCAGTCCAGTTCGCTGCCACAAAGAAAAATTGCGCAGGCAAGACCGCGAAGACAATAGCCAGCAATGACCAGTGATCGCCACGCTCAAATTGGATTAGCGTCAGAAATTCTCGCAATGCGGCAAAGCTACAAATCGCAAAGAGTATAACAATGCCATATTTGCCTATTAAGATGGCTATTAGGAATATAGCGAGAATAATCCACCAAGATGCGATATGGGCATTGACCCAGATCAGTCGCTTTGTTTCGCCTTTTCGTGCTATGAGAAATTGTGTGATAATGCTTGCGCATATCAATATGATGGCCGCAATGGCAGAGAGAATGGTGAGGCCTGAGATATTAGTCATTTGATTCTCCCAGATCTGTTGCAATGGCGAGCATTCCATTGCGCACACGTTCTAGAAATTCTTCCTTGCCTTCACCCTCCTTAATTTGGATAGGCGTCCCGAAGCTAACGGAGCAGAGCAGGGGTAGAGGGATGATCTCGCCTTTTGGCATTGCCCGATTAAGATTGCTGATCCAAACTGGCACAAATTCTAAATTTGGGCGCTTGCTTGCCAGATGGTAAATACCAGTTTTAAGAGGTAGCAAAATGTCATCACCCATATTGCGCTTACCTTCTGGAAAAATGATCAAAGATCCGCCTTGATCAGTAGCTTCTGCCATCATTGCAATCGGGTCATCAGTACGGGTTTCGGGATTACGATCAACCAAAACTGCACGAAAAACATATTTAATCACAAAGCTACGAACTTTTGTTGTGAGCCAATAATCACTTGCGGCAACTGGGCGTGTCATTCGGCGAATATGCGGTGGCAGAGCTGTCCATATTAAAACAAAATCACCATTTGAAGTATGATTGCCACAATAGATGCGGGTTTTGTTTTCAGGTCTTGCTCCACGCCATAAGGGGCGAACCGCAGTTAAGAGCTGTGCGAAGAGGACAATGATTTGTCCGAGTATATTAGCCAGTAATTTTGTCATGAGCATACTATATGCAGAGTCATTTCAAAAGTGCAATCGATTATGGCCGTAATCTTTGCGCAGGTTTTGGAGCATTAATCGTTGTTTTAAACCATTTTAAGAAGGCCGTAACATTCGGATTTAGGTGTTGGGATTTTGTGATAAAATGGTAGCCATATTGATTATGTTCATCTGTAGTTGCAATTATTTTTAAGGCACCACTGTTAATTTCATCGTGGACAAAATCAGAATTGAGAGCGCCCACACCAAGTCCATTCGATATGGCTTCATGCAAAAGGCCTGTTGTTGGGAGCGTCCGATATTTCGTAGGCTGAACGATGGTGTTCATCATTTCCATAATGCGGTCTTTGAGCGAATCACTTTCTTGAACGAGCCAATCCAGATCAGGCAAGTCACGCCCTTTATTTTTCTCTAAATATTGTGGTGTTGCCACAATCACGATTTTCATGGGGATGTAAGTATGTGATATCGTGTTTGGCCAACCACCAAAACCACACCTTATTGCCAGATCAAATTCGGGATCATTCAAGTCAATATTGGCTTCAGACGGGCGCAAGGCAATTTCGATATCGGGATGTTTTTCCCAAAAGTCAGAAATCCTGGGCATCAACCAGCTTTCGGCAAATTTCGGGGTCAGAGAAATTGTTATGGGCCGTTTTTGATGCATTGTGAGAAGTTCATCACTGGTTTTGGCGATTAATGAAAATGCTTCATTACAAGCTTTGAAGAGCATTGCTCCTGACGGGTTTAGGGCAATTCCACGCCCCTCCCGAGTTGCGAGCTTGCTGTCAAAATGTGCTTCAAGCGTTCGAATATGCTGTGCAATGGCTGCATGAGAGACATTGAGCTCACGCGCCGCTTTGCTTTGATTTCCAAGACGGCCTGTGGCCTCAAATGCACGCAGTGCCGATAGTGAGGGTATGTTCTTCCAATCCATAATGTAACCTAAACTTATATATGAGAATTATTACTGACTTGAGTGATAACGTCAATAGGCGCAATATGTCTATATAAATGAGGAGTATATGATATGATAAATCCAATTGCTGCCAGTTTTCTTACTGCATCTGTACAAAAAAGTATAAGAAATAATTACAATTATGATGATGTGCTCCTAAAGAGTGTTCAGCAAATGCCAAAGAATAGTGAAGAGTTTCGGAGCCGAAGAATTGATGATATTTGCAAAATTGACCAAACAGAGATGAGCCAAAAATGTATACGCATATTGTCAGGAAATAAGAGGCAAAAAAGCTGGAAATTTTGGCGCAAATTAAGAGCTAGTCTTTAGCTATGATGGTCAGGCTTGTCTGCTTATGGATTTAAGCAGGCAACATGATGGCATGAATAAGACGGCCATAATCAGCCTCGCCGCGATGTGTGGCGCGGCGATAAGAATAATATCTGGTTTCATCGCCATAGGTGCACTCACCAATCCATTCACAATTTTTAACGCCCGCATCACGGATACGATCAAGCACAAATCTTGGAAGGTTAAAATATATGCTATCATTGCCAGAAAAATACTCGAAGAAGCTTGGATCTTCATCGGTAAATTGTTCAACAAATTCTTGACCGACTTCGTAATTATTCATGGATATACATGGCCCAACAACGGCTCGGATATTGTCGCGATTTGCACCAAGGGCAATCATTGCCTCAATTGTATTTGTGGCAACACCGCCAAATGCACCGCGCCAACCCGCATGAGCAGCGCCAATAACCCCCGCCTTTATGTCACTAAAAAGAATGGGTGCGCAATCAGCAGTCATGATAGCAATAGGCAAATCTTTGGTCGCCGTTACAATCGCATCACATTTTGGATTCCCTTCAATGGGCGCATCGATAGTTAAGACATCTGCAGAATGGCATTGAAAAACCGTCTGCACTGGCAGAGATGCACTAAGTGCAGAGCCAACCCGCGCACGATTCTCATCAACATTGGAAGTGCTGTCATCTGCACCACGGCCACAATTGAGCCCTGCGATTTCGCCTGTTGATACCCCACCTTTCCGTGTAAAAAAACCATGGGGGTATTTGAGTGCATCATCTTGAAAAAACTCGACACCGTTTTGTAGTTTTTGGAAGTTCACGATAATTTCTCCAATATCAAGACTTTGAACAATTCACCCATTTGATCTGGCGCGGTTAAGCGATGATAGCCAGAGCTGAGATCATCTGCAAGGTTCGGATTTTTTGATTTTAATGCGTTGAGGCGTGCGGAGCCGCCAAAGGCTTGCAAAAATTGGCCTTGGGTTGTGAATATAGGTTCAATTTTGGCTGCATGTGCCATATCTGCAAAGCGGACATGAGCTGTTAAATCGGCCTCACCTTGATTTGCAAATGGATCAGAATATGCGTGATCTTTTATCGCCTGCAATGTATCGCCAAAGCCTTCAAAGTCACCATAATCAATTGCAAGAAACGCGCCATTATGTGTGGTTAAGTGCTGACCTATGACAGATGCGATTTGCAATGATGGTTCAGAGATTTCGATTGTGGCTGCGGCTGTCATTTTTCGCGACATTATGGCCGGTGGATTTGCACAAGGACGCCAAATTTTGGTGAAATTCTCACTTATATAGGCTTCAAGCCATCCACCATCTTCAAAGCGGAATTGACGAATGGGAAGTGCGTCGAAAAATTCATTTGCGATGATGAGTGATGGTTCATTGGGGAGATCCTTTAAATCGTCAATGAAGCTGAGTTTTTCGCGGGTGGTCTCCAATTGAACCTCACGCAGCTTTGCGGACTTCTCTAAAATTATTGGGTTAATTGCTTTTGCAAATGCAGCATCGGCTTTTGCCGTTCTTAAAACATCGCGCATCAAAGTTCCGCGACCTGCGCCGAGTTCAAGCAATGTGCATGAGGCAGGTGCGCCAAGTTCGTGCCATTTCGATATGCACCAAAGGCCAATAATCTCGCCAAATATTTGTGAAATTTCGGGCGCTGTGATGAAATCACCAGTTGAACCAAATACCGTTTTGGTTGCGTAATAGCCGTCTTTGGGATCCCACAGACAATGCTCGATATAGTGATCGAGACGCATAGGGGTTTGGGCTTGAATGCGCTCCTTAAGCGACATTTGATTTTCTTGAATATAAAATAAAAGCAATGCCAATTAAGACCATGGGCAAGGAAAGAAGTTGTCCCATGCTCAGCCCATATTCGCCAAATTGAACGACATAGCCCATTGGGTTTTCAAGGCTAATGAATTGACTATCGGCATTGCGAAATAGCTCAACAAACATGCGGGCAAGCCCGTATCCTAAGAAGAAAATACCGCTCAGGAGTCCTTTGTTTTTGAGGGCGCCGCGAGAAAATAAAATCCAAAGAATTGCGCCAAGCAATATGCCTTCAAGTAGCATTTCGTAAAGCTGCGAAGGGTGGCGCGCGCATAATTCGCCAATCGCCTGACCGCAGTTTTGCGCGGCATCACCAGGAAAAACCACGCCCCATGCCACATCTGTTGGTTTGCCCCAAAGCTCGGCATTGATGAAATTCGCAAGCCTTCCAAATGCCAATCCAATCGGGGCGACAAGAGCCATGAGATCACCAAAAGCCAATATGGAAATTTTATGTCGACGTGCGACAAGAATGACCGCGACAATGACACCCAAAAAACCACCATGAAAACTCATGCCTGCATAGGGTGGGATGATCACTTCAAGAAGGTGATCTTTGTAATAATCAAAATTATATACCAAGGTGCCAAAAATGCGGCCGCCAATAATCACACCGATAATGCAATATGTCAAAAAATCATCGACTATAGTGCGTGTGATATTCTTATGTGGATAGCTGTCGCGAGATACAACCCACATCAGCAATCTCCAGCCGATATAAATGCCCGCCATATATGCAACGGCATACCAACGCAGGGCGATATACTTGCCAAAAACTTCAAATCCGAAGATTTCTGGGTTGATATTGGGGAAACTGATGGCAAGTTCAAACATTATTTTGGCTTTCCTCTTGGCATTGGCCGTAGAATTTCACATATTAAGAACAGTTGATAGGAGAAGTTTATGTCGAGTGCAAATAAAATAGTTGACGATATCTCCCGCGTGTTTTCTGGCGCGATGGGTGTGGCGCAAGGTGCTGCGGGTGAAGCTGAAAATGCGATGAAGTCATTTGTTGGCAAACTCATTGCTGATAAGGATTTTGTCACACGCGAAGAATTTGAAGCTGTAAGCTTAATGGCGCAAAATGCACGCGCTGAGGTTGAAGCTTTGAAAAAAGAAATTGCTGCGCTAACGCCGAAAAAGACAGTTTCGAAGAAAACGAAAGATAAGTGATGGATTTTTCTGCATTAAAACTCTCACTTTATGGCGGCGGCAAAATGGGTATGGCGATGTTTGAGGGCTGGCTGGCAAAGGGGTTGAAGCCTGAAAATGCAGCTGTTTACGACCCTTTCCCAAGTGATCATGTCAAATCTTTTGGCGCTCAAGTGAATCCCGATAATTTTGATGCCGATGTGATAGTGCTTGCGGTGAAGCCTCAAATTATGAATGAGTTGCTTGAAGGAACGACATTCTCAAATAATGCGGTTGTGATCTCTGTTGCAGCGGGCTGCCCGATTTCACAATTTGAAAATAGCTTTGGGAAAGATCGTGCTATCGTTCGCACAATGCCAAATACGCCTTCAGCGGTTGGTGCGGGGATGACTGTGATCGTTGGTAATCAATCCGCAAGTGTTGCAGATTTGGATATGACCGAAAATTTGATGGCAGCAGTTGGTGAGGTTGCGCGTGTTGATGATGAAGCATTGATCGATGCCGTAACTGGGCTTTCGGGTTCTGGCCCTGCCTATGTGTTTCACATGATTGAAGCGATGACAGAGGCGGGAATTGCCGCGGGTTTGGATGCTGACCTTTCAAGAAAACTGGCGCGCACAACGGTCGCTGGGGCAGGCAAGCTTGTTATTGAAAGTGGTGAAGAAGCGAGCGTGTTGCGCCAAAATGTAACAAGTCCAGGTGGCACGACTGCGGCAGGTTTGAATGTGCTGATGGATGATGCAAGCGGCCTTGGGCAGTTGATGAAAAATACGGTTCAGGCGGCAACAGACCGATCACGCGCGCTTGGTAAATCATAAGATAAATTTAACAAAGGGAGACGACCATGAGTAAAGATGATAATAATCCATTCAACAATGTGGATCTTGGCGACATGATGAAAATGTGGAGCGAGAACCCTTTTGTCAAATCACTTATGGAAAATGAATTTGTTCAAAAAATGACCAAAGGTGAAGCGCCAGATATGGACATGAATGCCATCATGGAAAGCCAAAAGAAGAATCTCGATGCGCTTAAGTCAATGAATGAAAAAGCAGCTCAGGGGCTTGGAAAGCTTGCAGAACAACAATCGAAAATGATGTCGGATGCTATGGAGGGCTTGAAGGGTTTTAAACCTGAGGAAGCCACCGAAAGCAAATTTGAAGAAGCTCAAGATGTATTCAAACGCGCCGTTGAAAGCATGTCATCCATTGGAGAAGTCGTGAAAAATTCTGGTGAGGATATCATGGGTGTTGTATCAGAGCGGATGAAAGATAGCATGAGTGAGCTTGAAGAGTTAATTGAGAAAATTCGTAAATGAGTGAAGCCAGTTTTGATGATTTCATGAAGCTTGACATCCGTGTGGGGCGGGTTATTCGCGCAGAAGAATTTCCCGAAGCCCTCAAGCCCGCCTATAAGCTTTGGATTGATTTTGGTTCTGAAATTGGCGAAAAAAAATCATCGGCGCAGATCACGAAACATTACACGCGAGAAGAGCTTGTGGGCAAAATTGTTATGGCCGTTGTGAATTTTCCGCCTCGTCAAATTGGGCCTGTGAAATCTGAGGTTTTGACGCTGGGTGTGCCGGATGAAGACGGTGAAGTTGTTCTCACAACACCAGATAAAGATGTGCCGATTGGAGGACGATTGTTTTGAATTCAATTGAACTTACGCAGGCTTTGATCCGCTGCCCATCTGTTACGCCCGTTGAAGGCGGCGCCATTATGTTGCTGGATAAGCTTCTATCGGAGGCTGGCTTTGACACCCGCCGCGTTGATCGCAATGGCATAGCCAATCTTTATGCGCGTTTTGGAACGCAATCGCCTGTCTTTGCTTTTAATGGCCATACGGATGTTGTGCCTGTTGGTGATGTCGATGCTTGGTCGCATGATCCATTTGGCGGTGACATCGTTGATGGTATTATCTATGGGCGTGGCGCTTGTGATATGAAATCGGGGGTCGCTGCCTTTGTGTCATCCGCCCTTGAATTTGTAAAAACGCCATTTGAAGGCTCAATTGTCGTGTTGATTACTGGCGATGAAGAAGGAGCTGGCGTTGATGGAACGCGCGCTCTTCTTGATGATGTGTCAGCGCGAAATGAACAGATAGACCATTGTATTGTTGGCGAGCCAACATGCCCCAATGAGATGGGTGAGATGATCAAGATTGGCAGGCGTGGATCGCTGACGGCTTATTTGACGGCCAAAGGAAAACAGGGGCATGTGGCTTATCCCGATCGTGCACAAAACCCAATCACGCGAATGATTGCGCTTTTGAGCGCGTTGCAAAACTGGAAGCTCGATGATGGATATACGGATTTCCAGCCATCGAATTTAGAAATTGTTTCTGTCGATGTAGGAAATGCTGCGAATAATGTCATCCCTGCTGAAATTAAGGCAATGCTTAATATTAGATATAACCCTAGCCATACAGCAAAGAGTCTTCAGATGGAGATTAATGCGATGGCGAAGGCACATGGTGTTGATGTGCGTTACCAAGCGTCTGGCGATGCGTTTTTGACTGAGCAAGGTGACTTTACAGCTATGATTGCAGATGCAGTTCATGCGGAGACGGGGCGTATGCCGATTATGTCGACCACGGGCGGCACATCTGATGCGCGTTTTGTGAAAGATCATTGCCAAGTTGTCGAATGTGGGCTTGTTGGGGCAACTATGCACGGTGTGGATGAGCAGGTGAAAGTTGAGCATATTGAGCAACTCACCAATATTTATTCTCGTATTCTTGGACAGTATTTTGCCGATAAATAAGCTCCGCCTTTGGATTGAGTTCCTCGCCATATTTGTTTTGGCGCCTATCGGCCTCGCTTATCACCTTGAGCCTAAATATATGTTCCCCGCGCTTTGGATTTGGACATTTATAGGCCTTATATTGCTACATTTCACGAGCGGGTTTGCGTGGCGTCAATTGCTCGATTGGCCCGCTGACAAGGGCTGGCTGCGTATTGCATTTATGGGGTTTATGGTGCTGGCAATCAGCATTGGTTTCACATTATGTTTGATGCCAGAACGTCTGTTCGATCTCCCGATGAAACGCCCTCGTATCTGGTTGATGGTTGTCCTTTTATATCCGTTGCTATCAGCTCTTCCTCAAGAGCTTATGTTCCGAGCGCTTTATTTCGAGCGCTATCGTGACATTTTGCCAAATTGGGGGCTTATGACAATAAATGCCGCGCTCTTTTCCTTTGCCCATTTGATTTATGCAAGCCCAGTCGTATTTTTTATGACATTTCTTGGCGGTTTGATCTTTGCCCGTGCTTATTTGCGCGGAGAATTCGTTTTAACTACGCTTCTGCACTCAATTGCAGGCAATATGATATTCACATCTGGCTTGGGATATTTATTTTACTCAGGCAATGTGGCGTAAACCCTTGCATTCGGGGTGAAAACACGTGTATTTCGACCCTGACAAAAAGGAATTCAAAATGCACACATATCGTAGCCATAACTGCAATCAATTGACCGCAAAAAATGTGGACGAAAATGTTCGTCTATCAGGCTGGGTACATCGCGTTCGCGATCATGGTGGTGTGCTATTCATCGATTTGCGTGATCATTATGGCATCACTCAAGTGATTGCAGATAGTGATAGCCCTGCATTTAAAAAGCTCGAAACACTTCGTTCAGAATGGTGTATTCGTGTTGATGGTGTTGTGCGAGCACGTAGCCCAGAGCTTACAAATACCAAAATCCCAACAGGTGAAGTTGAGATTTTTGTCAATGAGGTTGAGGTTTTGGGTTCATCTGATGAATTGCCGCTTCAAGTCTTTGGTGAGCAAGAATATCCCGAAGAAACGCGTCTTAAATATCGTTATCTGGATTTGCGCCGTGAGAAACTTCAGCGCAATATGAAGCTCCGCTCTGATGTCATTGCATCAATGCGCAAACGTATGTGGGCGCAGGATTTTCGTGAACACCAAACACCAATTATAACGGCATCCAGCCCAGAAGGGGCGCGTGATTTCTTGGTGCCGTCACGTTTGCACCCAGGTAAATTTTACGCACTTCCACAAGCGCCACAGCAGTTCAAGCAGCTTTTAATGGTTTCTGGATTTGATAAATATTTCCAAATTGCGCCATGTTTCCGTGACGAAGATCCACGCGCGGATCGTTCACCGACCGATTTTTATCAACTCGATTTGGAAATGTCATTTGTCACACAGCAAGACGTATTTGATACGCTTGAGCCAGTACTCATTGGTATTTTTGAAGAGTTTGGTGGCGGTAAAAAAGTTGACCAAACTTGGGAACAAATTTCTTATAAAGACGCAGCCCTTTGGTACGGTTCTGATAAGCCAGATTTGCGCAACCCAATTAAGATGGAAGTTGTATCGGAGCATTTCGCAGATTCTGGCTTTGCGATTTTTGCAAAGATACTTGAGCAAGAAGGCACGGAAATTCGCGCCATTCCTGCACCTAAGGGTGGTTCACGGAAATTCTGTGACCGTATGAATACCTTCGCGCAAAAAGAAGGCTTGCCTGGCATGGGTTACATTTTCTGGCGTGATCAAGGAGAGGGCATGGAAGCCGCTGGACCTTTGGCAAAGAATATTGGCCCCGAACGCACAGAAGCGATCCGTCAGCAACTTGGTCTTGGTGTGGGTGATGCGGCATTCTTCCTTGGTGGTAAGCCAAAGCAATTCGAAGCTGTTGCTGGGCGCGCGCGCAATGTGATTGGTGAAGAGCTTGGTCTGACTGATATGGATCGATTTGCTTTTGCATGGATCGTGGACTTCCCAATCTACGAAAAAGACGCTGAAACAGGTAAGATTGATTTTGAGCATAACCCGTTCTCAATGCCGCAAGGTGGCATGGATGCGCTTTTGGGTGATCCGCTTGATGTGCTGGGCTATCAATATGATCTTGCTTGTAATGGCTATGAGCTTGTGTCGGGCGCGATCCGCAATCATAAACCAGAGATTATGTTCAAAGCGTTTGAGATTGCAGGATATGGTAAGGATGAGGTTGAAAAACGCTTTGGCGGTATGGTTAATGCGTTCCAATATGGTGCTCCACCTCACGGTGGTTGTGCCGCTGGGATTGATCGCATCGTTATGTTGTTGGCAGAAGAAGCCAATATCCGTGAAGTGATCTTGTTCCCGATGAACCAGCGCGCAGAAGATGTGATGATGGATGCGCCAAATGAGCCGATGCCTGAGCAGTTGATGGAGCTAGGTTTGCGCGTGATACCGCAAGAATAAACGCTGAATGCGCCATGAATAAGTTTGTTCATGGCGTCATACTTTATCATGCCAGTGGCGTGAGCTTTTGCAGGCTATTCACGAAATAGCATTCCGCCTTTAACGCACCATGCGATTGAAAAGGCCCAGATCATTATCCATTCTAGCCATAATAGGAGGCTTGATGTAATGCATTCATCACCTCGGGTTAGCATATGCACAAATCCGATGAGCAGCCCCAAAACGATCACATAACCACAAAAATGATATATGGAGTTTTTGCGCCGTTTCTGAGCTGTGATCTCTCTACTGCTAGTTTGGGTAAAATAGAACAGGCAAAACAAGGCCATAGATATTAACAATGTAACGGCAGATACGACATGAATCCTACCTATCAACATATTAATGTTAATATCAAATACACAAGTGTTTGTTTGGGCTATTGCTGTGATAATGGATGCTGTACCTGCAATATTCGCGAGAGCATTATCTGAAATTGGAATAGGGCCTTGGTTTTTAGCGTAGCCTTTATAGGCAAAAAACATGATGCCAATGGCAAATAAGATACCTGTGAATAATGGTTCAAATTGGGTGTAAACATATTCGCTGAGTGTTGGTAAAACTATGATGTCAGGAGCTGTCGTCATGGCATATCCAAGAACCAAGATCACGGGCAATGCTAGCCCCATGATGCCAATCAATTTTTGTGCTGTTCGTGCATCGATGATTGTTGGTTTTTGATTTGCTTTTGCCATTAATCTACCTTCTCAATTGTGTAATCTAACATAAATTGCGTTTTTTGGAAACTCAGACTTCGTTATGATTGCATGTCGCTCTGTGGCTTGATAGTTTCGCAGCCAAAGGGAAGTTTCGATGAATGCACTTATAGTTATAGATGTACAAAATGACTTTTGTCCAAACGGGGCGCTCGCTGTTGAAGGCGGGCATGAAATTGTGGCGCTGATCAATGTGCGGATGAACCAATATAATACCGTGATCATGACCCAAGATTGGCATCCACGTATGCATATGAGCTTCGCTGATAATCATAATGTAGAACCTTATTCGGTGATTGAAGTGGATTATGGCGCTCAAGTGCTGTGGCCGCGCCATTGTGTTGAGGGAAGCGAAGGCGCGGAGTTTCACCCGCTTCTTGATAGCCGTCGGGCGGATGCGATTATACGCAAGGGTTTCCGTAAAGAGATCGATAGCTATTCGGCTTTTTTCGAAAATGATAAAAAAACGCCAACTGGTCTTGAGGGATATTTGCGGGGTCGGCGGATCGATAGTGTTGATTTTGTAGGTCTCGCAACGGATTTTTGTGTGTCATGGTCAGCGATTGATGCGGCCAAGCTTGGCTTTCATGCGCGGGTTCTATTGCCACTAACGCGTGCGATTGATCTTGATGGCTCACTTGAAAAGGCCATTAATGACATGAAACAAGCGGGCGTGGAGATTGTAAATGATTGATATTGCAAAACGCGTGCACGACCATCAATGGAATATTGATCCCATCGTCCGCTCGCTGCTTGATACTGATTTTTATAAGCTTCTGATGGCGCAGCTTATTCACAAACGTCACCAAAATGTTGAGGTAGAATTTGGTGTGCATAACCGCGCTCAACATATCCCTTTAGCAGATCTGATTGATGAAAATGAATTGCGCGCGCAGCTTGATCATGCGCGGGGGCTAAGGCTATCACGCGGTGAGGTGACATGGCTACGTGGCAATACATTTTATGGCAAACAGCGTATGTTCAGCCCCGATTTCATTTCGTGGTTTGAGGGCTATCAACTGCCTGAATATACGCTCACGCGTGATGGCGAGCAATACCGTTTTGAGGTGAAGGGCGCATGGCATGAGGCGATGATGTGGGAAATGCCAGTCCTTGCGATTATGACCGAATTGCGCTCTCGTGCCGCTCTCAATATGATGGGTAAATTCGATCTTCAGGTTCTTTACGCCCGTGCCACGACAAGGCTTTGGGAAAAAATTGAGCGTTTAAGAAAGCTTGATGGATTGTCGATTGCTGATTTTGGTACACGCCGCCGCCATAGTTTTTTGTGGCAAGATTGGGCTGTGCAGGCGATGATGGAAGGCTTGGGAGATAAGTTTTTAGGCACATCCAATTGTTCAATTGCCCATGAACGCGAAGTCGAGGCCATTGGTACAAACGCGCATGAGCTGCCGATGGTTTATGCCGCGCTCGCTCAAAATGATGAGGAACTCGCTTATTCACCCTATAAAGTGCTTGAACATTGGATGGCTGATTATGAGGGCAATTTACGCATTATTTTGCCAGACACATATGGCACAAAAAACTTTCTTAAAAATGCGCCAAGCTGGCTTGCAGAATGGACAGGTATTCGCATGGATAGTGGTGATCCTGATGAGGGTGTTAGGCTTGCCGTGGATTGGTGGGAGGCTCATGGCCAAGATCCACGGGAAAAACTCGTCATTTTTTCAGACGGTTTAGATATTGATGAGATCGAACGGCTTCATAATCAATATAGCGGAAAAATTCGTCTTGGCTTTGGTTGGGGCACATTGTTAACCAATGATTTCCGTGGATTTCGTGATCATGCTCTTGATCCATTTTCACTGGTGTGCAAGGCGATATCGGCGAATGGTCGCCCCACTGTGAAGCTTTCAGATAATGTTCATAAAGCCATGGGGCCTATCTCAGAAATTGAGCGCTATAAAAAGGTGTTTGGCACGGGTGCCCAGACTGTTGATGAGGTGATTGTATGAAAGAAGTTTTTACATTAATGGTTGAGCTTGGCCGAATTGCTGGCGATGATTTCCCAGAAAAATCAACGGGTGGAGCGATGGTGATCTTCGCACCTTCAACAGAAGAGGCTATTGCTGTTCGTGAAACGGTTCAGCTACTGCGCGAAGCGGGACTTAACCCTCTTGAGGTAACAAATTATGGCACGGTGAATGAACGCCGCGATGAGGGATATGAGTTTTCAAGTGATGAAGAAGAACTTGTTGAAGAGGCATTGCGCGAAGATGCAATGATCATTATTGAAAAGCAAGTTTTCTACGATGAAGATGATGACGGTCAGCGTCATTAATTTATGCAAACAACTGTATTGCATTGATCCGCATACATAAATTTAGAAATGTGGAGTTCCCAAATGTCGATGAACCTTAAACTATTCCTGTTGATGACCTTCACGATGCTCGCTTTTGCTGGCAATTCTTTACTGGGTCGTTTGGGATTGGCTTCTGGGCTAATCGGCCCCGCAAGTTTTTATACCATTAGGATGTTGTCAGCTGCATTGATTCTTGCTGTCATTGTTTTGGTTCAGCAAAAGAAACTTGTATTGAAAGGCAACTTTCTTCCTGCTCTGGCACTTAGCGGATATGCTGTTTTATTTACCTATGCATATATTGAGCTTCCCGCAGGGCTTGGTGCACTTGTTTTGTTTGGTATGGTGCAGATCACCATGTTTTTGGGAGCCGTGTTGATGGGAGAAAACCCCCATGTTTTGAAATGGGTTGGGATGGCTATCGGATGTGTTGGGCTTGCCATGTTCGCTCAAATTGGTGTCGCAACTTTATCGGCTGTCTCAATCGCGATGATGGCAGCTTCGGGTGTTTGTTGGGCAGTTTTTTCGCTTCTAGGTAAAACCCGCGGCGCGCCTGTGGAAACTATGACAACGAGCTTTCTCATAAGTGTTCCTATCGCACTCATTATATATATTTGGTCTGGTGAGAATTTTATCGAGGCAGAGAGAGCTGGCCTTGTTTATGCAGTTTTATCGGGCGCGGTGACTTCTGGGCTTGGCTATGTGTTATGGTATCATTTGCTACCACAAATTAAATCAAGCACGGCTGCAATTGCTCAGCTATCTGTGCCAGTGATTGCGATTTGTCTGGGTGCTTTAATGTTGGGCGAGACAATGAGTGGCAATCAAATTATTGCTGCAACAATCATCTTATTTGGAATCTCAATTGCGAGCTTGGTAAAGTCATAATCGCATAAAAAAGGCGACCCGAAGGCCGCCGTTTTCAAATTCGTTGTTTGAGCTTATGCTTTAGACATACGCTTGCGGACAACAGGGTCAAGGTGACGCTTGCGCAGGCGAATATTGTTTGGTGTCACTTCCACCAACTCATCATCAGCAATATAAGCAATACTTTCTTCAAGGCTCATTCTGGTTGGTGTCGTTAGACGAACCGCCTCATCTGTACCAGATGCACGAACATTGGTGAGCTGTTTGCCTTTAAGTGGGTTCACCTCAAGATCGTTGTCACGGCTATGTTCGCCGATGATCATGCCTTGATAAACATCTTCTTGCGCACCGATAAAGAACTTACCACGATCTTCAAGTTTGAAGATTGCGTAAGGAACAGATTTTCCTGATTCCATTGAAATCAAAACACCTTGGCGACGACCAGGAATAGAACCTTTATATGGCGTCCAGTCGTGGAATACGCGGTTCAAAATACCCGTGCCGCGTGTATCCGTTAGGAATTCACCATGGTAGCCAATAAGACCACGTGAAGGCACATGTGCGATAATACGCGTTTTTCCAGCACCTGCTTGCTTCATTTCAACAAGCTCGCCTTTGCGCATTGTGAGCTTCTCGATAACCGCGCCAGAATATTCATCATCAACATCAACCGTAACTTCTTCAACAGGCTCATGACGTTGACCATCAATATCACGGTATAGAACACGTGGACGAGAGATCGAAAGCTCAAAACCTTCACGGCGCATATTCTCGATCAAAACACCCATTTGAAGCTCGCCGCGTCCAGCAACCTCAAAAGCTTCTCCACCAGGTGTGTCCGTCACTTTAATCGCAACATTTGATTCTGCTTCTTTCAACAAGCGATCACGGATAATGCGCGATTGAACCTTATCGCCATCACGACCAGCAAGCGGGCTATCGTTGATGCCAAATGTGATTGTGATGGTTGGCGGATCGATGGGTTGAGCAGGGATCGCTTCAGTCACGCTTGTTGCGGCCAATGTATCAGCAACGGTTGCCTTGGACATGCCTGCAACAGAAACGATGTCGCCAGCGATGCCGACATCAATTGCGGTTTGTGACAGCCCACGGAAAGCCAAAACTTTCGTTACGCGGAAGTTCTCAATCAATGTGCCATCACGTGACATAGATTTGATGCTATCACCTGCTTTGACTTGACCGCTTTCGATGCGACCCGTTAGCAAACGACCAAGAAACGCGTCGCCACCAAGTGTTGTTGCCAACATGCGGAATGGCTCGTCTTTTTTTGCAACTTGTTTAGGCGCTTCAACATGCTTCAAGATGAGGTCAAAAAGTGAAGTCAAATCTTTGCGTGGGCCATCAAGCTCGCTATCGCACCAGCCAGAACGTCCAGATGCATAAAGATGTGGGAAGTCGAGCTGTTCTTCACTGGCTTCAAGGCTAGCGAAAAGATCGAAAACTTCATCAAGTGCGCGATCAGGCTCAGCATCAGCTTTATCGACTTTATTGAGAACAACGATTGGTCGCAAACCAAGAGCGAGCGCTTTTGAAGTCACGAATTTGGTTTGTGGCATTGGGCCTTCAGCGGCATCCACAAGCAAAACAACACCATCAACCATAGATAAGATGCGCTCAACTTCACCGCCGAAATCGGCGTGACCAGGTGTATCCACAATGTTGATGCGTGTGTCTTGATATTCAATTGATGTCGCTTTTGCGAGAATTGTAATGCCGCGCTCGCGCTCAAGATCGTTGCTATCCATAGCACGTTCGGTCGTTGCTTGGTTTTCACGGTAAGTGCCTGATTGCTTGAGCATTTCGTCCACAAGAGTGGTTTTGCCATGGTCCACGTGGGCAATAATGGCGATATTGCGCATAGTCATTGTAAAATTTCCTTAAATCGAGCGCGACAGGGGATGCGCGCATTCGCGCTTGCCGTATAGGAGGATGGTGAATTGGTCAAGAGAAAAAGGGAGTTAAGGTCTTTTACGAGCTGTTGATTTGTGTTTGGCGACTTCAGCGTTGCTTAAAGGTCGCGCTTCGCTTGTCAGCATGATCGGCACGCCTGAACGGATTGGAAATGCAAGTCCCGCGGCATGGGAAATCAGCTCTTCTGTCTCGCTATTTAAACTCAATCTGCTTTGCGTGATCGGGCAGATCAAGACTTCTAGCATTTTGGGATCAAATTTGGTTGGTGACATTTAGAGAAATACCAATGATGTGAATTTACGACGGCCCTTTGCAAGGATCGGGTCAGCTGGGTCCATGGCCCCAAAAATCTTGATCAGCTGTGCTTTTGCCGCGCCATCATTCCATTCGCGATCACGTGCAAAACTCTCAATGAGTTGATCTATTGCTTCTTCGTGACGTTCGATTGCAAAAAGTGCGGTTGCAGCATCAATGCGCGCTTGATGGTCATCGGGGTTTTTCTCGATTTGTGCCAGCAATTCATCGATTGGCCCTGCATTCGCTGCAGCCTCGAGCATAGCGATTTTGGCGATAAGCGGCTCTGCTTTTGAAGCGTCTTTGTCGGGAAGATTTGCCAGCAATTGGCGGGCTTGTTCCATATCGCCCATATCAATGACTATGCTTGCGAGACTCAAAATTGCGCGTGTGTTTTGAGGTTCTTGTGCAAGAACGGCCCCAAAATATTGACCCGCCGCTTCAATTTCGCCAGCTTCAACGAGTGCATCGGCTTGTTCGAGGGCTTCATCAATCGGAGAAGCAGGTGCCATAGATGCAAGCTTGTCAATAAATTCATCAATTTGCGTTGGGCTTTGAACACCTTGAAAAGCATCAACTGGCTGACCGCCCGAAAAGGCAAATACAGCGGGAATTGACTGAACGCGAAGCTGAGATGCGATGCCTTGGTTCTCATCAACATTGATTTTGACCATTTTGACTTTGCCGCCACGTTTGCGAACGGCATCTTCGAGCATAGGGCCAAGCTGCTTACATGGCCCACACCAAGGTGCCCAAAAATCGACAATTACGGGCGTTTCTTGGGATGCCTCGATCACATCAATCATGAAATTGGCTTCGTCGGTATCCTTGATCAGATCAGTAACAGGTGTTGTGTTGAGTTCCATATCGCGCCTTATATTTGAGTTGCATTATAAATAGGGCGCGGGGGCAAAGGGTGCAAGGTTAATCGATATAAAATCTTAATTTGAATTATCCATCCGTTCGTGAACGGCTTCCATGCCTCGGGCGGCGAGATCTGAAACTTCTGCAGCATGCTTTTGTAATGCGTCTACTGTGTCGGGATTGTCAGATGTTTGGATAAATATGATACCCTTTTCGGTAATTTCAAAATCAGTAATGATTGAAGCGCCATCTTCAAAAATGGGTGTGAGCATCGGTGATTGGATTGGAATTTGGGGATCACGATTTTCTGATACACGGCTCATCATGCCTATGACATGGCTGATGAGTTGATCTCGGAGTTCAGGATTTTCAGTTTCGGTAATTGTTTTAATTCCATTCGGCAAATTTTCGACAGTTCGTGTAATCTCCGTGTGATTGATGAACAAGGCGCGGAGTTCAGCAATTTCAATGTCAGTTGTATCAGCTCCAATCAGCCCAGGCATATTCACTTCGTCATGAATAATATTGCCATCTGCATCGCGCTTATGGTCATGCGCTTTGCTGTCATGCTGCGTATGAGTGCTGTTCAGAATGAATAAAATGCTAGCGCCAATAAGAAGCGCTAGTATAGCTATGATGATTGGGCGTTTTAATATGTTCATGACTGTCACCTTTCAGTGTTAATCAAAGCCTATTGTATTTCAGTATTTGAAGTCAATTCATAATGCCGTTGCACAAATGCTTCTCGTGCATCTTTGGCTGAAACTGGCACAGGGCGCATATCAAGAATTTCGCGTTCGATTGGAGCTTTGAAATATTTTTTCAGTTCGGCTTCATTGAACCCCGCGAGATATTTGGCTTCTAAATAAGCAGAGGCAAGATCAGCGGATTTTATTTCTTTTTTGATTGGCATAGGTGTTTTTTTTGGTAATGAATAGCGGATATGAATTGCTGCTTGAACGCGATTTTCAAGTTTACCAAAGCCATTTCCAAGCGCGGCCTTCGCGGGTGAAATCATATCTCCAAGCACATATTCTGCACCATCATGCAAAAGCGCACAAAGATGCCACCTCGTACCAATATGGGGGTTACGCAGCCGAAAAATCTCTTCAACGAGCAGGCTATGCGCGGCAACTGAATAAGGGTGATCGCCAATGGTTTGCCCGTTCCAGCGTGCTACTGATGCAAGCCCATGAGCAATGTCCTCGACCTCCACATCAAGAGGTGAGGGATCAAGTAAATCCAATCGTCGTCCCGAAAGCATACGCTGCCAAGCGCGCTTAGACATCGCGGAATTCACAATCAAGCAAATGGTCGTTGACCATGCCGATGGCTTGCATGAAGGCATATGCGATGGTTGGCCCAACAAATTTAAATCCGCGTTTTCTGAGGTCTTTTGAAAGTGCTTCGGAAATGGGTGTGCTGGCTTGTGCGTCTTTTAAGGACTCTAATTTGTTGATTATCGGCTTTCCGTCGACAAAGCTCCAAATATAATTTGCAAAACCTTCATTCTTCTCAATTTCAAGGAAAATCTGTGCAGCAGCTATTGTTGCATTTATCTTTCCGCGATGGCGAATAATACCCGTATCTTGAAGCAAACTCTCAATTTTAGCATCATCATATTTAGCGATAATATTGGGATCAAAACCGTCAAAAGCTGCGCGGAAATTCTCACGTTTTCGCAAGATGGTAATCCATGAAAGCCCAGCTTGAAACGCCTCAAGCATTAAGCATTCCCAAATCTCGCGGGCATCGTGGACGGGCTTGCCCCATTCGGTATCGTGATATTCAACATATTGCGGATCATCGCCGCACCAAGGGCATCGGGGCATATCGTTTCCTCCAGAACAAATTAAGAACAAACAACTATTACCGAATGGATACACTCTTGACAAGAGGTAGTTATTTGAGCGAATTCAATTTCATATGAAGTTGATACATTACATCACATTTGGATTTCTGACGATCATAACGCTTGCTGTTTTTGGTTTGTTTGTACTTGATCGCACAAATCTCGTCGCGCAAAATTGGAATCCATTGGCGCCACTCGACATTAATGCAGAAATTACCCCTGTGACAAAGCTACAATTTCGGCGGGCGCTCGCAAGCAAAGCATCATGCGTTGATGCTATGCAACAAGCAGGCGTTGACGTGCGCGCGCTTGATGATTTTGTTGATAAAAATGATGAGCGCTGTGGAATTAGCGATCGTGTTGAGTTGCGTGATTTAGGAGCTGTCAAACTCAGCCCAATTGAACTGAATTGTGCAGCCGCTCTTCGATTGGTTATGTGGAGTGCGCATGAAGCGCGGCCACTTGCGCGAGAGATTCTAGGAAGTGATATCGCCCGCATGGAGCATTTTGGCAGCTATAATTGTCGTGAAATTCGAACAACAACTGGGTCATCTGGAAGGATGAGTAAGCATGCAACGGCTCGTGCTGTCGATATTTCGGGGTTTGTGCTTAATGACGGTATAAGGATCTCACTGAAATCCGATTGGGAGAATGCTTCGAACGGGGAGTTTTTGAAGCAAGCTCATGAAGGAGCATGCAACTGGTTCGGTGTGGTACTTGGGCCAGAATATAACGCACTTCACGCTGATCATTTTCACATGGATATTGGCGCTTGGCCTATTTGTCGATAAAACACCCAGCCAACTAATGACTGGGTGCTACACGTGACGAAGTGAATGGGGACAATCTAATTTTCGTCACGTATTCCTATAATTCTGTCTAATGATCCTCTGCCGCCACCAAGAGCAGCAAGTGTGATGAAGCTCATCAACCAATATAGGCGTTGATCGGCGACAATACCATAGGGGCTGCCATCAAATAATGCGCCTGTGGCAACTCCGTGCCCAAAAACATCCACAATTGTGAGAATAGCAAGGAGCCCAATCATTGCGATTGCGCTTAAACGAGTGAATAATCCGATTACGATAAGAAAAGGAAGAACAAATTCAGCGATACCTCCAAAATATGCAATTAAATGATAAATGATTGATAGCTGGCTTGGATCAGCGCTGACTGCTTCAAAAGCTTTTGGAAAAATTTGGCCATATGCGCCGACCGACAATGAGAATGGGCCGTCAAATTTTGTTAAAGCGGATTTCCAGAAAAACATAAAAAGCGTGCTTGCAAAAACCAGACGTATAAGCGCAGGAAGTATGCTCATCAAGCTGGGCTTGATGAATTCGAGATTGATTAATTTTAACATATTTTATTCCTTTATTCCTGTATGCTGATGGCATGGGGGAGGGTGAGACCGATAATTTGACTGATATCGGCGGTTGAGAATTTTTCTAAAGTGCGCTCTACGGCAACACCGAGAGATACGCCTATGCGCAAAAGATCTATGAAAGTTTTTGTTCCAACAGGAACAGGCTGAACCAAAACCTCCATATATGGGCGGGTGATTAGGGCGTCTTGAGCTGATTTGCCTATAGGATGCTCCTTGTCATCAAAATTACGTTTCCAAATATCGTAAATAGGGAATTTAGAGCTTATGACATTAAGTGCAGGTCGCAAAACAAAACAACATTCTGCAATCTTTTCGGGATCAACGCCATCAAGCACAGCTTTTGGTGGAGGGGAGGCATCACCAGCAAAATATGTGACGCGGCGTGCAAATTCTAATCTCGCAATGTCGCTAAGATAAGGAACAGATTTTGCTGGCTCAAAATTTTCGATGAATTTTGGGAAGTTTTTTCCGTAGAACATCATCAATGGAGATGATGGGGGATTGTTGCGGATATATATCCGTGCCATTTCCCGAAAGAATTCATGACCGACCAATTTTTCCACGATGGGAAATGCTTGGCTCATCGCTTCAAGCAGACTGGAGATCACATTGTTGCGATATACATTGAAGCGTTTATCTGTCGGGTTTCCATTTGGATCAACAATATGATTTGGTGTCGCCAAAGCTGGGTCCATGATGGCAGCAACAAAATCCGTTTGGAAATGATCAGGCGACTGCATCTTGCACTCCCTTATGCTTTGTTAAAACGCCTTGTGCAAGACGCGCTTCATTGGCAAGCACGCCCCATTCAGGGAGATCATTATCCCATTCAATAAGAGTTGGACGAATGCCTGTTTTTGCAATTGTGTGCTCATAAAGTGCCCAAACGGGATCTTCTACAGGATTGTTATGACTGTCGATGAGAAGTGGTGCGCCATTGTCATCCTCATCAACATCATGCCCCCCAAGATGAATTTCACCGACATGCTCAAGCGGATATTCATTGATATAATCATAAGGGTTGTAGTTTTGGTTGGTTGCAGAAACAAAAACATTGTTGATATCGAGCAAAAGCCCGCATCCAGTTGCATCTGTAATTTGTTTAATAAAATCGATTTCGCTCATCTCACTATTGTCGAAAGCCACATAAGTGGACGGGTTTTCCAGAAGCATTTGACGGCCAAGTGTGTCTTGAATCTGATTGATATGGTGAATGACGCGCGCACACACATCTTGTGTATAAGGGAGTGGCAGAAGATCGTTGAAATAGCCTGCGTTATGTGAACTCCAAGCAAGATGTTCAGAGAACAAAGATGGCTTGAGCCAATCCATTAAGGCGCGAAGACGTTCGAGATGCTCAGCATTAATGCCGCTTTCTGAGCCGATAGACAGCCCAACGCCATGACAGGAAATCGGATAACGCTCAGCAAGATCAAGCATCATGGCCTTGCGGGGGCCACCGTCGATCATATAGTTTTCGGCGTGAATTTCAAGCCAACCAATATCCGTATTTTCAGTTAAGACGTTGCTTAAGTACTGAGATTTGTAGCCTATCCCCACATAAGAGTGTACAGGCGCATTATCTGAGAGATTGATCATGATATTATCCGATTGTTCAAAAAAGAAAATGTATTGAAATTAAATGGGCGCAAGCGCCCACCTAAGTTTTATATTGTGACTTAAGCTTCTGGAAGATCACGCTCAAGAGCTTCAAGTGAACCCATGCGCTTCTTGTCATCCATCATTTCAACTTCTGTTGTTTCACATGTGCCAGCCGGAACATATGTCCAAGCATTGCCTTGATAATCAACAGTTGAAGTGCCCGCACATGTTGTGCCTGGGCCCGCTGCACAGTCGTTTTCGCCTGCAAGTGAAACGCCGTAGCATTTTTCATTTTCAGCTGCGTGAGCTGTTGTAACTGTTGAAATACTAGCTGCAGCTACGCCAGCAGCGATGAGTGTGTTGACCAATTTGTTTGACATGTTTATTCCTTTTATTTGTGTTATGTTTGTGAAGGAAGATTTGTTGTTGCCCTTCACAAGCCAATACGGCGGATAAACCTATCTGTTACATTTATTAAAAAAAAATTACGTAAATCTAGTATAAACGTAAAAAAATAATTATTTAGTCCCTCATGTAATATATAGGGTCTTAACGCGAATGGAAGACATATGACGAAACTCAATGAAGCAAGTTTAGCACAATTGATGCGCGATGCTTGCTGTGGTGATAACACGGCTTACCGTACATTGCTTTCGTCAATTGCGCCTATGCTGCGTGGCATTGTGAATGCCAAGGCAGGTGGGCTTTCTGGAGAAGATCGCGAGGACATTTTGCAAGACGTATTGATGGCTATACATACAAAGAAGCACACTTGGCGCCAAGATCAGCCTTTGCGACCGTGGATTTTTGCGATCACAAGATACAAAATTATTGATGTGTTGCGCGCTCGCGGTAAGCGCAGTTTTGTTGATATTGACGATTTTACAGATATCATTGCCGCAGAAGAAAACGACACAAGCGAAGCCATGGATGTGCTGACTTTGGTTGGCCAACTTAAAGGCAAGCAACATGATGTGGTTCGAGCGATTGGCCTTGAAGGCAAGTCACATAGCGATGTGGCCGCTGAATTTGGAATGAATGAAAATGCAGTTCGGGTGAATTTTCACCGCGGATTAGAAAAATTGCGTGAACTTGGGCGCGACATGCTGGAGATGAAATAATGAGAACTGATGAATTTCTTGACTTTTTGAGCAAAGACACCGTTGAGGTGAAACCGATGCCTTCATTTGCTATAGCAACTTTATGGGGATTGGCTGCATCTGTGCTTGCATTATTTCTTGTGCCAATGGTGACAGGTGTTGGTGTTCGTCCAGAGTATTTCAGTGCTCTGACGCAAGGTTTTGTTGCTTTTAAACAATTGCTACCCCTCGGGCTTGCGCTGCTCTTGTTGCCAATTGCACGTGTCATGATTTATCCTGAGACAGATTTAAATGCGTCAATCATTAAGCGCATTTGGCCGTATTTATTGGCTGCCGTACTTCTGTTTGTTATTGGCTTTATTGGAGAAGGGCATGAAACGCGCTCCATGGCAATGCGCGGCAAAAGTATTCCTTTCTGCCTTATTCTCGTGCCTGTATTCTCAATGCCGCTTTATGTGTCGATTTTGCAATATTTGCGCAAAGGCGCACCTACAAACCCAATGCGTGCGGGTTTGTGGGCTGGGCTGTTCGCTGGGGCAATTGGCTGTTTCGTCTATGCATTTACATGCGTTGATGACAACCCGTTATTTTGGACATGGGCTTACTCATCAGGCATAGCGATCTCAGCTCTGGTTGGCGCCGTTGTCGGCAAATACGCATTGCGTTGGTAGATGCGCTAAATGCGCATCTGCACTTTAAAATAATGTCAAAATAATTGCTTGGATTGTAAGGCCAATGATCGCATAGCCTGTGTTGATCATGCTAAGTTTTACAGATTTGCCTTCATAGCCATTATTTAAGAAAATCCATGAGCCAATGAAAAACGCGCCAATACCTGCGCCAATTAGTACGGCTTTGCCAATACTATCAATACCTGTCATCGTAAGAAGATGGCGCATCATACCTGCCGAAAGTATTGCTGTCACCGCTGCGATAATGAAGGGTGTTTTATCGCCGCTATCAACGTCTTCCTTTGTAAGTCCTGCTGCTTGCATCCATGGTTTCGCCAAAGACATATAATAAATCGCACCAGCCACATAACAACCCAGTGCCGCGAGCAATACAGATAGAATTCCCATAGATTTCTCCTTTTGTTATAAGTCTCCCGCCATTTTGCGGATTTCTTCCCATTCAGCAGGCAGCACAGGTTGAACAGATAAGCGTGAATTTTTGACCAATACCATATTCTCAAGAGCAGGATTGGATTTGATTTCTGAAAGCGTGACCTTATTGGGCATCTCACGAACCGCCTTGATGTCGACACATTCCCAACGATGATCATTGGTTGTGTGATCTTGGTGGGCAAGTGCGCAAACTTCTACAATCCCCATGATGCGTTTTTCGTTCACTGAGTGATAGAAAAAACCAAGATCTCCAATCTGCATGAGGCGCATATTGTTGCGCGCTTGATAATTGCGCACACCATCCCAAACCTCACCCTCATCGCCGCGTTTAAGCTGATCGTCCCAACTCCAAGTGCCTGGTTCCGTTTTGAAAAGCCAATAATTCATTAGACAAGACACCGTGTGATTGTAACAGTTTCAAAAATGCCAGCGAGTGTATATGGATCATTCGCTGCAAATTCTTCCGCCGCTTTTCGATTACCTGCTTCAATGATAATGATTGAGCCGATTGGATTGCCATCATCATCAGCCAAAGGTTTGCCAAATTCCATCACGCCAGAACCACGCACATAGTCGAGATGGGCAGGGCGGGTGGCTTTGCGGGTTTCAAGCATATCTGGTTTATCCAGGCAGTGAAGCATAAAGTGCATATTGTTCTCCTAAAATTCTGTGCCCAATGGGCGATTAAGCAATTCCTTAACTGCGGTTTTTATATCGATCTCACCTTCGACAAGTCGCCCAACAGTCGCCGTTACGGGCAACTCTAAATTGTGTTCATTGGCAAGATCAATAGCAACTTTGGCAGAAAACGCACCTTCGGTTGTTTTGCCTGTATTGCCGCCTTTTCCTGCACCGAGCGATAAGCCCATTTCATAATTACGCGATTGTTTCGATGTAGCCGAAAGGGTGAGATCGCCTAAACCAGAAAGCCCCCCGATTGTTTCAGGTTTTGCACTAAGGGCCATGCCGAGCTTAACCATTTCTGAAAATCCACGTGTCAGAAGTGCAGCTCGAGCCGATTGGCCGAGGCCCGCACCAATTGCTACCCCGCAACCAATCGCGATGATATTTTTCATTGCACCGCCAAGTTCCACGCCCAAAATATCATCTGTTGCGTAAAGTCGCATCGTGTCAGTTGATAACATCTGCTGAAGTGCTTGGGCGCGCTCGAGGTTTGAAGCTGCAATTGTAAGCGCGGTGGGCATGCCAATGGCGATTTCGCTTGCAAAGCCAGGGCCTGAAAGCACGCCCACATTTTCGCTTGGGCAGAATTTTTTGGCTATTTGGCTTTGAAAAAGACCCGTTTCGCGATCAATACCTTTTGCACAACATAAAACAGGCACATTGGGTATGTCGTCATGATTTTGAGACAGCCAAGAATGCGTTTGCTGGGCGGGCAAAACCAACAAAACAATATCAGCATCTTTAATATGGCCGAGATCATGGGTTGCAACCAAGTTTGTGGGCAAGGCCACGCCATCAAGCCTAGCAGCATTGATATGTGTGGTATTGATCATATCGACCGTATCGCGATCACGCATCCATTGAATAACATTATGATCTACTCTTGCGAGAACAGCTCCTAGAGCCGTGCCAAATGCGCCGCCGCCAATGATTGCTATTTTGCTCATGCTTTCGCCCCACGTTTTCCATAACCAAACAATGGTGTGGCATTGATGTCAAGCGGCCAACGTGAACGTGTGAGTAGCTCGTCTGGATTTATGCCGATTTGTTGAAATTTAACACCACCTGCATAAGCAATCATTGCGGCGTTGTCAGTGCAAAGAGAAAGCGGGGGA
The DNA here is from genome assembly GCA_947501025.1 of uncultured Paracoccaceae bacterium. GTDB lineage: Bacteria > Pseudomonadota > Alphaproteobacteria > Rhodobacterales > Rhodobacteraceae > CANMUM01. Next base: position 37,303 of record CANMUM010000002.1, on the reverse strand, counting down.
GCGGTGAGTGTCGCGCCAAGAGGTAGGAGCTTGCTTTCGAGCTCTTTACGGATGGTTTGATTGGCGGCAACGCCACCTGCAACGGCAAAATTGCTCGGTGCATTCTGATGCGTTTCAATAAATGCCCTCATGGCACGTTCAGATTTTTGAGCAATCACATCGGCGACAGCAAATTGAAAGCTGGCGCAGATATCCGCTCGATCTTGAAGGGTCATCCCGCCTTTGGTGATAAATTCATCAACAATTCGACGCGTTGCGGTTTTGAGGCCTGAGAATGAAAAATCATATCCTTCGCGATCCATTAATGGTCTTGGGAGCTTGAAGCGTGTGGCATCTCCCGTTTTGGCTTCGGATTCAATCAATGGCCCTCCTGGATAACCCAGCCCTAAGATTTTTGCGATTTTATCAAATGCTTCACCTGGGCTGTCATCAATCGTTGAGCCCATGCGGGTGAAATGGTTATAATCTTCAACAGCTAAGAACTGACAATGTCCACCTGAAACAAGTAGCATTAAAAATGGAGGTTCTAAGCCATCACTGAGACAAGGTGTAAGGGCGTGGCCAGCAAGATGATTGACGCCAATTAGCGGAATTTTTCGCGCAGATGATAATGCCCGTGCAAAGGCATTGGCGGCGTTCAACCCACCGATGAGACCGGGGCCTGTCGTAACGGCGATAAGATCGACCTCATCAAGATTTATTTTGGCTTGCTCGACAGCGAGATCGAGCCTTTGTGCATGCGCGCGCGCGGCAATTTCAGGGACAACGCCACCAAAACCCGCATGAAGATCATTTTGCCCGATAATAGATTGCGATATTATTTTACCCTCAAAGCCATTGAGATGAACCAATGCGGCTGAGGTGTCATCGCAAGAACTTTCAATGCCCAATATGCGCAATGGAGCCTGAGTAGGGGTTGAGGTCATTCGTAAAATCATCCAATATGTTGCGTGCAAAACTATAGAAAGCCCTTCTCCAATGCAATCATATTCCCCACAAAATCCGTTGAAGCTCGGAACACGAGGTTCGCCGCTTGCATTGGCTCAAGCCGAGGATGTGAAAGCGCGCATTTGCAGCGCGCATAAGCTTGGTGAGGATTGTGTTGAAATTCATACAATGAAAACCACGGGCGATCAATTTACCGACCGCCCGCTTTCGGCAATAGGCGGCAAAGGGCTTTTTACAAAGGAGCTTGAGCAGGGGCTATATTCTGGTGAGATCGATATTGCCGTGCATTCGATGAAAGATGTCGCCACGATTTTACCCGATGGATTGATGCTGTCATCTGTGCTTGAGCGCGAGGATTGCCGAGACGCATTTGTATCGGAAAAATACGGGTCGATTGCAGAACTGCCAAATGGTGCGATCATTGGAACATCAAGCTTGCGCCGAAAAGCACAAATTTTGCGCCAACGTCCAGATTTAAAAATTGTTGAGTTTCGCGGGCTTGTTGAGACACGTTTGCAGAAACTTCGCGATGGCGTTGCGGATGCCACATTTTTAGCAACTGCAGGCTTGAATCGCTTGGGGCGTATGGATCTTTTTGAATCTGGAATTGCCCATATTATTGACGATAAAGATATGCTCCCAGCCGCGGCTCAAGGTGCTGTGGGCATTGAAATTCGCAAAGAAGATGTGCTTTTGCACAGGTTTTTGAAGCCGCTTCATCATGTCGATACATATGTGGCAATCATTGCAGAGCGCGCATTTTTGCGTGAACTTGATGGCTCTTGTCGCACGCCGATTGCAGCACTTGCAAATGTTGAAAATGATAAGATCATCATGCGTGGTCAGGTACTGAGCCTTGATGGTGCAAAATTTATCGAAGGAAGCTGGAAGGGCAGTGATCCCGAGGCGCTTGGAACTCAGGCTGGTTTAGAACTGCTCTCAAAAGGGGCGGCAGATGTCCTTGGCTAAGACCATCGTTTTGACCCGAGATGCGGATGGCTGCGCCAGATCTTTAAGGGCATGGGAGCCGATTTTTACGAATAACTTATTTATAATCGCGCCTGTTCGTCGTATTGAAGTCCTTCAGACGAAGAATTTGGATTTGAGCCGTACAGATGCGGTGATATTTACATCCTTCAATTCGGTTAGATTTTGTCAAAATTTATTGGTGAAGAAGGCATATTGCGTGGGCGAAAAAACGGCTGATGCCGCGCGCGGAAAGGGTTTTGACGTTCAGATTGTTTGCCCAACATCTCAAGCACTCATCTCTCGCTTAAAAAGCCTTGAGCCGATGACATTTTTGCACATTTCAGGTCGCCCGTTTTCGGTAGATTTTTCAACTGTTCCAGCCATTTTACATCATCGTTTTCAGGTGCAAATATGTTATGAGGTTATAGATGAGAACTGGTCAGAAGATGAACGCTCGAGACTTTTGGACTGCGAAACATGCTTGTTTCCCGTGTTTTCGCGCGCTTCAGCGAGCTCATTAATCGAAAATTTGAAGCCTATTCAATCACAATTTTGTGCAGAAATCTTACCGATTTCTGTAGATGTTGGAGATGTTTTTCAGGATATTGATAAGATATGGGTTCACTCACCCCCACAAATCCCAAATTTTGCTTCCATAACGGCAGCGCTTATGAATTTACTTGATGAAATTTAGAAATAATTTTTTCATGCTTGGTTGTGTCATAGTCTCTGGCTTGATAGATATGTTTTAAATAGTGAAGGCGGATAAAATGGCGCGTAAGAAAAATACAAAAAAAATAATTGAAGATGAGGCTGAGACAAAGCTTGAAGAACCAGTTGTTGTCGAAAATCTTGAAGAAGCGACGCTTGATGATGGAGATGTGATTCAAGCCGATGTGACGCAAAAAGCTGAAAAACGAAAAATGGGTGCATCAACGGGATTGCTCGCGCTATTGCTAGCGGGTGTAGCTGGTGTTTTTGCTTCGCCTCATATCGCTCCCTTTATGCCAAATTCGATTGCTCAATATCTTGAATCTGGTGATGGACAGGGCGCACAAGTTGCAACGGATGCCATTGCTCAAGCAACCAGTGAAATTGCGCAAGTAACGGATGCTGTCGCGCAGATTGAGGAACGTTTATCTGGCGTAGAGACGGGCTTGGATACGCTCGCCGCACAGGATTATGAAGCTCAGATAAACAAGCAGATTGCAGATTTGAAAGCTGAGATTGACGCTACGCCAACTGTAGTCACTGCTGATGGTGCCAGTATTGACCTTGGGCCAATTCAGGCTGAACTTGATGCGCTCAAAGCACAAAATGCAGAGCTATCAACTGCTATTGGTGAAAAGCTCTCTAGAACTGTTTCTGAGGCAGAAGAACAAGTGGCTACAGCCGAGAATGCAAAGAACTCTGCAGCGGTAACCGTCGCGCTTGCCCAGTTGCGAATGAGTGCAATGGATGGCCGCGGGATTGCCGATGATCTTCAACGTTTGCGTGAAGCAGAATTTGACATTCCAGAGGAGTTATCAAATCTGAGTTCGGGCGTCGATTCAGCTGCAACACTTGAAAATGAGTTTGGAGACTATGCGATTTCAGCTATTCGCTCTTCCATAAAAGCCTCATCTGGCGATCAAGGCGGGTTCTTTGCTGATGTAAAATCTCAAATTTCGGCAGAATTTGCAGGGCGCTCAACGACTCCTCAAGAAGGGGTTACCCCAGATGCCATCTTGTCACGATCCGAAGATCATTTGCGCAATGGGAATTTAGAGCAATCCATATTGGAGCTTTCAGCATTGCCAAGTGAGGCGATGGACGAAATGAAGCCATGGATTGAACGTGCTGAGAAACGTCTAAACTTACTTGCGGCAATTGACGCCCTCGAAAATTCAAGTGCTGGGAACTAGGAAATATTATGATCTATTCAATTATACGATTTGCAACATTTATAGGAATTTTAGGCGCGGCTGTTTGGGGTTTAACCTTATTAAACAACTCTGATGGCTACATCATTCTCGGTATCGGTGGCAAAGAACGCCCACTTTCAATTTTGACAGTTGTGTTGCTTCTCGCCGCATTATTGATTGTCTTTTGGCTGTTGATTGAATTGATCCGGCTTTGTTTAACTTTGCTGAATTTTGTGGCGGGTGATAAAAATGCATTTAGTAAATATTTCAAAGCGCGCTCAAATCGCAAAGGCTTGAATGCACTCAGCAATACAGTTGAGAATTTAGCAAGTGGTGATGCAAAGGGCGCACTTTCACAAGCCTATAAAGCGGATAAATATCTTGATAAACCTGCTTTGACAGGCATTTTACTTGCACAATCGGCAAAGGCTGCAGGAAAAACAAAAGAGGCTGAAGCCGCCTATAAGAAAGTTCTTGAAAGTGGTACTGGCCGCTTCGCAGCTGTGCGTGGCTTGATGCAACAACGCATCGAAAATGGCGATGAAGAGACGGCTTTGAAATTGGCTGAAAAAGCTATCGCATTAAAGCCAAATGATATTGAAACGATAAATGCATTATTTGAATTGCAAGTGGATGCAAAACAGTGGGATGGTGCGCGCAAAACGCTTAAAGCAAAGGCGAAATACGAAAAGCTTCCATCCGCGTTTGTGTCGCGCCGTGAAGCGGTTATGGCCATTAGTGAAGCTCAAAAGATTGATAAAGAGGCAGAGCCAGAACGTTACAATGATCGCGTTATGCTCGCTCACCGTTTGGCGCCGAGCCTAGTTCCTGCGGCTGTTTTGGCCGCTCAAGTCAAAGCAGAAGCTGGTAATATTCGCGCGGCAGATACGATTTTGGTGAAAGCTTGGAATGCGGGTCCTCACCCAGATATTGCGAAAGCATATGGTGCACTGGCACCTGATGAAACGGCTGAAGCACGTTTGCGCCGTTTTAAAGTGCTTACAAAGCGCCAGTCGGCAAATCCAGAAACGCGTATGCTTAAAGCCGAGCTATTCTTGGCTGCTGAAGATTTCCCGCAGGCGCGCCGTGCATTAGGCAATGCCGCAACATTAGGTGATACAACGCGCTCACTTTCTATCATGGCTGCAATTGAGCATGGTGAAGGTGCTGACGCATCAGTTGTACGTGCCTATCTTGCCCGTGCTGCGAGTGCTTCACGTGGCGCTCAATGGGTATGTAACGATTGTGGTCATGTTCATAGTGAGTGGGTTTCAGATTGTGGTTCATGTGGTCATTTCGATACATTGGATTGGAAAATGCCCGCAGAAGCGGCCGATGATCAAAAGGGCTTAGGTGTATTAATGCCATTGTTAACTGCTGGAACAGGTGCAGAAGATGCGCAAGTTGTTGAAGATGCCCTTATTGTTGATCCTATCAAAAACTCATAAGTGATCCACATATTATAAAAATTAAAACGCAGCTCTCGGGCTGCGTTTTCTCTTGCATAGATTCCAGTGTTGTGAAAACATTTTGGTATCAAATGGAGGGTTTTTATATGAGCATGGGGACTAGATTTAGGGAGCTGCACAAAAAAGGTGATCCGCTGATGATGCCAAATGCATGGGACATCGGATCAGCCAAGATTTTGGAAGCTCTTGGCGCTAAAGCCATTGCAACCAGTTCTGCCGCACATGCCTTTACACTTGGACGCCCCGATATGGGAACGGTGACACGTGATGAATCATTGGCACATGCACAAGATCTTGTCGCGGCCGTCAATGTGCCTGTATCGGGTGATTTTGAAAATGGTTTTGGTGATGACCCAGAGGCGGTTGCGGAAACAGTCCGTCTTGCGGGAGAAGTTGGCCTGGCTGGGTGCTGCATCGAAGATACAATTCTGCCATCTATTGATGCTTATGATTTTGAATTGTCGGTTGAGCGGATCAAAGCGGGCGCGTCAGCTGCGCGTGCGCTTGATAATGATTTCATGTTTTGTGCGAGAGCAGATGGAATCATGAACGGTGTTTATGATTGCGATGAAGCGATAAGGCGTTTGCAGGCTTTTGAAGCAGCGGGAGCAGATTTGCTTTATGCACCACTGCCTAAAAGTTTTTCAGATCTTGAACGGATTTGTAACTCGGTAAACGCGCCTGTGAATATATTGCTTGCAGGAGATTATCGAAACAATTCGATAGATGACTTTAAACGTATTGGTGCTGCACGGATTTCGCTTGGGTCGGTATTAGCTCGTACTATTCATCATACGATTGTGGATACTACACGGAAACTTATAGCCCATGATTACTCAGCACTCTTAAAAACCGCTGATGGCGATGAGATTGATGCCTTGTTAACTCAGTCTGCAAAGTAAGGGGTTTTTGCGTGTCAATGGGCGTGCTCATTATTGTCATCTTTGCGGCCGCATTTCATGCAGGCTGGAACGCATTGGTGAAATCAGGAGCAAGTAAAGAAGTCAGCATGGCCGCCATCGTTATGGGTCATGTGCCGATTGCTGCCGTCATTATCTTTCTTGTTCCGACACCGAATGTTGCTTCATGGCCGTTTATATTGTTGAGCGGCATCTTGCATTGCGGATATCAGCTTTTTTTGATGATGTCATATCGCATCGGTGATCTCACTCAGATTTATCCAATAGCGCGTGGCGTAGCACCAATGCTTGTTGCTGTTGTCTCATTTTTTGCATTGGGCGCTGCATTAAGTGCAGGGCAAATGGCTGCCGTTATTATGATTTCAATCGGCGTTATATTATTTGGACTGGAACGCCTTTCAAAGCAGAATTTAGATTTCATGCCCATAATTTTTGCCCTTATTACGGGTTGTTTTATTGCGGCTTATTCGATCAATGATGGTTTTGGGGCGCGTTTATCTGAGAGCCCATTTGGTTTTTATGCCTATAGCACGATCGTAAATTTGATCGTTATGTCTGCTTTTCTTCTTATTTGGAGAAGGCATATTTTGTCTGAAGTTTTGGCAACACAAAAGAAAACTGCCATTTTGGGAGGCGGGGCTTCTTTCATTGCATATGCACTTGTTATTTGGGCGTTTACACAGGCACCGATTGCAATGGTAACGGCGCTCCGCGAAGTCAGCATAGTTTTTGCTATGTTAATAGGCGTTTTTGTTTTGAAAGAGAGGTTCAATACCCTAAAGCTTTTGGCCAGCTTGATCATTTTAACGGGTGTGTTGTTGATAAAGCTAAATTAAATTATTTTTTTACTTGAAATGTATATACAAATTGTATATACATTAATTACTCAATATCTGGCGGAGATCAGGGTATAAAATCTATCGAGACAATATGGGGGCCTTTGTGCCCCCATATTTGATTAAGAGGCCGCAAGAAGCCCATGAGCAAGAGTAAAGGCAGCAAAGGCGAGAGCCAAATAAACTGGAATGCTATTATTGTTGAAAGCGATGATAGTAAGACGGCTGTGTCTATTCGATTGGATAAAGAGGTTATCGATTTTTTTAAAAAAGATGGGCGAGGCTATCAAACGCGCATTAACGCGGTATTGCGGAGCTTTGTAGATTCACAAAAATAGGCATGTGCACCCTAAGACCTATTCATGTTTTGGTTTTATAAGGTGAGGTTTATGCATAAAAAAACCCGCGACAGACGCGGGCTTCTTAAAATTATGTAAGCGTTACCTTAGCCTTGGCGGGCTTTAAAGCGACGCTGAGTTTTGTTGATCACAAAAACACGGCCACGACGCTTTACCACACGGCAATCGGCATGACGGTTTTTTAGCGAACGCAAAGAATTCCGTACTTTCATTTTCAATCTCCTCTTGCGCGTCTGCGCATAACTTGATGCGCTTTCACGCGAAATTTGGTGGGTGTAGCAAGTTTCGAACTTGCGACCCCTTCGATGTCACCGAAGTGCTCTACCACTGAGCTATACACCCTAAAACTCACAATTGCAATTTGTTGCTTGCAATAAGGCTTTGTCGCTTGTCTATAGACGCGGATTAGGAGAGGTTCAAGTGCCAAAGAAGCTAGAATCTGATGATTCTTTATCCATAAGTTGTTAAAAAGAATGATTATGACGTTTTCAACCTATATTCCACGAGATGCTGTGACGCAAATCGTGCTCAGCGCGCCCCATTGTGGTGTGGAATTTCCAACTGAATTCCTTTTTCAGTCACCTTTGAGCCGCGAAGCATTGCTTGAAACGGCCGATATAGGGACAGATATGCTCATTGATTCGTTCAATAATGTCACAACCATCAAAGCCCATTTTGCCCGCAGTTTCGTTGATCTTAACCGCGCGCGTACACAATTTGATAATGCTGTGATTGCAGATATCGATATGCCCCAAGACCCACAATCGCGATCAGGTTATGGCGTCATTCCGCGTTTTGCGCGCCATGGAAGGCTTACACATTCAGCGAAAATCAGCATGGATGATGCACAGCAGCGGTTGCGAGATTATTATGATCCTTACCACAATGCGTTAAGTGAGCTGCTCACGCAAAAGATTGATCAATTTGGGCAGGTTTTGCTTATTGATGTACACTCCGCTCCCGCGCATATTTTGAAAGATATGGATGTGCAAATTGGCACATTGCATGGGCAAACTTGCAGCCATGAGATTATAAGCTTAATTTGCAATGCTTTTGAAGAGAATGGTTTAAAGATTGGGCTTGAAATTCCATTTGCTGGCGGTCACATAACGCGTCATTATTCAGAAAGAAAAGGCATTCAAACGATTCAGATTGAGGTGAATAGGCAGCATATAGTGGATTCTCAAAACCAGATTAACCTAAATGAAAATAGTGACTTCTTGATCGCGTGGCGTCGATCTATACACAAAATCTTGAACGGCGCAAAGCTGTAAGAATTTATATAAATGAGAAATTTTTCAGATATTTAAGAGTTTTTTGAACAATTTTTGAAAGCTTTGAAATGTGAGAGCGAGCATTTGTGCTGCGCGTATTTTATTTTTTGAACTTCGGGTCTATATATTATGAATACAAACGGCATTTCAAAAAATCAGTTTTCTTGCTTTATGAAACTGAATTTTGTATATGTAAAATTCGCAGAAAATAGAGAAATTTGCTTTAAACTCGCTCCAAGTGCAGGCCGATTGGGGCGCGTTATATTTGATGATCATCAACAATGTGCAATCATTGAAAGTGCAGGAACGGATTACTTTGCAACATTCGAAACCGATCTGGGTAAGGTGACTTATATATTTTGCAGCCAAGGATCAGGCTTTAAAATCGGCCCAGGGACGTCTCAAATCGCATTTGAATGGCAGTAGGGCTAGCGGATATTATGCCCGCTAGCCGCGTTATTTAGAAGTTTGCGTAAAGAGGGAAGCGTGCGCAAAGATCGGCGACTTTTGCACGAACAGATGCTTCGGCCTCTTCATTATTCTCAGCGCCGTTTCCTGCCAAACCATCAACCACTTCAACAATCATACGGCCAATTTCGCGGAATTCGTCTTCTTTGAAGCCACGTGTCGTGCCAGCTGGGGTTCCAAGGCGAACTCCAGAAGTCACAGTTGGTTTTTCAGGGTCAAAAGGAATGCCGTTTTTATTGCAAGTAATCCCAGAACGTCCAAGTGCCGCATCCGTTTCATTACCTTTTACGTTTTTAGGGCGCAAATCAACGAGCATCACATGGGTGTCCGTGCCGCCTGTCACGATATCGAGGCCACCTTTCATAAGCTCATCAGCAAGCGCAACGGCATTTGCGCGCACTTGTTTTTGATAGGTTTTGAATTCAGGACGAAGCGCTTCACCAAATGCGACAGCTTTTGCTGCGATCACATGCATTAACGGTCCGCCTTGGATGCCTGGGAAAATCGCGGAGTTGATTTTCTTTGAAATGGTTTCGTCATTTGTAAGGATCATGCCACCACGTGGGCCACGCAATGTTTTATGTGTTGTTGTTGTTGCAACATGGGCATATGGGAAGGGGGAAGGGTGTTCACCCGCCGCAACAAGACCCGCGAAATGCGCCATATCCACCAGCATCAATGCCCCAACACTATCGGCAATCTCACGCATTTTTGCAAAGTCAATTTGGCGCGGAATAGCAGAACCACCTGCGATGATAAGTTTCGGCTTATGCTCTTTGGCAAGGGAGGCAACCTCATCATAATCAAGGAGATTATCTTGCTGGCGAACGCCGTATTGCACAGCGTTGAACCATTTGCCCGATTGGTTTGGTGCCGCACCATGTGTAAGATGCCCGCCAGAAGCGAGGTTCATGCCCAAGATCGTATCACCTGGTTGAAGCAGTGCCTGAAATACGCCTTGATTGGCTTGTGAGCCAGAATTCGGCTGAACATTTGCAAATTCACAACCAAAAAGTTGCTTCGCACGATCAATCGCCAAGTTCTCAGCAATGTCGACATGATGACAGCCACCATAATAACGACGCCCTGGATATCCTTCGGCATATTTATTCGTCATGACAGAGCCTTGAGCTTCCATAACTGCGCGCGAAACGATGTTTTCTGATGCAATCAACTCGATCTCATCGCGTTGACGACCAAGCTCTCCCGTGATGGCAGCTTGAATTTCGGGGTCGCGTGTCGCGAGTGTTTCGGTGAAAAAACCTTTATCTGTGGCAGTCATATAGTGCTCCTAAAATTGCGTGCTTTTATTCACGGTTTTTAAGTGAAAATGTCAAGTGTGATAACGCTCGAAAAATGGAGCTTTTGGGGCTTTGTGATTATCCAATGCGTATATCGTCACAATTGTTTCCAAAATGAAACAAAGACCAGTTATTTTGTTGAGTTGGTAAAGCCAGCCAATGATTTTGACGCAATACCGCTTGTTGTTGGTTTGTTGAGGGCACGAAAGTCCATAGGGCGGCATACTTCCATGGTGGCAATGCCAACTCTTGCTGTGAGTGCAGCATTGATGACGCCTTCACCAAAGCGACGAGATAGTTTTGATAAAGCGCCCCCGCCAAGAAGTGACCCAATCATATCATCACCCACAGCAACCGCGCCTGTTGCAACGAGATGGGTTGCGACTTTTTGAAATAATCGCCACCCACCAATCAAGCCTGGGCGTCCTCCATAAATTTCGGCAATGGATCGGATCATGCCGATATTGGCCGTCAGAACCGTGATCAAATCGATAAGTGCTAAGGGAACAAAAGCCGTCACAACGGCCACTTGTCGCGCGCGTTTTTGGATTTCGTTTTGAGCTTCCATATCAAGTTGGCTTAAGAGTTCACGTTCAGAAAACTCAAGGAGTTCCTTTGAATCAAAGATATCGTTTTTATTGTTTTCCCATGTGTTTTTATCATGCTTTTTCACAAGTTTAGCGACATCTTTTGTGGCCGATTTTGCATCTTCAATCGAAGCTGAAACCCATGCGTCACGAATATTTTGACGCAGCTTATCTACACGGCCTAACCGCCAGATGGCGAGAATTTCCTTCAATATATACAAGGTCGATATAACCCCGATGATGATAAAAAGCCCTAGTGCAATGCGACCAAGGATCACGTTTTGCGTTGTTAAATTGATCACAAAATTCCAAAATGCCATCGATATAACGAGCGCGAGAAGACCCCCGATTGAAAGCATAAGAATCCTGCCAAGCCAGCCTGTGCGTCTGGCCGTTCGCGCGGTTATGATGCCCATAGCACTTGTATGCGCGTCGATTTGAGGCGCATCATCCACATTGAATGAATGATCTTCACTATGATCTGCTTCAAATATAACGGGGTCGCTTTTGTTCATCTTGTTCCTATCTCAAACGATCGCCAAGCAAAAACTCGGCCAATTGATCAATGCGTATATGGGGTAGTCCCGCTTTGGTTCGGTTTGTCAAATCAGGCGGAGAGAGTTTTGGCGCTTCGAATTTTCCATCTTTTTTGCCAAGGATAAAACTCTCGGCATCATCAGGTAAATCGCCAAAATGAAAGCCGATTGTTTTTTGATCATTGGCGCGTCGCCCGCGCACAATTGCAAGCTCTTTACCGTCATGCTTGGCTTTATCTTCAATTGTCGCGCGCAAAGATGCCGCCGCCTTTGCAGATGTTTTTGCGCCGCTATACACCGCACGCCGTTCAGCCGATTTCAAAAGAGCGCGCGTCATATCTACCAAGCGTTCATGATGATAATGATGCAGGAGGTCAGCCTTTGTCGCCACGAAGGCAATTTTGTCGATTTTATGCCCGAGAAGGAAGGAGAAAAGACCATTCTTCCCGGGGTTAAAAGCACTCAATATATCGGTCATGGATGTTTCTAAAGTCGCCAAAGCATCACTCCCTTTTTCAAGGGCACCAAGGACATCAACCAAAATAACTTGCCGATCGATTTTAGCAAAATGGTTTTTAAAAAATGGCGCAATGACTTTTTTCTTATAAGCTTCAAACCGCGATTCAAATATTGAATAGGCTGATTTTCGACCACCTTTGCTTGCGGGTAAGGGGGCAAATGTTATCGCTGGCGCGCCTTCAAGTTCTGCAGGTAGTAAAAAACGTCCCGGCACAGCATCGGTCATTCCTTGCTTGTGGCGTGTTCGGACGAGTTGGTGAAAGCTCTCTGCTAATGAACTCAGTTCGGTTTCTTTATGCGCAATTGATCCATCAAAATTTTTGATTTGTGCAAGATAATCATTATTTTTGCCAAGTTTTTCAAGGATTGCCTCAGACCATTGCGCATATGATTTGTTCATTAATGCGAGATCAAGCAACCACTCGCCCGGATAATCTACAATATCAAGATGGATCGTACTGACATCATTGAAAAGCGCGCCAATGCCTTTGCGCGCGATTTTGAAGGATAATCGCAGCTCCGATATATGACGCGTACTTTCGGGCCATTCAGGATTGTCTTTTAATAGGCTCGCAAGATGCTTTTCAAACTCAAAACGCGCAATCGTCTGGTCGGGCTGTTCGGCAAGATGAGTTGCAATGACGCGCCCTTCGGCTTCCACTTGAAAACTTAACATGCGGTCGCGCTCAAGCAGATTGGCAACCAGCGCAGTAATGAAGACTGTTTTTCCCGCGCGCGAAAGCCCCGTTACACCAAGGCGAATGGTCGGATCGATTCTGTGGCGAATGCTGTTCGCGATATCATCAATGAGGTTTGCGATCGGAAAACTCCGCCTTTTCAAATTAATCTTTGATCTATAGATAGGGATTTATATATCAAATTTCAACGAGGAAAACTGTGCCACGTTTTGCAATGAAAGTCGCCTATGACGGCGCTCCCTATTCGGGTTTTCAAATTCAAGACAATGTGAGGTCTGTACAAGGTGAGCTTGAAAAGGCTGTGGCCAAGCTTGACCCTCATGCACCACGGATCACTTGTGCAGGGCGAACTGACGCGGGTGTTCATGCCATGGGGCAAATCGTTCATGTGGATTTGGAGCGCGATTGGGATCCGTTTCGATTGGCAGAAGCGATGAATTTTCAACTCAGACCCAATCCGATTGCCATTCGTGCTGTGGCATTGGTTGACGATGATTTTTCGGCGAGATTTTCGGCTGTGAAGCGGAGATATTTATACCGTATTATTGTGCGGCGTGCCCCGCAAACATTTGGCCGTGGTACGGCGTGGTGGGTGCGTCATCCACTTGATCCATCTCCAATGCATAAGGCTGCACAGTCCTTTCTTGGCTTGCATGATTTTACAACATTTCGCTCTTCAATGTGTCAATCGGCTTCACCAGTGAAGTCTGTTGATCGGGTTGATGTGGAGGCTTTCGACACCGATGAGGGGCTTGAAATTCAAATTCACGTTGAGGCAAGAAGCTTCATGCATAATCAAGTGCGCAGTTTTGCAGGAACACTCGAAAGAGTGGGGGCAGGGCGCTGGGAAATTGATGATGTGCGCGCAGCACTTGAAGCAAAGGATCGTGCACGTTGCGGGCCAGTAGCTCCCCCTGAAGGGCTTTATTTTGCGGAAGTCACATATCCAACGGAAATCTTTGCGGATGGGTTTGTTGATGGCTGATCATTTTATATGATGCAGAATCTTGGCGTTTTTTATTATTAGCCGAAAATCAATTTTAGAGCCAAAGCGATACTTGTGATGACGAGCAAAGGACGTATGAGTTTTGCACCATTTTTCACCGCCATGCCTGCACCTAAACGTGCGCCTAAGAATTGCGCGACACCCATCATCAAGCCGAGCTTATAATCCACAGCGCCAATGAGCATAAATGCGATGAGCGCACCAATATTGGAGCTTAAATTGAGCAATTTGGTATGTGCGGTCGCGCGCGTCATGCCATACCCCGCCAATAACACAAAGCCGAGCATATAAAATGTGCCAGCCCCGGGGCCAAAAATTCCATCATAAAATGCGATTATGGGGGCAATGCATATTGCAAATAGAATTGGCTTCATGCGCGCGGTTTTGTCTTCATCCGTTAGTCGAGGCGCAAATGCAAAAAACAGAGCTACCATGATTAATATGATCGGTAAGGCAATTGTGAGCATTTCTTTTGGGAGATATGCGACAAGTTTCGCGCCGATAAAGGAGAGTATGCCGCACAGGAGGGCAGCCTGCCACTGGGTTTTTAAATCAACAAGCCCCTTACGCGCATAGTGAAATGTGGCAGATGCCGAGCCAAACATCGCTTGAAGTTTTGATGTGCCCAGCGCCGTGACGACGGGCATTCCTGAGAGCAACAAAACGGGCATAACAATTAAGCCGCCCCCACCTGCAATTGCATCAACCGCTCCTGCAATAAATGCGACCCCTATGAGGATGACTTCAAGATACCCAGCGATGTTGTCCATGAAACCTGTCTAAGAATAATAGATGGCAATGTGAAGCGAATATTGAAATGTTTAATATTTTTAACGCGGTTATTGACAGAATAAAACACAATTGCCATTATCGAGCGAAGAAATATAGGGACATAATGTCAAATACTGAAATCCAAAAATGGTTCGAAAGCCATCCAGAAGTCACAAATGTGCAAGTTGCAGCATGTGATATTAATGGCATTTGGCGCGGAAAACGTGTTCCTGTAGAGCAAATCGGCAAAGTTTTGAATGGCGAAATGCGTATGCCGATTTCGGCGCTCGCACTTGATATTTGGGGGCGTGATATCGAAGACAGTCCGTTGGTTTTTGATACAGGTGATGCCGATGGGCGCTGTGAGGTCACAGATCGCGGCCTTTTGCCTTTTCTTGTTGGCGATACGCCGATGGTGTTTTTGCCCGTATGGATGGTGACGGATAAGGGCGAAGCTTCGCCTGTTGATCCCCGTCGAATTTTGGCCGAAGCTGTCGATCGTGCATCGGAGATGGGTTATGCTCCTATGATGGCACTTGAGATGGAGTTTTACTTGGTTGATCCCAAGGGTGATCGACCACGCACGCCGATTTCTCCTGTGACAGGGAAGCGCTTGAAGGCAGATTCTATTCTCTCGGTTGATGAATTGGATCAATTTGAGAGCTTTTTTGCGCAAACCTATGAAGCATGTCGCGTGCAAGGTGTGGGTGTGGATACGGCGATTTCAGAGAGTGGTCGCGGCCAATTTGAGATTAATCTTTTTCATACAGATCCCTTGCGCGCAGCTGATGATGCAGTTTTGTTTAAGCGTATTGTTAAATCAACCGCACGCCGCAATTTGATGGCTGCAAGCTTTATGGCAAAGCCATTTACCGATCGCGCAGGCTCTGGTCTTCATGTTCATTTTTCACTTCTCGATAAAAATGGCGTGAATGTATTTGACAATGGAGGCGCGCAGGGCAGTGAAACGCTAATTAATGCCGTTGGGGGTGTGTTGGGCACTTTGAAAGAAAATGCGCTTCTTTGGGCGCCGCATCTCAATTCATATCGCCGCTTGCAACCGGGCAGCCATGCCCCGACAGGGATTTGTTGGGCATATGAGAATCGCACTGCCGCCATTCGTATTCCGGGCGGTGATCATAAAGCGCGCCGTATCGAGCACCGTGTGGCGGGAGCTGATGCCAATCCATATTTGGTATTGGCGGCGATCTTGCATGGTGCACTTGATGGAATTAAAATGAAAATGGACCCTGGCGCGCCGATTAAAGGAGATGCTTATTCATTGGTGCTGGAACGTTTGCCAACGCGTTGGATGGATGCCATACGTGAGTTTGAAGAAAGTGATTTCATTGATCGCCATTTTTCGACGGTCTTTCAAGATGTTTATACATTGGCCAAGACACAAGAAAACACCGAGCTGAATGCCCGAATCTCAGATTTTGAATTAAGCTCATATCTCGAAACGGTTTAGACAATAATCTGCAAGTCTTGCTTGCTTTTTGCTTCAAAGCCCTTCTAAATAAAATCATGGCCGAAAGATTCGGAAAATTATTGGAGAAGACATGACAAAGACATCAATTTTAGCATTTTCAGTATCATTGATCGCATTGGGCGCAGTGGCTGAAGAAGAAAAAGTTCTTAATATTTATAATTGGTCAGATTATATCGCTGAAGATACAATCGAAAAATTTACCGCTGCAACGGGCATCGAGGTGACTTATGATGTTTATGACAGCAATGAGGTTCTCGAAGCAAAATTGCTAACAGGCTCAACTGGTTACGATTTGGTTGTACCAACAGGTGACTTTTTGGAACGTCAAATAGCGGCAGGCGTATATATGCCGCTGAATAAAGACATGTTGCCAAATTTAGCCAATATGGATGAAAAACTCATGGCAGCAGCTTCTAGCCATGATTCAGATAACGCACACTCTGTGATCTATATGTGGGGCACAACGGGTCTTGGTTATAATGTCGCAAAAGTTGAAGAAGTACTCGGTGCTGATGCGCCAACAGATAGCTGGTCTTTGGTTTTTGATCCTGCAAATGCTGAAAAACTTAAAGATTGCGGGCTTGCATTTATGGATGCACCGACAGAGATGTTCCATGCAGCTTTGACTTATTTGGGCTTTGATCCAAATTCACATGAACCTGCCGAAATTGAAAAAGCTACAGCGCTTATGTCAAGCGTTCAGCCTTATATTCGTTATTTCCACTCGTCTCAATATATTGACGATCTTGCTGCTGGCGAAATCTGTGTGATCGCGGGTGGTTGGACTGGTGATGTTTATCAAGCTGCTGATAGTGCTGCTGATGGTGTTGAAATTGTTTATTCAATTCCAAAGGAAGGCGCTTTACAATGGTTTGATATGATCGCAATCCCTGCAGATGCACCACATCCAGAAAATGCACATAAGTTCATCAACTTTGTAATGGATGCCCAAATCACAGCAGATATTACCAACTATGTTTGGTATGCGAATGCGAATGAGGCGTCAATGGAGCTTGTGGACGAAGAAATCACAAGTGAAGCGGGCATTTTCCCACCACAAGAGGTGAAAGATACGCTTTACACGGCGACTGTGAAAACAGCGGCGGAATCACGTATGATTAATGAAGCATGGGCCAAGGTTAAGTCAGGCTCATAATCAAAAATATTGTGGGGGCGATTGTCCCCACAATTTTTAGGAACATACCCATGAATGCGACTGATCTGCGCCCATGGCGCGACCCTTCACAAAAACCACTTCTTCAAATCAAAAGCGTAACAAAGAAATTCAGCGATTTTGTGGCCGTTGATGATGTGTCTCTTGATATTTATGCGGGTGAATTATTTTGCCTGCTTGGTGGATCGGGTTGTGGGAAGTCAACGCTTTTACGTATGCTTGCAGGTTTTGAAGAGGCAACAGAGGGTCAAATTTTATTGGATGGAGAAGACCTCTCTGGAGTGGCGCCCCATGAGCGCCCAACAAATATGATGTTCCAATCATACGCACTTTTTCCTCATATGTCGGTCTTGAAAAATGTTATGTATGGTTTGGTGCATGGTGGCATGACAAAGGCAGAAGCTGAAACAACGGCCATGGAAATGCTAAAGCTTGTGAAGCTTGAAAAATTTATCAAGCGCAAGCCCCATCAACTTTCTGGTGGTCAGCGTCAGCGCGTGGCACTTGCGCGCGCATTGGTGAAAAAACCCCGACTTTTATTGCTTGATGAGCCACTTGGTGCGCTTGATAAAAAACTTCGCGAAGAAACACAGTTTGAGCTTATCCGCATACAAGAGACACTTGGTGTGACCTTTGTAGTCGTCACCCATGACCAAGAAGAGGCGATGACCTTGGCTTCGCGTATTGGTGTGATGAATGATGGTTATATCGAGCAAATTGGCGAACCGCGCGAGATTTATGAATTTCCAAAATCTAAATTTGTGGCCAATTTTATCGGCGATGTGAATCTCTTTGAAGGCGAGATGATTGTTGATGAGCCAGACCGCGCAGCCGTGCTTAATGACAGCGTGGGCGAGATTGCCATCACACATGGTGTGAGCGGGACGTTGGGTCAAGAATTGACCATTGCTGTACGCCCAGAGAAGCTAGAAATTTCAAAAAAGAAGTCTGCCAAAATGCTCAACTCTGCCAAAGGTGTTGTTGAGGATATCGCCTATCTTGGATCGCAATCGGTTTATCATGTGCGTCTTGATAGTGGTAAATTGGTGAAGGCTTTCCGCGCAAATCGCGTGCGCGAGGCTGAAGATGATCTCACTTGGGAAGACCGTGTAGTTGTGGGCTGGGATGGCAGTTCAGGTGTGGTGCTTTCACAATGATCAATCGTATCGCATCTTTTGTCGGTGTGCGTGGTGTGATCGCATTAC
Source organism: uncultured Paracoccaceae bacterium (assembly GCA_947501025.1). Classification (GTDB taxonomy): domain Bacteria; phylum Pseudomonadota; class Alphaproteobacteria; order Rhodobacterales; family Rhodobacteraceae; genus CANMUM01. Next base: position 18,867 of record CANMUM010000002.1, on the reverse strand, counting down.
CTATGATTTGGCTGCTCGTTTTTTTCTTGCTGCCCTTTATCTTTGTATTTGTGTTGAGCTTTTCTACAATTCGAAATGGAATGCCGCCATATGAACCCGTTGTGAATTTCAAAGATAGTTTTTTGCAGCTTAATATTCATCTATCAAGTTGGGAAAGATTCTTTGAGAATCCAATATATATAGGAACATTTTTGAGTTCAGCGAAAACTGCATTCATCGCAACATTTCTGACATTACTAATAGGGTTTCCTATGGCATATGTGATTGCGCGTGCGCCAGAAGCGCGACGACATCTATTATTGATGTTGGTTATTCTTCCATTTTGGACAAGTTTTTTGTTACGTGTCTATGCGATTAAGACAATTCTATATAATCAAGGCCCAGTTAATCAGTTTTTAATGAAAATTGGCATTTTAGAAGTGAATTCTCCAATCCAATTTCTCAACACAGATTTTGCGGTATATCTCGGGATTGTTTATACGTATCTGCCTTTCATGATTTTACCGCTTTACGCGAATTTGGTGAAGCTTGAGGAGAGCGTTTTGGAAGCGTCGAGTGATCTTGGCGCAAAGCCTTTTTGGACATTTTGGCAAGTTGTAATTCCGCTATCTTATCCTGGTATTATTGCGGGTTGCATGCTCGTATTTATTCCAGCTGTAGGTGAATTTGTCATTCCCGATCTATTAGGGGCAACAGATACAAAGATGATTGGAAAGACAATTTATGTCGAATACTTCAATAACCGAGATTATCCGATGGCATCAGTATTGTCAGTTGTTGTGTTGATTGTTTTCGTAGCACCATTTCTCATGATGAGGAAGTGGCAAGACAAATTAGCAGAGGTGAATGATGCTTAGGGCTATTGGCTTTTTAGGATTTATTTTTCTCTATATTCCATTGATACTTTTAATGGCATATTCTTTCAACGCGGGAGATCGGGCTTCACTTTGGGTAGGTTTCTCGACTAAATGGTATTTTGTACTCTTTGAGAATAAGGAGCTCTTAAAGGCAGCAGGCATTTCTATGAGAGTTGCGTTTTTCTCCGCCACGATTGCAACTTTTTTAGGTGTCATCGCCGCTTTTGTGTTGACTAGAAATAAAAGATTCAGAGGCAAGGTCCTGATTGATGGTATGGTAACATCACCACTGGTGATGCCAGAAATCATCACGGGATTTTCAATGCTAATATTATTTATTTCAATGCAAAAATTCATTGGATGGCCTGCAAATCGAGGCATGACTACCATCATATTGGCTCATAGCACCTTCTGTATGGCCTATGTAACCGTCATTATAAGGTCTCGCTTGGTTGATATGGATAGCTCACTTGAAGAAGCAGCCCAAGATTTGGGCGCACACCCAATTTTTGTTTTTTTTCAAGTGACACTTCCAGTAATTTCTCCTGCGATTGTTGCAGGTTGGCTCCTCGCTTTTACACTTTCACTTGATGATGCCGTCATTGTACAATTTACAAGTGGGGCAGGCTCAACAACTTTACCAGCAAAGATTTATTCGCAAGTTCGTCAAGGAGTAACGCCTGAATATAATGCTCTTGCCACACTCATCATTGTCATCGTTGGAATTGCCATTATTACAGCAATGCAAATTATGAATAGAACTCAAAGGATGCATCATGTCTAAAGGAGACCAAGCTTTTCTGGCGCATGAAAATAACGAGCGCTGGATAGAAAATACATATGGGGGAGCGTTAAGTTTTTTACGCCGCCGCTATTCGCGCGATCTTGAGGGTGTTGATCTTGTGGTCTCGGGCGTGCCATTTGATAATGCAGTGACCTATCGACCTGGTACACGTCTGGGCCCTCGCGCCATTCGTGCTGCATCTGTGCAGATTGCTGAGCTTGAAGCTTTCCCATACGGTTTTGATCCATTTGAAAAGCTCTCAATGGTTGATTATGGCGATGTGTTTTTGGATCCTCATCACCCTGAAACGATTGCAGAGGCCATAGAGTCCCATGCGTTCACAATTCTTGAGAGTGGCGCACAGATGCTGACCCTTGGCGGTGATCATTATGTGAGCTATCCGCTTCTCAAAGCTCATACTAAAAAACATGGACAAATTGCGCTCATACAAATAGATGCCCATTGCGATACATGGCCAGATGAGGAAGGTCGCATAGATCATGGTACAATGTTTGGGCGTGCGGCAAAAGAAGGCGTGATCTCGGCGGCGCATTCCACACAAATTGGTCTTAGAACTCAAAATGATAGCGATCATGGTTTTGAAATTTTGACCTCGCCATGGGTGCATCGCAACGGAATTGATGCTGCGGTTGAGATTGCCATTAAACGCGCTGGTGATATGCCTGTTTATATCAGTTTTGATATTGATGCACTTGATCCAGCATTCGCGCCGGGGACGGGCACGCCTGTTCCTGGTGGGCTTGCGAGCTGGCAAGCGCTTGAGCTGATGAGGGGCTTGGGCGAACTCAATTTGGTTGGTATGGATGTTGTCGAAGTGTCGCCACCATTTGACCATGCCGAAATAACCGCAATCGCAGCCGCACATATTGCCCATGAATTTGTGTGCTTGCTTGCAAAGAAAAAAGGCGCAATAGAGCAGCCAGTAGGACGGATATAATGAATACGAGTAATGCAACCCTTCGCGAGGATTTGCCGCGCGCGCTTCAAGATTGGCTTGGAGAAAGACGTATAGAAGAGGTGGAGTGTATTGTCTCAGATTATGCCAGCACGCCTCGCGGCAAAGCGATGCCATGGCCGAAATTTTCTCGCCAAGAGCGGATGTTCTTACCAGTATCGATTTTTTATCAAACAGTTGCTGGTGATTATGTGGATGTTGATGATGAAAAGCTTCAATGGACAGAAAATGATATGGTACTTACGCCTGATCTGTCGACAGCAGTCGCTTCTCCATGGGCAGATGATGTGACGATACAAGTCATTCATGACATGGTTGATCTCAATGGTGATCCGATTGATCTTGCGCCGCGAAATGTACTTAAGAAGATACTTAAATTGTATTCAGATAAGGGCTGGGCGCCGATTGTTGCGCCTGAGATGGAGTTTTATCTCACCAAGCCGAACACGGATCCAGATCAACCCATTGAGCCTATGGTCGGGCGCAATGGCCGAAAAATGGCGCGCAATAATGGGTATTCAATGGCTGCTGTCGATGAATATGGAAAAGTGATTGATGATATTTATGATTTTGCCGAAGCCAGTGGTTTTGAAATCGATACGATTATTCAAGAGGGCGGGGCAGGCCAAGTTGAGATCAATTTTGTGCATGGAGAGCCGCTCGCATTGGCCGATCAGGTTTTCTATTTCAAACGCTTGATTCGCGAGGCAGCTTTGCGCAATAATTGCTTTGCCACATTTATGGCGAAGCCTATGCAAGACGAACCCGGTTCGGCCATGCATATTCACCAAAGTATAATCGATGTCAAAACGGGTAAAAACCTATTTAACGGCGATGATGATGAGCCTACAGATATGTTTGAGCATTTCTTGGCGGGACAACAAAAATATATCCCCGCAGCGATCACTTTATTTGCACCTTATGTCAATTCATTCCGCCGTTTTGTGGCCGATGGTGCCGCGCCCATTAATCTCGAATGGGGTGCGGATAATCGCACAACGGGACTGCGTATTCCGATTTCCTCACCCGAAGGACGCCGTGTCGAAAACCGTGTTGTGGGTATGGATTGCAATCCCTATCTGGCGCTTGCGGCTTCACTGGCTTGTGGCTATCTGGGTTTGGTTGAGGAGATGAGACCAAGACGTGCGGTCAAGGGCTATGCCCATGATAAAAAACGGGCAATCCCACGCTCACTTCTTGAAGGCGTCGAATTATTCAACAAAGCCCCAGAGCTTAAGGAAATTCTTGGTGAGCGTTTTTGTGAGATGTATCTTGCGATCAAGCGTTACGAAGCGGAGGATTTTTTAAGAGTGATTTCACCTTGGGAACGCGAACATTTGTTGTTGAATGTCTAAAATCGATCTCCTCACCGCCAATGATGAATTGGGTTCTTATCCGTCTTCGCATTATGCACGGGGTCTTGATGAGCCAGCGATGCCGCCCATTCAGGGTGCGCACAAGACAAGTGTCTGTGTTATTGGTGCAGGGTTCACAGGGCTAAATGCAGCGCTTACTCTCGCAAAATCTGGCGTTGACGTGATTGTGCTGGAGGCAAGTCGAATTGGTTTTGGTGCGACAGGTCGTAATGGCGGGCAAATTGGTACTGGTCAACGCGTTGACGTTGAGGAGTTGGAGAAAAAATACGGTTTTGAACGTGCAAAGGCCATGTTTGATATTGGCGTTGCAGCGCATGATTTTGTTGTAGGTCAATGCCGCGAATATATGATTGATATGGGGTATCAAGCGGGTGTGGCGCATGCTGAATTTGACGAGAAATCGACTAAGCATGGTCATATTGGCGCAGAATATTTAGCATCCAAATATGGCTATGATAAGGTGGAATGCATTGATGATATGAGCGCCCATGTGAATAGCCCAAAATACGCAGGGGGTATTATTGATTGGGGCGCAGGCCATGGTGATCCACTTGTACTTGCGCGTGGTGTGGCAAAGGCGGCAATTAAGGCTGGTGTAAAAATTTATGAAAATTCTCGTGTGCTCAATTTTGAAGATGGTGCGGGGACAGAGAATGGCATTGTTCACGCTGATCATTATGTACTGGCTTGTAATGGATATCTTGGGGGTCTCGATCAAGAAATTGCAAAATTTGTTATGCCAATTAACAATTTTATTGTGAGCACCGAAGTTCTTGGTGCCGAGCGCGCTATGGATTTGATACCTCAAAATATCGCGATTGCCGATAGCAAATTTGTGGTGAATTATTTTCGCCGCACGCTGGATCACCGCCTTCTTTTTGGTGGAGGCGAGAGTTATGGTTATAGGTTCCCTAAAAACTTGGCGGCTAAGGCTTATGCGCCTATGCTCGATATATTTCCACAACTCAAAGGCGTGAAGATTGAGAATGCGTGGGGCGGGACATTGGCAATCACGATGAACCGATTGCCTTATATGCGTAGACGCAAAAACATATGGACGGCTAGCGGATATTCGGGCCATGGTGTTGCGCTTGCGAGTTATTGTGGGCACTTGATTGGCGATGCCATTTATGGCGATTGCCCAGAGTTCGATATCATGGCATCTATTGAGCATAGCAAATTCCCAGGCGGAACAGCCGCGCGCCATCCGCTCCTTGTCGCTGCTATGTTATGGTATCAACTGCGCGATAAATTAGGGATTTAATGGCGGCGCAATTTCGATAGTTGTATTCCCGCGTTCGCAAAGATCACAAATCTCAGAATTTGGCATAGTGTCAGTGATAAAACGATCCATGTCTTTGATGCTTTCGATACGGACAGGAGCGTGGCGAGTGAATTTGGCATGATCGGCCACGAGGATTTTTTGCTGCGCATTTTGCAAAATGGCTTTTGAGACGCGAACCTCACGGTAGTCATGATCAAGCATGACGCCATCAGGGCTAATCGCCGCGCATGACACGATGGCAAAATCGACATGGAATTGGTTCACGAAATCAACCGCAATATCCCCAACAATACCGCCATCCGAACGGCGCAGAACCCCGCCAGCAATTAACACCTTAGAATGCGGATTCGCCGAGAGGATATTCGCGACGTTGAGGTTATTTGTCAGAACCAAGAGATTGCGATGCCCAAGAAGAGTGCGCGCAACTTCTTCGGCAGTTGTGCCAATATTAAGGAAAAGCGCTGCGCCATCGGGAATATGCTCAACCACTTTTTGCGCAATCGCACGTTTTTCAAGATGGCTTAGCGCTCGGCGCTCTTCATAGCCAAGATTGTAGATGCCAAGTGGCAAGATCGCTCCACCATGCACGCGCGACAAATGGCCCTTATCACAAAGTTCGCTGAGATCTCGACGAATTGTCTGTGGTGTTACATTAAGTGCATCAGACAGACCTTCAACGGTTACGCGCCCCGATTCGCGGGCAATTCGGATAATTTCTTCATGTCGGAAGTTAAGCGCCATGGTGTTGAATCCTTTCAATATTCAAATTGTACGTTTGATCGCTTCACTTGTATTCGTTTATGTTCGTTTCATCAATTGAATTTTTGATAATTTTATTTAATGAAATCAAAACCTTATAATAAGGTTAATAAAATATTATTCTTTTTTCCCTAAAGTTGGGATTTATATATTGACGAAAAGAACAGATCAGTGGATATTACGAACATACCTTAGGGTGTTTGTATTGTCCTTGTTGGGCCTAGGGTGATACAAAGTAATTAAGCGAGAGACTGCCTCCCAAGACAGTCCCTCGCTTTATTCATTTAAGGCATGAAATATTTTCAGAATGTATCGAACGTCACTTGATCTTTTGCTCGAATTGTTGTGTCTTATGTGCATAATAAAAATAGAGGAAACGCAATGACAATCAAAATCGCAATCAATGGATTTGGACGCATCGGGCGCAATGTCGCGCGCGCAATTTACGAAAGCGGCCGCAAAGATATCGACATCGTAGCGATCAACGATCTTGGACCCGTTGAAACAAATGCACATTTGCTACGCTTTGATAGTGTTCACGGCCGTTTCCCGACAGAAGTTCAGGTCAATGGTGATGTGATCAAAGTTGGCGATGAAAGCTTTAAATGTTTTGCTGAGCGTGACCCCAAAAACTTGCCTTGGGGTGAACTTGGAATTGACGTTGTTTTTGAATGTACTGGTATTTTTACAGCACGCGATAAAGCAGCTATACATCTTGAGGCGGGGGCAAAACGCGTGCTCGTTTCAGCTCCAGCAAGCGGTGCGGATAAGACAATCGTTTACGGTGTCAACCATGATTCACTCACAAAAGACGACTTGGTTGTTTCAAATGCGTCATGCACAACCAACTGTCTCTCACCTGTTGCAAAAGTTCTCAATGATCTTGTCGGAATTGAGCAAGGCTTCATGACAACAATCCACAGCTATACGGGTGATCAACCGACGCTCGACACAATGCATAAGGATCTCTACCGTGCGCGCGGAGCTGCTCTGAATATGATCCCAACAAGCACTGGTGCTGCAAAAGCTGTTGGCCTAGTCCTTCCAGATCTCAACGGTAAACTTGACGGCATGTCAATTCGCGTACCAACACCAAATGTGTCTGTTGTTGATCTTAAGTTTAACGCAAAGCGTGACACGACAGTTGAAGAAATTAATGCTGCAATTCGTGCGGCTGCTGATGGCCTAATGAAGGGCGTTCTTGGTTATACGGATCTGCCGATGGTATCATCAGATTTCAACCATGACCCACATTCATCTGTATTCCATATGGACCAAACAAAGGTGATGGATAACCGCCTTGTGCGCATCTTGACGTGGTATGACAATGAGTGGGGTTTCTCGAACCGTATGTCAGACACAGCGGTTGCTATGGGTAAATTGATCTAATTTAATCCACATTCTGAAATGCAAAATCCCGCCCTATTGGCGGGATTTTTTTATACAAAAAATTCTTTAAGAGGTTTTTAAGGGCTTATATCCAGCTACACTTGTCGCGCAACCGAAGAAGTGTTTTTTTAATGTCACTTCAAGCCCTGCATCTCGTAAGGCATTTTCCATATGTTCGCAGTTTTTAAAGTTTTGTGTATATGCACCAATCATACTAAAATCTTTTGCGCCCTTGAGAAATATTTTTTCGATCTGTGGCAAAAGTCTATCGAGGTAGAATCTATAGACTGGGCGGAAAAACCATCCAATTGGGTCGGATGCTTCAATCAAAGAAAAATGACCACCAGATTTTAACATTCTAGCGATTTGATTTGCCATGATGGTTTGCTGCTCTTGGTTAAAGGTTTTAAGACCAAATGTTGAAACGATCATATCAGCGTGTTCTGTGGGCAAATCAGTTTTCAACGCATCGGCTTCTATATGCATATGGTGCGATATATCGAGCGCTGTGATTGTCCTTAAATTTGGAAAGCGACGTAAAAGATACGGCCAAACCTCTCCAGTACCAGCCATTAGATCGACAATGACATATCTGGACGCATCTTTAACAGGCAAACGATTAACACACTGATGACGCCATAGAGAAATGAAGCCGAATGAGCTTACCGCGCTCCATCTTCGGTAATTCGATGAACAGCGATCAAATAGGTCAGCCACAAAGTTTGGATCATAAATATCATCCATAGAAAGATCACGTTTATCAATGTCCATTTTCGGCTTCCCCGTGAGCTTAACTACATACGCTCGGTAATAATCGCGATCAATTTTTTATGGTCTTTGTCAAAATTGCGAATGCCTTCCGCGAGTTTCTCAGTGGCCATGGCATCGGCATTCATTTCCCAGCGGAATTTGGCTTCATTCATCTCCATAGCTGCAACACCACTTGCCTTTGCAGGAGAAAGTACGCGTGGCAAATCAGCAATTTCGTGACCCATTTCTTCAAGAAGTTTTGGAGCGATGGTGAGATTGTCACAGCCTGCAAGGGCTTTAATTTGCTCTGTGCTGCGGAATGAAGCGCCCATGACAATAGTTTTGATGTCGTTTGATTTGTAATAATCATAAATAGAGCGCACAGATTTTACACCTGGATCTTCATCTGGGGCATAGCTATCTTTGCCTTCTGCTTTTTTATACCAATCTGTAATACGACCCACAAAAGGTGAGATGAGGAAGGCTTTTGCATCTGCACAGGCAACAGCTTGAGCCATAGAGAAGAGCAATGTCAGATTACAATCAATGCCCTCTTTTTGCAGAATTTCGGCGGCACGAATGCCCTCCCAAGTTGATGCAAGTTTGATCAAAATACGTTCCTTGCCTATGCCACGAGATGCATATTCCGCAATTATCGCTCGTGCGCGGGCAACGGATGCATCCGTGTCAAATGAAAGACATGCATCGACTTCTGTAGACACGCGCCCAGGTACCAGTGTTGTGAGGCGAGCGCCAACGGCGACGGTTAAAACATCTGTAATTTCTTCAGCTGTCTTGCCAGCCTTTTTGCCCGCTTCGATCTCAGCATTCACCAGCGCTTCAGAAGCTGGATCCTGTAATGCACCGAGAACTAGCGAAGGGTTTGTCGTGCAATCGATAGGTTGATATTTTTCGACTGCGGCAACTTCGCCAGTATCGGCAACCACGACTGTCATTTCTCTGAGTTGATCTAGAACGCTTTTCATCAGTAATCCTCTGTATATATTGGGCCAGTGAAATAGACAGAGTTGCCTTCAATTTGGCAGATGCAGCTATTTCACAAGCGAGCTGAATTGATAAACTATTAGCTCGCCTTTACTATATTTACAATGGATTTGAGCCGTAACGCTATGAAAGTCCTTGGCGAAGAGCAGGCCAGTTGGCATCACCTTTGCTGATATTCTCGCCGATATTTTGCAACCATTTATCACGGACAGAGGTCGAATAGTTCAAATATAATTTTCCATCATGCAGCGTCCATGCATTTGGGTCAGATTTGGCTGTGGAGTTTTTGGCCGCAGCCCAAGCACAATAGCCACCATATTGAGGGGTATATTGAGTAGGGTCTTGATCAAACATCGCTTTGTTTTCTGCGCTTGAGAAATGCCAAGTTACGCCGTCATATTCAGATTTATACTCACTTGTCCCGCGAATGGGCATCTCTGAAACAAAATATGCAACAGGATCATAACCATCGATTGCAATGTCATTTTTCGTATAGAAAAGCGATTCCGCAAATGTTGCCTGAGCGAGTGATGACAATGATATGCCAAAAAAAATACGCCGTGAAATATTCATTTTCTTCTCCATATATAAAGTTCAATACGAATGTAGAGGAGAAATATTACATAGAAGCAAAAAAAATGCGACCCAAAGGCCGCGTTTTTATATTCACACTGATTGGCAGTTCCTAGGGGAATCGAACCCCTCTTTCCAGGATGAAAACCTGGCGTCCTAACCGATAGACGAAGGAACCACATCTCAGTGAGGGGTATTTACGCATTAAACTTGTCGAGATCAAGCCGAAAAAACACAGATTTACAAAATTTTTTAATGTTTATGCCATTGCGATGTCTTCAAGGAAAATTTGCGCCGTTTCCCGACCATTCCAAAAGTTCTTTTTTAATGTCACGGCAATATGGAAGCGTTGCTCTGGGGGATGGGCTTCACCTATATCGAGTGGACCAGCAACGGAATTAAAGCTCATAATATCGACATTTTGGCCGCTTGCATGGAACCGATATTTAATATGCCTGTCTTTTAGGATTGTTCGAGATTGCAAACGCATATCGGGCAAGACGAAAATGGGCGGTGCTGCCATCGCACCAAATGGGCCCGCGCTATGAAAACTATCGATAAGAGAAATTGATATCGCGCTTGGCGCAATGACGGCATCATAATCAAGCGCAGGGATGAGTGCGTTGCTTTGGCGGGTGAGCAGGTGATCAAGACGGGCCATCGCTTCTTCAAGTTTTTGAGCCGTAAGCGATAAACCTGCCGCCATTTTATGACCGCCGCCTTTAGTGATTAAACCCTCGTCACTTAAACGGGCAACGGCTCCGCCAAGGTCAATGCCTGCAATTGAGCGCGCGGAACCTGTTAATTCTTGCTCTGATTGCGTCAATACAACAGCGGGTTTACCAAAATGTGACTTTAAGCGCGCGGCAACGATCCCAAGCACCCCCGGATGCCAGTCAGCGCCAGTGGCATAGACGAAATGCTCTGTGCGATCCATATTTGATTCGACTTGCGCGATGGCTTCTGATGTGATGGCGGCTTCTATGTCACGCCGCGCGCTGTTTAAATCTTCCAGCTCAGCCATAATCTGGCCCGCTTCAGCATCGGTTTGACAGGTGAGGAGCTGAGTGGCGGTAATGGAACGACCAATACGGCCACCAGCATTCAAACGTGGGCCCAAAACGAAACCGATATGCTCGGCTTCAAGTTTTTGAAAAGATAAATGTTGATCAATTAACATGCGCAAGCCTGCGCGTTTGCGCGCGGCCATTACCTCAAGCCCTGTGCGCACAAAGGCGCGGTTAACGCCAATGAGAGGGGCTACATCTGCAACGGTCGCCAAGGCAACAAGATCAAGCATAGCCATGAGATCAGGCGTCGGTGATGTATCTTTGCGCGCACGGTTCAGCCCAACAAGAACAAGAAATACAACGCCTGCGGCACATAAATGCCCAAGCGCATTATCGCAATCTTGTCTGTTCGGATTAACGGTAATCGCATTTGGCAGTTGCTCACCCGCCATATGGTGATCAAGAACAATGACTTCAGCACCAAGGGCAACAGCAGCTTTGATAGGTTCAAATGAGAGCGTGCCGCAATCCACTGTGATGATGAGACTATGATCTTGGGCAAGCGCTTCCATGGCAGGAATATTGGGGCCATATCCTTCGCTCAAACGATCGGGAATATAAAGTGAGGGCGCGATATCAAAGGCGCGGAGATAGTCGATAAGCAGAGCAGCGCTTGATGCACCATCCACATCATAATCGGCAAAAATCGCGATGTTTTCTTTGCTATCTATGGCCTTTGATATCCGCGCAACGGCATTGTCCATATCGAGAAGTGAACTTGGGTCTGGAAGGAGATCGCGCAGACGCGGATCGCGAAACTGATCGAGTGTCGAGAGCGTTGCCCCTAGACGCGCATAGATTTTAGCCAGTGTTGGATCAATGCCTGCAAGGCTCGTGAGTTGATCGGCCGTTTCGAGAATATCTGGCGTTGGGCCGCGCCAAGCACGACCCGTTTGAGATTTACTTACGCCTAAATGCGTCAAATTTTCTGCCGATAATGAATGCGACGCACAGATTGCGTTTTTGAACGCATAAGCAAAGTTTCGGTTTCGATATAACGCCCATTATCGCGTGCGCCGCTCACAAGCGAGCCATTGGTTACACCTGTTGCCGCAAAAATCACATCAGCGCGCACCATATCATCACGGGTATAGATGCGATTAAAATCGGTAATCCCTGCGCGCTCAGCACGCCCACGTTCATCATCATTTCTAAACAAAAGACGCCCTTGGATCTGACCGCCCATGCATTTCAAAGCCGAAGCCGCAAGCACACCCTCAGGCGCGCCACCCGAACCCATATACATATCAATACCAGTGAGATCAGGTTCGGCACAATGCATCACAGCTGCAACATCTCCATCCGTAATGAGACGAATGCGGGCACCTGTTGCGCGAAGCTCTTTGATCATTTCGTCATGGCGTTCACGCTCCAATACACAGAGCATGAGATCAGAGGGTTTGCAGCCTTTAGCTTTTGCAAGCGCTTCAACGCGCTGCGTTGGTGTCATGTCAAGTGTCACCACGCCTTCATCAAAACCTGGTCCAATCGCAAGCTTGTCCATATAGACATCAGGTGCATGAAGCATTGTTCCACGCGGCGCCATTGAAATAACCGTCAATGCATTTGGCATATCTTTTGCTGTCAATGTGGTGCCTTCCAATGGATCAAGAGCGATGTCCACCTCCGGCCCTTTGCCTGAGCCAACCTCTTCACCGATGAAAAGCATTGGCGCTTCATCACGCTCGCCTTCACCAATGACCACGGTGCCTTGTATATCAAGGAGGTTGAGTTGTTCACGCATCGCGTTAACTGCAACTTGGTCGGCAGCTTTTTCGTCACCACCACCGATAAGCTTTGCGCTTTCAATGGCAGCGGCTTCGGATACGCGCGCAAGTCCGAGCGATAATAATCTATCTGTAAATTCTGGTTTTTTCGACATTTTGGGCCTCGTGTCGTTTGATGTTGAAATTAATTTTCCTCTATACGGAAAGCGATTGGGTTGCTGAGCACCGCATCCAGTTTATTGATCGCAGCAAGTGCGCGGTGCAATTTTACAGGTTCAGTTGCGTGTGTGACCAAGATGAGCGGTGTTTCGTCGCCTTCATGATCGAGCTGGCGCAGTTCATCGATTGAAATGCTTTCCGCGGCGAATGCTTGTGCGACTTGTGCCAGAACACCAACCTGATCATCAAGTTGAAGCCTCACATAAAATGGTGATGCCTTGGCAATTGCATCCGATTTTGGCGTCAATAATGTGTCATGAGCAGCACCAAAAACGGGCATTTGTAAATTGCGGGCAATATCGCAAATATCACCAATCACGGCTGACGCTGTCGCCCCACGACCCGCACCTGGGCCTTGTAAAACACATTTGCCAATTGCGTCACCTTCCACAACGACCATATTCAGAACACCCATGCATTGACCAAGCGGTGAATCGAGCGGGACAAGCGCAGGGGCAACCGATTGGTAAACGCCATCAGGCGTTGCTTCGGCAGAACATACAAGCTTGATACGGAAACCAAGTTCAGCAGCGCGTTCAATATCAACGAGAGATACATTTTCAATGCCCTCGATATTCACATTATCAAAATCGAGTTTTTGACCAAAACCAAGAGCCGTGAGAATTGCCAATTTATGAGCGGCATCAATTCCCCCGACATCAAGTGAGGGATCGGCTTCTAAATATCCAAGCTGATTGGCTGCATCAAAAACGGCGTCATAGGAAATCTTTTCGCCTTCCATCCGTGTGAGCATATAATTTGTCGTCCCATTCATGATACCTGAGATGCGCTTGATGGCATTGCCTGCAAAACCTTCACCAAGAGATTTTATGATCGGAATACCACCAGCCACAGCGGCTTCATAACGCAAGGATTTGCCCTTGGATTCAGCAAGCGTGGCAAGTTCATTGCCGTAATGGGCGAGGAGCGCTTTATTGGCTGTGACGACATGCTTGCCTGATTCCAAAGCGGCTTCGACAAAAGCTTTGGCGACCCCATCTTCGCCACCAATCAGCTCAACCACAACATCAATGTCATCACGCTTTGCCATCGCGATTGGATCATCCATCCATTCATAGGATGAAATATCAACTTCACGATTTTTCGTTTTGGAGCGCGCATTGATCGCAACGATTTCAAAATCATGCCCAGTTCGCGCTGTTAACAATTCGCCATTGCGTTGAACAATCTCAATGAGACCTTGGCCAACAGTTCCAAGACCAGCGATTGCAATGCGAATTTTCGGATTTGACATATTATTCTTCCTCAGGCGTGTATTTAGAGATCAATTGATCTTTGTTTTGAAATAGTTTTCTCACATTGCGAGCCGCTTGACGAATGCGTTGCTCGTTTTCGACAAGTCCAACTCGTACAAATCCTTCACCATACTCACCAAAACCAAGTCCAGGCGCGACAGCGACATCGGCTTCTTGTAGGAGCATTTTTGCAAAATTCATAGAGCCAAGGCTGGTAAATTCGTCAGGAATTTTGGCCCATGCAAACATTGATGCTTCAGGCGGTGTAATATCCCAACCTGAACGCCCCATGCTTTCAATCAAAACGTCGCGGCGGGCATGATATGTTGCGCGAATGTCTTTGATTGGATCATCAGGGCCATTGAGTGCGGCCGCAGCTGCAACCTGCACGGGTGTGAATGCACCATAATCGAGATAGGATTTGATTTTTGCGAGAGCCGAGATGAGATGGTGATTTCCAACAGCAAATCCCATGCGCCAACCTGCCATCGCAAAAGTTTTGGACATGGAGGTGAATTCAATCGCAACTTCTTTCGCGCCCTCTACCTGCAATATTGAAGGCGTTGGTTTGCCATTATAATAAATCTCAGAATAGGCCAAATCGGATAGAACCCAAATTTGGTGTTTTTTCGCAAAGGCAATAACTTCGCGATAAAATTCCAGATCACAAACATGAGCCGTTGGATTGCTTGGGAATGAAACGATCATAGCAATAGGTTTGGGGACAGAATGGCGGAGTGCACGATCCATATGACGCATATAGGTTTCGGGGCAAAATGAGCCATCTTCCTTAATTGCGGGCACATGGCGCAATGTCCCGCCTGCAATCATAAAGCCATAGGGATGAATAGGGTATGCAGGGTTTGGGACAAGGACGGTATCACCAGGTGCTGTAATCGCCATGGCCATATTGGCAAGGCCCTCTTTGGATCCGAGCGTTGCGATCACTTCGGTTTCTGGATCAAGTTTCACACCCCAACGGCGCGCATAATAACCCGTTTGTGCTTTGCGCAATCCGGGGATACCCTTTGAAGATGAATAACCGTGAGTATCTGGCTTGCCTACCGTTTCAATGAGTTTTTCAACGATATGAGATGGCGTTTTCATATCGGGATTGCCCATACCAAAATCGATAATGTCTTTGCCAGCCGATCTCAACTCCGCTTTAAGGCGATTGATTTCCGCAAAAACATAAGGTGGTAAGCGCTTAGCGCGATAAAAATTGGTATCCATGTTCCGTCCACAGTGATTTAGAAATCTTATATGCGGATAAACAATGAAGGAAAAGTCGATAATTTAAGAATATTGGTATTATAATCGAGGATTGTTATGAAAATTATAGGCTTCAGTGCTTAATAAATCAGGTGCCTCTTTCACCTCATCGACCATTTCAGGAAAACCATTCTCAGGCGCGATGTCTAAAATGGCACAACCAGACATAGATGCAGCCATCATAAATAAAACTGTAATTTTTTTCATCATTGATGTGCAGTTGGCCATTTTTATCTTCCATTTTTGATATTTCACCGTAAGATCATTCTATCAGGGAGAATACATCATGGAAAGCGAACAAAAAGACATTTCCAATTATGATCTTGAAAATACGCTCGATTTTTGGAGCAATCTACAAAAAGCAGGGGCGCTTTTCGTGGAAATATCGGCCATGATGCAAAACGTAAAGCAGGGTGATACGCCCATTGACCCATTATATGTGAATGAGAGTCTTGCTAATACATGGCTTAATTTTTGGAGAGACCCTGACGCGGCATTTGCAAAGCAAATGAAATTATGGACGGGTATGCAAGATATTTGGAGTGGCTATTTTTTGGGTGCGCCAAATTCGGATATGAAAAAGGAGATAAACCATCGTCGTTTTTCCCATTCGGGTTGGCAAGAAAACTTGGTATTTGCTTTTATGCGCAGCGCTTATTTGTTTCTTCAAAACTGGATGGATGAGACATTAACTCATGTGGATGGGTTGTCGGCTCAAGAAAAAATCGTGGCAGGGCTGACGACGCGTAATATTGTAGAAGCTATCAATCCTGCCAATTTCGCGATAACCAATCCCGAAGTTCTGGACACGACAATGAAAGAAAAAGGCGCCAATCTCGTGCGCGGCATGGAAATGATGCTTGCCGATGTAAAGCGGGGAAAAGGCGAGCTGCTTGTTCGGCAAGTGGACCCAAAGGCTTTTGAAGTTGGACAAAATATTGCCGTGACGAAAGGCAAAGTCATTTTTGAAAACGGGCATTTTCAAATACTGCAATATGAAGCACAGACCAAGAAAGTGCGTTCGAAACCGATTTTAATTGTGCCGCCTTGGATCAACAAATATTATATTCTTGATCTCAATGAGAAGAAGAGTTTCGCAAAATGGCTGGTCGAGCAAGGCAATACGGTTTTTATGATTTCATGGATCAATGCTGATGAAAGCACACGGGATTTTACATGGGAATCAAGATTGAATGCAGCTCGGGAGGCCATTGATGTTGTTTGCACGGAATGTGAGGTCGAAAAAGCGCATCTCATTTCTTTCTGCATTGGTGGTACAATGGTGGGTTCACTGCTTGCTGATATGGGAAAGGATGCAAAAAAATGTATCGCGTCATCAACCTTTCTTACGGCGCAATTTGACTTTGAACATGCAGGCGAGTTGCGCGCGTTTGTTTCTGGGAAATCTGTAGACCTGCTTAACCAGTTTGGCGAGCAGGGGTATATTCCCGCCACCTCAATGTCCAATGCATTCAACTTATTGCGCTCCTCGGATTTGATCTGGTCTTATATCGTCAATAATTACCTACTTGGCAAAGAGCCAATGGCATTCGATCTTTTATATTGGAACTCGGATTCAATGGCGATGCCACTGAAAATCCAGAAATATTATCTTGATGAATTTTATCTCAAAAACGCGTTTATGAAGAATGCACTCCCTATTGGGGATCACAATGTGGGCGTCGAATCAATCGTCATACCGACCTATCATCTGGCTGCGATTGAAGACCATATTGCCCCCGCGGCAAGTGTATTTATTGCCGCTAAGGCTATGAAAAACGCTGAGGTGAGATTCGTGCTTTCGGGATCAGGGCATATTGCAGGCGTTGTGAATCCACCATCATTGCAAAAATATCAATATTGGACAGGTGATCACCCTTCGGATGATCTTACAAAATGGCATCAAAATGCTACTGAACATAAAGGTAGCTGGTGGAGTGATTGGATGAACTGGCTTGAAGGGCAGGGAGATGCGTTGGTGACAGCTCGCACGGTTGGAAAAAAATATGCGCCAATCGAAGCTGCGCCAGGTGGGTATGTTCGCAAACGTTTCGATGTATAAAATGAGGGTGCCGTTGTAATAATATCTTTAGATGATTGTACGTTTGTTTCCTTTGACGATACGATCATTGTCTTCATTGATCATTATCTTTAGCGGTAAAATATTATTCAATATATGGTGCAGTTGTTTAGTATTTTTAATTAATGCTTTATATTAGGGTAGACTAATAACTAAAATTATGTCAGAGTGGAAATATTAAGCTATGGTTAGGTACTTTAGATTATTTTAAGATATATTTAAATGTTTTTTAATGTAGGGATTCGTTTTTTAAGCGTGTATTAATGGACTGTTTTCATAAGATATAAAATTGGGCGATGAGTCGTTCAATGATTATTTGCGTTTTTTAAGAGAGCTCTCCCCTCCCTGACTTTTGCTTTCATGCACCTCAGTTGTTTTGCAGTTGGTGTGCGTATGAGTTGTTTATTTATGTAACTTCCTGTTTGGAAGTATTTTTAAAGGAGAGAAATTATGGCGACAATTACGGGTACAACTGACGACGACGATCTAGTTGGTACAGGTGACGATGACATAATCACGGGTGATTCTGGTGATGACACTATCGAAGCTGGTAGTGGTGATGACGAAATTGATGCTGGTGAGGGTGATGATACAGTTGATGCTGGCGCTGGTATTGACACAGTCTATGGTGGTGATGGAACAGATACTATCCTTGGTGGTGAGGGTAATGACATTATTTATGGTGGTGCGGATGTTGATACGATCACTGGTGGTGAGGGTAATGACTACATTGAAGGCGGCACTGGCGGCGATATAATTGTTGATGATGTTGGTATTGACACAGTCTATGGCGGCGCAGGCAATGATACGATTGAAACTGGCCTTGCTGGGGATACGATTTATGGTGAAGATGGTGATGACATAATTAATGGTGGCGCGGGGGCTGATTTCATCTATGGTGGTGCGGATATTGATACCATTGATGGTGGTGTTGGAGCTGATACCATCGACGGTGGTACTGGCGCTGATATCATTGATGGTGGTAATGGTGATGACATAATCAGCGGTGGTACTGGCGCTGATATCATTTATGGTGGTCTTGGGATTGATACTATTAATGGTGACGCGGGGGCTGATTTCATTTATGGTGAAGATGGCGATGATATTATTGATGGTGGCGCTGGCGCTGACACCATTGAAGGTGGTGATGGTGCTGATACGATCGAGGGTGGTGCTGGTGTTGATACGATTGACGGTGGCGCTGGCGAAGATATCATTTCAGGTGGTGTGGGCAATGACACCTTAACTGGTGGTGATGACGCAGATTTGTTCATCTATGAAGAAGGTGATGGCATCGACGTTATTACCGATTTCGACACCACAACGGGGATTACCTCTAATCCAGTGGATATCACTGCCGATCAAACGGATAATGACCGAATTGATTTATCCGCATTTTACGATAGTATTTTTGAGCTGCGTGCCGACCAAGATGATGATGGTATTTTGAACCAATCCAATACGACGGATACCAAAGGCGATGATGTCG
>CANMUM010000001.1 GCA_947501025.1 uncultured Paracoccaceae bacterium | reverse complement strand
ATTATAAGAGTGAGTGACCTCACCGTCAAAAATAGTATCAGCGACGTCCTCGCCAATAAGCTCTCCAAAAAATAAATCCAAGCCATTAATTGATTGAATCAGCTGGCCATCTTTGAGATAGTAAGTGCCCTCTATTACATTAGTCTGCTCCATTATTCAGTCTCCTTATTTTGTTTAATGAAGGCTTAATATGTGCCAGTGAATTTTAATCTTTGGTTAAGTCAATTCCCGAACAAAGTTAAATTAATATCAAAATGGAGATAGGTTTGCGCGTTATGGGGAGCAGGTTATCGGGGGCTAGGCGATAGTTAAGGCTGTACTTATAGCTACTCAGAGAGCATGCGGGAATTAAAGTTTTTGGCTTACGCACCGACGGCATTCGCCAATCCCAATGCCAAAAACTCCGTTTTTTTCAATATAGGTCGAGCGCAGATTAATCGACCCTGCTCTGAAAGAGCAGCATCAAGCATTTCTGGTGATTTCAACTTTGACCTATGAAAGGCTTCTAGCGCTATAGGGCCTAAATTCAGGCTTTCACTCGATGTATTATTGGCAAATATAACTTGGTGACTTTCAAGAAGCAGGTGATAATATTGAATCATTTTCGCACTCCCATCATAAAAATATGGTTGGTAGTTGTCTTCGAACAAGGCTCTCGCATCATCCTCCACAAGATATTGGGCAGGGACAAAAACTTCTTGGAAATGCTTAGGCAGCTTATCCTTGAAATTACCAAGAAGCATTAAATGCTGTGGCGATACGAGAAGATCTTGATTTGGGCAATCTCTACCAAAACAATCTTTTGGCAAAACAACTGGCTTTTGGTTCGGGCGAATATCTGACTCAAAATTTCCAATCCAATCGATCGGGACTAACCCTTTATCTTGCGTTTGAACAAGGTCACCAACGCGCAGCATTTCTATGCGCACCCAACCCCGATCAGTCAAAATTTTTGTACCTTTCACATAGCAAGGGTCGGTTGTGCCGTTAATTGTGATTGTGATGTCTTGAGTGTCCGTCTGACCATTTATCGTAAGTGTGACAGTAAATATATCGGTTAAAATTTGTCCATCATCCAGCGCCTCAACTGCTGGATGTGAATCATTAAGAACATATGTCCATATCCCATCTTCATCAATTGATGCAGTGCCATAGCTTGCTTGTGTCGTTATCCATGTTTCAGAACCAGAGGCTGTACCAACCTGATCGAGATCTCCAGTCACCTCGCCTGAGAGATCTTCGGTAACCGTCCCAGCAGTTATGCCACCGATAGTTACAGAAGTCATCTATGACACCTCAGTTATTTTTTTCTTGAATTGCTCCTTGGTGAAACTTCTAAATTTCACTTCTCCATCATTTCCGCGCTTCCATTGAGAAATACGAGTTGGTTTGTCTTCCGAAGGTTTTCTCCGTGCCCGCACCATTTGGATTGTCTTCATCTCATCATTGGTCATGTTCGCGATAATTTCTTTTTGTACATCCGGGCCGTGACCAAAAGGAGCCACCAAATCGACAAGCCATATATTTTCACCACTTGCCCACTGATCCGCGCCGAAATAGCTTTCTTCTAGAGCAAATTTAATTTGGTTTTCTTCATTCAAACTCGCCCATGTTATAAATGCACGTGGATATCCTTTAGACGTAAAGATTTTATATTGCCCAAGTCTCAATGGCGGCTCAATTAACTGCATCAGCTCTGCCACTTTATATTGGTTGTACTTTTGTACCAGTCCAGCCAAAAACCACATTGAACCAAAATCTGCCAGTTTTTGTTGAGATAGATCAAACCAATCTTTTGGATAATGTCGAGCCATTTCATAGTCCCATTTGTGTATATTGTAGAAAATATATCAGGTTAACAAAAGATTAACAAACAGCATTTTTATTTTTATAGCGGGCAACAATCTTGTGATAAGATCGTGTTGAGCTATGGTGAATTTTGCATTTTCTGATATAAGATTATTTAAAATAATTTAATAGATCAAGTTTCATTCCAACATGGCAAAAACATCATCCCAGTTCATCTGCAACCAATGCGGCACCATTCATAAAAAATGGGCGGGACGTTGTGATGGATGCGGCGAATGGAATTCAATAACCGAACAAGAAGTGAATGCCGCGCCCAAAAGTCTTGGTCGCAAAAAAGGTCGGTCAATCGAGCTCGGCCTTCTTGAAGGTGAAGATGCTCCGATTAACCGCGTGATGTCTCATAATGCCGAACTTGACCGTGTCCTTGGAGGTGGTTTTGTTCCCGGCTCTGCAATTCTTGTCGGTGGTGATCCAGGCATAGGTAAATCAACATTATTATTACAATCAAGTGCGTCTTTAGCCGATCAAAAACACAAAACCATTTATATTTCTGGTGAGGAAGCCTCCGCTCAAATCCGTATGCGGGCTGAGCGTTTGGGGCTTAAAGCCTCCCCCGTCATGTTGGCAGCGGCCACCAATCTGCGCAATATTATTCAAACCCTAACCGAAGAAAATCCCGATTTTGTTGTTATCGATTCGATACAAACCATTTGGTCAGATAATGTCGACAATGCGCCTGGTTCTGTTTCTCAAGTGCGTGCAGTTGTGCATGAGCTGGTTTCTTTTGCAAAGCGCTCAAATACAGCCATAATCTTAGTCGGTCATGTCACAAAAGACGGGCAGATTGCAGGCCCTCGCATTGTTGAGCATATGGTCGATACAGTTCTCTATTTTGAAGGTGAGCGCGGCCATAATTACCGCCTACTTCGTGCTGTCAAAAACCGTTTTGGCCCTGCTGGTGAAATTGGCGTTTTCGAAATGACGGGTGGCGGACTTTCGCCCGTTGCCAATCCTTCCGCATTATTTCTCGCTGATCGCGAGGCCAATGCTGCGGGTTCAGCCGTTTTTGCAGGCATGGAAGGCTCCCGCCCATTGCTTTGTGAAATCCAAGCCCTCATTGCCCCTTCTCCATTTGGAACCCCAAGACGCGCGGTCATTGGCTGGGACAGCGCTCGATTGTCGATGATTCTCGCTGTTTTGGAGGCGCGAGCAGGCGTTGAATTTGGCCCCAGTGATATTTATCTCAATGTTGCGGGGGGATTGCGAATTACTGAGCCTGCCGCTGATCTTGCCGTCGCGGGAGCCTTATTATCGGCCCATTTTGACCGCCCATTGCCGCGCGAGGCTGTATTTTTTGGTGAAATCTCACTTTCTGGCGCCCTTCGCGCCGTGCCATTTGCCGAAAATCGCCTCAAAGAGGCCCATAAATTGGGTTTCAAAAAAGCCATAACCCCCAAACAATTGCAACTCAGTGAGGATTCCCCCCTTGCCTTATCATCGTTTTCACGGTTAGAAGAGTTCGTTGAAATTGCATCAAATCGGAGCTGAAATGACATATACTATGGTCGATGGAATCGTTTTAATCGTGCTGGTCTTATCCACGCTACTCGCTTGGTCACGCGGAATTATTCGCGAAGGCATGTCAATTATAGGTTGGATCATTGCCCTTATTGTGGCTGCCAAATTTGCCCATCTTATGGTTCCGATTGTTCAAGACCTCCCATTCGTTAAAGATTACCTCGCTGATAGTTGTGAATTATTGACGGCTGTCGGGTTTGTGGCGCTCTTTGTCGCTGGAATGATCGTCATGGCTCTCATTACACCACTGATGACAGGTATGATCCAAAATTCAGCACTTTCTGCGTTTGATGGTGGTTTAGGAGCGCTTTTTGGGTTTGCGCGTGGGATCGCAATTGTTCTGCTCGTGATCATTATTTATGACAATTTCGTTCAAGCATCGACACCATTACCAATGATTGAACAATCAAAATCATATGCGATATTCTCTTCACCAAAAGAAACAATCACCGATCAATTGCCTGATCAAGACGCTGCTCCATCATGGATTGCAGCACAATTTGACAGCCTAACAAGCCATTGTGCAGTCCCTGCTAACAACGCAGCTGCTATCGATGGCTAACCAAAGAATCGTTCTCGTAACTGGCGCGAGTTATGGGCTTGGCTATGCTTTATCGCTTGAGGCTGCAAAATCTGGTGCGCATGTGATCGCCCTTGCTCGCACGCAAGGTGCGCTTGATGATCTTGCTGATGCTATTGACCAGACTTCTGGATCAATCACGCAAGTGCCCATGGATATCACAGATGATAATGCCGTGACCTATCTCGCGAACTCGATTGCTGAGCGCTGGGGCAAAATTGACCTCTGGCTTCATACCGCTTGGTTTACGGCACAAATGCAACCTGTAGCTCATTTATCCGCAAAAGACTTAGATAAAGCCTATAAAACCAATATCCGTGCTACATCACGCCTGATCAATGCGCTCGACCCCGTTATTCGTGGTGGCAAGGCTGTCTTCTTTAATCAAGATGATTTAGAATTACCAAATCTTGCAAATATATCATTGAGCAAACAGGCTCAGATGACAATTGTGAAGGCTTGGCGCGATGAAGTGAAAACACTTGGAACCGATGTCGAAATCCTAACCCCTCGCCCATTCTATTCAAGCATGCGCTCGACGTTATACCCCGGGTTAAAACCTGCGCAATTCGCTACGGCCTCTGAGGTTGCAAGCGAGATTTGGGCGCAAATATAAAAAGCCGCCCAAATTTATAGACGGCTTCTTTTTAATTGATGTCACAATATTAGCTTGGATTATATTCATAATCTTGAACCGAGCACCATAAGCCCGTTAGGCTCAGTTTATGCGTGCCACCTTTGCCATTTGTGGCGGCAAGCTTGCATTGTTCCATTTCATTTTCAATCGTAACAGCTTCTGGTGCTGGTAAAAGCAATTCTGCCTGCCATAGGTCAATATTCAAATCATCTTGAATTGTGCCTAATATCATTGAAGATTGTTTTGCATTCAATGTTGTCACAGTATTTGGAATACGTAAGAAACATTCATTTTGTTTAATCGTCAGCGTTGTTTCGGTTTTCTCAAAAGTTTCACCTAGATCCGTATTGGCACATGAATAACTCACCTGATCAAATTCACCTGTATAAATAACAATTTTGCTTTGATAAATATCAATTATTGTTGGCGATATATCCAGTGTCCGCCAATCCATCTGCGAAAGCTCGGCCGCATTTATATCGGTATAATTAAATTCATCCCCACCTTTAACAACCATATTTACAAACCAAAAGATAAGCAAAATAAGAATAGCCATAAGGACACCGAGCGCAAGGAACAGCCACTTAAAACCTACACCAACCCGCTGCCACCATGTTGCACGATGTGGAATATCTTCAAGATATTGTGCTGCAAGCTGGTAAACCGAGCCAAAACGATCCTCAAGCTTCGTATTGGGATCATCATCAATTGATGATTGAATCTCATTAAGTACATCTTTGCGGCTCTTACGATCCATAATGCGCAATTGTGATTTTAGTCGCTTTAAATATTCAGTATTTTCCATTTTATAGGCTCCTTAAATTATTATAAACACCAACGTAATGATCGATACGCGCAAATATGAGCTTGAGATTTTCTCGAGAGCTTGGGCTTGGTTCATAAACACGTTTCGGATGACCGCCATTTTCAGGCATATCCCAGCTTGACGTGAGCCACCCATTCTTTTCCATACGGTTAAGAAGTGGATACAAAGTGCCCTCCGTAATCTCCAAACCTTGTTCCGTGAGAAAAACGAGCAGCTGATAACCATAGCTTTTTCCTTGGTGGATGACAGCTTTCATAACAAGAGCTTCAATGAGCCCTTTTTTAAACTGCGTCTCCCATTTTTCAACTTCTTCCATGCCGTTTCCTTTTCGAATCATAAAAGCGGAATGCTTTGCATAACAAAGTATTAATATAAAATACTATGTTATGTCAAGTATTCTTAATTTTTTAAATTCCATATCCATAACTCACATGAATCAAGCAAACAAAACCCAGCCCAGAGGCTGAGTTGAGATAAGGAATATAGAACGAGACGTTAGTCGAAGCGGTATTTGGCAATCAATATCGAGGTCACAAGGGCAATCGAAATCATGTTGCCAACGATCATTGGCCAGCTTGCCAGTGCAATGCCATATATCCCCCAGAGAAGCATACAGGCCAATATCATAAAATTGGTACCATAGGACAAGTCCTTGGTTTCACGCGTTTTCCATGCTTTGAGCACTTGTGGCAGCCAAGCTATGGTTCCCAATATCGCAGCAGCATATCCAACTATATCAATCATTAATGACCGCGTTTCTTCTTGCCCTCAAATGGATTCACATCAGCTTTGAGATAAAGGCGGATGGGCGTTCCATGAAGATCAAACGTGTTGCGCAAACCATTCTTCAAGAAGCGCACATAGCTTGCTGGCATCTCTTTAGCGCGCGAACATTTAGCCACAAATGTTGGCGGACGAGATTTGATCTGCGTCATATATTTGAGCTTTATACGGCGCCCACCTGGTGCGGGTGGTGGATGATGCGCAACCTCGCCCGAGAGCCAGCGATTGAGCTGTGCTGTTGGCACACGCGCATTCCAAACCTCATAAGCTTCCAAAATAGCCGCGTTCAATTTATCAAGCCCCTTGCCCGTTTTGGCCGAAATCGTCACCAGTGGCGCACCGCGCAATTGCGGTAATAATCTCTCAAACATTTCAAGAAGCTCTGCCTTACGGCCTGATTTATTGGGTTCATTATCCCATTTATTCACCGCGATAACGAGTGCCCGCCCCTCACGCTCAATCAAATCAGCAATGCGCATATCTTGTTGCTCAAATGGCGTTTCCACATCGAGCATGACAACGACAACTTCGGCAAATTTAATCGCGCGAATTCCATCGCCAACCGATAAGCCCTCAACCTTATCAACAACCTTAGCGCGCTTGCGCATACCCGCCGTATCAAACATCTTAAATTTGCGATCCATCCAATCAATATTAAATGAAATTGCATCGCGGGTAATGCCCGCCTCAGGGCCAGTTAACAGCCTTTCTTCACCCAATATTGAGTTTACCAGCGTTGATTTACCTGCATTTGGACGGCCAACAACAGCCACGCGGATTGGTTTGGATTTATCAATGACCAAAGGCTCATCAGGATCAAAATTCTCTTCTTCCTCAGGCTCTGGTATAGTGCTTAAAATCGCCAATTCATCAAGCAATGGCAACAAAACTTGGTAAAGCTCATCCATGCCTTCGCCATGTTCGGAGGAGAGCGCGATTGGCTCACCCAGCCCCAGACGATAGCTTTCGTGATAACCCGCATCGCCTTTGCGACCTTCGGCTTTATTGGCGGCGAGAATGACGTGTTTTGACGTCTTGCGCAACATCCGCGCGAGATCTTGATCCAGAGTCGTCACGCCTTCACGGGCATCAATCATAAAAATACAGATATCTGCAAGCTCAATACCCTTTTCAGTCAGATTGCGCATACGCGCTTGCAGAGAACCATCACGGCGATCCTCAAGACCAGCCGTATCGATAATCGTGCATTTCATGCCCAAAATCTTGGCTTCACCTTCGCGCAAATCGCGCGTTACGCCAGGTTGATCATCAACAATAGCAAGCTTTTTCCCGACAATACGGTTAAAAAGCGTCGATTTCCCAACATTGGGTCGACCGATAAGGGCAATCTTTGCCATAAAATTTTCTTTCTTTTATATCTAGCGATAGATCAGAAGTTGACCTGTTTCCGCCATTACAACCATATATCCGTTTGCAAATATCGGAGCAGCTGCAAATTCCGCAGGGAGACCCGAAATGCTTTGGACTGTGCCTGAGTTCGCGTCAACCCTTAATAGATGTTTATCATCATCCGCAACCATGAGCGTATTATTCGCCAAACGCAGATCGCCATAAGAAAGCTCCCCAAAACTCAGCGTGCCCTCTGTTTTCTTGGGCAAGTCCCTGCGGTAAACGCGAGAACCATTTGAGCGATCCAGACGGAACACTTCTTCAGATGGTGTTACCCCCATAATGGCATTTCCTGAAACCAAAAGCGGGCCTTTTGTGCCGATCGTGCTTGTCCAGTTTATGAAACCCGTTGAAGGTTCAATAGAAAGAATACCCGATTGTGTGCCTACGATAAGATCATTGCCAGAAATCACTGGGTCGCCTGTCACATCTGAAAACACCGATTTCGAACCGCCGAGCAAATCGGTTATCGCCGTTTTGCTCCAAATTTCTTCGCCTGTTGCAATATTCACTTTAGCGAGTGTTCCGCTGGAATATGCAAGATATGCAACACCATTTGATGCCGCAGGAACGCCCGCATTCAATCGTGTCGGCATATCGGTTTGAGCACCAAAGTGACGCCAAGAAACCGTTCCATCCGCAGCATTCAATGCGATCCCCGTACTACCGCCACTGATAACAATCACTTTGCCACCTGAAACGACTGGCGCTTGGCGAAGCGGTGCATTTTGCACATAGCGCCATTTTTCGCCACCAGTATTGGCATCAAGAGCGACCACTTGACCATAGCCCGTTGCCACATAAAGAACGCCACCATTATATGCAACGCCGCCGCCATATCCATCGCCAACGGATTGCCCAGGAGGGACAAGCGATACGCGCCATTTGGAGCTTCCATTTGCCGAAATGGAATGCAAATAGCCATCACTATCATAATGATAAATTGTATTCCCAACCATGATAGGCGCAGATGCCCCATAAACGGATCTATGCGTTCCAGAGTTTCCAAAGAGACCCGGTGTCACGGTTGTATGTAGATTAACGGCTGCGATAAGCTTTGGCGATGCACTCAGTGAAGCATTCGGAGCGATGTTTTCAGCCCCCCCTAAATGCTGCGCCCAATCACGAGCCGAGATCGAAGCCAGCCGTACAGCCACTGATGATCGTTCTGTTGGTGCTTGACCATTTAGTGCCAAATCATCAATATCGATACGTTGTCCTTGCTGGATTTCTTCTCGTGCACCACAAGCCGCCAATATGGCAATCATAGCAAACGAAAAGCAAATATTACTGGTTTTCAATTGACGTCTCCTCCAAATTATCATCCGCCAGAGTTTCCTCGACAGCAGCACCATTTTCATTTGGCACTTCAACATCCCATGCGATCAATAACGACTCGAGTATAGGTCGCATCGACTGAGCGCGGTCATTTTGCAATAATCCCGTGATAATCTCAACGGCTCCATCTTGATCGGCATTTGCATGCCGACGCTCAGCTTCGATTAATTTTGCCTCAATCTCAAAAACAGCATTTGGGTTCATAAGCGCCGCCCCATCATAGCTATCATCTAACTCAAACAAGCGAAGCCGCGCAAGATCACGCTCACTATCCAAATATGACGAATTATCTGCTACATTTTTATATGAAACGATAGCAGCATCTATATTGCCTGCATCTTCTTCAATCTTACCAAGCGCCAATTCTGTCATAGCAGATGGTTTACTCAACGCCATAAGTGCATCTTTTGCGCTCTCATCGCCTGCAATAGCAAGTTCGAGCGCCGCGCTTTGAGCAATACCTGCTTGAGTGTCTTGTGAGCTGCGCCATTCCATAAATGCGACAAACGCAATCACGGCAGCAATGATGCCAATAAAGACAAATTTGAATTTCTTTAGAAAACCAACCATAGAGTCGCGGCGAACGTCTTCATTTACCTCACCAACAAACAGATCATCTTCAGCCATGCTCACTCCTAAAAACAGTATTTTCTACTTGATAGTGCTTACAGATAGATGGCGCAAGGTGGAAGGTTGATTTTATACAGGGAAAAACATCCATCTTGCGGTTTCTTTTCTTCCGTCCTAACCTTGAAGTTACAATGCCAAGGAATTACATTATTACGAAACTAATGGAAGCATTTTTATGAAACCAATTAACCTCCTCACAGCACTTATCGTTGCAATCATCATTGGTCTCGTTGTCTTTGCGCGAGCCCCCCTTCGTGCAATTTTCACAAACTCACCTTCTCAAGAGGCTGTGATAGAAGCAAAAGATAAATTTAAAGAGGCCAAAGCCGCTGCAAATGCCGCCCAAAAAGCAATTGAGATCGCCGAATTGGATTTAAGCACCAAAAAAGAATCGGCGCAAGAAGCTGAAGCGCTTCTTGAAGAGGCGCGGATCAATTTAGAAAAGGTTGAAGCTGATCCATTAGCGATCCAAGAACTGGCTGATGGTGTTGGTGTAGAAATTCCGTTTGTCGTTGAGGTGCTGAAATCAAATGCCGTCGAAGTTCTTAATGGCGTTTCATTATCAGGCAAAGCGGAGGCTGCAAAAAAACTCAGCATTACGGCCGAGGTTTCTGGACGTGTGATTTCCCAACCATTAGCTTCTGGCACGAGTGTCGTTGCTGGTGATGTCCTTTGCTCCATTGACCCTGGTTCAAGTGGCGCGAACTTAGAACAAGCCAAGGCAGCTTATAACACAGCAGCAACACAGGTGAATGTTGACAGACGCCTTCAAGAAAAAGGCCTCACCTCAGAATCTTCTGTTCTTCGTTCACGTGCTACGCTGGAGCAAGCCCAAGCAGCTTTAGAACAAGCCGAGTTAATGGTCTCAAAACTGCAAATTAAAGCGCCATTTTCTGGAGTTCTTGAAAGTCAAACAGCCGAAAGAGGCACATTGATGCAGCCTGGGAGCCCTTGCGCAACAATTATTGGACTTGATCGTGTGAATTTAGTGGCCTACGCCGCCGAAAGCCAAATCGCAGATATCCGCCTTGGCGCTCAAGCCCTGGCATATATCAATAGATCAACAACACCGATCGCAGGTACTGTCACATTTGTTGGTTCAGCAGCCGATCCCGTCACGCGCGCATACCGCGTTGAAGTCAATGTTGGCAATGAAGGTGAAAACATCCTAGATGGTTCAAGTGCACGTCTCAATATCGCCCTTGCAGGCACAAAGGGTCACCTTGTTCCTGAAAACGCTATCACACTCAATGATGAAGGTGTCATTGGCGTTATGACCTATAAAGATGGCGCGGCTGAATTTGTAGAAATATCTGTTGTTCAAGACACAACTGAAGGGACTTGGATTACCGGCCTTGCTGATGAAGCTGAAATTATCATTGCAGGGCAAGAATATGCTGCAGATGGCCGAAAGATTGAGGCTGAATATAGCGAGATGAAATCCGACGCAACAATCGAGGCAAAGTAATGAACGCTATTATTGATTGGGCCTCCGGCCGCGCACGAATGACAATCCTCTTTGTGATCATGTCCGTGATTTTCGGCATTGTTTCGTATTTCTCGCTGCCAAAAGAGGGCGAGCCAGATATCGAGATTCCCGCCCTATTCGTTTCCGTGCCAGCTCCTGGAATATCTGCGGAAGACAGCGAACGTCTAATCGTTAAGCCGCTTGAAACGCGCTTATCTGGGCTTACAGGTCTTGATAAGATGGCGTCAACGGCTTCTGAGGGCTATGGCGGGATTGCTTTAGAATTTGACTATGGATGGGATCGCAATGCACTTTTAGCAGAGGTGCGGGATGAAATGAGCCAAGCGGAATCAATTTTACCTGACATCGTGGATAGTTATTCGATCAATGAGATTAACTTTTCTGAATTCCCTATCGCGGTTATTTCCGTTTCTGGTGATGTGCCCGAACGCACATTGGTCAGTGCTGCAAAGACACTTCGAGATGACATATTGGGCTTGAGCCACGTTCTTGATGCCCAACTCACGGGCGCGCGTGATGAGATGGTTGAGGTGACAGTCGACACGCAATCACTCGAAACCTATAATTTAACAGCAGAAGAACTTATTAATGCAGTCACTAACAATAACCAATTGGTGGCTGCAGGTGAGATTTCGGCAGGTGCTGGTCGGTTTGCTGTTAAAATTCCCTCAAGCTTCAACAGTCCGCGCGATGTTTTTGAGCTGCCTGTAAAAGTCAACGGTGATAGCGTCATTACACTTGGTGATGTAGCCAATATTCGCCTCACATTTGAAGATTCTGAAGGTGTTTCCCGTTATAATGGTGAAAAAACGCTCGCGATCCAAGTTGTGAAGCGCAAGGGTGAAAACATCATCGACACGATTGCTGCCGTGAGCGCTCAAATGGAAAAAACACGTGCGAGTTGGGATAAAAACCTACAAGCGACCGTTCAAACAGAGCTGACGAATGATCAATCAAAAGACGTTCAAGGGATGGTTTCACAACTGGAAGCCAGCGTCATCACTGCGATTTTGCTTGTGATGATTGCCGTTTTATCCGCGCTCGGTCTGCGTTCTGCCTTGCTCGTTGGATTTGCGATCCCCACCAGCTTTCTCCTGACATTCGCCCTGATGGCAACTCTTGGAATCACAATCTCAAATATCGTGATGTTCGGATTGATCCTTGCTGTGGGTATGCTTGTTGATAGCGCCATTGTGATTGTGGAATATGCCGATCAAGAAGTCAGCCGCGGCAAGGGGCCAATGACGGCTTATGTCGATAGTGCCAAGCGCATGGCATGGCCCGTTATTGCATCAACAGCGACAACACTTTGTGCATTCTTACCTCTCTTACTATGGCCTGGGGTCGCTGGTCAATTTATGTCCAATCTCCCCAAAACCATTATTTTTGTTTTATGTGCTAGTTTAATCGTCGCACTTATTTTCTTACCTGTGATGGGTGGTGTTGCTGGACGAATTAGTGGCAAATTTACAGAATGGTCTGATCGCTTGCGTGAGAAATATTCTCCGCCAGTGACATTCGCGATGGCCATCATCGGAATAATCATAGCATTTTTTGCGCTGCAAATTGCTTTCCGTGGTGGCGCGATATTGGGTTCAATTGTTTTAATCCTAGCTTTGTGCTGCATTTCTATTTTCATGGCCGCAAGCTTCGAAAAAGCCCCTCCCATTGAAATTGATCGCCCTTATAAACGCACAAAATTTGGCGCTTTTCTTTATAAAATCGTTAGCACTCCATGGGGCGTAGCAACTTCATTTGGCGCAACATTTGTGATGCTTGGGAGCATTCTATTCCTCTTTATCAACTTCAATAATGGTGTTGAGTTTTTTGCGCCATCAGAGCCTGAACGCGCCAATGTTTATGTACAAGCACGCGGCAATCTGTCTATCGAAGAAAAAGACCGCTTGGTCCATAAGGTTGAAGAAGCTATCACCAATGTGAAAGGTGTGAAAACAATATTTGCATTCTCGGGATCTGGTGGATTAAACCAAAACACTGGTGGAGGAGAAGCTCCCACCGACACGATTGGCATTGTCCAAATCGAGCTTGATGACTGGCAAGATCGTTATGCCTGGTCTGGTGATACAGGTCGAGGTGTAAACGTTCTTAATTCTATCACTGAAGCCACTTCAAATCTCGCGGGTATAAAGGTAACAACGCTCGATCTCGCCCGTGGACCTGCGGCTGCGAAACCCATCAATATTCGCCTCAAAGGTGATGATTTTGATGCATTGAATGAGGCCGTCAAAGCCACGACAGCATATCTTGAAGCTATTGGTGGCGTTACTGCGATTGAAGACAGTACCCCACTTCCCGGCATTGATTATCGCCTAGATATCGATGTCACTGAAGCGGGACGCTATGGTGCAAATGTAGCGACTGTTGGAACAATGGTGCGCTTGGCAACCAATGGCATCACGCTCGGTCAAATGCGCGCAGAAGGCGTTGATGATGAGATTGATATAAAAGTACGGCTGCCCAAAGAAGATCGCCTCATCTCAACAATTCAAACATTGCGCGTGCGCACCCCTTCAGGCATGGTTCCAATTGCCAACTTCACGACACAAAGCACACAGCCCGCCTTGTCTCAGATCAACCGCATTGACCAAGAGCGCTATTACCAACTCTCAGCAAGCGTTGAAGAAGGCATTAATGCGAATGAGCGCCTAGCGAAATTAATCGAGTGGGCTGAAAGTGGGAATTTACCATTAGGTGTCAGCTATGAGCTGGCTGGTGATTTTGCCGATCAAGCCGAAAGCACCGACTTTTTGGGCAAGGCATTCCTTGGGTCACTTGGTCTTATGCTTGTCATTTTGCTTGCGCAATTTAACAGTTTTTATAACTCAATTCTGGTTCTAACCGCTGTTATTTTCTCAACCTTTGGCGTATTGCTTGGACTTGTTGTCATGGGGCAGCCCTTCTCCGTTATCATGTCGGGAACAGGTGTTCTTGCGCTCGCAGGTATCATCGTGAACAATAATATTATTTTGATTGATGCGCTAAATGAGAACTTAGAAAAGCACGAATTATTTGAGGCCATTACACGCACCGTTGAAACACGTTTGCGCCCAATTTTGCTTACAACCGTAACGACAATGCTGGGTCTTTTCCCGATGATGCTCGGTATCTCGCTTGATTTCCTAAATGGTGGTTATTCAATTGATGCGCCGACATCATTGTGGTGGAAACCTCTTGCAACGGCAATTGTGTTCGGACTTGGTTTTGCAACTGTGCTGACATTGATTGTCACACCGACATTGCTCGCTGCACGCTATTGGGTATCATTATTGTTTAGGAACATTTTTGCTGCAATCTTCAAGCGCCCAAGATCACTTTAACCTCACCTCGCGTTGAGCTAACCAGCCATATTTCTTCCGCATTGGTCAGCTCTTCGCGAGTGATATTTCTTTCGATGACATTATGTGAATTCATAAAGTGCTCACGACCAATTCCTGGCAAAATGCCAGAAGTTAGAGGAGCTGTGACCCATTTCTGATCTATTTCGACAAAAACATTGTGGATAGCCCCCTCAGTCAAATGTCCATATTGATTGAAGAACAATATATCCATCGCCCCCATAGATTTCGCACGTGTAAATTCCGCATTATACAATGCCCGATTGGTCGTTTTATGCGCGTAGACTGGATCATGAGCGTTAATAGTTTGCTCACTGATCACAACAAATGGCTCAGGATCTATTGATGGCTCAATCGCGATAGCTTCTGTGATCACCTGCCCCGCTCTATTCAACACAACACGGATTTTTGATGGGTGAATGGTCTTCGGATAAAGGCGATCGAGGGAATGTTTTATTTCCTTCAAATCAAACAAAAATCCAAGCGCTTCGGCAGATTTTTTCATACGCTCAAGATGATCTCTTTCATTGCGCGCTCCCTCGCGCTGATCAAAATAAAAGCTCTCAATAAGATCAAATTCGGGCTTGTGGTCAAAGAGAAATTTGCCCTTCAACAGACATTCTGCAAATTCGGAACGCCCGACGCTATCATAAACAACTCCGCTCCCAATGCTCATAACCCCATCACGATTTTCATCAACCACGATGCTGCGAATAGGAACGCTAAAACCCATATCATTTTGCGGAGAAATATAGCCAATCGCGCCTGTATATATGCCCCTTGGTGTCTTTTCGAGCTCCTTAATGATTTCAGAGGTACGAATTTTAGGTGCGCCCGTAATCGACCCGCATGGATAAATCGCTTCCAAAATCTCTCGAAAACTCAACTCTGGATCAATTTCCGCCGAAATCTTTGAAATCATTTGATGCACCGTTGGAAAACTTTCAACAGCATAAAGCGCATCAACTTTGACTGATCCTCTTTTGGCAATACGTGATAGATCGTTGCGCAACAAATCCACAATCATCAAATTCTCCGCACGCTGTTTCGGGTCTGTTGTCAGATCCACACTAAGCTGTGCGTCATGAACAGGGTCTTTCAAATCACGTTTTGATGTGCCCTTCATCGGATGAGTTTCCATGCGTGAGCCACGTTTTGTGAAAAACAATTCTGGTGATCTTGATAAAACCGTAATCTTTGGAAATTTGAGATATGCACCATATTGGACGGGTTGCGCGCGCCGCAAATCGGCATAAAGCTGCGTTAAACAGCCGCCAATGTTGAAATGGGTCGGGAATGTGAAATTGGCCTGATAATTGTCACCTGCTTCAAGATAAGCCCTAATTTTCTGGAGTGCTGTTAGATACTCATCTTCAGAAATATCATATTTGATATCGCTTAAAAACGGTTCATATTCCCCACATTGATCATCTAAAAAATCGGTAAGTTCATCATCAGAAACCAAACGCTTTGTCTTGAACATACCAAAATGCATCAAGGGGGCGTCGCTCAGTTCGATATGTGAAGCAAAAGCAGGATCGATAAGGCTTCCAAGTTCATATGAAGTCGCGCCCACACAATGGAGCCCTTTATGTCTTGCAACTTCAATATCGGCAAAAGCTTTATCGAGATCATCGCCTTTTTCAAAACTCAAAAAACCCTGCGGCTCCTCAAAAATCCAAGCGCTGCCATCAGAGGCAAAATTATTATCTAATATAGCAAAATGTGACACTCAGCAGGTCCTTCAAGGCTTGGGCTTTCTTTTAGTCAAAACCACAATTCTTGAAAAGGGAATATCGCAATATGTCACTTCTTATTGACAAGAAGGATGGCACAAATCGCCAGTATCGCGCCAGCAATACCTAATGCACCAATTTTCTCATCAAATAAGAAATAGCTTTCGAGCATAACAACGGGTGGCACGAGATAGAAATAACTTGAAACTTTTGAAACTTGACCCGCATTTATCATATACATGAGCAACAAAATCGCACCAATTGAAAGAGCGAAAACGAACCAAGCCAAAGAGAGTATAAGCGGCATAACCCATTCAATTGATTGATTTTCGAGTAAAAAAGTCATGCATATAAACACAATAGCTGCGCCCATAAATTGATACATCGTGGACATTACAAATGGACTATCTGAGCCCCAGCGTTTTTGCAGAACAGTTCCCGAAGAGATGCCACAAAGTGAAATGATGGCAGCGAGTGCGCCCAGAATTGTGGCGCCATCACCTGACATTCCATGGCTATCAAAAATCACCATCGCAATGGCAGTAAGACCCAGAGCAAGGCCGATCCACATACGGTTTGTCAGCTTTTCTTGTCCCATTGATGTCACGACAACAGCCGTTAAAATCGGCTGAATCCCCACAATAACCGCGGTTATACCAGCAGGCATCCCGCTAGAAATTGCAAAGAAAACGCCCCCCAAATAACTGCCATGGATCAGCATTCCAATAATTATTTGATGAAAACTGCGCAGATCAAAAAATACACGCTTAGAAAGCAATAGCATCAGCACAGCAAGGACAAAAATCGTACAGGTCGCTCTGATCGCTAAGAACCAGAAGGGATCGGAATAGGGCAAAACATATTTGGCGCCGATAAATCCTGTGGACCATAGCAAAACAAAGAAAATTGGAATAAATTTATGAATATTTATTGTCACGATGTGCCCCAATCTACCGAAAGATAGATTATCTTATCGATAAACGAGCTTGAACATAATTCTGAATACTAATCAAGGGGACCAGAATGGATACTGAAGAAATTAATGAATAGCTATCAATATTTGGATATTCATACTCTCTCCTTCAATTTTGGCGTCTTTTCAAAACACAGCTCTTGAACCTTTGCCAAAATTTCGTCACAACAAACGCAACACAGGAGCTTGTAATGACAGAAAATTTGAAGCCGACCGAAGATATTTCCGTAAGAGAAGTATTTGGCATTGATACCGACATGACCATTAAGGGTTTTGGTGAGAAAATTGACCGCGTGCCTGAGATCGACAGCACATATAAATTTGACCCAGATACAACATTGGCCATCCTCGCGGGATTTAAACATAACCGTCGCGTGATGATCCAAGGCTATCATGGCACAGGCAAATCAAGCCATATCGAGCAGGTCGCAAGCCGTCTCAATTGGCCATGTGTGCGCGTCAATCTTGACAGCCATATCTCGCGCATCGATCTGATTGGTAAAGACGTCATCAAGCTGAAAGACGGCCATCAAGTCACCGAATTCCAAGATGGCATATTGCCATGGGCATTGCGCAATCCAACGGCGATTGTTTTTGATGAATATGATGCGGGCCGTCCAGACGTTATGTTCGTTATCCAGCGTATTTTGGAAACCGATGGCAAGCTCACTTTGCTTGACCAAAACGAAGTCATCACCCCTCACCCATCTTTTCGTCTATTTGCAACAGCAAATACTGTTGGCCTTGGCGATATGACAGGGCTTTATCACGGTGTTCAGCAAATCAACCAAGCTCAAATGGACCGTTGGTCCCTTGTCACCACACTCAACTATCTCAACCATGATGCAGAGGTTATGATCGCTCTATCAAAAGCACCGCGCTTCAATACTGAAGATGGCCGCCAAATGATTTCGCGCATGGTATCGGTGGCTGACATGACCCGCAAGGCATTCATGCAAGGCGATATCTCGACAGTGATGAGCCCACGCACGGTTATCAACTGGGCGCTCAATACCGAGATTTTCCACAATGTGGGATTTGCATTCCGCCTCACTTTTCTTAACAAATGTGATGAAGCAGAGCGCGCGACAGTTGCTGAATTTTATCAGCGTGCCTTTGATGAAGAACTCCCTGAAAGTGTTCTCAATTCAGGGGTGAGCCTCGCTTAAAAAAGCTATTTTCGCACAACATAAAATTTCAGAGAGCCCCATAAATGGTATCCGAAACAAATCCAGCCGAAATTATAAAGCGCGCCATTAATCAAACGGCGCGCGCGATGGCTGATGACAAAGATATCGAATTGCAGTTCACGACGGATACGCCATATGAGGCGGGAACCGTCAAACGCATCCCAACATTGTCGCGAAAACTTGAGCGCGAAGAAATTTTACGTGCGCGCGGCTCTGGCGATATGTTTGCGTTTTATCGCAAGCATCATGATGAGCATATCAGCGTTAAATACCAGTTCAATGACGGTGAGGCGACGAAAATTTTTAACGCGATGGAGCGCGCACGCTGCGAACTTCGTGGTGGCCAAGATCTGCCCGGCGCCTTGAGCAATATCGACTTCGAGCGCGAAAATTCTTATGCAAGTAAAGAAACGCCAACCCGTGAAAACACCAGCATTGGCGAAGCTGCTGCATTATGGTTGCGCAAAAATGCCAGCAGCAAAGACATCGGATCTGGCGCACAAGAACGGCTCGATCTTTTCGATGATAAACTTGCCGCTCTGATGCCTGCCCTTGAAAGCTTAACTCAAAATCTGGATGATCAAGGCAAATTTGCCGATGTGCTTCAAAATGCGCTGAAAAACATGGGATATGATCTGCCTGAATCTGATGGTGAGAGTGAAATGCCAGAGGACGACAATTCTCAACAAGATGAAGAGGATGATGTCGATAGCACAGGCGAAGAAAACTCCGACAGCGAAGATGAACCTGAAGTCAGCGAAAGCTCTGAGGATCAAAGCGATGACGATAGTGATGCAATTGTCAGCGAGGATGATAGCTCTGATGCAGAAGGCGAAGCGCAAGATAGTGACCCCGGTGAGCCGAATGAATATGCGCCGCCGATATCGGAAGCTGATCCCAAATACACCGTTTATACAACTGAGTTTGATCAATCCATCGCGGCTGAAGAGCTTGCAGAACCCGAAGAACTAGAACGTTTGCGCGGTTTTCTTGACCGTCAAATTGAACCTATAAAATCAGGCATTGCGCGCCTAGCGCATCGATTGCAGCGTCGCTTGATGGCCAAACAAAATCGCTCTTGGTTATTTGATCAAGAAGAAGGAATTTTGGATGCCGCAAGACTTGCACGGGTTGTGTCGAACCCCACAACGCCGCTTTCATTTAAAATTGAAAAGGATATTGTGTTCCGCGACACGATTGTAACATTGTTGATTGACAATTCAGGCTCCATGAGAGGTCGGCCTATTTCTATCGCTGCCATATGCGCTGATATTCTTGCCCAAACATTAGAGCGTTGTCAGGTCAAATGTGAAGTGCTCGGCTTCACAACGATTGCATGGAAAGGTGGACAATCACGCGCGCAATGGCTTGAGGCTGGTCGCGAAGCAAGCCCTGGCCGCCTCAATGATCTGCGCCACATCATTTATAAAGCGGCGGACGCCCCATGGCGACGCGCGCGCAACAATCTCGGCCTTATGATGAAAGAGGGATTGCTCAAAGAAAATATCGACGGCGAGGCTCTTGAATGGGCGCATGCACGTATGACTGCGCGCCCTGAGCAGCGCCGCATATTGATGGTTGTTTCAGATGGCGCACCTGTTGATGATAGCACCTTAAGTGTGAACTCATCAAACTTTTTGGATGCCCATTTGCGCAAAGTTATCGACATGATCGAAACCCAAAAGCGTGTCGAACTTGTGGCTATCGGAATTGGCCATGATGTCACGCGATATTATAAGCGCGCGGTTACGATTACTGACCCTGAACAACTCGCGGGCGCCGTTACAGAACAGCTTGCTGCCCTTTTTGAAGATAACCCAAAGGGCAAGCGGTAATGGAAGATCATGTGATCACTGATCGGATTGAAGCGCTTCGTGGTGAATTCAACCGATTGGGCGTTGATGGATATTACATCCCTAAAGTTGATATGTTCATGGGTGAATATATACGTCCATGTGACGAACGTTTAAAATGGGTTTCAGGATTTACGGGGTCGGCGGGTTTTGCTGTCATCACGCATAACCGAGCTGCCTTATTTGTCGATGGCCGCTATACGGTTCAAGCCAAAGCGGAATGTCCTGATTTTGAAATTATCCTTATACCTGATAATTCAGTAGCCAACTGGCTAAATGGCGAAAAAATCGGTGCAGATGCATCAATAATCACACAATCCAATTATGAACGCCTATGTGAGAATATCGACATTCATTTCACAGAAAATCCCATTGATATTTTATGGAGTGACCGCCCCCTTCCCCAAAATTATGAGGTGAAACAACTTGCGCCTGAACTTGCAGGAGCAACAACTTCACAGAAGCTTGAGTCTGTTGTTAAGGAATTGCTTACATTAGATTTAACCGCATTTGTGACGAATAATCCTGAAAGCATAGCTTGGCTTCTCAATATTCGTGGCGGTGAAATTCCAACGCTCCCTGCACCCCATGCTTTCGGAGTTTTTGAGGCGAGTGGTAAGATCAGCGTCTTTGGTATGAAGGCGCCAAATTTTGACCT
Organism: uncultured Paracoccaceae bacterium; assembly: GCA_947501025.1. Taxonomy (GTDB): domain Bacteria; phylum Pseudomonadota; class Alphaproteobacteria; order Rhodobacterales; family Rhodobacteraceae; genus CANMUM01. Next base: position 250,753 of record CANMUM010000001.1, on the reverse strand, counting down.
ATCTGCGCAGTTTTATGAATTTAGTGACCTACTGCCATTTTTGTCTAAATTTGATGGTGCAATAGGTGCTAACAAAGAATCCTTACCCGTCGAGTTTTGGCGTGCAATGACAACAGCAGTTGCCACCAAAGACCCAATCATCGCAGCAAAGGCGCGCAAAAACTTTGCAGAAATTAAGGCCAGTCAAAATGCTCATATCGCCGATGCAGTTGCCATGTGCCGTTTTCTTCACTGGCTTGATGAGCAAGATACAAGCAATCTTGATGAGATCAAAGTTCGAGATCGCCTAGAAGATTTTCGTCGCCAGAATGATGCATATTCATGTGCCAGTTTTGATACAATTAGCGGCTTCAATGAAAATGGGGCGATCGTTCATTACCGTGTTGATAAGAAGAGCAATCTTCAGTTTACAAAAGACGGTGTTTTGCTGCTTGATAGTGGCGGGCATTATCCGGGAGCGACAACAGATATCACACGTACAATTGCGATTGGCGAGGGAATTGATGACACGCGTATCCCATTCACTGCTGTCCTTGAAGGGCTTGCCAGCATCTCACAAGCACGGTTTCCAAAAGGCTATGCAGGGCGGGATATTGATGCGCTCGCCCGCTTCCCATTATGGGCACAAAATCGCGATTACGGACATGGCACAGGGCATGGCGTAGGGGCTAGCTTGTCCGTACATGAAGGCCCTGCAAGCATTTCCAAGCGCGGGGAAGTTCCGATTGAAGAGGGCATGATCTTGTCACTTGAACCTGGATTTTACGTTGAAGGGAAATTTGGTATTCGCTTAGAGAACCTTGCTGTAGTGCGTGAAGATAATAATTTTTTGCATTTTGAAACGCTCACTTTCGTTCCTTTTGATCGCCGCATGATCAGCCATGAAAATCTCTCTCCAAATCCTAAAGAATGGCTGAACACCTATCACCATGAAGTTTGGGAACGGCTAGCCCAAAGCCTTGATGGAACCACGAAATCATGGTTGCGACAAAATACAGCACCCTTATAACGTGACAAGCACCGTGCGCTATGTTAATAAACCGATTATAAAAATGTCATAAATCTATGCGCATAAACAGCCTACGTGCCTTGCCGTAGGGTTTTGCCGCTTTTGATAAAAACAAGGAGAAAACAATGAACATGGCAACCGTGAATATTTATACGACTTCAAAACCATATGTTGTTCGTGGTGGTGGTGGTATTGTTGCAGAAACACATGAAGCGCTTGTATTGGCCGAAGATGGGCAAGCCGACCGTATCTTTTTCCCACGTTCAGATATCGCCCTTGCGCTATTTGACCCATCAACAACCACGCGTATAGATCCCTTACTTGGCGCGGCTGAATATTTCCATTTGGCTGGAAAATCTAAGCAAGTTAATGATGTGGCTTGGAGCTACCCAAACCCAGAAGGTGCCATGGCAAAACTTGCAGGATATGTGACATTTGATAGCAATATTGTCGCGGTTGAAGAGCTTTAATCATGTTCTTCGGCGGATGTGTCTGCCAAGGCATGAGAATAAATCCGCAACACATCTAAATACTCCAATTGACCAATGGCCTCAGCTTGTTGGTCTTTTTCTTTCGGCAAAGACAAAACCAATAGCGTTGTGACGTCCAGTTCCTCATATTTGGGCAACGCTTCTTCAAAGCTTTCATGTGCATAAACAAAAGCCCCCATTTCACGGTATTCTGCAACACTTTTTTCAATCAGTCTTAAGGGGCTTAAATGGCTCGTCACTTTAAAGGTCGCCAACAGATAAGCTTGTGGGCCTGCGGCAATATGGAGACCTCGGCGCTCAAGTTGTGATAGGAAAAAACTCTTATCCATCAAACGCGCCGCTAATCCACAGGCAACAGAAACGGCTGCGAGAACGGCAAGTGCGGCATTCCAATCGCGTGTCATCTCCAACACAATCAGTGATGTCGATAATGGCGCACCTAAAACCGCCGCTGAAACCGCTGCCATGCCCGCCAATGCATAAAGTTGAACCGCGCCAATATCAGTTCCACTTGTTGCGATGAGACCAAATGCAAGCCCTATCATTGCGCCCACCATGAGCGAAGGAGAGAAGACGCCGCCGCCCATTCGCCCACCAAGGGTTATGCTCGTCGCCAGAATTTTTATCGTCACAAGAATTAGAATTTCTGTAAAAGCAAGATTTCCATGAAGCGCTTTCACCGTGGACTGATAGCCAACACCAATAATATGGGGGAAACTAATGGCAAGCAAGCCGAGCAATAAGCCCGCAATCATCGGGCGCGCCCAAACAGGGATTTTAAAATGTGATTGAACCATATCGCAGGTATCTTCGGCGATAAAAATTGAACGCACCAAAATGGCTGCCACAATTCCAGAAACGAAGCCAAGAAGCAAAAATGCGGGCAGCTCACTATAACTCGTCACGCTGAGTTGAAAAAACTGAACTTCTGCAAAATTGCCACCAGATAAAAGATGGCCTGTAATCGTGCCCATGATTGAGGCGATGGTTATTGGTGTTGTAGAGCTGACGGAATAATGACGTAAAATGATTTCATGCGCGAAAATGATCCCTGCAATGGGTGCATTAAAACTCGCCCCGATTGCCGCAGCTGCCGCACATGCTAAAAAATCGCGTGCGGTCATCCCATCGGCATGAAACCATGCAGATAGGCGTGAAGCCACAACCGCACTTAGATGAACCAAGGGACCCTCTTGGCCTGCCGATGCGCCCATTGATAATGAAAAGAAGCTGGCAAAAGCAGACGCCAAACCATGTTTTTCATGCACACGGCCATTTTTTAAGGCTGCCGCCTCAATCACATGAGAAATTGATCTTACCCGCCCATCAGGTGTGAATTTCCACAAAATCAATCCTGTAATCAGGCCACCCATTGTCGGGATCATCACAATCCACCACCACGGAACAATATGAACCCAATAGAGCAAATTATCCGTATCAGCGCGATATAGAAAGCGCGTAAGTGCTTGCAAAAGTTCAATGAAATAATAACTCACCAAACCCACCACGCCGCCCAACCCAGCCGCAATGAACCATCTTTGGAAATTGCTGGGGCCAATGAGGCGGATGCCCACGATGAGCTTTATAAATTCATCAACTATGCGCAAAAAGAGCGTCCGCAAATCTTCTGCCAATTGTCCGATAAAACTATGCACCCTGCGTCTCGATAAGTTTATTTGCAGCGGCAATGGCTTCTTGGCTCACCTTATCCCCCGAGATCATACGCGCCACTTCGTGAACGCGTGCTTCTTGTCCAAGCGCCGTCACTTCGGTTTTGGTATCATCCTTTTCTTGCGTTTTGCTGACAAGAAAGTGCTTCGTGCCTAGCGCTGCGACTTGGGGTGAATGCGTCACGACCAAAAGCTGTGCTTTTGACGAAAGCATCCGCAGGCGCCTGCCAACCGCATCGGCTGTTTGCCCCCCCACGCCACGGTCAATCTCATCAAATATCATAGAAATACCACTATCATCTTGATGAAGGCAAAGTTTGAGCGCAAGCAAAAATCGCGATAATTCACCACCAGAAGCAATCTTCGAAAGAGATCCTGCTGGCGTTCCAGGGTTGGTTTGCACAACAAAGCGAAGCTTATCCAAACCCTGTGCTGTCATCGATCCATCTGAAAACTCAGATGTAAACACTGCGTTTTCCATCTTAAGCGGAGCAAGTTCATTTTGGATTTGTTTGTCGAGAATAAGAGCGGCTGATTTGCGTTGTTTTGAAATTTTCAGAGCTTCGGCCTCGGCCTTCTTCAAAGTTTCATCACATTCGGATTGCAAATCATCAAGGCCTTTTGATGTGTTATCAAGAAGCTCGCTCTGTTGAACAAATTCTTGGGTTTTCTTGGCCAATTCATCACAAGTCACCATATATTTGCGGGCTGCTGCTCGCAATGCGAATAAGCGCTCTTCGGTTTCTTCAAGCGTTCGCGCATCAAATTGCATCTGATCGGTAAGACGCTCAAGCGCTGTTTCGGCTTCGGCCAATTGATCATATGCCGTTTCAATATGGTCAATCGGTGCCTGAGCATCATCCCCCATTTTATCCACCAAAAAACGTGCCCGACTTAAAGCGTCCGACATTTGCGCACCGATACCCTCATTGCCCAAAAGTTGCAGCAATTGCGCAAGTTCTCCTGAGAGCTTTTCGCCCTGCTGCATCATACGACGCTTTTTATCAAGAGCCTCTTCTTCACCAATTTCAGGCGCCAAAAGGCTAAGCTCTTTGGATGCATGGCGAATAAATTCAGCCTCGCGCTCAAGCTCGGCTTGCTCAATTTTAAATGCATCCAGTTTTTTCTGAGCTGCCCGCCATTCACGGTAAAGCGCCTGCATATTTGTTAAATCAACCTTAGCAAACGCGTCCAAAAGACCAAGATGACCGCGCTCATCGAGAAGTCCCTTATCATCATGTTGGCCATGCATTTCGATAAGATGGCTCCCCACCTCACGAAGAAGATCCCCGCTTACGGAACGGTCATTAATAAACCCACGTTTACGCCCATCCGAACTATTTATACGCCGAATGATGAGTTGATCAGCGGCTGGCAATCCCGCCTCTTCTAATAAATTGTGGATTGGACTTGTCGCTGCAATATCAAATTCAGCTTCGACCTCACCTTGACTCGCACCTTTGCGGACAATATCAGCACGGCCACGCCATCCCAGAACGAATCCAAGACAATCAAGTAAAATAGATTTCCCCGCCCCCGTCTCACCCGTGAGAACATTGAGCGCATTATCGAATTCAAGTTCGAGTTGATCGATTAGCAAGATATCACGAATTGAAATACGTGAAAGCATGTTTATTGCCAGCTACCCAAGAAAATCTTACGCAAAGGGTTGGCGCCAGCATTGGTCTGAGTCCCAGTGTTCAGCAGTGATGTTGAGCGGGCATACCATTCGCTATCTTTATTATAGCTCGCAAATTCAGCATATACCTTACTCGCCTCACCAGGAATTCCCAAAGACAAATAAGCCTCAATCAAGCGATGATATGCTTCAGCCTTGTGTCTATTCTCAGGATATTCTGTTATCACAGCTTTAAAACGGCTTATTGCTCCCACAAATTCTGATCTTGCGAGATAGTAACGACCAATTTCCATCTCTTTACCCGCCAATTGGTTCAAGCAAAGGTCAAATTTTGGTTCTGCCAGTTTCGCATATTCAGTATTTGGGTGATTATCCATGACTTTTTGCAGCTCTTGTAGCGCTTGAAAGGTGCGCTCTTGATCACGTGTAATATCCACGATACCTTCATAATAGCTGAGTGCTACGAGATATTGCGCAAGAGCTGCATTTTCTGACCCTGGGAAAAACTGCAAATAGCGCTCTGCAGAGATACGGCTTTCCAAAAGCGCATTATCATCATGATAGGCTTGGGCTGCGAGTATTAAGGCTTGCTCGGCCTCAGGTGTGTAAGGATATAAACGTTCAACCTCGATGTAGTAATCACCAGCCTCTGTTCCTTGTCCACGTGCCTGCTCTTTTTTTGCCGCCGCAAATATGTCAGCAGCAGGCGTGTTTTCATTTACCACAATGTTTTTACCACCCTGATTGCACCCCATCACAAATAGGCATGAGAGCAATATAGTGGATTTTTTTAGATTGTTCAAAATTAGGACTTCTCGATAACTTGGAATAGTAATAATCTGAAGTGAGCTAAGGTTCAATACTTGATACACGCTTCAAGCGATTCATTGCTAAAATCAGTGAAATTGTTAATCAGCTTTAAGCGGCGAAATCACGCTGTTCAATGTTAAAGCCAGGCAATTTTTCAATGACATCTGGACGAGCAGCTGTTTTTTGTACGGCGTTTTCGGCAAACAGCTTTTTCAAAAGCAAGTTCGTTAACCTATGACCAGCACGGTGCCCTTCATAATGCCCCTCAATAAAGCCACCAATAAGGTAAAGATCACCCAAAGCATCTAGCATTTTATGGCGCACAGCTTCATCTTCACGTCTGAAGCCTTCCGCATTAAGAATTTCCATACCATCCATAACAACAGCATTATCCAAGCTACCACCCAGCCCCAAGCCATTTTGAAGCATCAAATCCGCTTCTTTTTTACGACAAAACGTTCGGCAATTGGCAAGTTCACGGATAAATTTTCCGTTCGCCATGTTAAACGCAGCTTCTTGATGTCCAATAGCCGTGCCTTCAAAATCGATATCAAAGCTGATGGAAAAGCCCGATGCAGGCGATAATTTCGCAAATGCCCCATCATCATCAATAACGCAAACTTCTTTTGTAATTTTAAATACGGATGCGGGCGCACCCTGCTCAACAATTTGTGCATCCCAAAGCTTCTTTACAAATGCATGTGATGAGCCATCCATAATCGGCACCTCTGGTCCATCAAGTTGGACAGTGACATTGGTTATACCAAGTCCTGCAAATGCAGCCATTAAATGTTCAATCGTTGACACATAAATATCACCACCAAGGCGCGTATTCAGCGTCGTCTCCGTAACATTGAAAAAACGAGCGTCAATCCGAAATGGGGTATCTCCAACATCTATGCGTTCAAATACAATGCCCTCATGCACACCAGCTGGTAGGATCCGCATATTGACAGTCTTACCCGTGTGCAATCCGATCCCTGATATGTGAACAGGATTTAATGTTGTTTTTTGCATTTATAGAATACCCAACTTTTTAAAATATTTTTAACTCTATAACTCCAAAAGCTCAAATCACTCATTGTAACAGCTTGAAACATTAACGCCCTAAATGGAAAAAGCCCAACCAAATGGCTGGGCTTTCTTTACAAAACATATTGGACGATTAATTCGCTTGGCGACGTAAAAATGCTGGAATATCAACACGTTCGCGCTCAACGTCATTCAATCTTGGTTCCTGAACAGCTGCTGGTTTAGCAACTTCTTGCTCAGTTTGACTGCGTTCATGAACCTGAACAGTACGCGGCTGCTCTGTACGGGCGGCAACAGGAGTTGGCCCCTCATTCGCACCAGACATACGGCGGATCATGCTATCAATACCAAAGCGGCTTTGGCGTTCTGGTGCCGCACGCGGCACCTCTTCCTTGTAGACAGGTGCTGCGGGTTGCGCCGTTGCTGCAGCTTGCTGCATACGAGCGAGCACCAAATCGCGCGGATCTTCAGCGGCCACTTCAACAGGCGCTGCAGGTGCTTGCGAAATTTCAGGCTCCACGTTTTGTGTAGCTTCACCTACAAAAGCGGCTTGTTGCGGCGCTTCATATGCTGGTTCAGCAGGCGCTTGCTCTACAACTGGAGCAACCTCAACTTCAGCTTTTTCGAACAGATCAGCCTCTTTTGGAGCTTCTGCCACAGCTTGAGTGCGGCGTGAAACATTTGTTGTATGCGTTGCAGCGCTTTCCTCTGCATCAATGCCAGTTGCAACAACTGAAACACGGATTTTGCCTTCCATGCTTGGATCTTTTGTTGCACCAAAAATGATATTGGCTTCGGAATCGACTTGTTCACGGATTTTATTTGACGCTTCATCAATTTCAAATAGCGACATATCATCGCCACCTGTAATATTGATCAATACACCACGTGCACCTTTCAATGAAACCTCATCAAGAAGCGGATTATCAATTGCGCGCTCGGCCGCAAGGATCGCACGATCTTCGCCATCGGCCTCACCAGTACCCATCATCGCTTTGCCCATCTCGTCCATAACCGAACGAATATCTGCAAAATCGAGGTTCACAAGTCCAGGACGGACCATCAAATCAGTCACACCCTTAACACCTTGATAAAGAACATCATCAGCCATACCAAAAGCTTCAGTAAATGTTGTTTGCTCATTGGCGAGCAAGAAAAGGTTTTGGTTCGGAATAATGATCAATGTGTCGACATATTGCTGAAGCTCTTTAATGCCCTCTTCGGCTTGCTTCATGCGACGCGAACCTTCAAAAGAGAATGGCTTCGTCACAACACCAATTGTCAAAATACCAAGCTCACGAGCTGCTTGCGCAATAATTGGTGCAGCGCCAGTACCTGTGCCGCCACCCATGCCAGCTGTGATAAAGCACATATGCGAACCTTTAAGAAGGTCAACAATACGCTCCAAGCTTTCTTCTGCTGCACCAGCACCGATTTCAGGTTTTGCACCAGCACCGAGGCCTTCTGTCAATTCTTCGCCAAGTTGAAGTTTGTGAACAGCGTCATTCAATTCAAGCGCTTGCGCGTCCGTATTTGCCACCACAAAATCTACACCCTCAAGCGAGCGCGCGATCATGTTGTTAACAGCGTTACCGCCAGCTCCACCAACACCAAATACAGTTAAGCGCGGCTTTAGGTCACGGGTTTCCGGGATATGTAATTTTAAAGTCATTTTCTTGCCTTTCATCGCCCCATGAAATGGGTGCAGTTGCCTCAGATTTTTCTACTCAATAGTTTTTTATATATTTTTATTAGAAATATCTTAGCGCAAACGCGAATCACTGTCACGAAGTTTTTTTGACAATTGGAGTTTTTTTACCAGTTTTCTTTAAACCAGCTAAAAATAGACCTCATATTCAAAAGCGAACGGCCAGAATTTGGGTTCACAAAATCCCACATTTCATCTTTTGGCTTTGCGGTATGCACAGCCAAGCCTGAAACCGCACCAAACCCCGCAGTTGTTTGTTGCGCAGATGCTCCAGCAAGCTTGATCGTTCTGCCCATTCGAACACGCTGACGCAAGAAGCGCTCAGCAAGCCCCTCAAGACCAGCTATTTGACTAGCACCGCCCGCAACAACGAAACGCTGACTTGGTATTTCATCAAGGCCTGCCTCCGTAAGAAGGGACAGAACTTCTTCAAATATTTCTTCAAGTCGGGGACGAATGATGCCAATCAGTTCAGTACGTGTAATGGTTCGGCGTTCTTGAAACTCAGTCTCAGAACCATCGCTTAAATCAATCGTCTCACGGTCATCTTGCGCTGTCGCCTCAACACCGCCATGCAAATTCTTCAAACGCTCAGCCATCTGAAAGCTAATGCCGAGAGCTTGAGAAATATCGCTTGTGACATGGTAACCACCGATGCGAATATTCTTCACATACATGAGTTGACCTGCATAAAAAACAGATACAGATGTGGTCATTGCACCAAAATCTATAACGGCTGCGCCGCGCTTCATTTCATCCTCAGTCAAAACCGCAAGCCCTGTCATAAACGGACTTGTCGTTAATGAAACAAGTTCAATATCTGTGCTTCTGATCGCTTGCTCGAGATTGTGAACGGTTGAGGAGTCAACCGCGAGCAAATGCATATCAACAGCAAGGCGAGCGCCAATTTGCCCCCTTGGATCATCAAGGCCTGTGTTGTGATCAAGCGTAAAATTAATGGGAAGGGCATGGATGAACTCGCGCCCATCTGGCAATATCGGAAATTCACATGCGAGCATTGCACGCGCAATATCATTTTCAGTCACCTCACCACTTTCAACCGCCACCTCACCCGTGGCACCAAATGATTCTGGGCGACCACCCGAAAAACAAACAGCCGCATAATCGATCTTAATCCCCGCAGCGCGCTGTACATTTTGCAAAATACGCATGATGTCTTTTTGAAATTGGACCATAGTCGCAACCTCACCATAACGAACACCTTGCGAAACCATTTCAAGTGACGCTAATATACGGAAACTATGCCCTGCTTGCTCCATATTTTCTGGCGCCATAAATTGCACAATCATAGCCGCTATTTTTGACGAACCGATATCCAACATAACTATGGGTGAGCGCTTGATTACAGAATCGCGCCGAATACGCATTTCTCTTTTATGGCGGGCATTTTCTATCATGATTGGTCTGCGATCGTCGTTTCGATTTCAGCCGCAAACACGGGGCTTACCCGCAATATGGGGCGTGCGGGTATGCGCATATCATAAGATTGGATTTCACGGTTCAGCACTTCATTCGTACGGTGTTGCTTCAAGATGAGCTGCAATGCACTCATGGGACTTTCAGCAGGCAGCATAAGTATTGCGCCATTTGTCAGCACAACATCCCAACGACGCCCGCCAACGCGAACGAGGCCACGTACCCGATCTGCGAGAGGATTCAGCATTTTCACAATACGCATGGCTTCTCCAGCAGAGTCCTTCGCGCCCTCACCACTGATCACGAACAACTCTTCACGGCCAGAACGATCCGCCAAACCCTCGACACGGTGACCTGATTCATCAATCGTTTCAAATAACGCACCATCATAATAGATCATTGCAGGAATGCGGGGTTCTAGGATAATTTCCATCGTTCCCGTATAGTTATAACGGATTTCTGATGAACCTACCGCATCCATTTGGCTCAAATTTTTGCGCATTTCATCACGATCAAATTCCAAAATGCTTTTTGGTGCTTGAATATCAATAAAGCTCATTATTTCTTCTTCGCGCAAAGCTGTCGCATTTGATATAACCACATCATCAACCACAAAAAATGGCAAATACGCAATTTTTTGAAATATGCTCGCTTTTGTATCTGCAACCATTTGACGCATGCCTTGAGATGTCCAAAGTTGAAACACCACAAACAAAATAAGAGCAATAGGCGCGACAAAACGCGTAAGCACCCAATAAAGGCGAGAGAGCAAAAAGCGGCTGAAGCGATATTGCCAACGACTAGGTGCCGCATGGGGATTATGCCTTAACGACAACATGATGCGTCCTCCAGCATCCATTTGATAAGCTCATCAAATGAAACACCACAATGAGCTGCCTGCTCAGGAGCAAGCGATGTTGGCGTCATACCCGGTTGAGTGTTCGTTTCAAGCAAGAAAACTCCATCAACACCCTTGCTTTCATCATAGCGAAAATCTGTACGCGACATTCCTCGACATCCCAAAGCATTATGGGCACGAAGTGCATATTCAAGACAAATCTCTGTGACATCTTCTGGCAAATCCGCGGGCAAAACATGGCGCGAGCCGCCCTCTTTATATTTGGAATCGTAATCATACCAACCCTCGGTAAGGATTTCAGTGACGCATAAAGCCCGATCCCCCATCACCCCAACGGTCAATTCACGGCCAGGAAGAAATGCTTCGGCCATAACCCATTCTGGCATATCATTTGAGAGCTGCGCGGGGCCGTTCGAATTTTCATCGACAATATAAATCCCGACCGATGATCCTTCATTATAGGGCTTGATCACATAAGGGGGCTGGAATGGGTGCGCTTTGCGTGCATCTTCTGATTTCACCAAAACGCTATGAGCAACGGGCAATCCCGCCTCACGGTAAACAAGCTTGGTTTTCTCTTTATCCATCGCAATAGCCGATGCAAGCACACCTGAATGCGTATAAGGCAAGTTCATTATATCAAGAAGACCTTGGATGGTTCCATCTTCGCCAAAACGACCGTGAAGCGCATTCAGCACAATATCTGGCTTTGCCTCCGCCAATTGCATTGCAACATCGCGCCCAACATCAATTCGGATGGTTTCATGACCCAAACGCTCGCAAGCATCGGCACATTCGCGACCTGACACCAAAGATACCTCTCGCTCAGCCGAAAGGCCGCCCAATAGCACCGCTACACGGAGTGATTTCCCGCTCATAAATCCTCAACTCGCTCAATTATAATTGCTAGTTTTCTAGCTTACCTTAACCTTTGCAAGATTTTGCCGATGAAATCAAGCGCCCTCAAACATATGCTGCGAAAATCCGCTTACAATATGGTCCATTTTGGGCTTTGGTCTTTTGCGAAGCGCCCAATACGTTTAATTTCCCATGTCAAATCAATGCCTGATTTTTCAAGAACTGTTGCGCGCACATGCTCGCCAAGCGCCTCAAGATCATATGAAGTCGCATCACCCATATTGATGAGAAAATTGGGATGCATTTCTGACATTTGCGCCCCACCAATTGTTGTGCCGCGAAGCCCTGCATCATCAATAACTTTCCAAGCTTTCAGTGAATGGTCCTCACCTTCCGCTCCCGTCGATGAATGTCCGATAGGATTGCGAAATGTTGATCCACATGAACGCTCTTTTGTGGGCTGGCTCGCTTCACGCTTAGCAAGCGCGTCTTCCATTTGGGCATGGAGCGCGGCAGGGTCAGCTTTTGAGCCTTTTAATATAGCGCCAAGGATCACGCACCCTTGGGGCAAATGGGTGAAGCGATAATCAAATTGAACGTCGGATCCTTGCAATGTTTGCCGTTCTCCATCACGTGTTAAAATATGGATTTCTTCGGTGATGTCGGCGATATATGCGCCATAACAGCCTGCATTCATAGCGATTGCGCCGCCAATAGCCCCAGGGATTGTGCGCAAAAAAGTGAGATCAATACCTTCATCTGCGGCCTTGCGCGCGAGCATCGCATCAAGCATCGCCGCCCCCACATGAACACGGCCATCATCTAAAAAATCTAAGCCCATAAAGGCGCGGCCAAGGCGGATCACGACACCCTCAACACCGCCATCTCGAAAGATTGTGTTCGAGCCGACCCCCATTGGGAATAGTGGAACATCATCTGGGCAAGCTTTCAAAAAATCTGCGAGATGCTCTGCATCTTTGGGTTGAAAAAACCAATCGGCATTGCCGCCCGTGCGCAACCAAGATAGCCCTGCGAGAGGTTGACTTGCTTTTAGATCAAAAGCTTGAGCAAGTTCAGACATATTCATGCGTTTGATCTCCAGAGGTTTATCCAAGTTTTTCAATCAGATCATGTGCCCAGCTTGAAATTGTTCCCGCGCCACAGCAAATCACAATGTCACCCGCTTTGGCATTCTCTTTGACAAAAGCTTGAAGCTCGTTTTCGCCCGCCACATAATGAGATGAACGATGGCCATGATCACGAATGCCTTGAGCAAGATCCGTTCCTTCACGCCCTTCAATCGGATCCGTGCCCGCAGCATAGACATCATTAATGCCAACAATATCGGCATCATTAAAACATGTACAAAAATCTTCCCATAAATTATCCAGCCGCGTGTAGCGATGAGGTTGATGGAAAGCGATGACGCGACCCGTTGATGCTTGGCGCGCCGCGCGAAGAACAGCCTGAATTTCCACAGGGTGATGGGCATAATCATCAACGATATGAACACCATTCCACTCACCGACACGGGTAAAGCGGCGATTCACGCCACCAAAGGCCAATAGCGATGATTGAATATCTTCAGGCTTAATTCCAAAATGAACCGCAACACCAATGGCCGCAAGCGCGTTTTGAACATTATGCTCGCCATGCATCGGCAAAACAACGTCATCAATAAAGGGTTCGCCTTCTAAGGTCACATTGAAATGAGCGCCATCAATATCAAATGTCAAATCCGTTGCCCGCACCATAGCTTGGGGGCCAATGCCATATGTAATCACCTTGCGATCATGCAGCTTAGAAACAAGCGTTTGCACCTCAGGATGATCAACACAGCAAACGGCCGCGCCATAAAATGGGATATTGGATGCGAATGTATAAAACGCTTCTTTCAAGGTATCAAAATCACCATAATGCTCAAGATGCTCAGGATCGATATTGGTAATGATCGCAACTGTCGCGGGCAAACGGTTAAAAGTGCCATCACTTTCATCAGCCTCGACAACCATCCATTCGCCCTTGCCCATACGCGCATTCGAGCCATATTTATGAATGATACCGCCATTGATCACTGTTGGGTCCATATTGCCACCATCAAGCATAGCTGCGACAAGCGACGTTGTCGTTGTTTTGCCATGGGTTCCCGCCACAGCAACATTTGAGCGCAAGCGCATCAATTCGGCAAGCATTTCAGCGCGGCGCACGATCGGAAGGCCAAGTTCACGTGCCCCATCAAATTCAGCATTTCCAGGCTTAATCGCCGATGAAATAACAACAACAGCCGCATCGTCGAGGTTCTCCGCTTTCTGACCGATGAATACCTTTGCACCCTTCTCCTCAAGGCGCTTCGTGATCGCGCTCGCTTTTGCATCGGATCCCTGAACGGAAAATCCATGAGCCATCAAAACTTCAGCAATTCCAGACATACCAATACCACCAATACCGACGAAATGGATTGTGCCAATTTGCTGAGGAATACGGGTTTTATGGTCCATGGTTTAATTCTTTCAATACGAGTTCACATAAATCTTCTGCGGCATTTGGGCGCGCCAATTTGTGGGCGGCATCGGCCATTCGTGCCAAAGCTGTGGGCTGGGTCAGAATATCTTCGAGCCATTTGGCGAGATCATCAGCGCTATGGCGATCTTCATCATATTCAATAGCGGCATTGGCCGACACCATAGCTTTCGCGTTTAATCTTTGATGATCATTCATTGCGCTTGGCAATGGCACAAGAATGGAACCGCGCCCTATGACTTGCAATTCTGCCAAAGTCGAAGCGCCTGAGCGCGCCACAACAAAATGGGAATTGGCAATGCGCGCAGGCATATCGTTGAAAAATGGAGCAAGTTCTACCGATACATTCATATCTTGATATCGTTTTTTTAAATCATCTACTTCGCCTTCTCGCGCTTGCTGAGTGAGCCTTATCTTTTTGCGCAATTCAATGGGAAGCTTTGCGAGCGCATAAGGAAGAATTGACGAAAACACACTCGCACCTTGTGATCCACCAAAAACAACGAGGTGAATGGCATCGCCCTTTGGCAAAGCAGATTGCGCCAATGGAGAGACATTGCTACGCACGGGATTGCCTATATAAACCGCATTCTCGCCTGAACCAACGACAGGCCACAATCCACAGGCCACGCGCTTTGCGTTCTTTTGGAAAAGTTTATTCACCCGCCCAAGAACAGCATTTTGCTCATGGATATAATATGGCACACCGCTCATGCGCGCCATGTATAGACTAGGCGCGGCAGGGTATCCACCAAATCCAATCACACAAACAGGTTTATGTTTTTTGAAAACCTTACGCGCCAATAGCGCACCTTGCATCAAGCGAAACGGAGTCATTAATCGCTTTATTATTGACCCTTGAGAAAAACTGCCTGTTGGCAAAACAACCCGCTCAACATCATCTGCAAAGTTATCCGCATAGCGCATACCACGATCATCTGTGGTCAAAACGATATCAAAACCTTTTGCGGCAAAGCTTTCGGCAATCGATTGTGCGGGAAACATATGGCCGCCAGTACCGCCTGCAGCAAGAACGATTACCGGCTTCATCTTGTTATCCCTTGTATAATTGGTGTTGGCGTTGAGCGTTCACGTGTAAGCGCGAGCAAAAAGCCAAATGTAATCCCAATAGCCACAAGTGATGACCCACCATAGGAAATGAAGGGAAGCGTCATGCCTTTTGTCGGAAACAAACGGGCTGCTACACCAAGATTGATCATGCTTTGTGCACCCAAGAGCGTGGTTAAACCGACACCTGCAAAACGTGTAAAATGATCGCCTGTGCGCATTAATTTCATAAATGAACGAAACACGATAAAGCCAAATACACCTGTAACCAACCAACACAGCAGAACACCATATTCTTCAGCCGCAACAGCCATGATAAAATCGGTATGAGCATCAGGAAGTTTATATTTGACTGTGCCCTCACCTACGCCCGCGCCCAAAAAACCACCATTTGAAATCGCATTGGCAGCGTAGCCAATCTGTGTATATGGGTCGATATCTGCGGAGAGAAAACTATCGATACGCCCTGCGACGTGTTCGGAATTGCTATAAGCAAATTGAGCACCCAACATCACAATAACGGCAACGCAGAACATCCAGATATAGTTAAATCCCGCGACGAACATGATCGCAAAAAATGCTGATAGCAATAAAGTGGCTTGGCCAAAGTCAGGCTGAAGCGCAAGCACAGTTACCAAAAAACCTGTGAGCAAAGTTGCCATCAAACGACCTGGCGGGCCATTTTTCATTTTACCAGCTGCAACCAACCATGCAATCATGATCACAAAGCCAGGCTTAAGAAATTCAGAGGGTTGCACAGATGCAAAGCCAAGCGAAATCCAACGCGTTGCCCCTTTGCCGAAATTCGTACCAATCACAGGAAGAGCAAGAAGCGCGATCAATGCACAAAAGAAGCCAAGCACACCAAGGCGCCTCACCATCGTAGGAGAAAAACGTGATAATATGAGCATTGTGATGAGCGCCAATGAGCCGAAAATAAACTGTCGCTGCGTATAATAAAACTCAGCTAAACCGTTCTTTTCTGCAAGTGCGGGTGAAGATGCCATGGACAACAAAAGCCCAATCGCAAAGAGAAGGAAAACTGCGCTCAGCATCACACGATCAATCGTATACCACCAATTGGAATTGCTTTCGCGAACGACGGGCACCGACATGGAGCCATAAATCATTTCTGTCATTTTAACGCCTGTACTCTACTGCTTTGGCCTTTTTGGCCTTATTATCAGGACAGTTTACACACCAAAAACTGATTTGGCCAGAGAAATATATGCATCGCCACGTTTCTCGAAATTTGGGTACTGATCGAAACTCGCGCAGGCAGGTGCCAAAAGCACAACATCACCCGATTTGGCTTGCGATTTTATGGATTTGAGCGCCGTTTCTAAATCACCCGAAATTTCATGAGGATGATCAAGCAAGGTCGCGCCAAATTCAACAGCAGCTTCTCCAATGAGATAAGATTTTGCAATGCGATCAAAGAGAGGTTTTAAAGGCGCAATACCGCCCTCTTTGGGGACTCCACCTGCAATCCAATGAATATTATTGAATGCACTCAATGATTGCCAAGCTGCATCTGCGTTTGTGGCCTTGCTATCATTGACGATTTTAATGCCATCAATCTCACCGACAATTTGACAACGATGCGCAAGACCAGGGAAACTCGCCATGGCCGCCTCAATGGCCTTAGGAGCCAAATTAAGCGAACGAAGGGTTGCAAATACACAAGCCGCATTTTGCCAATTATGCGCACCTGGCAAGCTTGAAAAATTGCGCAGATCAACACTGGCCGCTTGACGACCTTTATTCCATTCCGCGAGCTGGCCTTTTTTCACGTGATAAAAATGGGTTCTACCGACAGGCTTTACCCCAATTGAAACGGCTTGAACACGCGCACCCATCGCACGAAGCTGCGCTTCTAAAAAGCGACCCTCGGTTTCTTCAATGCCAATAATCGCACGGGGCAAAGATTGTGTAAATAAACGTGATTTTGCTGCGAAATAACCACCCATTCCACCATGTCGATCAAGATGATCTGGTGAAATATTTGTAAAAATCGCGATATCAGGTGAGAGCTGCAATGCCAGCTCTGTTTGATATGACGAAAGTTCAATCACGTAGATTTCATTGGCTTTTGGTGGATCAAGATCAAAGACACCACGGCCAATATTGCCGCCCATTTGAACGCGCAGACCGAGTTCATTCAGACAATGATATGCAAGAGCCGTTGTCGTCGATTTGCCGTTCGAACCCGTAATCGCTATGACACGCGGCGGGTTTTCCATCGAAATATAGCTCTCAGATAGCTCTTTGAAAAACAGGGATATATCATTATCAACCGCAACTGCTTTATCAATGGCCTTGGCAATAATCGGGTGACTTTCTGGATAGAGATGAGGGATACCCGGGGATACGATAAGCTGATCAACCCCCTCCCAGGAGCCGTCTTTCGCAAGATCACGATATTCAAACCCTTCCGATACGGCCAATTCAACCGAGGCCTCATTGCCATCATAAACGATAACGCGAGCACCACCTTTAGCAGCAGCACGCGCAGTCGCCATCCCCGATCGTCCAAGCCCGAAAATAGCAATGCTTTGGTCACGGAGATGGTATATGGGTAGCATTATCTAACCTTCAATGTCGCAAGACCGATGAGTGCAAGGATAAGGGAAATGATCCAGAAACGGATAACGATCTGACTTTCGCCCCATCCTTTTTTCTCAAAATGATGGTGAATAGGTGCCATAAGGAAAATGCGCTTGCCTGTGCGCTTGAAGTAAGCGACTTGAATGATTACCGAAAGCGTTTCCACCACGAACAACCCGCCGATGATCGACAATACGATTTCATGCTTGGTGGCCAGCGCCATCGCACCCAATGTGCCCCCAAGAGCAAGCGAGCCCGTATCGCCCATAAACACCGCGGCGGGTGGCGCATTATACCACAAAAACCCAAGGCCCGCACCAATCAATGCAGCCGCAATAACAGCCAATTCGCCAGTGCCGTTCACATAATGAACGCCGAGATATTCTGCATATTTAAAGCTACCAACAAGATAGCCAATAAGTGCAAAACTTGCAGCCGCAATCATAACTGGCATAATCGCAAGCCCATCAAGGCCATCTGTGAAGTTCACCGAGTTTGCAGCACCAACGATCACGATAATCGCAAATGGAATGTAAAATATAGAGAGATTGAGCATATAATCTTTGACAAAAGGGAATGCGAGATAGCCACCCAGCCCATCACCTTGCAGCCACATCGTCCAGACACCTGCAATTACACCAATCAATAAGCCTAGCAGCATACGTATGCGAGCGGATAGCCCTTTTGTAGAATGCGCCGTAATTTTTGCATAATCATCGGCAAAACCGATGCAGAAATATGAGGTCATGCAAAACAACACCATCCACACATAGCCATTGCTTGGCTTTGCCCATAGGAGCGCCCCAATGAGGGTTGTCGAAAAAATCAGAACTCCGCCCATTGTTGGCGTGCCTGCTTTTGCCAATATATGACTTTCAGGGCCATCATCGCGGATGGGTTGCCCACGTTTTTGCAGAAGCTTTAATCTGTTGATTAATGGCCTACCAAAGGCAAAAGATAAGAATAGCGCTGTAAAAAAAGCGCCGCCTGAGCGGAAAGTGATATAACGGAAGAGATTGAAAAAGTCGCCGCCATCGGAAAGTTCTGTTAATAAAGAAAGCATTAATACCTCGTTAAGGAATGGATTATTTGGGCTTGCTTTGCCCCAATTTTCGAAGCGCGTCAACGGTTTTGCCAAGACCAATCCCATTTGAAGCTTTCAAAAGAAGATGATCGCCATTTTGCAAAGTGTTTTTGAGCATTTCGAGAAGATCCGAATGGCTCTCAAAATGCCCGAGTTTTTGGGTAGCACTTAGTTTTTTATCGAGAGCTTTCATCTCACCGCCAATAGTCGCAATGCCCGCCAATCCCTCAAGCTCATTCCAATTTGCGATATCTTCATGAAAACCTTTGGAACCGTCACCAAGCTCGCTCATTTCACCGAGAACTGCATATTTATCTTTGGCATCACTTCCAATAAAACTTCTAAGCGCTGCACGCATTGAGAGCGGGTTCGCATTATAGCTTTCATCAACAATGGTGATTTTTTTACCATCAATTGTGATCTCAAAACGCTCACCGCGACCCGAAGGCGGGAGCCAATTCGCCATAGCCGCGATGGATTTTTCAAGATCAAGACCAAGCGCATCCATCACCGCCATTACAGCTAGGCCGTTATTTGCATGGTGCGCGCCTGCCACATTAATACGCATCGACAATATATCTTCACCGATCAATATTTCACTATCTGTATGGTCGGGAGCAATGTGAATGGAGTTCTGTTTGTAATCTCCATTTGCGCCAAATGTTTGAAGTGGGTGATCTGTGGTAGAGCGGATAAAATCCACATAATCCATATCTGCAAAGACAAGCCCCGTGCCCTCATCGCTAAGAGCCGAAAAAATAGCGGCCTTTTCACGCGCAATGCCCATCTCATCTTGGAAACCCGCAAGATGCACGGGCGCGACATTGGTAATGATGGCAATGTCAGGACGAACCTGCGCAACAAGTGGCGCAATTTCACCGGGTGCATTCATACCAATTTCGAAGACGCCAAATTCAGCGTCCTTGGGCATACGCGCCAAGGTCAATGGCACACCCCAATGATTGTTAAAGCTTTTTTCGGAAGCATGTGCCTTGCCAAAATTTTTGAGCACATGGCGCAACATTTCTTTGGTTGATGTCTTTCCCGCCGATCCTGTGACCGCAATGATTTTTGCATTTGATGCGGCTCGGCGCGCTTGTCCCAAATCGGCAAGAGCGGCTTCGACATCTTCCACAATAATGAGCGGCGCGTTTTCGCAACCTTCTGGAATATGGGATACAAGCGCGGCATTCGCACCTGCCTCAATAGCCATTTTAACAAATTCATGCCCGTCACGTGCTGCCTTAAGCGCGACAAAAAGATCACCTTTGGTGATGTCTCGGCTATCGATCGAAATTCCATTTACAGACCAATCACCTTGCGCCGTCCCGCCTGTCGCTAAAGCGATTTCTTCACTTGTCCATAAACTCATATCTCGCGCCCCTCAAGAACGGCAACCGAGAGACTGGCTTGCTCAACATCATCAAATGGCAAAACATGATCTCCGACAATCTGTCCAGTTTCATGACCTTTTCCGGCAATCAACACAACATCACCTTGCCCAGCTGCATCAACTGCGCGCAAAATGGCCTCCGCACGATCACCAATTTCTGTGGCACCTTTTGCGGCGGCCATAATCTCTGATCGAATGGTTGCAGGATCTTCTGAACGCGGATTATCATCTGTGACGAACACCACATCAGCAAGCTCGATGGCAACCTGCCCCATCAATGGACGCTTGCCTTTATCACGATCACCACCAGCACCAAACACCGTAATCAATTTGCCCATCACATGAGGGCGAATGGCTTTTATAGCTGTTCTTAATGCATCTGGCGTGTGGGCATAATCAACAAAAACGGCCGCACCATTTTCGCGCGTTGCAGCAAGCTGCATCCGACCTCGAACCGATTGAAGCTTTGGCAAGACATTAAATACATCGCCAGCTGCAACCTCTTCTTCAGCAAGCACCATCCCAATTGCAACGAGCAGGTTTTCAGCTTGAAAATCGCCAACGAGCTTAAGGCGCGCCATATAGCTCACACCATTCCAATTCACCTTGATATCTTGCCCATCCTCACGGAAACGCTGATCTTCAAGACGCAGCATGGCAGTTTTATTGCGACCTGTTGTGATGACCTTCTGACCGCGCCCTTCGGCAACCAAGCGCATGGTTTCACCAAATGGATCATCGATATTAATCACCGCAATCCCTGAATTTGGCAGTACCCGATCAAATAAGGTTGCTTTTGCCGCAAAATAATCGCCGAATGTTTTATGATAATCTAGATGATCACGCGAGAGATTTGTATAACCAGCAACAGAGAGCTTCACCCCATCCAATCGGTATTGATCAAGCCCATGAGAGGATGCTTCCATCGCAGCATGGGTGACTTGTTGAGTTGATAACGATGCCAGCAATTCATGAAGTGTGATCGGGTCAGGAGTTGTGAGCTTACTCGCGGCTTCGACATCCCCTTCTACACCCGCAGTACCAAAATTGACGGCACAAAACTCAAGCCCTTGCCAAATTTGACGCACAAAGCTTGCGGTAGATGTTTTGCCATTTGTACCTGTAACCGCAACAATGCGCTGCGGGGTTTCCGGATAGAAAGCTTGAGCGATTTGCGCCAAAGCGAGGCGGGCATTTTCAGCTTGAAGAACGCAGAGTTCTGGAAATTTCGCCAGTATGATGGATGCTCCAATCGCATCGGTCAGAACGACTTTGCTACCACGCTTCACAGCTTGATCAACAAATTCTGCACCATGCGCATTCACACCCGGCATTGCTGCAAAAATGATACCATTTGCCGCTTGTCGTGAATCAACAACCATACCAAGGCACGGCGTTTGCGCGCCTGCTCCGAGTATTCTCAACCCAAACCGTTCTGCAATTTCTTTAGGGCTTTGTACGCGGGCATCAACCATCATTCATCACCTTTGCTACCATTGGAAGATCAGGTGTGTATACAGGGCGAATATTAAGAAGTGGTGCAACACGCTCCACAATATCTTTGGCCACAGGAACAACCGTCCAACCTGCTGTACGCTTTTTGGGATCTGGCGTATTTGGCTCATCAAGCACAACAACCAGCACATATTTTGGATCAGACATTGGGAAAGCCGAAGCAAATGTATTGATGTTTTTATTAACGTAATATCCACCATTCGGGTTAAGCTTTTCTGCCGTACCCGTTTTGCCGCCGATATCATAACCCTTGGTCTTGGCAAATGATGCCGTTCCACGCGTCACAACTTGGCGTAACATATCGCGGATTTGCATGGACGTTTTGGCAGAAATAATCCGCGAACGTGTCAGATCATCAGGTATATCTTGGAATAATGTTGGGTTCACCTTAAAGCCACCATTGACCATAGTTGCGTAGCCTGTCGCCAAATGGAGCGGTGTTGCCGCCAAGCCATGCCCATATGAAATCGTCATAGCAGATAAATTCGTCCATCTTTGTGGGTAAAGAGGCTGCCCACGGCGCGCTTCTGCTAGCTCTAAACTGGTTGGCTCTAAGAATCCAAGCTCACCAAGAAATTTTTTCTGCACTTCTGGCCCCATAGCACGCGCAAGCCTTGCCGTCCCCACATTCGAGCTTTTGACGATAATATCTGTCAAGCTCAATTGCTCACCATAGAAATGGAAATCCTTAATCGTGTAGCCATTTTGCTGAACGCTCCTACCTGCTTTGAGCATTGTGCTTGGGTTTGCTACGCCGTTTTCAAGGGCTTGTGCCGCTGTGAAAACTTTGAAAGTAGAACCAAGCTCATATGTGCCCAGAGCCGCTTTATCAAAACGAGAATCCAAACTGGGATCATTGCCTTGAATCACACCTTTTGGTCGCAAATTGGGATCAAAATCTGGCAGCGAGGTCATCGCAATTATGCGACCCGTATCCGATTCCATCAACACAGCTGATGCACCCTTGGCAAAATTCGCCTTCATGCCCTTATACAGCACATTTTCAAGCGCGTCTTGAACGGCAACATCAATTGACAATTTGAGTTCGCGATGTGCATTTTTGGGATTGGACAAGAAATCATTGGAAGCAAATTCAATCCCCGCCTGCCCCTTAATTTCAGCGGCATTCACGCCTTTTTCACCAAAGCTCACGCCGCCCAAAATATGGCTTGCAATTGGCCCATTCGGATAAAGACGCAATTCACGTTTGCCAAATTGTAAGCCTGGCTCACCAAGATTAAATACGGCTTGCTTTTGTTCTGGCGATATTTGATCCTTGAGCCAGCGGAATTTAGAGCCTTCACGTGTGAACCACTCATAAAGCTTTTCTTCGCTCATATCTGGAAAAATTTGAGAAAGCTTTTGCGCTGCGGCTTTTGGATCTACCATTTCATGCGGCTGCACATAAAGTGAATAACCTGGCAAATTCGTAGCCAAAATCTCGCCGTTACGATCAACAATATCCGCGCGATCACCATTAATTTTAACGGGTGTATATGTGTTTATATTTTCGATTGGCGCGCTCATCGCAAGAGCCGCCATTTTTAAGCCAATGGCTACATAAACCGCTGTACTCAAAACCATAGCAATACGCAGTCTGTTTTTAGCCGAATTATGTTCGGCTTGTGCATTTGCACGTGCAATCATAGCGCGGTCATGGGCGTGAATATCTTCGGTTTTTTTACCGCGAAGACGATCACCAAATATGCCGAGCAAAGGTACGGAAGGACGTGTTGAATATGTCATTGTGTTCCCTCTGATGGCGCGGTTTCTATTTCTGCGAGTATTTGTTCAAGAGCTGAATGATCGATTTCAGGCAGTTCATCAAGATCCTCTTGGCTTGCGAACGGAACCACAGATGTCTCGCTATAATTTTGCTCTGTGATTTGGACAAGGCCAAGCTCATCAAAATTTAACTCGACAAGATGGCGAAGCCGCTCTGGGCGGTTGAGATATGCCCATTCAGAGCGCAAGACCGATATCCGCTCATGTTCTTTACGGATTTCAGATTTCAAAGCACGCAATTCAATTGACGCAGCCCTTGTCTCAGATGAAATCGAATAAGCCCAATAGGCCAAAACAGCACAAATGATGACGCCAATGATATACATCCAACGCTTCATGACACCGCCCCAACTTTCCGCGCAATGCGAAGCTTGGCCGAACGCGCTCGGGCATTCGATTGAACCTCATCATCGCTTGCCGTAACAGGCTTTTTGGTCATAATTTTAAGGCGCGCATCAACCGTATCTGTGGGCATTGGCGAATAGCGGTTTACGCTTCCGCCTTTACCGCTTTCCTCAACAAAGAACTGCTTTACGATACGATCTTCAAGGGAATGAAAGCTCACAATGACAAGCAAACCACCCGGCTTCAAAAGGTCAACCGACGCCTTAAGCGCGGCCTTTAACTCATCAAGCTCAGCGTTCACGGCAATGCGCAAAGCTTGGAAGCTCCGCGTTGCAGGATGCGGATCATGTGGTTTTTTGCGCGGCAAACTGCTCTCACAAATTTTTGCAAGCTCAAGAGTTGTAGAAAGTGGTCGCGCCTTTACAATATTGCGCGCAATCCGCCTTGATGCCCGCTCTTCACCATATACGTAAAGAATATTTGCAAGCTCTTCTTCATCAAGTGTATTGCATAAATCCGCAGCCGTTGGCCCCTCTTGGCTCATCCGCATATCAAGTGGGCCATCACGCATAAATGAAAATCCACGCTTCGCAATATCAAGCTGCATTGATGACACACCAATATCGAGAACAACACCATCAAGAGAAGCTGCATCGGCAACATGATCCATCTTTGAAAAACTCGTCAAATGCAGATCAATTTGATCACCAAATTCGGGCAACCAATTTGCCGCCATTTCATGGGCCAAAGGATCACGATCAATGCCGATAATTTTTGATGCACCAGCCTCAAGAATAGCTTTTGAATACCCACCTGCACCAAATGTACCATCAAGCCAAACGCCGGAAACGGGCGCAGAAAGTCTTATGATATCATCAATGAGCACAGGCTTGTGGGGCGCATCCATCATAAGCTTGGCTCCACACCAAATGGCGCGTCAAAATCAACAAGCTCCTCTAGCTGTGCAAGTTTTGCAGCCGTATCTTCTTCAAATGCTTCCTGATCCCAAATTTCAAATTTCCCCATAGAACCTACAAAAACGACATCCTCACCCAAGCCACCTGCGATGCGTAATTTTTCAGAGATCACCACACGACCTGTTTCATCAAGTTGCAAAGGTTGAGAACCACCAAGCACAATACGCGAAAGGGCTTCACGCATTGGAGAGCGCGGCGGATGGCGCTCAATCATACGCGCAAGCTCGGCCATGCCGTTTGCAGAATAGACTTCAAGACATTTTTTCTTCGGCCAATGCAAAACAGACATGCGCGCATTTTTACCAGCAGAAAATTCAGGATCGCCTTGCTCAAGAACACGGCGAAATGCAACAGGCACCGACACACGTCCTTTGGTGTCGATGCGATTTTGTACCTCGCCTTGGAAAAGCTCTGCCACTTTTCTGCTCCTCAATTCATCCAAGCTTTCAGCCTAGAATTAAAAAACGGACCGCATGATATCCTCAAGCGATCCGCCTATACTCAACATCCTTTAGCGCAATGCTCGGTTGCGTGGGATCTATTCTTTTTATGGGTGGAGTGCGCTGCCTGTATGAACCTGCCGTTCGATTATTTTTATGTGCGTCACGTCACCGTAAAGCCTGGATAGCATGGTGAAAATTGGGAATCAACAACTTTTTTTGGGAATTATTGGGAAAATATACCACAATTTCAACATCATACTATATGTTGTACCCAAGAGGGCATTCACACACTAAATCCATAAAACTAATTATATTGCCACCATAGACAAAACTCACAAACCCGTGATCACCCATCATGCGAGCTCATCTCAATCGTATTTTACTGGAACTGCTAGATTATATCAGCAATCATAATATGATCAGATTCAAGCTCAAAAAAACCTCATCTAATTTCATGAATCAGCCTATCAATCTAAAATTTTAGCCAGCCTTTGCTTATCACAATTTCTTAACTTGACCTTAATAATTTCTGGCGTTAGCAGCCATATCGCTAATAATTAGCAACAATATTACGAATAAATAAAGGAACTACTATGAAATAAATTTTACTTACTTCTGTCGCAATCGTGCTAGCAAATGCCAGCATAGCGGCTGATTTCACTTATGGCTGATTTCACTTATGAAGGTGATCACGGCCCGGAGCATTGGGGTGAACTTTCTACTGATTTTGAAGCGTGTGCCGTTGGCGAAGCGCAATCACCAATCAACCTTACAGGTAAAGTTGAAGATACCGCGCAACTCCCTGAGATGAATTTCAACGAAGAAACGCTTGGTACCGTCGTAAACAACGGCCACACAATACAATTCAACGGCGACGAAATGGGAAGTTTAACCATTGAAAACAAAGACTTTGAATTAGTACAGTTCCATTTCCATTCTCCATCCGAGCACACGATTGATGGCAAAGGTTTCCCAATGGTCGCCCATATGGTAGCACAAGCAGAAGATGGAAAACTTGCAGTCCTTGGAATCATGATTGAAGGTAATGGAACCAATACCCTTATGGACACAATAATGAAGATTGCTCCACAAGATGAAGGCGAAGCTATGCTTGACACAGCTATCGACATCAACCAATTGATTCCCGAAGACAAATCCATTTACCGCTATATGGGCTCTTTGACGACTCCACCTTGTTCTGAAATTGTGACTTGGACTGTCTTCGCAAACCCGATCCAAATATCTGATGAGGCATTGGCAGCGTACGAAGCAATATACATGGGCAACAATCGTCCTTTGCAAGATATTAATGGTCGACCAATCACTTCTAACTAAACTAAATCGACTATGCACCCACGGATATATATCCGTGGGTTCTCTAAAAAGACTTCTATGCGCAGAACTTAAGACTCTTTCGTACAGGCAGTTAAATAGAGAGCTAGACCAACAATCAATATAGTATTGATTAAAATCATTTGCGGATGGTCTGTAAGCCGGATTTTGTAGCGAAATACGCTTGCACGCATCTCCCGATGATCATTCATCTCGACGCCATGTCACCATGACGCTCTAGCAACCAACCCGAACCGCTCGGGTGAAACATCCCTGCTTGCGCACGCGGCTCCTATTTGGTCTTGCTCCCAGCGGGGCTTGCCCTGCCCTTGATGTTGCCACCAAGGCGGTGCGCTCTTACCGCACCGTTTCACCCTTACCATGCAAGCATGGCGGTTTGTTTTCTGTGGCGCTGATCCCTTGGGTTGCCCCAGCCAGACGTTATCTGGCGCCGTTGTTTCTGGAGTCCGGACTTTCCTCACATTGCTCCAAAGAGCGCAGCGCGATCATCCAACCATCCGCGTTTTCGGGTTAAGCGCAGACGCGCAAAAGGTCAAGTCAGAAGATCAAAATCACTGTCACGAAGAGCGCCAAAAAATGGGGTAGCTCCGTGACGCATACGAATATTCATAAGCAGCACGGATAGAACTGCATTGCCGTCATATCCCGCCGATGAAGCGAGTGCCCGAAAACCCTCCTCATCATGTGGAAATTTGCCTTTTCCTTTGGGGGGAGCCGAAACCCCTGCCGCATCAAGCCGCGTCCAATCAAACCATGGCCCTGGATCAAATTTTCGACCCGCAGCAATATCTTGATGCCCGAGAATATGTGTTGAAGGGATATCATGGCGCGCGCAAATGCCACGCAATAGATCAATCAACGCATTATATTGCGGATCTTCAAACGGCCTGCAGCCATTATTATCAAGCTCAATCCCGATAGAGCCAGAATTCATATCCGTGATGCCATGCCAAAAACTTGCACCTGCATGCCATGCCCGATCCGCCTCATCAACCATCGCCACAACCGAACCATCTTTGCCAATAAGATAATGCGCCGAAACTTCAAATTCAGGATCACAAAGCCGATCGCAAGCTTCATCAGCGCTATCCATAGCCGTAAAGTGAATGATCACATAACGCGCAACCATCCCGCCCTTTCGGGCATTATAATTAGGCGATGGGCGTTTTATGATATTCAAATCTTACTCTTCACCTTTTGGCTTTTTGAAAAATGGGCTTACTTTTTTACCTGATGCTTTATTGCCGACGTTTTCATCACGTTTTTGAGCGCGTTTTTCGACATCTCGCTTGAAGCGGTTCGGTTTAGGCGGCTCATCACGACGTTTTACGTCACGTTTGGGCGCATCTCCCTTTGGCGCAAATTTGCGCTCCCCATCTTGACGCGGTTTAAAATCGCGTTTTGGTCTATCGCTGCCAGACTTGTCAGATTTTCTCTTATCTGCCCATGGCTTCTCGACACGTTTGCTAGAATCTCCACGGGGCTTATCTCCGTATGGTTTATCACCATGACGATTATCACCGCGCGGTTTGTCGCCAAAGCTACGCTTGGGGCGATCATCATATGAGCGCTTTGGGCCGTCACCACGAGGGGTGAATTTACGATCCCCATCTTCACGCGATTTAAATGGACGGCGTTCACCATCTCCGCGCGGTTTGAAATCTTTGCGATCTCCATCACGACCCTTAAAGTCACCGCGAGCTTTGTCGCCGAAACTACGCTTAGGCCGATCATCACTTCTACTATCACGTGGCTTAAATTCGCGCCCCTTATCACCATCGCGCGGCTTATCAATAAACCCACGTTTTAGACGGTCATCAGAGCTATCACGCGGCGGGACACGGCGATCACTGCGCTTGCCGCCTTTGCCTTTCGCTTTATTCTTTTTCATAAGCTCTTCACGCTCAGCACGTTTTTCAGCACGCACAGCTTCGCGTTCATCATGGCTTGTCTGAATATCAAGCGGAACCTCTCCAAGGACAGCAGCTTCTGGAAGCAAACCGCCCAGCAATGTGCGCAAGGCTTTTGGACGCAATTCCGTGACCTCACCTTTATCCATGGCCCCAAGTTGAAACGGGCCATAGCTTGTGCGGATCAAACGATTCACATTAAGGCCAATCGTATCAAAAGCACGGCGGATCTCGCGGTTTTTGCCTTCACGAAGCGCAACAGTATACCATTTATTATCGGTATTTTCACGATCAAGCGTAATTTCCATAGGACGGAAAACTTCACCATCAATCACAATGCCTTTGCGCAATGTGTCGAGCTGCTCTTCGGTTGCTTTGCCATAAGCACGCACACGATATTTGCGGCGCCAACCCGTATCAGGAAGCTCAAGCTTGCGTTTCAGCTCGCCATCATTTGTAAGCAATAGCAACCCCTCAGAGTTCAAATCAAGACGACCAACCGTATTCACATTGCGCAGCACAGGCGGCAATTCATCAAAAATCGTCTTACGGTCTTTTTCATCGCGAGATGTTGTCACAAGACCCGCAGGCTTATGATATAACCACATCCGCAATGGAGGCTTTGCCAGTTTTTGACCGTCAAGTAGAATAACGTCACTATCCAACACATTAAGTGCAGGGCTTTCAACGCGCTCACCATTTACAGTCACGCGCCCCTCCAAAATGAGCTTTTCGCAGTCGCGCCTTGAAGCCACGCCAGTGCGCGCCATAAATTTGGCCAATCGGTGGGAATTTGGGTCTCTTTGGTATTCGGTCATCATTTGCCTCGTCATATAGCGGTCTTCCTAATGCGATTCGCGCAGGCATGCGAGCGCAATCGACTTGATTTCTCAATTTTATCGCAATACTTCTCCACTTATGGCACAAAACTTCAACAATTTCATGTCTATTGCACTTAAAGAAGCCGAAAAATCTGCATTAGCTGGCGAAATTCCTGTGGGAGCTGTCATCATACACAATGGCAGAACCCTTGCCACAGGGCAAAATCGTACCCGCCGCGACAATGATCCCACCGCACATGCTGAAATTGTGGCCATTCGCCAAGCCGCCACGCTCAATCAAAACTTTCGTCTATCTGAATGTGATCTTTATGTGACGTTAGAGCCATGTGCGATGTGTGCAGGCGCAATTGCAGAATCTCGGATCAAACGCTTATATTTTGGGGCAGAAGATCCCAAATCAGGCGGCACAACACATGGCGCACAGGTATTCAATCATCCCCAATGCCATCACAAACCCGAAATCTATGACGGAATTGGTGCAGAAACGTCACAGTTATTACTCAAGCAGTTTTTTGCCGAGGCCCGCAAGCCAAAAAAATAAGGCTTTTCTTTACATAATCACAAGGATGTAACTTGAAAGGGTGCGTGGCCTCAATTATACGATGACTCAAGAAAAGGGCATTTTTATGGCAATTGACGAAAATACAGTAAAACGCGTGGCAAATCTTGCCCGTATTTCAATCGAAGACACAGATGTCGCCCCGCTTGCGCGCGAGCTCTCTGGTGTTTTGGGCATGATTGATCAGCTTGCAGAAGTTGATGTTGAGGGGGTTGAGCCGATGACATCGGTGACCCCGATGAACTCTCCCCTTCGCAAGGACGTTATCAATGATGGTGAGAAACAAGATGATGTGCTTTCAAATGCGCCGCTATCTCGTGAAGGATTCTTTGCGGTTCCAAAGGTGGTTGAATAATGACAAAGCTAAACGAACTCACGATCACTGCTGCACGCGACGCCCTGCGCGCCAAAGACTTTACGGCCGTCGAACTCTCTGATGCTTGCATAAAAGCGACAAATGATGCGAAGGCGCTCAATGCAATTGTTCGCCTTGATGAAGACCGCGCACGTCTTGATGCAAAAAACGCCGATGCGCTTTTGGCAAAAGGCGATGCGCCAAATCTTTGCGGTATCCCTCTTGCGATCAAAGATATTTATTGCGTGAAAGGGCAGCAAACCCAAGCCGCAAGCCATATTCTCGATGGTTTTATTCCCCCATATGAAAGCACAGTGACATCCAAGCTTTGGGAACAAGGCGCTGTTATGATGGGCACCGCGAATATGGATGAGTTTGCGATGGGTTCTTCAAATGAGACAAGTTGCTATGGAGCTGCAATCAATCCTTGGAAAAACGATGATCGCGATCTAACGCCCGGCGGTTCCTCAGGTGGCTCTGCTGCTGCCGTTGCCGCTCATCTCGCGCTCGGCGCAACCGCAACTGATACTGGCGGCTCCATTCGCCAACCTGCGGCATTTACAGGTACGGTTGGAATTAAGCCCACATATGGCCGATGTTCACGCTATGGTATTATTGCCTTTGCTTCTTCACTTGATCAAGCAGGCCCGATCAATAAATCGGTACAAGATGCCGCCATTATGCTCGAGGCCATGTGCGGACATGACGCAAAAGACAGCACATCAAGCCCGCGCGCCGTTCCCAATTTTGAAGCTGATCTCGGCGCATCCCTAAAGGGCAAAAAAATTGGCATTCCGCGTGAATACCGCGTTGATGGGATGCCCGCCGAAATTGATGCGATCTGGGAAAAAGGCGCGGATATGCTCCGTGATCTGGGCGCTGAAATCGTTGACATTTCACTGCCTATGACAAAGCATGCGCTTGCGGCCTATTACGTGATTGCCCCTGCTGAAGCCTCAAGCAATCTTGCGCGCTATGATGGTGTGCGTTTTGGTAAACGTGCCGAACTTGGAGCAGGTGATGGCATCAATGAAATGTATTCAAAAACGCGTGCAGCTGGATTTGGCGCAGAGGTCAAACGCCGCATCATGATCGGCACATATGTTTTGTCAGCTGGTTTTTATGATGCTTATTACACCCGCGCTCAAAAAATCCGTACACAAATCAAAGCAGATTTTGAAAATGTTTACGCACAAGGCGTAGATGCGATCTTGACCCCCACAACACCAAGCCCAGCTTTTGGCATTGGCGACATGAAAGATGCAGATCCTGTGATGATGTATCTCAATGATGTGTTCACGGTCACCGTCAACATGGCGGGCTTGCCAGGCATCTCTATTCCTGCGGGCCTATCAAGCAATGGACTTCCTTTGGGTCTTCAGCTCATTGGCCAGCCATTCGAAGAAACATCCTTACTTTCAATCGCTCACGGGCTTGAAAGCCAAATTCAATTTAACTCAAAACTTAATCAATGGTGGACATAATGAAAAAGATACTTACCCTTACATCGGTCTTCGCTCTTTTAGCTGCTTGTGAACCAAGAGGCTCTGATATCAATTCAGATCAATTCGCTACTGCAACCGATCTAGACACAACTATCGATGCCACGCAGCCCGTTGAAATCATTCCAGGCCTCCAACAGGCCGATGGGAGTATTGCTGAAAATCCAAATTCAATCACGCTTTCAGATTATTCTCAGGAGCAGCAAAAAATTGACCGTGAGCGTTATGCGGCTCAAATTGCGGCGATTGCTGCTGGACGCGAAGAAGTAACATCGGTGAGCGTTCCTACAATTGGTGAAGTGAACCCTGCAAAATACGCCCGCTCAACAACAAATGCTCTTGGCGTTAGCGTGTATAGCCGTTCTGGAAAACGCGGAAATTGTAACTCTTACTCAACTTCATATGAAGCACAGCGTGCATTCTTAGAAGCAGGTGGCCCAACAACGGATAGCCGTGGCCTTGATCCTGATGGTGATGGCTTCGCATGTCAATTTAATCCGACACCTTATCGCTCACTTTAATTAAGGAAATACAATGTTTGCAGATTTATTTACAATTCCTAATCTTTGGGCGCTCTTCGTCATTTTCATATTGGAAATGGTACTTGGATTTGACAACTTGCTCTATATCTCCATCGAAAGTAGCCGCGCGCCAATCGGCGCACAAGAGCGCGTCCGCAAACAAGGTATTATCCTCGCTGTTGTTTTGCGCGTTGTTTTGCTTTGGGTCACGGTTGCCTTGCTCAACTCATTCCAATCGGCAATTTTCAGCATCAATCACGAAGGTGCGAACGGCAATTTCAACTTACCTGTTGACTGGATCAAAGGCGAATTCACCTTGCAAACATTGGTATTTTTGGTTGGTGGTGCGTTTTTGATGTACACAGCTGTCAAAGAAATTTCACATATGCTTTCCATTGATGATCTTCATGCTGACGACGATACCAAGCACTCCTCTGCAATGCGCGTCATGATCAACATTTTACTTATGAACCTTGTCTTCTCATTTGACTCGACCCTCACAGCGATGGCGATCTCAGATGTGTTCTTGGTGATGGCGATTGGTATCATTGCTTCTGGTATTGCGATGTATCTTGTTGCTGATGCTTTTGCGAGCTTCCTCAAGAAAAATCGTATGTATGAAGTGCTGGGCCTCTTCGTGCTGCTCATTGTGGGTATCTCGCTTTTGGGCGAAGGTGGGCATTTGGGTCACTTGGAGCTTTTCGGGTTCAAAGTCGAACCGCTTGCCAAATCAACATTCTACTTCTCAATCGCTGTATTGTTTATTGTAGAGGTTGTGCAAACCCGCTACCAGCGCACACTTGATGCACGTCGCGGCAAGCACTAACAAAATAGAAGCCGATACCTTTCACCGATAGCGGTTCCATTGAATCGCTATCGGTCGCATTATTAACAAACGCAGAAGCACCCAGTTTCATGGCTGCTCATAATGACTGAAACCAACAAGGCTTCAATGATGGCGTATTTCAATGCCTGGGATCTTTAGTTCCCCAAGGTGGCGGAGCTATTATTGTGATCAATGAAACGAGAGCAAAGCTCGAAGAGCATGTCAATGCTGACCCATTCGTTGAAAATGACATGGTCACTGCGAAGATCATTGAGAGATATAAATTCGTGGTTTGTTGACATGATCGTGAATGGCAAGTCCGAACGTCTCACTTGGCGGTTTTGTGATAAAATTTAAAAAAACAATTGCAAAATGCTCTTACAAACCCCACATATATTATAGTGTAAACAACATTTAATTGAAAATTGGGACAAATAATTCAATGACATCAAAAACAACTTCTCGCATCGGTCATATCATGGTGATCATGAGCTTGATTTTCACCTTTTTGGGGATGTTTTGATGAGTAAGCGTTTCAAAGGTGAATTTAGTCCAAAAGTAAAATCCGCGCGCGATGAGCGCTATGTGGCACCCAAAAATATGGGTCGGCTCCGTACATATCGTGCATTTGCGATCCCTATGTTTGTGGCGGGTTTTCTCTCAATACTTGGCGGCCATCCCATTGCAGCACTCAGCTGTATTGGCGCTGGTTTAGGTGTACTGGCTTCGGCTCATATCACCAAAGACGGTTTGATCGCTGAGAGTGAATACCATTCACGCGTTATATCGCGCGCGCCTGCCCTTCCTCGCAAAACCATTGGCGCTCTGATAATGGGCGCATCGGTCAGCATTGGCTCATGGCTTGGCGCTGAGGTCAATATGATCACCTCGATCGGTGTTGGTGCCATTGCCACAATTGGTATGGTTATGAGCTTTGGTCTTGATCCCATACGCGCCAAAGGCCTCGCAGGAGTGAATCAACATGAGGCCAGCCGTGCGGCTGATGCCATCGATAAGGCGGAAGCTTTGCTTAAAGAAATCCGTGAAATGGCCGTTGCCTTTAAAGATCGCCGTTTGCGTTTGGACGTTGAAAACCTTGCGATCAGCGCAGAAGATATGTTCCAATCAATCGAAAATGATCCAGGCGAGTACCGCAATGCGCGGCGTTATCTTTCCGTTTATCTTGAGGGTGCGCGTGATGCGACATCTCAATTTATCAATCTACCCAAAAACCAGCAGTCAGCGGAAGCGACCGCAAAATATACGGCGCTTGTGCGCGAGCTTGATACGGGCTTCCGTCAAAAAAGTCAGCTCATGCTTGAAGACAATCGCAATTCCCTCGACATCGAAATAGACGTCCTTCGCGAGCGCCTCGCTTCTGAAGGCATAACCATATCCAAGGAGTAAATTTATGAAAGATTCAAAAGAGCTACAGACACTTACCGCCACTATGAATGAAATTACAAATTCAGAACTGCCCGAAATCAAGGGCGAGCTGATCACGATTGAAAATGCAAGCACTGGTCAAACTAAAGAGATCAAGTCACGCATGAAAGAAATCGACATGACATCAACGCAATCGATCATTGGATTTGGTTCACGCGCACAAGTTGAATTGCAAGCGATTTCACAAGATATGCTGGCAGGTGTACGCAATAAGGATGTCGGCCCCGCAGGAAATTCATTGCGTTCAATGGTGAACACTTTGCGCGGATTTTCGATCAAAGAACTCGATCCAAAATACAAACTCAGCTGGTGGCAAAAACTATTGGGTCGCGCCGAGCCTATCGCTGACTTCATGGCGCGTTTTGAAAAAGTGAATGACCAAATCGACAAAATCGAAGGCGAGCTATTGGAGCATGAACATGTTCTTTTAAAAGATATCAAATCACTCGATATGCTTTATGAGAAAACACTCGATTTCTATGACGAGCTAGAACTTTACATTGCTGCTGGCGAAACAAAACTTGCCGATCTTGATGCAAAAGACATACCTGCGCTTGCTAAAAAAGTTGACAAAGCACCAGAAGGTAAAGCCATTGCAATTGCCCAACAGTTGCGCGATTTGCGCTCTGCACGTGATGATCTTGAGCGCCGCGTTCATGACCTTAAACTCACTCGCCAAGTCACGATGCAATCACTGCCTTCCATCCGCTTGGTTCAAGAAAACGACAAATCACTTGTTACAAAAATCAACTCAACACTCGTGAACACTGTGCCGCTTTGGGAAACTCAACTCGCACAAGCCGTGACGATCCATCGCTCACAAGAAGCCGCGGGAACAGTCAAAGCCGCAAATGATCTCACCAATAATCTTCTTGAGAGCAATGCAACAAATTTACGCACTGCGAATGAAGCCATACGCGAAGAAATGGAACGCGGCATTTTCGATATGGATAGCATCAAAAAAGCACATGCTGAATTGATCGGAACCATCGAAGATAGCCTGCGCATTGCTGATGAAGGCAAGCGCAAGCGCAAAGAAGCCGAATCCGAAATGATCGACCTTGAGGCTGAACTTAAAAAAACATTGGCTGCCGCCAAAGCGTCGGCACAAGAAGCAGGAGCTTAATCATGGGTATTCTTGATTTTTTGACAGGCGAATTTATTGACGTCATCCACTGGACGGATAACGATCACAAGACAATGGTTTCACGATTTGAGCGCGAAGGCCATGAAATCAAATACGGCGCAAAGCTTACAGTCCGCGAAGGCCAAGCCGCGATTTTTGTGCATGAAGGTCAACTGGCCGACGTTTTTACACCGGGCCTTTATATGCTCGAAACAAACAATATGCCTTTGATGACAACGCTCAATCACTGGGATCACGGTTTCAAATCACCATTCAAATCCGAAGTGTATTTCATCAACACAACGCGCTTTACAGATCTCAAATGGGGCACGAAAAACCCAATCATTTGCCGCGACCCAGAATTCGGGCCAATCCGTTTGCGCGCCTATGGCTCATATGAAATCCGCATTACCGATCCTGGTCGTTTCTTGGTTGAAGTCGTTGGCACAGATGGTGATTTCACCGCTGATGAAATTACATATCAAATCCGCAATATCATAACAGCGCAGTTCTCAGCGGCGATTGCACGTTCGGGCATCCCTGTTCTTGATATGGCTGCAAACACACCTGAACTTGGGAAGCTTCTTGCGCAAGCCATTGCCCCAGCCCTTGCGGAATACGGCCTTTCAATGCCAAGTTTCTATATTGAAAACATTTCACTCCCAGAGCAGGTTGAAGCCATGCTTGATAAGCGCACATCCATGGGCATTGTGGGTGATCTTCAACATTATATGCAGTTCCAAACAGCTGAAGCAATGACTGTTTCTGGTGGCGCGGCAGGAGCAAGCATGGGTGCTGGTGTGGGTGCGGGCCTTGGTCTTGCAATGGCGCAACAACAATTATCAGCTCAACAAGGCCCATGGGGTGCAGTGCCTCAAACGCAAGCCCCTGCTCTGCCACCTGTAGCGCCTGAGCGTACTTGGCATGTTGCCATTGATGGCGCGGCAAAAGGCCCTCTTTCAAAAGCAGCTCTTGGGCGCATGGTCGCTGATGGTACGCTTGAGCGTGATACGCTGGCTTGGAGTGAAGGTCTTGATGGTTGGCTAGAAGCAGGCACGGTTCCAGAACTTGCTCGCTTATTTACAGTTGCCCCACCACCTTTGCCAAAAAGCTAAGCCCATGAGCAATTTCATGACAGCAGAAATTCGACATAATACTCAATGAAGACAAGCTCCGATATCATTGATGACCACAGATTCCCTTGTGAGGTTTGTGGTGCTGATTTGCGTTACAATCCCGCAAATGGTGCGCTGACTTGTGATCATTGTGGACATCATGAGGCCATTCTTGCCCCCGCCCGCAATTGGGAGCTTGCCGAAATGGATTTGCAGGCGGCACTTTCGGGTCAACTTGGCGAGATTAACTATGAAACCCATCGCGTAACCAATTGTCAAAATTGCGGTGCTTCGATTGAGTTTACCAATGAGGATCACGCTAAGGAATGTGCTTATTGCGCATCCCCTATTGTTATCGATACAGGTGAAAGCCGCACCCTTAAACCACGCGGCGTTGTCCCATTTTCTCTTACCGAAAAACAAGCTAGCGAGACACTTGGCAAATGGCTTGGCAAGCGTTGGTTCGCGCCTTCTGGTCTTGCAAAATATGCCCGCAAGGGTCGCAAAATGAACGCGGTTTATATGCCCTTTTGGACTTATGACGCCCAAACCCAAACCGATTATGTGGGACGCCGAGGTGATGTCTATCATGAAACCGTTGGCCATGGTAAAAACCGCCGTCGTGTGGCTCGTATACGTTGGCGCGGGGCGCGGGGCCGTGTGTCGCGCTTTTTTGATGATGTGCTTGTTCTGGGATCAAAAGCTCTGCCACGTACATATACTGAGGGTATAAAACCATGGGATTTATCGGCGCTTGAGCCATATAATGTCGAATTTTTGGCGGGTTACCGTGCCGAAGCCTATTCTGTTAGCCTTGAAGAAGGCTGGAGTGAAGCGCAAAGCATTATGAAAAACGTCATCACCCGTGATGTGAAATTTGATATAGGCGGTGATCGGCAACAAATTCAAGATATGCAGACGCGCATGGGCGATCTCAGCTTCAAACATATCTTGCTCCCCATTTATACACTTGCCTATAAATTCCGTGGGCAAACCTATCGCTGCGTCATCAATGGACAAACTGGCCGCGTTACAGGGGAACGTCCCTATTCCAAATGGAAGATTTTCTTTGCAGTCATGGGTGTTATATTGCTTGCAATGATTTTTGCATTTATAGCTCAAAATTCGGGCTATGTTCAGCTGCGCGGATATTGAATTATTCACGGGCATATCTTGCCACGAAGCCTTCATAGCATTAACTGATGTTCCAAACCCAATAGCGCGAGCAACACTTGAACCAAGCTGAATACAAATCGGATCGTCAGAAATACTGCCTTGAATGTGCAGTCGTTATTCCACGCACGGCTGAAATATGTCCGCGTTGCGATAAGCCTCAAGCCATCACTGTCACGCGCAAAATCCGCAAGACAAAAAGCAGTGACATTTCTAGAGAACGTATGGTAGCAGGCGTTATTGCACTCATTTTCGGATCTTTTGGTGCGCATCGTTTCTATCTGGGCCATTGGCGCATCGGTGTGCTTTTGGTCATGTTTAGCTGGACGGCCATCCCATTTTTTTGGGGGATATATGAAGGCATCAAAATTTTACACGCAACTGATAAAGAATTTGTCAAAACATATCTGCGTTAATTTCACTCTGGATAATACCTATCTTTTTGCGTATTCTTTCTCATTTCGTGCAAAGGAAAAAAATAATGTATATAATGAAAAAAATAGGGCGTATTGGCTCGGTCATCCTAGCGCTCACTTTTATACAGCAAGCCAATGCTGGGCCTTCACCTGGGCTACACATGGCTGATAACTTGGTACATGCCGACGAGAACAGCCATTATGTGATCCGCAGCAAGCAGTATTACCCACCATATTATTACGGGAAAGATATCGTCACCGAATTGATTGAGTTTTCCAATTGGACAAGTGAAGTCAAACGCAGTTGCATTATGTCACATGTAATTTGGAAGGCAAATAAAGAATATGACGGAACACTTCCAGCTGAGTATTTAGAAGCTGATGAAAGTTGTACATTGGCTGAATTCATTGGAGAAGGCTTGGGCACTCAATTTCCATCGATGCTTTCATTGGAACGTGACCTTGAGTACCTTTATATATCAGATGGTGGAATCTGGAAAGATTATCATACGGAGCCCACAAAATTGATTCTGCCCGGAGATTATATGAGCAACCATCTTACCCAACGCTTCAAACACGAGATCGAGGATTGCAAGATTTCACAAGATAATATTGGTGGATGTTTTTTACCTATAGAGCAGGATCATATCAACAATTGCACGATCGGAGATACTGTATTCAAGATGGAATGGTTTTTTATTCAGCTTTACTGTTACTCAAACAATTCAGATGAAGATGCCTATAGCACTCTAATTCCCGTATCCAAAAAAACATGGGGCACAAAATAAAAAGGGCGATCCAAAGACCGCCCAAATTCAAGTTCATTTAGAAATCTTATTTGTATTTTTTGATTTCACCAGATTTTACACGCGCCATGAAACTTTCAAGCTCGCGTTTAACAACTGGCATCAAGCAGTAAAGTGCAACAATGTTCACAACAGCCATTGCGAAAATCGCAGCGTCTGAGAAGTCGATCACTGTTCCAAGTGGAATAGCCGCACCAACAATCACGAACAAACAGAAGATCACTTTGAAGGTCACTTCTTTCGCTTTGCCCTCACCAAACAAGAATGTCCAAGCTTTAAGGCCGTAGTAAGACCAGCTGATCATTGTTGAGAATGCGAACAAAATAACCGCAATTGTCAAAACAACTGGAAACCATCCAAATGCTGTTTCAAATGCTGCAGAAGTCAGGCCAACACCTGATGCGCCCGTTGCCGTTGCAATTGTTCCGCCTTCATTCAAAATATAGAGACCTGTTGCTGGATCTGTTGTCAATTGACCTGTGATAATGATCACAAGCGCTGTCATTGTACAAATCACAACCGTATCGATGAATGGCTCAAGTAATGAAACAAGACCTTCTGTGATAGGCTCTTTTGTACGAACTGCGGAGTGCGCAATCGCCGCTGAACCCACACCCGCTTCGTTCGAGAACGCCGCACGTTTAAATCCTTGGATCAAAGCACCAATAACACCGCCAGCTACACCAGCACCTGTGAAAGCACCTGCGAAGATTGAACCAAATGCAGCTGGGATTGCTGAGAAGTTCATAAGCAAGATGATAAGAGCCGTGCCAACATACATAAGCCCCATAAATGGTACAACTTTTTCAGTCACACTCGCAATGGATTTCACACCACCAACGATAACAGCGAACACGATTGCCGCGAAGATAACACCCGTAATGATACCTGAGAACTCACCAAAGAGGCCCGTAAGCTGTTGGTGTGCTTGGTTCGCTTGGAACATATTGCCGCCACCTAGTGAACCAAAAATACAGAAGATCGCGAATAAGATCGCTAAGAACTTACCACCTGGTAGTCCACGTTCAGCGAAACCCTTGGTCATGTAATACATTGGGCCACCTGAAACGGTGCCGTCTGCATATTCATTGCGATATTTCACACCAAGCGTACATTCCGTGAATTTAGATGCCATGCCCAAAAGACCTGCAAGGATCATCCAGAATGTCGCACCCGCACCACCGATAGATACAGCAACCGCCACACCCGCAATGTTACCAAGCCCAACCGTTCCCGAAAGCGCTGTTGCTAACGCTTGGAAATGCGAAACCTCACCCGCATCATTTGGATCAGAGTAATCACCCTTAACGATAGAAATTGAAAGGCGCATTGCGCGGAACTGAACAAATGCAAAGTAAATTGAAAAGATTGTAGCCGCGACAACCAACCAAATAACAATCCATGGAAAACTTGTTCCAGGAATTGGTGCGAAGATAAAATTAACAAACGGATTTGCAAAAACACTAAACGCCGCATCAATTTTTTCTCCGATTGCATCTTGAGCACTGGCCGATACAGCCATTGCCGATGCGACTGAAGCCGCTAAGATTTTATTATATACTGTCATTATTATTTCCCCTTATGGTACAATTGTACATGGAACTGGTGAAGACTGAACCAGATTACCAGCAGTTGAGCCAAACATACGGCTTGTAATTCCAGATGAACCCTTACGCCCAAGTATAATCTGAGCAGCACCGATTTCAGTTGCTGTTGAAATCAATGTATCTGAAATATTGCCATATTTGATCACTGTTTCAATTTTCACCTTACCATCCAATGAAGCGATCAATGGCTCAATCACCGCTTCTTGCGCACGTGTGATTTCTTCTTGGCGACGTTTGTGGCGTTGCTCAATTTCTTCTGGTGTCAAAAATGAGTATGGTGACCATTCAAGAACATAAGCAATTGTCAGTGAAGCATCTACCAACTCCGCACGTTCTATGGCGAAATCAAGAGCCCGCTTGGACTCATCGCTTCCGTCATATCCAACTAAAAATTTTGTTGTCATTATTCCCTCCGTTAAGATTAATGCTTGATTGCTTTTTACTCCGTGTATACAGCTTACGGATTCGCAAACAGCATAAGCAAATAATTGCCGATTATTAACCTTCTGTAAACCCCAAAACAAAAAAAGGACGCCTTAAAGCGCCCTTTAATCTTATATATTTATAAGCTTATTTCACAATAATACGACCATCCAAGAATGGTTTATATTCTGGATTGGCTGCCAAATATTCTGCAACGACATCAGCAATATCGGGTCCAAAATCATATGCGTCTTTAGCATCGACAAACATCTTGAAGCCATCACCGCCGCCGCGCACATAGTTATTTGATACAACGCCATATTCAGCAGCAAGATCAATCGGCGCACCGCCAACCGTCACATCTGAAATACGTGAGCCAACTTCTTGAGAGAGATCATAGGCAAATGTCATACCCGCAACTTGTGGGAAGCGGCCTGCTGGGTCTTCGCTCACTTCGCTCACACCGTTTTCAAGCGCATCGATAATCGTTTGGCCTGTCACTGTGAAAGTTGAAAGCGTATTTTGGAATGGAAGAACTGTTAAAACTTCGCCCATTGTCACTTCGCCCGCATCAATGCTTGCACGAATACCACCGCCGTTTTGGATAGCAATTTGAATACCTTGATCAGCTACACGCTCAAGCATCGCATCAGCCAATAAGTTACCCATTTGGCATTCTTTGACACGGCAATTCGCACGATCACCATCAATCGCTTCAAGTGAATTGGCAACGACCTTGTTACGGATTTCTTCAAGTGGAGCCGCACGCTCTGCGACAAGTGCCTTTGCATCCGCATCCTCGACAACTTCATTATTCATCAATAATGGCTCGCCTATTGCTTCCACAAGGTTACCTTCATCATCAAAGGTCACATTCAACTCGCCAAGGAATTTGCTATAGGCATATGCCGTTACAACAGCCGTGTTGCCAACCATAGTTGGATAAGGCCCCGTTGCGTCTTCATTTGTATTTGAAAGCAGTGTATTTGTATGACCACCCACAATCACATCAATCTCAGGAACAGCCGCAGCAAGCGCGAGATCGCTATTATAACCGATATGCGTCAAAACGATAATTTTGTTCACACCTTCAGCAGTGAGCTTCTCAACTTCAGCTTTGACAGATGGAATGATCTCAAGCATTTTCACATTTGGACCAGGGCTTGCCAAGTCATCTGTGTCTTCTGGTGTTGCACCAATCAGACCAATTTTCTCGCCACCTTGCTCGATTACTGTCGACTTGAGAATCTTGTCTTTGATATGTTCTTCTGCTGAAATATCAGCATTTGACATCAACACAGGGAAATTAACGGCATCAACAAAACCCGCAAGGACTTCTGGGCCATCGTCAAATTCGTGGTTACCAACAGTCATCGCTGTGTAACCCATCATGTTCATAAATTCAGCGGCCATCTTGCCTTTATAATACGTATAGAACAAAGTGCCTTGGAATTGATCACCACCATCAACCAAAATTGAATTATTTGAACGAGCGCGTGCTTCGTTGACAGCTGTGATCAAACGCGCAGATCCACCAAAACATTTGCCTTCAAGATTATCTTCCTCAGAACATGGCCCATCATATTTACTGATCGGCTCAAAACGTGCGTGAAAATCATTTGTGTGCAAAATTGTTAGGCTGTAATCCGCACTGGCCATAGAAGCCGTCGCCATGAACGCGGCACTCATCAGTAGTTTTTTCATGTTCTCTCTCCATTAAATTTATCCACCGCCTACTCACTTTTGCTCACCATAAAATCAACGAGCACTGCGGTTAAGGGAAGTATGATCGCAGCTCTCAAGATTCGTCAAGCTTGTTTTAATAAATCTGTAAATTTACATCAGTCATTGTCAAATATTATTAAGCTAATTATCATATTGAGGGAAACATTTCTTTCTTGCCGCGCTCCATATAAGCTACAAGATTGGGATAGGACCTAACACAATCTGCCAAGTCGTTTTCATGTGTAAAAGCGCAGATGAAGCGTAGTGCTGAAACCGTTGTGTTATCCGCAGAACTGGGTGTATCTCCAAACAAATAAGGCTGATCACCCAATAGCACGCTAAGCGACCATATGTCTTTTTCGAACCGCATCAACCGTTCAGCCTTAGAATGACGACCCATTCCTTGGCCTTTGCACTGTGCAATGGCGCCTTTACGAATAGCGCGTGTAATCAGTCCGCGCATCATTCTTGGGATAGCCCCAAAATTCGCTTCTTTCGTTACCTTCCAATGAGCGTCTTCCATCCAACGGCTCGCATAAACGATAAAATATATATGCTCTTCAACCATACGAATAACTGCGCGTGACGTTGCCTTTTGCAAGTCAGTCAAACCCTTATTAAAGTCACAACCATGTGTTTGCTCTAGGTAATCTTGTATCTTTTCGCTGTCAGCGATCATACGCTCACCAACTTTTAAAACAGGCAGCTTACCTTTTGGCATTTTTCGTGGATCAGACAGATAGCGCACAGTATAATCCAGCCCACTTTGCTCCATCATTGCTAATGCTTTGGTTGAAAACGGGCTGCCTGTGGGTTCACCATAAGTCGGTGGGAAGACGA
This sequence comes from uncultured Paracoccaceae bacterium, assembly GCA_947501025.1. Classification (GTDB taxonomy): domain Bacteria; phylum Pseudomonadota; class Alphaproteobacteria; order Rhodobacterales; family Rhodobacteraceae; genus CANMUM01. The sequence continues at coordinate 206,958 of CANMUM010000001.1, read as the reverse complement.
TAAGCTCCATATTTAAATTCCTTTTGTGTAACAATAAACTATTAAAACAACATGGTCAGAGCAACGTAAACTGGTAAAGAGTGTCTTGTAAACATGCTTGATCTAAGCGTAAAGTTCAGACCACTTAGCTAAAGAAGTTGCACCGAACCTCTGCGCATCTTGGACTATAATAATCTTTTGGCGCCCTCAACCAAGGAGCACACCAAAATCTTTTATTCAATCGTAGTGACTATAACTTCCTTAGACTTACGTACTTTTTTCATAGGCAACAACCAATCAGATGATGGGTCACGATACCCAAGTGGCAAGAGAAGAACCGAGCGCAAACCACGTTCTTTTAAGCCCAAAATTTCATCAACTTTGCTTGGATCAAAACCTTCCATAGGCGTACTATCAACTTCTTGCTCTGCCGCAGCAATAAGACCAACACCCAACGCAATATAAGCTTGGCGTGCCGCATGTGCATAATTAACTTCTGCATCGCGTGGCAAATAATTTGATTTCAAATCTTCGTAATATGACTTTAACAGTGGTAGATCGCCACGCGCTTCAACATTCAGCTCAGTGACCTCATCAATACGCTCAGCAGTATAATTATCCCATGCCGCAAAAACTAACAAATGCGAACCATCTGTAATCTGAGATTGATCCCAAGCAACCTTGCGAATTTCGGCACGGACCTCTGGGTTTGTGATGACGATTATTTCAAATGGCTGAGTGCCACTTGATGTGGGCGCCATACGAATGGCTTCGATAATCGCGTCGACTTTTTCTTGCGGAACAGCTTTACTGAGATCCATTTTTTTTGTTGCATAACGCCATTTCAACTGATTGATGAGAGTGTTTTCTGTCATTGGATTTCCTATTGTTTACATTTTTCTAATTAAGTATATATTAGATACTAAGGATATAAGGTAAACTGTTTTTGTCTGCAAGAAGGCACAAAAAAGAACCTAAGTTACATAAATGGAACCACTATGCAAAACTCTGATCAATGTCCCGATCGCAAACGGATAAATAGCGTTTTATCCCGCGTTGGTGATCGCTGGAGTTTGCTTGTCATTATTTCATTGGCTGAGTACGGGACCTTACGTTTTAATACATTGAAGCGACATTTGGGTATTTCACAACGTATGCTCAGCCTAACATTACGTGAGCTTGAACGTGACGGCCTTGTGCACAGAACCCAATTTCCAACTATTCCCCCGAAGGTTGAATATAAACTTACACCAATGGGCAAATCATTTCGGGATCCTGTATGTGAACTTGGAAATTGGGCGCGCAATAATTTAGCAAAAATCGATGCTGCTCGTGAAGCATATGATAAATCTTCTGGAAAATAAATTATATGATAACCAAATACCAAAGCGCAAAATCTGGTTGAAGTGAACTATATTATTGACCAAGGACTCAATATAGGCTTTTTTCCTTTCCAATACTACAAAAACAGGTCATGAAGATTTTATGACCAGCACGCTCATTGGAATCTCAATTAAACTCATCGGTGTCGTTTCTTTCGTTTGGATTGCGGTGCTTGTGAAGACAATGCCTGATGAACTGCCCACCACTCAACTCATATTTTTCCGTTGCAGCCTTGCCTTGCCCTTCGTTATTGGCTTTGCCTTTCAACAATCGCATTTTGATATGATCAAAACAAAAGCATCCCTAACTCCAAAATATATTTGGCTACATATCCGCCGATCGTTTTTTGGCCTCACTTGTATGTTTTTAATTTTCTATTCTGTTCGAAATGCACCGCTCCCCATCGCCAATTCTCTTTTGCAACTTGCTCCCATATTGATCACATTGCTCGCGGCATTATTCTTGGGCGAGACCATCCGTCTCATCCGCACAGCAGGTCTTATCTTGGGCGTTATCGGTGTGAGCATGATCGCATATGACACGATCAATGGATCGCTTGTGAGCGCCTTTGGATCAAAAGTCATTTGGGGTGTCATCGCCGCGCTTGGTGCGGCTCTCACTATGGCGCTTGCCCAAATCCAAATCCGCTCAATGGTTGGCCGCGAACACCCATCGGCCATTGTTTCATTCTTCTTTCTCATGGGCTGCATCGCGACACTGCCCTTCGCGCCTTTTGGCTGGGAATGGCCAAGTGCCCTTGGCTGGCTTTGGCTCGCGGGCATTGGTTGTGCAGGAGGCATTGGACAACTCGGCTTAACAATTGCCTATCGATATGCCGACGCATCAACCCTTGCTCCTTTTGAGTATTTTTCAATTCCGCTCTCTCTTATATTTGGTGGTTTTCTATTTGGAGAATGGCCACATAAATATTCGAGCATTGGCATCGCGTTCATCCTTGCGGGCGGGCTCATCATCATTTATCGTGAGGGCCAATTGGCCAATCGCGAAAGGAAGTCAAAAAGATGATATACAAAATTTTACGAGAAGACGAATATATGGATTTCGTGGTTGATGGTCAAACAAAGGGCGCGCCTATAGACATCAAAGATAAATACATTCATTTTTCAACAAAAGAGCAGCTCAAAGGCACTCTCGACAAACATTTTGATGGCGAGGACGTGCTTCATCTCCTAGCCGTTGATGAGCGTAAACTCGAAAATCTCAAATGGGAGGAATCACGCGGCGGTCAGTTATTTCCCCATCTTTACGGCATTTTATCCATGGGAGATGTCGTGAAAACTTGGGAGCTGGATGAGCATAACAGGCTACCAAGAGATCTGTAATGCGCAATATCGGTGAAAAAATAGCTCTGTCAGCTTTGCGTCAAATTGATCCAGAAACATCACATAAGCTTGCTTTAAAGGCTTTAAATATGGGCCTTGGGCCAAATGCAAAAATCGATATGCCCGAGCTTGCTGTTGATCTTGCAGGGTTGAAGCTATCCAACCCAATTGGCGTTGCAGCGGGATTTGATAAAAATGGTGAAGCGATTGCCCCCCTTATGCGCGCGGGTTTTGGTTTCGTGGAAATTGGCGCGGTGACACCCCGCGCTCAGCCTGGAAATCCGAAGCCACGTCTATTCCGTCTCAAAGAAGACGCTGCCGCAATCAACCGTTTTGGATTCAACAATCAAGGCATGGAAGTGGTTGGTGAACGTTTATCTGCAAAGCGACCAGATGGTGTGCTCGGTGTTAATCTTGGCGCAAATAAAGATAGCGATGATCGTGCATCTGATTATGCCAAAGTCATGGCGCATTTGGGTTCGCTTGTCGATTTTGCAACGATCAATGTCTCCTCGCCAAATACGGAGAAACTGCGTGACCTCCAAGGTGTTGATGCATTGCGCGGGTTGATCTCTGGCGTTCTTGAGGCGAGATCAAAATCAGCGCCCAATACGCGGGTCTTTCTGAAAATTGCTCCTGATCTCACAGAACAAGAAATCGAAGATATTTGTATGCTTGCACTTGATCTGAAAATCGATGCGCTCGTTGCGACCAATACCACATTATCGCGCGAAGGGCTTACATCCATCCATAAAGATGAGATGGGCGGATTATCTGGGAAACCTTTGCGCGCACGGTCAACTGAAGTCATTAAACTTGCGCATAATATTCTTGGTGAAAAACTGCCTATTATTGGCGTTGGTGGCATAGATAGCGCACAAGCCGCAATGGAAAAACTAGACGCAGGTGCAAAAGCGATCCAGCTCTATACTGGCTTAGTTTATCAAGGTTTTGGATTGATTGAAGAGATTAAATCTGGATTGATCAATCGCTCCACACGCGGGTAAAACAAAGAAAGCCCAACGCCGCGGATTAAGAAGTTGATCACAAGCGCCCCCCATAAACCATGATTGCCGAATATCGGGACAAAGATCCATGCCGCAAGCAAGAAGGCGACGAAACTCACCATCATTGCTATGGCCATTTCACGACCAAGATTTGAGCCGAAAAATATGCCATCAAGCGACCAAGCCAGCACGCCGATCACAGCCCCAAGCGCGACCCATTTCATATATACAGGCGCCATATCTCGCAAGCTGTCATTGGTTGAAACCAGTCCGAACAATTCTTGATCGAATATGATGAAAATCGTTGCAAATGAGAGCGCTATCATCAAGCTCACAAGGGTGCATTTTAGGGAATTTATGCGAAGCGCTCTGATGCTGCCAAGCCCAATACTCCGTGTGGCAAGCACTTCTGATGCCGTGGCAAAACCATCGCTTGCCTGCGCAACCATAAATACAAATATCAACAAAACTGAATTGATTGCGAGCGCCTCATCGCCCAAATGGTTGCCTAAATATGCGAAGATCAGGAATGTAAGCTGTAAGCATAATGCACGAATGAAAACATAGCTGGAGTTTTGCAGATATGCGCCAATCGGCAAATGAATACGGGTTTTGTCCTTCATATATACCCATAGTTTTGACAACTCATCACGCATGAAATATGCGATCAATATAAGTGCGACAATTTCGGCAACAAATGACGCGATCGCCACTCCAGCCACGCCCCAGCCTAATCCCATCACAAAAAGCACATTCAACAATAGATTGATCACTTGCGAAACGGATTTATAAACAAGCACAGTTCGCGTGCGCTCATAGGCAATAAAATATCCAGTTGCGACATGGGTCAACATCGCAATTGGGGCAGCACAAATACGGATCATGAAATATTGACGGAAAAGCGGCGTAACTTCAGCACTTGTACCCAGAATATATGGCAGCAGCCAAACCAATAATGGGATCACAAATACAAGGGCGATGGATATCACCCCTGAAAGCCAGATGGCGCGCGAAAGACTTTCGGTAACTTTATGATCTTCGCCTTTGGCAACCGCACGACCAATATCTGATGTCGTGGTGACCGCCAAAAACATAAACATCCAGAAAAACGAACTAATCACTGCTCCACCAAGACCAACAGCGGCAAGTGGTGAAACTTCTCCAAGACGCCCAATGACACCTGCATCCACCAAACCTATCATTGAGACCATCGCGTTTGATAGCATGATGGGCACGGCAATTTTGAAAATTCGGGAATAGCTGGCAATTTCACTCATATAAGCGATATGGCGCGCCCATAGCCCCCTTGTCAATATATTGAAAATCGCATATAGCTAGTTGCAATTCATTCTTAATTGCAGAAATATGATCAAAACAAAACCATCAAGCTTCAAAATATTGAGTTCTTCAAAAAATACGCGCATCTTATTTGGTGCGGCATTGATATCACTATTATTTGTACCAGGTGAAATTGCAGAAGCCGCTCGAGCATCATTTGCCGATGCATATATCGGCGTATCTGTTTTCGTTTACATGACTTTGTTGCTTTTATATGCTATTGAACAAGGCTTGAGCTTCAACTTGCTGGCATCGGTTCAATCCAAACCTTTTATGCAAATTGTCCTTGCCGCAGGGCTAGGCATGATGCCCGGATGTGGGGGAGCTATTTTAATTGTGACGGGTTTTGCGAGTGGCCAGCTGACTTTTGGGGCAATGGTGGCTACGCTCACAGCGACAATGGGTGATGCCGCATTCTTATTGATCGCTCAATCTCCCAAAAGCGCGGCGGTCGTGTTGCCTGTTGCATTTATCGCGGGGATCATCATGGGCATTCTCACTGACAAGTTTTACAAATTAGAGCCAAAAAATATCACTGCAAACGGCACAGCTGGCAAACTGATTGGCAAAATTCGTGCGCGCGATTGGATTATATTTGCAGCCTTTATTCCCGGCATTATCATGGGCATCTCATCATTAATGCAAATCGAACTTCCTGCATTCACAGATATATTTGCGATATCGGCAATGATCTTGACCTTAGGCATTTGGATGCTTTCTCCAATTGGTCGCGTGACACATCATGAAGATGCCTCCATCACGCGTGCGGATGAAGAGACCGCTTTTATCATGGTTTGGGTGCTTGTCGCATTTTTGCTTTTTGAAATAAGCCAGATCATATTTGGATTTGATCTCAACAATATGTTCAAGGGAATCGTCTGGATGACGCCCCTCATCGCAACACTGATCGGCTTCATACCTGGTTGCGGACCACAAATCATTACAACAACCGCGTATATTTCTGGCGCTATTCCCTTTGGCGCACTCTTGGCCAATGCAATTGCCAATGACGGGGATGCCCTATTTCCAGCCATCGCGATTTCTCCCAAAGAGGCCATGCTTGCATCTCTTTTAACGTCAATACCCGCCATCATCTTAGGCTATGGTTTTTTGTTTATTTTTGGTTCATAATACGCTCAAAATGCTAAGGAATGTCTATGACCGAAAGCTTGATTGAGTTTAAAGCCGTTGTTGATATGTTTGGTATCACACCACGCACCCTGCGTTATTATGAATATCTTGAATTATTGAGCCCAACGCGTGAAGGTCGCAAACGTTTATACGATAAACGTGACATCGCACGATTAAAGTTGATTTTACGTGGCCGACGCTTTGGGTTAAAGCTTGAAGAAATTCGCCAATGGCTTGAAATGTATGATCCACAAACTGGAAATGTCACTCAAACGCAGGCATGGATTGAATTCGCCGATAAACAAATCGCGGAACTCACGGAACGCCGTGATGAAATCAATGAAAGCATCGCTGAAATTAAACGTCTCAAAATCGTCGCCCAAGACTATATCAAAACACTTTAATACGATATGACGCTACGTCCATTTTTACGTTTACGTCACGAAAAGATTGCAATTAACGATTTTTACCCTCATCTTATGCTAGAGTTATTCAATAATTTGCAGCGAGGATCACATGTCACAATTTCACATCGACCAAAGAGACTATAAATTTCTACTTCATGACGTTATGGACATCGAAAATATGGAGATCGAGGGTTATGGCGATCTTGATGAGGGTTTCACAACAGCCATACTTGAAGAAGGTTACAAAATTGCACGTGATGAACTTGCTCCGATAAATTTATCAGGTGACCGCGAAGGTTGCCGTCTTGAAAACGGCATTGTGCATCCGCCAAAAGGTTTTAAAGAAGCTTTCGATAAGCTGCGCGAAGGTGGCTGGACAGGTCTTGATTGTGATCCAGAATATGGCGGCCAAGGTCTTCCTTATCTGATTTCAACCGCTGTTGGTGAGATGCATGTCGCCGCGAATATGGCATTTATTATGTATCCAGGCCTTACCCATGGCGCTTATTCATCTATCCATGCCCATGCAAGTGAAGAGCAAAAAGCCACATATCTGCCCAAAATGGTGAGCTGTGAATGGACGGGCACAATGAACCTGACCGAGCCGCATGCAGGCACGGATTTGGGCATGATCCGCACAAAAGCGGAACCGCAAGATGATGGCTCATATGCCATTACAGGCCAAAAGATTTTCATCTCGGCTGGTGATCATAACATGTCTGAAAATGTCATTCATCTTGTGCTGGCCAAAATCCCTGGTGGGCCAGATGGCGTTAAGGGCATTTCACTCTTTATCGTCCCCAAATTTATGGTCAACGCAGATGGATCTCTTGGGGAACGCAATACGCTTGGCGTTGGCAAGCTTGAAGAAAAAATGGGCATTCACGGCAACTCGACTTGTGTAATGAATTTTGATGGCGCTAAGGGTTTCTTGGTTGGTGAACCCCATCGCGGCTTAAAATACATGTTCACAATGATGAATGAAGCGCGTTTGGGCGTTGGTCTTCAAGGTCTTGCACAAGCCGAAGGTGCGTATCATATGGCTGTGGCTTATGCGAAGGATCGTTTGCAAGGGCGCGATGTGACGGGTGTTAAAAATCCTGATGGGCCTGCTGACCCGTTGATAGTGCATCCCGATATTCGCCGTTCGCTCATGACACAAAAAGCCTATATCGAAGGCGGTCGTGCAATGCTATTTATGGCCGCGAACCTCATCGATAAATTTCACCGTGCGGGTGATAAAGATGCTGATGAAATAGCGTCCCTCCTCATCCCTGTTGTCAAATCTTTCTTAACTGACAAAGGTTTTGAATGCGCAGTCATGGCACAACAAGTCTTTGGCGGCCATGGCTATATTGAGGAAACAGGCGTTGCCCAATATGTGCGCGATGCGCGTATTGCCATGATTTATGAAGGCGCAAATGGCATTCAAGCGCTCGATCTTGTTGGCCGCAAGCTTGCGGTGAATGGTGGCAAAGCGATGCGGGACTTCTTTGGTGTCATCAAGACTGAACTCGACTTGCATAAAGACGATGAAGATTTTTATGCCACTTATTGCGACCCGCTCAAAGACGCTTCAAAAACATTGCAGGCACAAGTCATGGGCTTTGTGAGCAAAGGCATGAAAGCACCGAACTATGCCCTTGCAGGTGCAACGGACTTCCTCAATCTCTTCGGCCTGACGATCCTTGCCCTGATGTGGGTTCGGATGGCAGCGGCCGCTCAAAAAGCTATCGATTCTGGAGCGGGCGATCAGGAATTTTACAAGACCAAGCTCGTTACAGCTCGTTTTTACATGACCCGCATCTTGCCAGACATCCACGCCCTTGCTGCGCGGATTGAAGCAGGTGAAACAGAAATTATGGCTCTTGATAGCGAACAGTTCTAATTTCAAAGCGCTGAACTCTTCCAGTTGAGCGCATAATGAACCACAGCGAAGACGCCTATGCGCCTTCGTGACATCAACGAAATAAAACACAAAAAGGGAAAAACATGAAACTGCATTGCTTTGGGCATTCTGGACATTCTTACAAAATCGCAAGCTATCTCAATCTTGCTGGAATTGATTGGGAGCCAATTTACATTGACTTTTTTAATGGCGCAACGCGCAGTGATGAATACCGCAAACTCAACGAAATGGGCGAAGCGCCAGTGCTCGTTGATGGACAAACCATTTTGTCACAATCGGGTGTTATCCTTGATTATCTTGTTGAAAAAACGGGGCATTTCGCGCCAGAAAACGCCCGCGAAAACCTGCGATGGATTCTTTGGGACAATCACAAAGGTTCTTCACAAATTGGTATAACCCGCTTTTTAAACAATGTCTTGCCCGAAGATAAGCGCCCAAATGAGGTCATCGAATTCAGCAAGGGTCGTGTACAAGCAGCCCTTTCCACTCTCAATACATATTTGGAAACACATGACTTCTTATCAGGAGAAAAATTATCAACATCCGATTTATCTTGTTCAAGCTATCTCTTCTACCCTGAGGATTTTGGATGGTCACGCAATGACACACCCGCAATCGATGCATGGCTCTCCCGCATCGAAAATATGCCAAATTGGAAGCATCCTTATGACTTGATGCCCACAGATCAGAGCGTACTCAATGCAACGCCTTCTGCCTCTGCTTGGCATAAGGAGGCTTGATGAAGCGCATTTGTTTCATCGGCGATTCATTATGCGAAGGGCATAGTGACGACCAGCGTCAAGGCTGGGTAGGCAGGCTTGCGATGTCGTTGCCCATCGACTTTAGAACATATAATTTAGGTGTCAGCGGACAAACAATGGCCGAAATTCAAAACCGTGCCGCTAAAGAAGTCTCCGCGCGAATGGGTATTCATGAACATAAGGCGATTGTTCTTGGTGCGGGACTTAATGATATAAACCATAAGGAAAACGGACAACTGCGCACATCTCTTGCGGAGCTTAAAGAAACAATTTATCGCCTGATTGCCGAACTCAATTCTTTAGCACCGCTCATTGTTGTGGGTCCCTTTCCAATCGATGAAACATTCAACCCTTTTTATTCATCCGCCTTGGATTGCAATATAATATTTAAAAATCGCGCAATACAAAACATTGATAGCTACTACGCCAACACCTGCAAGACGCTAGATGTCCCCTATCTATCCATATTCGATCAATTGATGGAAAATTCAATTTACAAGAAATCATTACAAGATAATGACGGTATACACCCAGATGCTAAGGGATATAAAGTTGCCGCCAATATCATACAAAAATGGGAGGCATGGGCAGAAATCGCGATGCCGCCCCAAACCAACAATTAAGGAGACACTTAAATGAACGACGCTTATATCTATGACAGTCTACGCTCCCCACGTGGCATTGGCCGCCCAACAGGCGCACTGCATGCGACAACTTCTGTCGACCTTTCTTCCCAGATGATGAATGCGATTTTGGATCGCAATGACTTTGATAGTGCGGAACTCGATGATGTGATTTGGGGCAATGTCACCCAAGTTGGCGAACAAGGTGCATGTGTCGGCCGCACGGCGGTGCTCATGTCTGATCTTGATCAATCGGTTGCAGGTCTCGCGATCAACCGCTTTTGTGGTTCAGGTCTGGAAGCTGCAAATCTTGCTGCCCGCCAAGTTCAATCAGGCGCCGCCGAAGCATTTATTGCAGGTGGCGTTGAAATGATGAGCCGTGTACCGATGGGTTCTGATGGTGCGGCAATAGCTGCCGATCCCCGCGCTGCGATTGGATCATATTTTGTTCCCCAAGGTATTTCTGCGGATTTGATTGCAACGAAATATGGCTTCACACGTGAAATGGCCGACGCCATGGCCGTTGAGAGCCAAGCGCGTGCAGCCAAAGCATGGTCTGAAGGTCGTTTTGATAAATCCATTGTTCCTGTTCGTGATATCAATGGCCGCATCCTGCTTGATCGTGACGAATATATGCGCCCAGGAACAGATATGGAGGCTCTTGCAAAACTGAACCCTGCCTTTGAACAAATGGGCTTGGTGATGCCTGGCTTTGATGCTGTTGCGCTTCTCAAATACCCAGAAATTGAAAAAATCAACCATATCCATCATGCGGGCAACTCTTCTGGAATTGTTGATGGATCCGCGGCGATGTTGATCGGATCAAAAGCATTTGGCGAGAAATACGGACTCAAGCCACGCGCACGTTTCAAAGCAACCGCACGCATTGGCACCGAGCCAACAATCATGTTGACGGGCCCTGTTCCCGTTACAGAAAAAATCTTAAAAGCTGCTGGTATGAGCATCAAAGACATTGATCTTTTTGAAGTCAACGAAGCCTTTGCTTCTGTCGTTATGCGTTTTGAGCAGGCTTTTGATGTCGATCATAGTCTTGTCAACGTGAACGGCGGGTCAATTGCGATGGGTCACCCACTTGGCGCAACAGGCACAATGGTTTTGGGAACAGCACTTGATGAACTAGAACGCTCAGACAAAACGACCGCGCTCGCCACGCTTTGCATCGCCTCAGGCATGGGTGTTGCCACAATCATTGAACGGGTATAATCATGCCCAAAATCAATATCGACAATATAAATTGGGTTACGGGAACGGACTACCCATCACCTTTCGATAAAGTTGTTAAGGGGCGTGCACGTAAGCGGCTTGGCAATGAAGCTGGGCTTAATCAATTTGGCGTCAATCTCACCAAGCTTGAGCCCGGCGCATCATCGGCGCTACGCCATTGGCACGAAAATGAAGATGAATTCGTATATGTTATCAAAGGTGAACTGACACTCATAGAAAACAGCGGCTCCACTCTTCTCAGTGCGGGAGATGCTGCAGCTTGGAAGGCAGCAGATGACAACGCGCATCATCTTGTCAATAATAGTCAAGCCGATGCTATTTATATCGAAATTGGCACACGCGCCCCGCAAGAAATCACACATTATCCAGATGATGATCTTAGCTATAACTCAGAAATTGGTTTCACGCATAAAGACGGAACCCCAATAGACGGAGAAAACAAATGACAATTTTTCACTACGAAGTTGACGCAGACGGCATCGCAATTATCACTTGGGATTTGCCAAACAAGAAAATGAATGTTCTCAATATGGAAGGCATTTCAGAGCTGAATGAGGCCATGGATAAGGCCATCGCAGATGAAGCTGTGAAAGGTGTCATCATCACCACAGGCAAAGACGATTTTGCAGGCGGAATGGATTTGAAAATCATTGCAAAGATGAAGCATGATGCGGGTGATGATCCTGCCAGCGGCCTATATAACGGCATCATGGATTTCCATCACATGCTTCGTAAAATTGAGCGTGCTGGTTCTGATCCAAAAACCAACAAAGGTGGGAAGCCTGTTGCTTGGGCGGGCAAAGGGATTACCGCTGGTATTGGGACAGAGATTGCGTTGGCATGTCAACGCCGCATTATGGCGGATACACCGCGCGGCAAAATTGGCCTTCCTGAAATCAAAGTCGGTATCTTCCCAGGGGCTGGTGGAACAACGCGCGTTACGCGCATGATGGGCTTGATGGCAGCGGCTCCAATTCTCATTGAGGGTAAATTATTTCCACCCAAAAAAGCAAAATCGGCAGGATTAGTCGATGAGGTTGTGGCTGAAGACGAATTGATGGCGCGGGCGCGTGAATGGGTTCTCAATGCAACGGCTGATGATATTATTAAGCCATGGGATAAAAAAGGTTACAAATTCCCAGGTGGCGGCCCCTATCATCCAGCAGGTGCAATGAATTTCATTGGTGCGAATGCTATGATACATGGCAAAACTCAAGGCGTTTACCCTGCTGCTAAGGCTATGCTGTCTGCGATTTATGAAGGGGCGCAGGTTCCATTTGATCGCGCAATTGAGATTGAATGTCGCTATTTCACAAATATCTTAATGAACCCTTCTTCAAGTGCGATGATCGAAACATTATTCATCAACAAGGAAGCCATTGAAAAAGGTGCTAACCGTCCTGATGTGCCAGATCAAACTGTTAAAAAGGTCAGTATTCTTGGTGCGGGCATGATGGGCGCGGGTATTGCATTTATTTCAGCGAAAGCAGGCATTGAAGTTGTGCTTTTGGATCGCGATCTTGAAAGCGCAAATCGTGGTTTAGCTAGCATTGAAGCTATCGTTGATCAGGGCGTTAAGCGTGGCAAAGTTACCCCTGAGAAAAAAGAAAAACTTATGAGCATGATCACAACGACGGCTGATTACGGTGATCTCAAAGGCTCCGATCTTGTGATTGAGGCTGTATTTGAGGATCCAAAAGTCAAAGCAGAAGCCACGCAAAAATCTGAAGCGGTTATTGCAGAAGACGCAATTTTTGCAACGAACACGTCAACATTGCCGATTACAGAACTTGCAAAAGCTTCGCGCAATGACGCCAATTATATCGGCATGCATTTCTTCTCACCGGTTCATAAAATGCCGCTTCTTGAAATCATCAAAGGCAAAAATACAGGCGACATTGCCATTGCGAAAGCACTTGATTTTGCACGCCAAACTGGCAAAACGCCAATCGTTGTAAATGATGCGCGCTTCTTCTATGCGAACCGTTGTATTATCCCATATATCAATGAAGGCCACCGTTTGGTTGCTGAGGGCGTTGCGCCCGCCATGGTTGAAAATGCGGCCAAAGGCTTAGGCTTCCCTGTGGGGCCACTGCAATTGACCGATGAGACATCTATTGATCTTGGTGTCAAAATCGCGAAAGCAACGAAAGAAGCACTCGGCGATGCTTACGATGATGATGCCGATGAAGTTGTATTCAAACTGTTTGAGCTCGGTCGTTTGGGTCGCAAATCAAATTCTGGCTTTTACGATTATGATGAAAAAGGCAAGCGCACTGGGCTATGGGGTGGTCTTGCCGAGCATTGGCCTGTCCAAGATGGCAAATACGATCTGACAACTGTAAAAAACCGTTTGATGATGGTGCAAATCCTTGAAGCCCTTCGTGCCTTAGAAGAAAATGTACTTCTCGACGTGCGTGAAGGTGATGTGGGCGCGATTATGGGCTGGGGCTTTGCGCCTTGGTCTGGTGGCCCGTTCCATTATATCGATATGTACGGATCAGATGCGATTGCAGCAATTTGTGATGACCTGACAAAACGTTTTGGTGATCGTTTTACCGCTCCGAAAAACTTGCTGGATAAAGCCAAATCTGGCGGAAAATTCACTGCATAAGTAAAAACTTAATCACAAGCAAAGCGCCTCAATTTGGGGCGTTTTGTCATTCTCAAATGTCGGCTTATAGGCATATTGACAAACTCATTACAAAATGCGAGCCTAAGTATTAGGGGGACAGCGAACACCTCTTGAGGCAAGCTAAAATCGCGTTTTTTTGTTTGATCATAACTTAAGGATGCCTCATGCCCACACCCAACTCTATTTCTATATCACAACTCTACAGGCTTATCGGAACGAAAGATTGCCCTGTTATAATTGACGTTCGCCTTCACGAAGATTTTAAAGATGATCCGCGCACAATTCCATGCGCAGTCAAGCGCCAATTTGATGATATCAATTCCATCATCAAAGATTTTTCGGGCAAAAACATCGTCATATATTGCCAAAAAGGCTTCAAAATTTCTCAAGGCACAGCCGCTCTATTACGAAGTGCGGGACAGCGAGCAGAATTCTTAGAAGCAGGTCATTTCGGTTGGCGAGATGCTGACCTGCCCATGATAAAAACACTAGAAACAACTCATAAAAATCCAATCGAAGATAGCCTCTGGGTGACACGACATCGGCCAAAGATCGACCGCATCGCTTGCCCTTGGCTCATAAGGCGCTTCATTGACCCCGTTGCGAACTTTCTTTTCGTAGAACCTTCTCAGGTACTTAATGTTGCTGATCGCTTCAACGCTACGCCCTTCGATATTGAAGGCGTGAAGTTTTCTCATCACGGTGATTTTTGTAGCTTTGATGCCTTGATTTCAGAATTTGGCCTATGCGCAAGCCAACCTTTGAACGCATTGGCACAAATCGTTCGCGCGGCAGATACCAATCACCACGAAATTGCCAAGGAAGCCGCAGGGCTGCTCGCAATCTCTGTGGGGCTTTCGCGAATTTATCACGATGATCTTGACCAAGTAGAAGCTGGAATGGAAATTTACGATGCACTTTATCGTTGGGCAAGAGATGCCAAAGATGAAAGCCACTCCTCTCTTTCAAACCATCTTTCCAAGTAAGCGGAGCAACCGATCATGGAACCGCAACATGCGCCTGCGTCAAACCTCCGCGAAGCCACAAAAACCTTCTTGAAAGTCGGCCTCCTTTCCTTTGGCGGGCCCGTCGCCCAAATTGCCTTAATGCACCAAATATTCGTAGAAGAGAAAAAATGGCTTGATGAAAAACAATATTTAAGCGCTCTCAACTTCTGTATGCTTCTGCCGGGGCCTGAGGCCATGCAGCTTTCCACATATATTGGCTGGCGTATGTATGGGGTTATGGGCGGCCTCATCGCAGGACTTCTTTTTGTATTGCCCGGCGCAGGCGTCATATTCATCCTCGCCCTTCTTTACACAGAATTCAGCACAATGAGCTGGATGGGATCTGCCTTTATTGGCATTAAGGCGACAGTTCTTATCATTGTTGTCGGAGCGCTCATGCGGGTTTCCAAAAAGGCACTTGAGCGTAAATCACACTGGATTATAGCAGGGTTTGCCTTTATTGGCATCTTCATCTTCGAACTCCCCTACCCGCTCATCATCGCGGTCGCGGCACTCATCGGGTTCTCAAAAAAAGCGGGCGACCAAGGAAACCCAAATTTCCAAATGCCCCAAACATCATGGCGGCAATCGCTGAAAACTTTATGCCTCTGGCTCGCCATATGGTTAACGCCCCTACTTCTCATTGGCTTGGCAACAGGTTGGGGGTTTCTCTATGAACTGGCGCTTTTCTTTTCCAAACTGGCAACCGTCACTTTCGGCGGGGCTTACGCCGTCCTTGCCTATATGTCGCAAGAAGTGGTGTTTGACTTTGGCTGGCTGACAACCGCACAAATGATGGACGGCCTCGGCCTCGCAGAAACAACCCCGGGGCCACTCATCTTAATCACTGAATTCGTAGGCTTTATCGCAGGCTTTGAGCGCGGCGGCATCATGCTCGCGGCCATCGCAACAATAATCGTCTTGTGGATGACCTTTGCGCCCTGCTTCTTGTGGATTTTCGTGGGCGCGCCCTATATCGAATGGATCAGCGCACAGCCAAGACTGAAAAACGCGCTTTCCGCAATCACGGCGACGGTCGTCGGGGTCATCTTGAGCTTATCAATCTGGTTCGCCCTCCATGTCCTGTTCCAAGACATCCACAAAACAACATTTGGACCACTCCATATTTGGATACCCAACTTACACTCGGCAAACCTTGTCGTCCTTGCCCTTGCGGGCATCAGCTATATTTTACTGATCATTCGGCATATCCATATCATCTACGTGCTGATCTTCTGCGCCCTCGCCGCAATCGGCATTGAATTTCTGATGCCATCACTAACTTGAACACTGCTCGCCCTTATGCCATCATGCCGATAAGCCATTGGGGATTGAGAATTGACGGATAAACTCGCAAGCGTAATCGACTTTTTTCGCTATTGCAAAAATGATCAGGAAGAACTGACAATCATTCTTGGCGCGGGCGCGTCTGTAACTGCAGGTATCCCTAGCGCTCCTGATATTGCGCGTGAAGCCTATAATGCATTTCCGCATCTTCAAAGCAACCAAAATTTAAGCGTCGATAGTGATTACCCTACAATCATGCGCTATCTCAATCGCAAGCAAATCAAACAAATCATCGAGCCACTTCTAAAGGATGCTCAAATCAACTGGGGACATATTGCCCTCGCCCAACTCGTGAAAAAAGGCTACGTGTCGCGCGTACTTACTTTCAATTTCGACCCCGTATTCCAGCGCGCGCTCGCGCTTCTCGATTGCCATATTCCGATCTATGATTTTGGCATCGCCCCGCAAAAATACCTAAGCAGTATCGCATCGCCTTCCCTTATTCATCTGCATGGTCAAAGTGAGGGGCTGAAACAGGTTCATAGGGAAACCGATAGTGAAGCACATAGCCAATCTCTCGCGCCGCTTTTCGAAGATTGTTTCAAAGATCACAACACCATCATCATCGGCTATAGCGGCGATTCCGATAATGCCTTCCCAGTGATGCAAAAAGCTTATGATCAAGAGGCGCATCTCTTCTGGCTCGAATACGCGCAAAAACCAAATCAAGCCCAAGAAAGCCTAACTGAAGGTGATCTCGCCGAATTCATCGGCGGCTGTGATTTCGATGAAACCATGATTGCGTTTTGCAACGCGCTTAATATTTGGCCACCAAAAATGCTTAATCAACCGATTAGGCATCAAATCTCAATACTTAAGCAGACCGCCAATTATCCTGATCGCGATAAAAGCGGTGATAGGAAAAACATATATAGCTCCGTGATTGAGCGCCTAGAAAATACGGCAGATGAATGGGACAAAGCACCTGAATATAATCTCGAGAAAACTCTCCGTACAGCATTTATGCAAAAAGACTACTCTGAGGAACTCGCTGCAAAAATTAATACTGAACATGCAAAAGGTAAATTCAGCGAGAGCTTAAGTGAATTGGCAAGCAATTACTTTAACAATTGGGGAAATGCAATTTTAATTCAAGCCCTGCGCACAGACGACAAAAGCAAAGCCATTGCACTTTTCCAAAAGGCCGAAGAGAAATACCAAGCGGCACTCAAAATAAAGCCTGACGATCACAAAGCATTGAGCAATTGGGGACTTACGATTTATGGTCAAGCCGAGCGTACTGGTGACAAAAGCAAAGCCATTGCACTTTTCCAAAAGGCCGAAGAAAAATATCAAGCGGCGCTGGAAATAAAGCATGACAAGCACGAAGCATTATACAATTGGGGAAATGCAATTTTAATTCAAGCCCTGCGCACAGACGACAAAAGCAAAGCCATTGCACTTTTCCAAAAGGCCGAAGAGAAATACCAAGCGGCACTCAAAATAAAGCCTGACGATCACAAAGCATTGAGCAATTGGACAATCGCGCTAATCTATCAAAGTTACCTATTAAAAAAGCCAAAAGCCGATGCTTTACGCAAGCAAGCACTAGAACTTTGCCAAAAAGCAAAAGACATCGAAGGCCTACCAAATTACAACTTCGCTTGTATAAATGCGCTTTTTAGGCATTTGGATATTGCAGTTGATGAGTTGGAGGCTTGCCGCGATGCAGGCAGTCTTCCTGATAAGGCGTACCTGAATAATGATAAAGACCTGATCTCCCTCAAAAATCACCCGCGCTTTATCACTTTACTCGATTCTCTATAGCATCATCAATTCTAACTGCCACAAATTCTATTGGCATCTCACACCCGATTGGGCATGACAAACCTTCCTCTTATCTCCATGCTTGACCATAGCTCAAAAAGAATGTTTGATGGCAAAATAAGTTGTTAGAAAGGTGGAAGATGAAATTATATGGTAATGTTAAATCAGGCCACGCTTACAAAGTCGCTTTGGCACTCACTCTTTCTCAAATTAAATATGACTATCAGGCTGTAGATATTTATGTTCCATGCCAAGAGCGCCCACCCGAATTTCGGAAGGCATCGCGATGGTGTGAAGTTCCTTGCCTCGTCAAAAATGGTGAATCCTACACACAATCGGCGGCCATTTTGTTGATGCTCGCACGAGAACATGGTGTATTTGGTGGAATGACGCAAATCGATAAGGCGACAGAATGGCTCAACTGGGAAGCGAACCGAATAGGAATGTGTATTCCTCAGCTTCTTGGTGATCTCAATGACGGCGCACGCGAATGGCTCTTGGAGAGATACCAAACAGATTCAAGCCGCATGAGTTCAACACTTGGCGATCAAAAATTCTTGCTTGGCGAGGATATCAGCATAGCTGATATTGCGGTTTATGGTTATGTGTCAAAAGCTGAACAGGCCAATCTTCCTCTGCAAGAGAACATTCTTCAATGGCGCGAACGAATTGAAGCCCTGCCCCATTTTCAAACCGCTGATGAGCTGCTATCATAAGTTAATTTTGGAATAGGTTTAAAGTGGCACTGCAACCCGGCTTTGATAGATATGAAGGTTTGGCCTATTTTGGCTATACGCGCGATGGTGAAGGCCATGATGCGATCGTTAATATTGGCGAGAAATTTATTGAAATCAAAAACGCTCAGGAGCAAGTCCTCTCAATCTGGGCCCCCCATTCATTTGAGTGCAATGATCTTGAAATTCCCATGCGTTGCTATTTTTCTGGTGATGAATGGATTGCGCCGCAAGACAAAGAGCTTGTAGATTTTCTGGATCAATATTTAGCTTATGAGACAGAAACCGTTACGGAAACACCTCCGTCCCGACCAAAATGGCACTATTTATCTGGAGCTGCATTTCTCATGGGTGTGGTGTTTATTATCGGCTATATCATTTTCCAGACATCGATCTCGAGACTAATTGACCCTTCAATTGCAGCACGGCTTGATCAAAAAATCATGGCGACTAAATTTGCACCTATGAAGATTTGCGACATGGAGACTGAACCCATTTTGCGTGACTTTTTACGCGAAAAAGCACCGCAACCGAATTTCAAAATTGTCAAAGATCTTGGAGTGAATTTCGCTCGCATGCCGTCGGGCTTATTGGTGATCGATCAGCAATGGGTTTCAAATTTTTCTGGTGAGGACACCTTAATTGCACTGATTAACCTTGCGCATATTAGCAATGAAAGCAACAATCCTGCAAAGGAAATGATCTCAGACTTACCATTTTGGGAGAAATTCAAGTTCTTAAAAACTGGCGATTTACCTGCTGAACAAACCTATATAGCTTGGGATAATTTCAAGATCAAACCTCAGATTTCAATGGATGATATCAAAAAAATTGAAGATCCGATTGGAAATTTTGCCGAGCTAGCTGAAATTGCTGAACTGCCTACAGCAGTGGCCTTACCCAGCATTCGAGCCGGTCTCGATTTTGGTGATCAAGACTGGCTCACTCTCATTACATTATGTCCCGATGAGCCTCTCGGTTAAACTGCTTTTGCAGATAAATCCCTAAGGTCAATCACGCGATCCATCTTAGATGCAAGCTCCATATTGTGAGTTGCAACAAGTGCGGCAAGGCCATCTTCACGCGCGAGCTTCACAAAAATATCGAAAACGCGATTGGAGTTTTCTTGATCAAGATTACCTGTTGGTTCATCGGCCAATAGAATTTTGGGTTTATTGGCAAGCGCACGGCAGATCGCCACACGCTGCTGCTCTCCACCCGACATGGCGGAAGGACGGTGTTTCAGGCGATCACCCAGACCAATATTATCGAGCAATTGCGATGCACGCATTTGTGCTTCTTTACGTGGTTCACCCGAACTTAATAATGGCAACATGACATTTTCAAGAGCCGTAAATTCTGCAAGAAGATGGTGAAACTGGAATACGAAACCAACATGATCACGTCGAGTTTGTGTGCGTTCTTCATCATCTGCATCACTCATATCCAGACCATTCACGAACACATGGCCACTATTGGGGTTATCAAGCAAACCCGCCAAGTTCAAAAGTGTCGACTTACCAGAACCCGATGGCGCAATCAGACCAACAACTTCACCGGCCTTCACATTCATACTTAGATTTTGAAACACCGTTATGGCATTTGACCGGCCAGGATTATAAGTCTTTTCAACCTTATCAAGCAGCAATACAGTTTCTAAATTAGCCATGTCTAAGCGCCTCCGCAGGATCAAGTTTTGCAGCTGAGCGCGCAGGAAATATCGTAATCACGATGGAGATGCCAAGTGCAAGAGCACAAGTTTTGAGCACGCTTACCCAGTTCCATTCGGCCTTCAATCTATCAATAACCTGCAAGGCCCATACACCATCAGAACCACCAATGATCCAATTCACAAATAGGAAGATTTGATCAAAAAACACACAAAATAATGCGCCAAGGATCACGCCAATGATCGTGCCCAATATGCTTAGCGAAACACCTGCAAGAAAGAAAATACGCATGATACGGCCACGTGAGAATCCCATCGTGCGCAAAATCGCAATGTCACTTGTTTTATTTTTAACAAGCATAATCAAACCTGCCGCGATCGTAAAAGAAGAAACAAGAACAAGTACCGACATCAAGATATACATGATGTTGTCTTCAGTTCTTAATCCATTCAGAACATTTGCATTCTTGTCTTTCCAATTTCGCATAAGCGCTTGCCCGCCCAATTTGCTTTCAACTTGAGCGCGAAACTGCTCTATATTTTCGGGATCATCCACACGCAGATCAATGCGAGAGGCAAGCCCCTCCATATTGAAATATTCTTGCGCTTTATCAAATGGCATATAAACACGCGCACGATCAACAAGATCATTACCTGAGCTAACGATGTAGACGACCCGATAAGCTGCCTGACGT
The DNA here is from genome assembly GCA_947501025.1 of uncultured Paracoccaceae bacterium. Classification (GTDB taxonomy): domain Bacteria; phylum Pseudomonadota; class Alphaproteobacteria; order Rhodobacterales; family Rhodobacteraceae; genus CANMUM01. The sequence continues at coordinate 185,978 of CANMUM010000001.1, read as the reverse complement.
GGCGTGGAGCCAAATGCTGTATCCACACCTGATGATGACGTCAAAATAATTCTATCGCCGATTTGTGCGCCAAGTGACCATGCAAGCTGTGCGCCAAGGGCAATCACAAATTCCCCCTCGACAAATTCCTGATGCGCGCCATAGCTACGGCCATTATTTACCAGATTTGGATTATTCAAAAACACTTCAGGCTTAATGCCCAAAACCTCGGTAAAACTATCGCGTTGGTTGATTGTGATTAAGGCTTGGCTCACAACCAATGGCGTAGCGGATTGAACACCTTCGATTGTTGATAAATCAGCACTCATGGCATCAAAATTAGGCAAACCGAATTTTATAACGCCATCGATACTTGTCGCCTCAATAGCTTGAACTTCTGCATGCCCCTCATTGCCCAAAATTGTTTTGACATATTCAGTCCGAAACCCTGACCTGACTGCAAATGTTATAATCATCGCGGCAACACCAAGGGAAATGCCTATAAGTGCTATAAGTGATATAGCCGACACGCCGCCCTCAGATTTTCGGGCGCGCAAATAGCGCCATGATATAAGCCACTCAATTGCAGCGAATGGTGTTTGTCTACTAACTTTCAATTACGTCTTCCCTACATATATTTGCGAAACACGATCAATCGCAGCTTCAATAGACATTTCTTCGCTGTCGCCTGTACGTCTATTTGTAAGCTCGACCACACCATTCCCGAGGCCACGTGGACCAACTGTGAGACGCCAAGGCAAACCGATCAAATCCATGCTCGCAAATTTTGTGCCCGCACGCTCGTCCCGATCATCATATAACGGCTCAAGACCTTGCGCTACAAGACCATGATAAAGCTGATCACATGCCGCATCTGTAGCGCTATCGCCTTGCTTAAGATTGACTATGCCGACATGAAACGGCGTGACACCCTCAGGCCAAATAATACCCTTATCATCATGATTGGCTTCAATAATCGCACCAATCAAGCGCGACACACCAATGCCATGAGAACCCATATGAACAGGAACTTGCTTGCCATCAGGCGTTTGCACCGCAGCGTTTAAGGCATCCGAATATTTGGTGCCGAAATAGAAAATTTGTCCAACCTCAATCCCGCGCGCACTCATGCGGCGCTCTTCAGGCACAGCATTATAGGCAGCTTCATCATGTGTTTCATCGGTACGTGCGTAAGGATTGGTAAACTCATCAAAAATATCTTGGCATTCGTCTACATTCGAAAAATCAACTTCACGATCGCCAAGCTTGAGATCGATGACGGCACGATCATAAAACACTTCGCTCTCACCCGTTTCAGCGAGCACCAAAAACTCGTGCGAATAATCTCCACCTATTGGGCCTGTATCCGCGCGCATTGGGATCGCTTGCAACCCCATACGTTCATAAGTTCGTAAATAACTCACCATATGACGATTATAGGCATGAAGGGCTGCTTCTTTCGTCACATCGAAATTATAGCCATCTTTCATCAAGAATTCACGGCCACGCATGACACCAAAACGTGGGCGCACTTCATCACGGAATTTCCACTGTATATGATAGAGGGTAAGTGGTAACTCCTTATAGGAACCAACAGCGTTCCTGAATATATCTGTGATCAATTCTTCATTTGTTGGCCCATAAAGCATATCGCGCCCATGGCGATCCGTAATACGGAGCATCTCTTTGCCATAATCTTCATATCGGCCACTTTCGCGCCAAAGGTCAGCAGATTGCAAAGTCGGCATGAGCATCGGAATATGGCCTGCCCGCACCTGCTCCTCATGGACAATATTTTCAAGCTTGCGCAGCACTTTGAAGCCCATGGGCAACCAGCTATAAATACCAGCGCTTGATTGACGGATCATACCCGCGCGCAACATTAAACGATGTGACGCAATCTGCGCTTCGGCTGGGTTTTCTTTTAATACAGGCAAGAAATATTGCGATAAACGCATGCTGCGGCTCCTTAAGATTTCACTTTGCAATACACATAACTTATGAAACATTTGCATGCAATCAAATCTCTCAACCAAAAACATGCTGAAATGATGACAGTTCACTTTTATGTTGCATTCTTAAACGAATCAGCTATTCTCTCCGCATATTCTAAGCGACAAAGAGCGCAGAGAGAATTCGGGCTTTATTGGTCCAAGTCTAGGGGAAAAGGCTCATATCTTTCGATATGGGCCTTTAATTTTCAATAAGGGTAAAGTTAGTTAATTCAATATTTTCAATGCTCTATTTGAAATACGGCAGACGATCAGCTAACTTCAACCCGCACATCATTTGTTGAGTATTTTTCCAAAGACATCAATCTTTTCTCGACCGAATCACCATAAATCGCACGCATATCTTTATTGATTCGCAAAACCAAGCCATCCTCTTCATTTTCTAAACGGGTATGATCGAGCAATTCACCAATAGAAGCTGAAACCATTGAGCCTAAGCGCATAGCGCGGCCTAGTTCTACAGCAGCGCCCCTTCGGCCTTCTTCAAGCAAATTGATTGCAGGATGCGTATATGCGTGTTCGGGTTTGTTTTCGTATCGAGATGCGAGCGCGAGCGCAATAAAGAGTCGTTCTTCATGTGTCAGTCCGCAAATATTGGCTTGGGCAATAATCTCAAAGCTCATCTGCGCCCGAAAATCTGGGTGATAACGCCAATTCGTATCATGCAAAAGGCAAGCCGCCTGAGCCAATCTGTCCGTGGCTTTGTTATATTTTGTCCTTATCGGCGCAAGCCAATTATACAACTTCATACCGAACCCAGGAAAACGCGCCAATTCGCTTTCAAGTTCCTCACTAGCTGCCAATAAAGGGTCAGAACTGCGCATCCAGCTAGGCATGTTTTCAAACAACACACCCTCTCGCAAACCATATCCCGAAACGGCAAGAATCTTAGGTTCAAAGGCTTTTATTATGCCTTGCAAAACAAGCCCAGCCATAGGCACAAGCTCCATTCGGTTAAAGGAAACGCCTGTGAGCTCAGAAAGATCCGCAGTTGTAAGGGTATCCACAAGCTTCAAAGATTTTTTGATATCTTTGGGCGTCATTTCATATTCGTGCAAAATTGGGAAAGGGTATTTTTTGCGGTGCATATCAATTTTGGCGAGCGCACGCCATGATCCCCCAACAAGATAAATGCGATCATAATCTTGAGAAAACTCCTTACGTGCCTTGCGCAATCTATGCGCGATTGTTTTGTGCAGCTCTTCTTCACTCAAACCCGAAAGGCGCAATGGCCCAAGCGCCATGGACACACCATCACCAATCTGACCATCACGAACCTCAATCAGCTCAACACTTGAGCCACCAATATCGCAAACAAGACCATTTGCATCTGGCCAACCAAGCAAAACACCTTGTGCTGATAATTTGGCTTCTTCTTCGCCCGTCAAAACGCGCACATCTTCATTGAGCTTCTTCTTGACCCATGCAACGAAATTTTGGCCGTCTTCAGCTTCTCGCAATGCAGCCGTGCCGACGATTTCTAAATTGCTAACGCGCATCGCATTTGCCAGATAGACAAAACGCTCCAATGTATCTTTTGCGCTTTTAACGCCTTCTGATGAAAGTTTCCCCGTTTCAGAAAACCCAGCACCCAAACGGCACATCACTTTTTCATTAAACAGATAATGGGGGGCGCGTGCCATTGCATCAAAGATCACCATACGGACGGAATTCGAACCAATATCGATGACACCAATTTTACTCATCAGCGCTCTCAAAATATTGTTTGGCTAATTTCTTCGTCACCTTGTCTTTTTGCCCTGCAAGCTTATCGATCCCAATAACGGCTTTCTCTATGGCAACATAGCTGCGCTCAACTCTTTTCGCGACATATTCAACCAAATCATGTGACACAATGATACCACGCATATGGAACAATTTAGCGAGTATTTGCACGACCATAATATCATCAGGCGCATCGATACCAACCTGAGAAAATGTTTCGAGACGGCTCTTTAAATCAGGCAAATCAATACCCCAATCCCTCAAAGCTTGACTTGAAAACAAAGCAAGTGCTTTTTGGCTTTCTTGCTGAAAATTATAAAGATGGAAAACAGCAGTTTGGGCGTTTTTGATGAACAACTCCGCATTATCAATGGCGATATTTTGTGCCAGACCATTTGCAAGATAGGCATCAATTTCTTCGACAGACTTCAAAATCAAATGCGCGCTTGATCGAGCCATTTGGGTTTTACCAGAACGTGTTTCACCAATTATGATCAGTTTATTTTCTGATTTTATAGCGCGGACAGCATCGGCATTCGCAATGCCTTCAACAAAGCCCAATTGCTCTTGCGCATTTAAATCAAGAACGAGCTGTTCACTCACTTTGTTCATTTGCATCTTGCTCATCTTGGTAAAATTCTTGCCCCAAATATAGGCGACCTTTTTGATATTGGCCAAGGAAATAACGCCCAACAACACCGATTGAAGCTGCAACGGGCACACCGATCAACATACCCGTCAGGCCTAAAAACGACCCAAAGGCAGAAAGTGAAAACATGATCCAAACGGGATGAAGCCCAACGGATTTACCAACAAGATTGGGCGTTATGAAATTGCCTTCAACACTTTGGCCGCCAAAATAAACGGCAAGAACAAGTGCGAGATGTGGCCATATCCCCCAGAACTGGAACAGCGCAAAGCCAACAACCAAACCGCCACCGATCATCGCACCAACATATGGAATAAAGGTCAGAACCCCTGCAATCATCCCCAAAATAATACCATATTTCAGCCCAACTAGCCAAAGGATGATGGAATAATATATGGCCATAATCAAGCAGACTGTGCCCTGCCCGCGAATAAACCCTGCAAGGGTTGTATCAATATCTTTCATAATCGTACGGATCGTATTGCGGTGATCGCGTGGCAACCAGCTATCAATTTTGGCGACAAGATTATCCCAATCAAGCAACATGAAAAATGTCACCACCGGAACGATCACAAGCATTGCGATAAATCCGAACGCTGTCTTGGTAGAACTCAGCAAAATATTTGCAATTGTTGAGCCTGCGCTTTGTAGAGCGGATTGGAAGCGCGTTAAAATTTCACTAGAGCCCAAATCAAGCGTTGGAAAACGTGTCTCTAAAAAGGATTGCCCACTTTGAACAAGCTGAGGAATATCATCAACCAAATTCACCAATTGTTCTATCAATGTGGGCACAATTAATAGCGTAAAAATGACAGCTAAAATCAGTACGGTAAGTGTAATTATGACGACTGAGAAAAGCCTTGAAAGCCCTAAATTTTCTAAACGATCGGCAACTGGATCAAGAAAATAAGCAAGCGCCATCGCTACAAGATATGGCGTCAGTACCGACCCCATGACCCATAAAATGCCAATGAATACGAGAATTGCCAGACCCCAGCGACTCATTTGTTGTGAAGATGTAAGCGCCATAATTCCCTCTACTGAAATTGTTCGTTAAGCAAGCGCTCTTCAAGCCCATGACCTGGGTCGAAAAGCAAATTCATTTTCGTATCAAAATCAACTGATACATCCACGGCATTCACATCGCCCGTGCGCGTTCCATCAGCATTAGCATGCACGGGTCGTTTTTCTGGATTCTCAACCTCAAAACGCACATTGGCTTCCATCGGAATGAGTGCGCCGCGCCAACGACGCGGACGATAAGCAGCGACAGCTGTCACGGCCAAAATATTTGCTGTGATCGGGATGATCGGGCCATGTGCCGAATAATTATAAGCCGTTGAACCCGCAGGGCTTGATACCATGGCACCATCACAAACGAGCTGTGATAAGCGCTCACGCCCATTCACCATCACGCGCAACCTTGCCGCTTGGCTTCCTGTGCGCAAGAGCGAAACTTCGTTAATTGCAAGCAATTCTGTGACGCTGCCATCCGTTAATTCAGCACGCATTTTCAAGGGGTGGATCTTGGCGCGCTCGGCCGCCTTAATCCGCTCGATGAGACCAATTTCATTGTACTCATTCATCAAGAAACCAATCGTGCCGCGATTCATACCATAAACTGGCAGCTTATGCTGACGGGTATAATGGAGAGATTGCAGCATAAAACCGTCACCGCCGAGGGCCACAATAACTTCGGCATCCTTAGTCTCGCAATGACCATAGCGTTCAATAAGTGAAGTGCGCGCTGGATCGTTAGGAAGTGATGATCTAAATGCAATTTTCATAAGCCGAATTTCGCATTTTGCGCGCAAAGGGGCAAGTGGTTTATTATGTTTTAAAAAAACGGGTCATAAGCCCATTGCAAAAGGGCTTGGCGCTGGCGCGATCTGCAATCAAGATCCATGAAATCGCAGTTCTTTTCGACTTGAGCTTTGTGCCTTGTGAATGCGCGCCAACGCTTAATCTGAAACGCATCAACCCCTGCTATACGGCGCCCTATATAATAACGGCAATACCATTGAAACCAGCCGCGCGGGTCAGGCTCAACGATCCAGCCCTTCTCTTTCCAAACCGATAATGGCTGACGCGATTTGATACGGAAACAATTATTTTCAATGCTTGGCTTCTCGGAAATCTTGGCGTTTTCGAACCAAGTCTCAGGAAACTCATCGGTGCAATCATTGAGATATTTGCCTTCAAACACGCCAAGTTCTAACATTTTGGGAGGCGTTAAAGCAGGCGCAAATTCGGATGGAAAATCACCCACGCCGACAACAAGCTCATAGCTATAATTGCGTTGCATTTTGTCATTGACGGTAATGGTTCTAGGCATATTCATTAGCGCTAAATTAGATGGAAAGCTCACCCCCTGCAAGCGCCTATATTTGTTAACTTTATCCAAATATTCATATACCGTAATCGCACGGCAATCGGGCGGTATTGGGTAGGTATAGTTTTAGAAGTCCTAGAGATTCATTTTCTTTCCAATTGCGTTTTCGATGCCTTTGTCAAAAAATCGCTTTTCGCCATAAATCGGTGTGACTATATTGCCAAGAACCAATCGCTCTAAAACGACATTCGATAACTTGTTTATTGAAAGGGGCGCCAAAATATAATTGCGAATTCCTGCTAGAAAGCGGCTATCGGATTGATATAAAGGCGTAAACAGAAAACTTGCAAACTGATAGAACTCTCTATGCATTTTGCGGGCTTTTGCGTAACGCATCGGGCCATCTTGAAATCCATATGTCCGAAATGCCCATATCAATGTAAATGAATCTAAGATCGCCATATTGGCTCCTTGACCGAGTTGTGGGCTGCTGGCTTGCTGACTATCACCAAGACAGACACAATTATCTTGATATGGAGTTTTGCGTTTGTCATGAATATATTCTGAGAAATGGATCTCCTCTTTTTTGACATTTTCTAAATTATCGCCAAATTCTGGCCAAATATTGGCAGCCTCTTCTTTCCACTGTGAAAAATCGCCTACCATCCATTCTTCGTAATCCGAACATTTCAGACTCCAAAACATTGCGGATTGTGGAGTAGGATTATTTGGATGCGTATTCATCGGCATGAGACCAAGCATATTTGATGCGCCAAGATAACGCTGCCTTAGCCATTTTGAGTTATCTTTTGTGGGTACATTCCACCATAACGCGCCATATTTAAGAGAGCTTTTTTGGCGAAAGCTGCGCAATGCACCGCTTCCTCTTGCATCAATCAGAAGATCAAAGCCACCAAAACTTTGCCCATTTTCTGTGATAATTTTTGAAGCCTCGAGCGAAGACACATGCAAGCCCATATTGAGTTGACCGCCCAATTCTTTATATCGCTTGAGCAAAATGCTGTGGATAGTGGCGCGTTGAATGCCGATGCCAAATCGACCCTTTCGAAATCGAACATCCAATATCACTTGATCGCTATTGGCTTCCCTCCCATGCAAGCCTGAAAGCTCAGCGCCATATTTAAGCACATCATCCAAAATGCCCATTTCATCAAGAACTGCAAAACTAACAGCTTGAAGCACAAACCCAGAGCCCACGGCCAATGGCTTTTCAAACTGGTCAAAAATATCGACTTTATGACCATCAAGCAAAGCCAATATCCCAAAAGATAAGCCAGCGATACCTGCCCCAGCAATTCCGAAATGTTTAGGTGCCATTTAACCGCCCTTTTATCTTGCGGCTCAGACATATCGCTCATAGAGCAAAAGTCAACACTTCCCCCTTGCTCCTTTGTCATTCGCCAATTATAACGGCCTCAACATGACAAGCAATTTGCACATTATACGAATTATTTGCCCGGTCGGCTGATGCTGCCCGGGATTGCTTGACTTGCGCCCTATGCGGCGCCCTTTTTCCATATAAAATACGAGATGAATATGTCTGATAAAACCCAAGAAACTGGTCAAACCGAAGATGCAGGCGTGAATTACAAAGACACATTGTTCCTGCCTAAAACAGATTTCCCGATGCGTGCTGGATTGCCCAACCGCGAGCCAAACTGGATCGAGCATTGGAACAAGATCGGCATCTATGACAAATTGCGCGAAAAGGCGAAGGCTACAAAACGCCCGCCCTTCACGCTTCATGATGGCCCTCCCTATGCAAACGGAAATCTCCATATCGGCCATGCGCTCAACAAAATTCTCAAGGACATGGTTGTGCGCACCCAACAAATGATGGGCAAAGATGCGCGTTATATTCCCGGCTGGGATTGTCATGGACTTCCGATTGAATGGAAAATCGAGGAGCAATATCGTTCCAAGGGCAAAAACAAAGACGAGGTGGATATCATTGATTTCCGTCAAGAATGTCGTGCCTTTGCCGCAAAATGGGTCGATGTACAGCGCGAAGAATTCAAGCGCCTTGGCATCACGGGCAATTGGGAAAACCCGTATCTGACGATGGATTACCGCGCGGAAACTGTGATTGCGGGTGAGTTCCAAAAATTCTTGATGAATGGGACGCTTTATCAAGGTTCTAAACCTATAATGTGGTCGCCTGTTGAGAAGACGGCGCTTGCCGAAGCTGAGATCGAATATCACGACAAGGAAAGCCATGCGATTTGGGTGCGCTTCCCTGTTCTTGAAACCAATAATGACGCGCTCAAAGGCGCGGATGTGGTGATCTGGACAACAACACCTTGGACGATCCCATCGAACAAAGCCGTCGTGTTTTCTAGCACTGTTTCTTACGGTGTTTATGAAGTGACTAAGGCTGCTGATGATAACTGGGTTAAAGTTGGCGAACGCGTCATCTTGGCTGATGCGCGTGCAGAAGACGTTATGGCGAAAGGCCGCGTTGAAGAGTTCACACGTATTTCTGATGCAGGTGATTTGAGCGCAACCCAACTTGCCCATCCATTAAATGGTGTCGAAGGATCAAATGGCGAATGGGATCAACCACGCGATTTCCGCGCGGCACCATTTGTGAACGAAGAAGATGGTACTGGGTTTGTGCATTGCTCTCCAAGCCACGGTATGGATGAGTTTGAGTTCTATCGTGATTTGAACATGCTTGAAGAGATGATCACTTATAACGTGCTCGAAGATGGCGGATTGCGCGCTGATCTTCCGTTCTTTGGTGGCAAATACATCTTGAATCGCAAAGGCAAAGAAGGCGATGCAAATGCCGCAATCATGGATAAGCTTTTGGAAGTGGGCAAACTTTTTGCACGCGGAAAAATTAAGCACTCTTATCCACATTCTTGGCGTTCAAAGGCTCCGCTCATTTTCCGCAATACGCCGCAATGGTTTGCAAGCGTCGATCGTGAAGTGGGTGATGGTCAAGACACATATGGCAAATCAATCCGCGAACGTGCATTGCGCTCGATTGATGAGCTTGTCACATGGACGCCGCCAAAAGGCCGCAACCGCCTTTATGCTATGATTGAGGCGCGCCCTGATTGGGTGCTCTCGCGTCAACGCGCTTGGGGCGTTCCTCTCACTTGCTTCACCAAAAAAGATGCATTGCCAACAGATGCAGATTTCTTATTGCGCAATGATGAGGTCAATGCGCGCATTCTTGAAGCCTTTGAAAACGATGGCGCGGATGTGTGGTACACGGATGGCTTTAAAGAGAAAATGCTTGATGGGCTTGTCAATACTGAAGACTACAACCAAGTTTTCGACGTGCTCGATGTGTGGTTTGACAGTGGCTCAACCCATGCCTTTGTGCTCAATGATCGCGAAGACGGCTCTGATGATGGACTTGCCGATCTCTATCTCGAAGGCACAGATCAGCATCGCGGATGGTTCCATTCATCCATGTTGCAAGCCTGTGGCACGCTCGGCCATGCGCCATATCGTGGCGTTTTGACACATGGTTTCACACTTGATGGTAAGGGTGCGAAAATGTCGAAATCACTCGGCAACACTATTGTGCCAGAAAAAATCGTCAAGCAATATGGCGCTGATATTTTGCGTCTTTGGGTAGCGCAAACCGATTACACCAATGATCAACGCATCGGCGATGAGATCTTGAAAGGCACTTCTGATAGCTATCGCCGCTTGCGCAATACTTTCCGCTTTATGCTCGGTGCTTTGGGAACGAAAACGGGTTATGAAGCTGTCGCTCAAGATGCGCTCCCAGAATTGGAACAATGGATTTTGCACCGTCTTTGCGAGCTTGATGAAAATGTACGCGCGAAATTCAACAGCTATGCCTTTAGCGATGCGCTGAGTGAAATGTTCAATTTCTGCACGCATGATCTCTCGGCTTTATATTTCGATATCCGTAAGGACACTCTTTATTGTGACGCCGAGCATTCTCATGATCGCAAAGCCGCGCTTTATGTGATTGAGCAGGTTTATGATCGCCTCACCCTATGGCTCGCGCCGATCTTGAGTTTCACAATGGAAGAAGTTTGGCTTGAGCGCTATCCTGGCGCCGATTCTTCTGTTCACTTGAAAGATTTTATCGATACGCCGAAAGCATGGCGCAATGACGCGCTTGCCGCAAAATTTGATCAAATGCGCACGGTTCGCCGTGTCGTTACAGGAGCCATTGAGATTGAGCGCCGTGAAAAGCGCATCGGCTCATCGCTTGAAGCTGCTCCAAAAGTATATGTTGCTGATCAAGCCATCAAAACGCTGCTTGATAGTGTTGATTTTGCCAATTTATGTATCACAAGCTCGATTGAAGTCATTGCAAAAGATGCTCCTGAGGGCGCCTTTACGCTTGATGATGTTGAGGGTGTTGGCGTTATTTTTGATCTCGCAACAGGCGAAAAATGTGGGCGTTGCTGGAAGACATTGCCAGATGTCGGAAAACATTCGCATGAGGCCGTTTGTGGTCGATGTGACGCAGCATTAGGTTAACAACGAAAAGCCCGTCTCATTGGCGGGCTTTTTATAGAGATTCCATTTTTTCAACAGGCATTTTTGATTTACCCCTGAGCAGATTCTCACTTAATCTCATTGAAATAACACTCATCACCTAAAAAATCGACTTTTTTAATCCTATCTTAGCGAAGAATTGCCCTTATTTTAATAGATATAGGTGTAAGTTTTAGTTCAATCACAAACGGAACTAAAATGCGCAATCTCATTTATTTAATATGTATGCTTTTCCCACTGACCCTAAAAGCACAAGATCTAACACCAGATCGTGTTTATCTCAATCTAGCAACAAAGCATTTTGGTATGGGGGAGGAGATATTCGGCATCAATGGCCCAAATGAAATCAATCCAGGCTTTGGCTTGGCTTGGGATAGTCAATTTGAAAATGTGAGCTATAATATTGGATTATATCGCGACAGCTTTACCCAGCCCACTTTAACCATGGGTATTTCTCGTATGATGGCCAGCTTCGATGAGTTTAAATTCATTGCTGGGCTATCTGTGACAAAATCACTAAGTGGCGATCAAGAATTCGAATTTGCTGACGGCACACAGATCGTTGAAGCTCGTTTTTATGCTTGGCCATATTTACAGCTTGAGTATAAGAATATGTATACACAACTGCGCGCGGGCGTTAATAATGACATTGAGCCTGCTGGAGTATTTGCATTTGGTCTTAAATTTGACATTGAAGACATAGCCGCAATCTACAAATGATCACTTATCTAGCTGTTATCGTTGAACGATCGAAGAAAAATTGCTGCACCATCCCGATGAGCAACAAATAGGCACTCGTCCATAGTAATATCACCGGCATCAATGCACCTGTTTCAAAACTATTCCAAGCACAATATCCCGCAGCAATTGTCCATAAGATTGCAATGCCTATCGAAAGTGGGCGGAATTGTTTTGTGCGTACGGGGTGAATAAATTTCAAAGGCAAGAACATCGCGACAGATAAGAAAATAATCACCAACAGCATGATCCAAAATGAAGGTTGGAGCGCAAAGAACGTCACAACCACCATATTCCAACAAGCGGGGAAACCAGAAAAACTATTATCCTTCGTCTTCATCCGCGTATCCGAAAAATAGATCACAGAAGCAAAACAAATGATCGCACCGCAGACACCTCCCCAATAATGCGGCATTAGCCCGCTTTGCCATAATGCAAAAACTGGAATGAACACATAGGTGAGATAATCAACAATCAAATCCATGAGAACACCATCCCATTCACTCGCATTGTTCTTCACGTCAAATTTTCTGGCAAGAGGCCCATCTATACCATCAACGATGAATGCAACAACCAGCCACAACATCATTTCAGGCCAATCTTGACGGACAGCAGCTTCGATGGCGAAAAGGGCTAAAACAGCACCCGTGGCGGTCAGCATATGTACTGAAATTGCAAAAGTACGTAATTTAGATATTTTGCTCAAAGTTGAAAGCCCCAGTTATATTGTGAAATTGATACATGAATTTTACCCCCTTAGCAAACGAAGCCATAGGAAATAAATGGCCTATCAGATAGAAATACATCCCCCATCCTCTTGAAGAATATAGGCATTGGAATTAGATTAAGCTCGAAAGGGATTTCCCCATGAGTACATATCAAAACCTACCTGCACCAAATCCGGAGCAAAGTCTTTCGAAATACCTGCAAGACATCCGCAAGTTCCCCATGCTTGAGGTTGATGAAGAATATATGCTGGCGAAAGCATGGGTTGACCATCAAGACAGCGATGCGGCACACCGTTTGGTGACATCACATTTGCGATTGGCTGCTAAAATCGCAATGGGTTATCGCGGATATGGGCTGCCCATTGGCGAGGTTGTTTCTGAGGCCAATGTGGGCTTGATGCAGGCTGTAAAGCGTTTTGATCCTGAAAAAGGGTTTCGTTTGGCGACTTATGCGATGTGGTGGATCCGTGCCAGCATACAAGAATATGTATTGCGCTCATGGTCACTTGTGAAAATGGGTACAACCAGCGGACAGAAAAAATTATTTTTCAACTTGCGCAAAGCCAAAGCCAAAATCGGCGCACTTGAAGATGGTGATCTGCGCCCCGAAAATATCAAACAAATTGCGACTGAATTGAACGTGACTGAAGATGAAGTCGTTTCGATGAATCGTCGAATGTCGGGTGGAGATGCGAGCTTAAACGCAACCGTTTCATCGGGCGAAGATGGCACGGCAAGCTGGCAGGATTGGCTTGAAGATGAGAACGCGAACACTGCTAGTGATTATGCGGAAGCTGATGAACATGATGTGCGCATGGATATGTTGCATGAAGCCATGGACAGTTTGAATGATCGTGAAAAAGCGATTATCAAAGCGCGCCGACTAGCTGAAAAGCCCAAAACGCTCGAAGATTTGTCGGCTGAATTTGATGTATCACGTGAACGTATCCGTCAAATCGAAGTGCGTGCTTTTGAAAAACTTCAAGAACGCATGAAAGAACTGGCAAGTGAAAAAGGCCTATAAAGGATAGTCACCCGCTTTATGATTTTGCGCGTGATCTTAAGAAGCCTTCAAGACGGCCATTCTCAACAGCAATAACTGGCTTGGCGTTTTTACCCATGCGGCGTCTCTGACCTGAAAGGTCATCTGAAGGCTTTAGACCTGCCTGAACGCGCATTGCCCAATTCGAAATCTCAGCAATGCGGTCACTATTCACTTTATAAATTCGACTCTGGGCTTTGCGTTCAACCTTTACAAGCTTTGCCTCAAGCAAAGCTTTCAAATGTTGCGAAATCGCAGGGGCAGACATATCAAACGGCTCTTTAATTTTAGCCACAGGCAAATTTCCTGCCATAGCAAGCATCTCAACAATTTTGAGACGTGTTGGGTCAGATAAAGCGCTAAAAATATCCATAACTCTTTATTAAGAATTATCTTAATAAAAGCAAGCCATTTGTCATAATATTCGCTTACGGCTTGCCTGCGCGAACAATAGAAAAGCCCAATCAAATATGGCTTGAGCAATAAAACCTGCGTATAGATTCAAAAAGGGCGCTTAAAGCGCCCCAATTTCAACATTGTATATATAATTTACGACGGAAGGTTAAACAAGCTATCTGGATCGATATCCGTGGCATCTGTGTCATCTGCTTTCGCAACATCACCCATATCTGGTGTTTGGAAAACCGCATCAGGCGCCAAGCTTTCTTCAACGGACACGAGTGTTTCACCAACACCAAGCTCCTGCTTTGCTTCAACTTTCTTGGTCGTTTTCGCCACGGCATCATCAAGCTCGATTTGCGAGCAAAGGCCAACAGCAACAGGGTCAATAGGCACAAGATTATTGATATTCCAATGTGTGCGCTCACGGATCGCCATAATTGTTGATTTTGTTGTCCCAACAAGCTTGCTGATTTGACCATTTGTGAGTTCACTGTGATTTTTGACAAGCCATGCGATAGCCGCTGGTTTATCTTGGCGTTTTGAAAGCGGTGTATATCTTGGGCCTTTGCGCTTGCGCTCACCTTCGGTATTTGGAACGACTTTAAGCGTCAATTTAGCGCGTGGGTCCGCTTCACAACGTGTAATCTCTTCTGCAACAAGCTGATTATTGACAATAGGGTCAAACCCCTTAATCCCTGCAGCAACTTCACCATCGGCAATCCCTTGAACTTCAAGATCATGAAGGCCGCAAAAATCAGCGATTTGCTTAAAGCTGAGTGTTGTGTTGTCAACGAGCCAAACGGCTGTCGCTTTGCGCATAATTGGTAATGTCATGTCATGCTCCTATAGCATAGATTTAAAGGCATAGTTAATTGAACTTCCCGAATTCCTTTTTCGAGAACCAGACAGCTTAACTTGTCGGGGATTTCACTACGCTTACCAGAAAAATACATTGCTGAAAAGAGCAAAACGAAAAGAGTACTTGTCAATCAAAAACAGCAGCATTAACCTCTGTTCATGACAGATTTACCAGAAATTGCATCGCTTTGGATCGGTGGGAAATTAAGCTTTCTTGAACAACTCTGCATACAAAGTTATATTGATGCTGGTCATAAATTCTCGCTTTATTGTTATGAAGATGTCGCTGGAGTGCCTAAAGGCGCGAACATTTTAGACGCGAGGGAACTCTATCGCGGTGAACCATTTCATATACATCATAAGCACGAGACACCCGCAATTCATGCAGATTACTTTCGGATTAAGCTCATGTTGCGGGGACGCGGCGAAATTTGGGTGGATACAGACGCCTATTGCTATAGGCCCTTTGATTTTAAAGAAGATCATGTTTTTGGCCTCCTCGATGGTGGCGTTGCGAATGGCGTTATGAGATTACCTTCCAACTCAGCTGCTTTACGTGCTTATGAAGAATTACTTTTCAGCAAAGAACCTATGCCGCCCTTTTTTCACCCATCTGTCCAGTCGGGTTTAAAACTATTACGTGGGCAAGGATTTTATATACCTCTAGAGGCAATGACTTGGGGAGCAACGGGGCCGATGGCGCTCAACCACTTCCTGCAAAAAAGTGGGGAAATTGAGCATGCTTTACCACAACATATCTTTTATCCCGCAGGCTGGAAAGAGAGACGAAAGTTTTTAAGACCGCGCGAAAAATATTTTAAAAATGTTCGAGAGGATACTGTTTCTTTCCATTTCTATGGTCGTATCGTGCGACGAATTTTAAGTGAGGAATTTAACTCAATCCCCGCGCCAAAATCTATTCTCGAAGAGCTCTGTGAAAAACATAATATCGACACAAGAGCCGCTCCAATAGAATGGACACGGCCACATGCGATGGTAAAATAGTTTAAAATTATCAACAAAAAAGGCCGCCCTTAGGCGACCCCTTCTTTCTATAACAATAGATTGCTTACTTTTCGCGGTTTTGCGCTTGGAAAATATCATATCCAAGTTCTGCAACTGAAGTCCAAAGGTAAGCATCATCTTTAAACGCCATGTAGTGATCATGTAGCTTTTTGAACGTTGCATTTTCAGCGCCAATCTCAGCATAGACCTCTTTAGCCGCAGCAAGTGATGCAACCAAAACATCATCTGGGAACTTTTTCAACTGAGCACCACCACCAACAAGCTCTTTAAGAGCGGCTGGATTCCAAGCATCATATTTCGCCATCATCCCTTGGTTGGCTTCAGCAGTAGCTGCCTCAATTACGGCTCTATAAGCCTCAGGAAGCGCATTCCACTGTTCAAGATTCACGAAGAAGTTGAGCATTGGGCCACCTTCCCAGAAACCAGGATAGTAGTAGAATGGCGCAACTTTTTGGAAACCAAGCTTGCTATCATCATATGGGCCGATCCATTCAGCGCCGTCGATTGTGCCTTTTTCAAGTGATGGGTAAATATCACCGCCAGCAACTTGCTGTGGAACGACGCCCATTTTCTCAACAACTTTACCGCCAAGTCCACCAATACGGAATTTGAGGCCTTCTAGGTCTGCCATGGAATTGATTTCTTTGCGGAACCAACCACCCATTTGCACGCCTGTATTACCACCTGCCATGCCATAAATGCCTTGGGTTGCATAAAATTCATTCATCAATTCTTTACCGCCACCTTGGTACCACCAAGCATTGCTCATGCGTGCATTCATGCCGTGTGGAACAGCTGTACCAAACGCCCATGATGGATCTTTACCGATATAGTAATATGACGCTGTATGCGCCATCTCAACCGAACCGTCCATCGCAGCATCAGCGGCTTGAAGCCCTGGTGCGATTTCACCAGCTGGGAATACTTCTATTGAGAATTTGCCACCAGTTGCTTCTGAAACACGTTTTGAAAAATCTTCCGCAGCACCATAAATCGTATCAAGTGATTTCGGGAAGCTTGATGTACAACGCCATTTAATTTCAGGCATGTCTTGGGCAATTGCTGGGGCGGCAACTGTTGTTGCTGCGGCTGCTGCAGTACCGATACCTGCAGTTTTCATAAATTTACGACGATCCATAATTTCCTCCATATTGTTTATTCACCCGCTCACATGAGGCGAGATTAACGCCACGCTAATCTACATATGCGATTCTGGCAATGCGTAATTCTACCCTACGTAATATTTCGTATTGTTATTTGCATTAAAGGCGGTATTATTCGGGCACCAAAATAGTCATAAATGACCTAAACAAGTAAAAAAGAGCCATAAATGGCCTAAAGACGGGGAAAATATGCTCACATTGAGTCGTTATATTGATATCATGAATACTACGATTGGCAAGCTATCAGCTTGGCTAATTTTGCTATCGGTCATTATTTCAGCCGTGAATGCAACTTTGCGCTTCACTATGGACAAAGCTTCAAATGCGGCTCTTGAAAGCCAGTGGATGCTCTTTTCGGTCACATTTCTTTTTTGTGCCCCTTGGACATTATTGCTCAACGAGCATATTCGCATTGATATTCTCTCCAATAAGATGCATCCGAAACTGCGCTATGCCATCGATATTATTGGTCATGCTTTCATCTTGATCCCGTTTTGTGCATATATGGTTTATTCATCTTATTTCGTTGCGCTGAAATCAATTGGCATCAACGAACAAAGCTTTAACGCTGGTGGCCTTCCTCAATGGCCTGCAAAAACACTTATTCCCATTGCTTTTACATTGCTGTTGCTTCAGGCATTTTCTGAACTCATCAAACGCATATACGTCTATATGGGTAAAATTGAAGAGCCTTATAAGAACTTGAGTTCACATGGCGCGATTGAAGATTTGGGAGAACATTAATAATGCAAAATTTTGAAACACGTGGCATGCGCAAGACGCTAACCTTAGAAAAAATCCTGCTCTTGCCGGTTATCTTCGCACTCTCAATTGCACTTGTCATGTTATATGGCGTATTTTTTGACCCTGCTTTCGCCGCTGATGGCACTTCGGGTGGATTTGCAAATTGGCTACGCGACAACATTGCTCCCGTCATGTTTTTCTGTATGGCTGGGATGCTCGTATTGGGCTATCCAACCGCATTCACACTTGCGGCTGTTGGCATGCTATTTGGAATTATCGGCATTCAACTTGGTGAATTAACCCCTGCACTATTTAAGCTCATGCCTGACCGCGTTTATGGTGTTATGAGCAATGAAACCCTACTTGCTGTCCCATTTTTTACATTTATGGGGCTTATTTTAGAACGCTCTGGCATGGCTGAGGATTTGCTTGATACAATCGGCAATCTTTTTGGAACTGTGCGTGGTGGATTGGCTTATGCCGTTATATTCGTGGGCGCTTTACTTGCAGCGACAACGGGTGTTGTGGCGGCCTCGGTGATTGCGATGGGCTTGATTTCACTACCGATCATGCTCCGTTATGGCTATGATCGTACACTTGCCACAGGTGTGATTGCAGCATCAGGAACACTTGCTCAAATCATTCCGCCATCACTTGTCCTCATCATTATGGCCGATCAACTTGGCCGTTCTGTTGGCGACATGTATACAGCCGCATTTATACCTGGAATCACGATCACATTGCTTTATGCACTTTGGGTTTTCATATTCTCAATGATAAAACCTGATGCAGCCCCTGGGCTTCCAGAAGACGCAATTAAATACCGCAAATCTAATGGTGGTAGAGGGCTTCTTTCGCTTCTTGTCTTCATGATCATCACCACAATCCTCGCATATTTCTTAACAACACAATACGGCTCAGGATTTATGAGCGCACTTAAACGTGAAGATGTTGGCCCGCTTGCAACGGACGAGTTCGTGGTTGTTTCCCTCCTCTTCTGGATGTCGATTGTCTTTGTTGCAGCCGTTGCTGACAGCCTCATGGAAAAATCATCCGGCAATGCTCTGCTCTCGCCAATTGCGCGTGCGACAGCCTTTGTTTTGATCCCACCGCTTTTTCTGATTTTCCTTGTCCTTGGAACAATCATTCTGGGGGTAGCTACACCAACTGAAGGCGGCGCGATGGGGTCTATCGGCGCTCTTGGTCTTGCAGCTATGAAGCGTTGGGCATCTGGAGACGAAAATCGCCTAAACTTCAACATCATCAATGATGCGCTCGTAAGAACGGCCAAGCTTTCTGCATTCGTGCTATTCATCTTAATCGGTGCGCGTGTTTTCTCTCTCACTTTTTATGGCGTATCAGGTCACCATTGGGTGAAAGATGTTCTGACAAGTGTCACAGGTGATCAAATCACATTCTTACTTCTTGTATCAGTGGTCATTTTCATTTTTGGCTGTTTCTTGGATTTCTTTGAAATTGCATTTATTGCGGTTCCATTGCTGCTCCCTGCGGCAGAGATCCTTGGCATCGACTTTATATGGCTTGGGATCATCCTCTCGATTAACCTCCAATCCAGCTTCTTAACGCCGCCATTTGGCTTTGCACTGATCTATATGCGGTCTGTTGCCCCTAATAAGCCCTATGTTGACGAGGTAACTGGGATTGAAACGGCTCCAATTACAACAGGCGAGATTTACAAAGGCGCCCTGCCATTTGTTGTCATTCAAGTGATCATGGTTGTCGTGGTAATTTTCATGCCATCAATGGTTATGCATTATCAGAAAAATGCGATTGTTGTGGATGAAGCCGTTGTCACAGAGCAACTCGACAGCTTTGGCTCCGAACTTGAACTTGATTTAGATTTAAGCTTTTAAAGTCCTACTGGCCCATTCCTAGCAATGGGTCAGACTTAACGATATGATACTCAAGAGCGGCTCTCAATATACACGGTAAAAACGGCGTTTTGAACGGATCATCATGAATATTAAAGCGAATTTCGCGATTGCCAACATATACAAAGTCTTGATCAAACAGCCCTTTCGCAGTTTCAACGATACGAGATTGGCAATTGAAAAATAAAGAATAATGTTCTGGGTTCTTTTCTTTCCAATCCATACGGATTGTCGAAGATATTTTTGATGTATAGCTGGGCTCATTCCACTTAAACGTTTCAACACATTCACATTGAGAATCGATAGATGTGGCAATAGTTTCTATAGATTTCCTAATCGCGAGCAGCTTATCACGAATGCCATCTGGATAGTGTTCAATACGCGATATGACGTCTTTATTGGATCTAAATTTCAATTTTCTTCCTAAAAAAAGGCTCCCAGAACTTGGGAGCCTTTGGTTTTAAGCAGCGGCTGTACGATTGCCCAAAACGGTATCAATTTCTTCTTGCGTCGCAGCTTCATCTTGACTGTTTGCAGCTGCAAGCTCGCGTGTCAAACGCTCAAGTGCCGCCTCATAAAGTTGACGCTCCGAGTAAGATTGCTCCTTGCCTTCGTCTTGCTTGTGAAGATCACGGACAACTTCAGCAATAGAGATCAAATCACCAGAATTGATTTTTTGCTCATATTCTTGTGCGCGGCGTGACCACATAACGCGCTTCACCTTCGCGCGACCTTTAAGTGTCGTCATCGCTTTCGTAATCACATCACTTGACGCAATATTGCGCATGCCTGTTGACTCAGCCTTGTTCGTTGGCACACGCAAAGTCATTTTGTCCTTCTCAAAAGAAATCACAAACATTTCCATTTCGATGCCCGCGATATCGTTTTTTTCGATGGAGACAACTTTACCAACACCATGTGCTGGATATACGACAAAATCATTAGGCTTAAATGCGAGTTTGTTTTTGCTCATCTGGTATTCCTTTTTATTGCGCTCCAAAAAATCAAGCGCGAGCGCTTAAACTTAATGAAAGTGGTGGGAGTTTTATTTAACGTTTAGAGAATGTACAAATGTACCGCTTTCAAAATGCCTTTTACTTATTGTCTTTGTGAATATCACACAGATTCTCCAAATTCGTTAATATGTCCGAATCATAGCATAAAATTGAGCAAGTCTCAAATGGTGCATTCATCATCATGAATCTGAGTTACATTCTTATTAATCCCTCACCCGCCTAGACAAGCCTTGCTGGAATTCATATGTGTGTTGAGACATAGGAAATTTTCATGACACAAGCCCCAGCCCCTGATCCCGATCAAAACGGATTGTCAGTCATTCGTAAGGTCGCCCCCTATCTATGGGGTGATGAGATCTCGATGCGCTTTCGGGTTGTGTTCGCCTTGCTCGCGCTGGTCCTTTCAAAAGTTGTCACATTCTTTGTGCCGCTGTTTTTTGGCTATGCCGTTGATAGACTTGCCCCTGAAAATGCGGGGGCAGGATTTTGGATGGCAATGGGGGTCACGACCCTTATAATTATTTATGGGGTCATGCGTGTTGCAAGTGTCGGTTTCGGGCAATTGCGCGATTTTCTATTTTCCCGCGTTGGTCAGCGCGCATTGCGCCGTTTGGCACTTGAAACCTTCAACCATATCCACGCCTTATCTTTGCGCTATCATCTGACCCGCAAAACAGGTGCGATGATCCGTGTGGTTGAGCGTGGCGTGAAAGGTGTAGATTTTTTATTGCGCTTCTTGCTTTTTTCAATAGGCCCATTGATTATCGAGCTATCAGGTGTTTCCATTATCTTCCTCTTTATGTTTGGCTGGACATATTTCATTGTTATTGTCGTGACTGTGGCCCTTTATATTTGGTACACATTCTCGATAACGGAACTGCGCGTCAAAATCCGCAAGCAAATGAATGAAGCTGATCAGCGTGCGAACCAAAGAGCACTGGACAGCCTTCTCAATTACGAAACCGTCAAATATTTCTCAGCAGAGAAACGTGAAGCTTCGCGCTATGATCTTGCAATGGAGGGCTATGAAGATGCCGCTGTAAAAACCGCGAACTCACTTGCGCTTTTGAATTTTGGACAATCCGCAATCATCACCTTAGGGCTTGTCAGTGTGATGATCCTTGCGGCTATTGATGTGGATGCTGGCCAAATGAGCGTAGGTAAATTTGTGGTTGTGAATGCCTATATGATTCAAATTATGGCACCATTAAATTTTCTTGGAACCGTTTACCGCGAAATTCGCCAGGCCTTAATCGATATGGCTGAGATGTTTCATCTCCTTGAGCAAACCCCCGAAATTCAAGACATTGAAGGAGCCACGCCGTTAAAAATTGCAAAGGGCGCTGTCAAATTCGAAAACATTGACTTCCACTATGATAACAACCGCAAAATTTTGCATAATCTATCTATCGACATTCCAGCGGGCAAGACGATTGCGGTTGTGGGGCCATCGGGTTCAGGCAAGTCAACTTTGGCGCGTTTGGCATATCGTTTCTATGATCCACAAGCTGGTAAAATTACGATTGATGACCAAGATATTTCTGAAGTCACGCAAAAAAGCCTTCGTGAAAATATCGGTATTGTTCCCCAAGACACCGTGTTGTTTAACGACACAATCGGCTACAATATTGGCTATGGTCACGCCAATGCAACCAGAGATGACATCGAAAATGCGGCAAAATCTGCACAGATCCATGACTTCATTATCTCGCTGCCCGATGGATATGATACAGCCGTTGGCGAGCGTGGCCTAAAGCTATCAGGTGGTGAAAAGCAGCGTGTCGGCATTGCGAGAAGTCTCCTTAAAAACCCTGCAATCTTGATCTTGGATGAGGCCACATCAGCGCTTGATAGCGAAACCGAGGCCGGCATCATAGATGCGCTTCGAGCTATGTCTCATGGCCGCTCAGTGCTGACGATCGCACATCGCCTTTCTACAATCGTTCATGCTGATGAAATCCTTGTACTTGAAAAAGGCCAAATTTCTGAACGAGGAACACATAGCGCACTGATCAAAGCCGAAGGTCGCTATGCCCATATGTGGGCGCAACAACAAGCTGAGGATTAACTCTTAGTCTTCGCGGAATGCACGGGCAAAGTTATCTTTGATCGGCTTAAGCAAATAATCCAAAAATGTACGTGACCCTGTATTGACGAACACTTCAACAGGCTGCCCTGCCGCGAGTTTCGCGCCGCCCAGTTTCTCAAAAATCTCCTCTTCGGGTTGCACCTCTATTTCATAATAGCGAGAACCGGTTTGCTCATCGGTAAACGCATCGGCCGAGACCGTTTTCACATTACCACCAATATAAGGTGTGGTGCGTTGATTAAATGCCGGGAACTTAAGTTCAGCAATTTGCCCCACCGAGACGTCATTAATATCAGCAGACGAGATCCGCGCGCGCACAACAAGCGGCTCACCATCAGGAACGATGAACAAAAGTGGCTCACCTGCACTAATGACCGTATTTGAATTAAAAATACTCATACCATAAACAATACCCGAAATTGGAGCGCGAACCGTCATTCTTTCTAATTGATCACCTATAGAAGATCGTCTTTGATATAATTCGACTTCACTACTTTCAAGCTCTCTCAGCCTTGTAATCGCTTCTTCTCTTGGTTTGGCTTTTAGCTTTAAAACTTCAATCTCAATTGCTGATTTTTCGTCTTTTATGGATGCAATCGATGCTTCAAGCTTGCCTTTAGATCCTTGAAGACTGGAAAGCTCGCGTTCCATATTGGATACAACACCTGAGCCAACGATCCCTTGCTTGCGAAGCTTTCTATTGCGGTTGAGTTCACTCTGAAGGGATTGCAATTGTGTTTCGAGAGCTTCAAGCTCTGCTACAGAACCATCAATTTGTTGCTGGGCTTGCTCATTGCGTTCACCCAATAATTCGATTTCACGCGAAATCGCTTCATTTCGATATTCAAACAATCCATCTTGTGAAGCCATAATTTCAATCGCTTCTGGCGTGTCATTTCCTAAAGCTAATAGACTTTCTGGATATACAGGCGCGCTCAAATTATCACGCTCGGCAATCAATCGACCTTTTTCAGCGAGAGCCTCAATATATAGGCGGTTATAGATTTCATATTCAGGGCGAAGCTGGCTTTCATCAAGGCTTAGCAAGACATCGCCTGCTGTAACAACATCACCATTCGTGACCAACAACTCCTCAATCTGGCCGCCCTCTTGGTGCTGTACGATTTGGCGATATGAAGCCACCTCAAGGGCGCCTGATGCTATGACCGCACCGCTGAGCTTGGACGTTGTGCCCCAAATTGCAAATGTAACCACAAGCACAATAAGAGTACCATAACCAATAAAACGCATATTTCGCAATTCATCACGTTTCATTATGATCCTTCCTTTTGTGCTGTCTTCTGGATTGTTTGAGCATTTTTAACTTGTGCTTTCAATACTTTATCACGTGGCCCATAGGCCTTTACGCGACCATTTTCTATCACAAGCAACTGCTCCGTAACTGCAATCGCACTTGGCCGATGCGTCATAATCACACAAGTGCCACCTCTTGCTTTGAGTTTTGCGATTGCCGCGTTTAGAGCCTTGCTTCCCTCATCATCAAGAGCCGAATTCGGTTCATCCAAGATCAGCAGCAATGGATCGCCATATAAAGCGCGCGCCAGTGCAATTCGTTGCCGCTGACCACCCGATAAAGTAGTTTTTCCAGCAGAAATAACGGTATCATATCCCTCATTTAGCGATAAAATAAGTTCATGAACATGTGCCGATTTTGCAGCAGCAATCACATCCTCATCTGAATATGACTTGCTCATGCGTGCGATATTTTGTGCAATTGTTCCTGAAAACAATTGGACATCTTGTGGCAAATAACCAATTTTTTTTCCAAAAAATTCTGCACTCATATGCGCCCGATTGACACCACCAAGCTTCACTTCACCAGAAGCAATGGGAACGAGACCCAATATGGCTTTTGCTACAGTGGACTTACCTGAGCCTGAAAGGCCAATAATCCCAAGAGCTTGCCCAGCAGGTAACTTGGCTGAAACTTGAGCAATAATGTATTTACGTTTGCTATTAATAACTGAGACGCCACTAAGCTCAAGATCTGAGGTTAAGTTGGGATATTCCATAGGCTGTTCAATATCAGGCTGTTTTTCTACCAAAGCATCTAAATAATCCATTGCTTGGCTTGCGGCTTGAACATTCGACCATTGACCCAAAATACTCTGAATAGGCTCAAGCGCACGACCTAGCAAAATTGAACCTGCAATAATTGAACCTGCACTGATAGACCCTTGGATAACAAGATACGCACCGAGAGCCAGCATCATAGATTGGATAAGCAATCGCATGGATTTTGAAAGGCTCGTGAAAAAACTCATCACACGAGATGTCGAGTTTTGGCCATTCGCTGCATTTTGTCTATATTCAACCCATTGGCTTTGAAATGCTGGACCCATGGCCTGAGCCGCCAAAACTTCGCGCCCCTCAGTCGCTTCATTGGCAAAGTCGAAGGCCATCTGCTCTATCGCCATCGATTCTTTCTGCTGCTTTCTCGTAGTCATTTGCTGGAGCAAAGTAATTGAGATCAAAAATATAGCTGCACATAATGCAGTTATACCTAAAATGGGATGCAGAAAATATATAGCCCCGAGATAAATTGGAATCCAAAACACATCAAAATACCCCATAAGGGCTCCTGATTGAAAAATAATACCAAATTTATCAAGAAGTTTAAATGCTGTCGTATTTTTTGAAATCGCTCCCCAAAGCTTAGGTTCCATCTGGGCACCAAAAACATATGGCTCATAATATGCAACTCGTTTGCGCCCCATCATCGAGATCATGCGCATGCGTACAAAATCAATCAAGCCCATAATGGTATAAAGAGCAGCCACCAAGATTGTTAATGCCAACAATGTCTGAATTGAACGTGAAGAGAGCACACGATCATATATTTGCAGCATAAAAATCGGCCCCGTCAACATGAGAAGATTCACAAAGACACTAAACAAAAATATGTCTTTTAGCGCCCCTGCCCCACCATGAAATGTGAGTCGAAAGCCCGAAAGCCACGAATTTCTTTTTTCAGTCGTTTCCAATAAAATTCACCTCGGTTTTAATGAATACTATATACAAGCTGTAGGTTAATGAAACCTTCCTTTTAGATTCATAAATTTACCCATATCCGGTCCGTGCTCTCTGCCCATAATCGCTTTTCGAAGTGGTAAGAAAAGCTCCTTGCCCTTACGACCCGTTGCGTCTTTCACAGCGCCACTCCATGTTTTCCATGTTGTGTCATCCCAAGGCCCAACGGGCATCAAGCTCATTGCAGTTTCGATAAATTCTTTATCAGCTTCATCAATCATCGGTGTTATGGGCTTAGATATGAGATCCCAAAGTTCCTTAATATCAACCCGTTTTTCAACATTTTGAGAAGCCATCGCCCAAAAATCTGCGCGATGCTCGGGAGGAATGTCCGATAGATCAGATTCCACTTGAGCGAGTGGCGCTGCACGTAACCAGCTCGTCGAAAGGCGCTCGACTTCCTCAGGGTCAAATTTCGTAGGTGCCGAACCAAAATTCTTGAGATCAAAATTCGCGACAAGCTCATCAATGCTATTGCCCAAAACAACTGGCTGACTTGATCCAAGCGCAACCATCATCGATACGATAGCCATCGGTTCTGCGCCATTTTCGCGGAAATCTTTGATAGAAAGCGAACCAATACGTTTAGAAAGCGCACCACCTTGGGCATCTGTGAGAAGCGAGTGATGAGCAAAACTTGGCACATTGCCACCAAGTGATTTGATAATTTGGATTTGCGTCGCCGTATTTGTGACGTGATCGGAACCGCGCACAACATGCGTCACACCCATATCTGTATCATCAACAACACTCGCAAGCGTATAGAGAATTTGACCATCTGCGCGAATAAGCACAGGGTCAGAAACACTTGCAGCATCAATCGAAAGATCGCCCAAAATCCCATCATTCCATTCGATACGCTCATGATCGAGCATAAAGCGCCAATAACCATCATGGGTTTTGCGCAAATCGTTTTTATCTTCGTCATTTAAACCAAGCGCAGCGCGGTCATAAACGGGCGGCTTGCCCATATTGAGTTGTTTTTTACGCTTAAGGTCAAGATCCGTCGGACTTTCAAAGCACTCATAAAATTTACCCATATCGCGCATTTTTTGTGCCGCATCATGATAGAGATCAAGACGGGTGGATTGCTGCTCCATACGATCCCATGTGATGCCCAACCATTCGAGATCGCGTTGCAACTGGTCGATATATTCTTGCTTTGACCGTTCCTTGTCAGTGTCGTCAATGCGCAAGATAAACTTGCCACCCGCTTGCCGCGCGATGAGATAATTAAAAAGCGCAGTCCGTAAATTGCCGATATGGATATAGCCTGTTGGGCTTGGTGCAAAACGTGTGGTGGTCATGAAATTCTCCTATTGAGGAGGGGTTTAGCAATATAGCGCGATGCGGGCAAGATGATTAATACAAGCCATGAGCACTCTGATTATTTTAAAGCCTTTAGACTATGTCATATAATTGGCAAAGAATTAATTGCTCAGCATGGATTAACAAATGGGATAGTCATAGAAATCGAGATGCCTTTTTCTCTAAATTTATCCAAGAGATCTTCTTCAAAATCTTCATTATTAATCGACAAATTCTCAAGCTGAGACAAGGTCAGTAATATTTCCAAATCAACGTTGGATGTATCAATCAGATCAATATCGCTTAAAGATGGGTGGTCTCTTAAAGGCGAGAGATCATTTATTTCCACATTCTTTAAACCTAAAACTTGTAATTTTCTTAAATTTTGTAGGCCGCTTAAGCTCGAAATTTCTGTTTGTGATAAAACCAACTCGCGAAGCTGGGTCAGTCTTAAAAGCGGCGCAACAGAATTTATATTTGTACCTTGTGCATGCAGAAGTTCAAGCTGAGAGAACGAAGCAATAGATTCAAAATCATCTATATTGTTATTCTCACCAATATGAAGCTCACGCAAACCACTAATTTTTGCCAAAGGCGCAATGTCAATGATATCTGTATAGCTCAACATTGCAATTTTTAATTTCTTCATGTGAGAAATCAAAGCTGTATCCGAAAAATTTGACCTATCCATAATGATCTGATCCAAATTATTCACTTTTAAAAGGGCGGAATAATCATCCGCTCGTGACGATTTAAAGGAAAACACACGCAGTGCAGGCAATTGCTCTAATCCGTCTAAGCTATTTATAACACAATTTTCGCAATTCAATGTCTTGATGTTTTTATTCAAAGAAAGTGACGAAAAATCTTTCATTCGCAGAGCATTTAATGTCAGCGTTTCAAGCTGTGGCAAGCTAGATAAATCAGGGACATCTAGGCTTGAAGCGCTTGTACTGCTCGAACTGCTTACCTGCCAAACGCTTAAATCTAGTTCAAGATCGGTACACGACGTGCGTATGCATTCATCAATACGCTTTTTATGTGATTCTGAACTATCCTCGTCTCTGGTAAATATGTCGCATGATGTCAGCAATAAAGCCGCAGCAGCAATGAAAAATGTTCTATACAAAACTATAATATACCCAAAAACTTATATTGAATATACATAATTACATTGGATAATCAATTTTTTAATGATCACAGCAAACAAAGGCTTATCGCAATGCCGATCAAGAGTTGCCTATCTCATTCTGAACATTCAATTTAATTCCATTTTTCATAGCCATATCCTGAATATCCTGCAAAATATTTCTTAAATTCTCTTGATAGCTTTTTTGCTCTAGCCGAAGAACATAAGAAATATACTGCTCCGCATCAATCAACTCTTCATTCTCATCTTCGTCATATATTTCATTGTATTTCGGCTGGCTTTTATACGTGCTCATTTGTTTTTTTGTAGGTATAATATGTAAACAATCATCGCCAAGATTTGGATCAAAAAAATATCGGATATTCTCTATTTGGCCAAATGTAATTTTGACATCAGCATAGTGAAATATTGTGAGTCCATCTCTCGTCAAAATCGCATGTCTCATAGGTCGGATAGCATGCCGAACCCCCAAAAAGACTATAGATAGCGGTACGCATCCAGAAAGGAACATAAATGCTATTTTCAGCCAAACCAAAGGCTCATTTGTTTTTTCAACAAATGCCATAAATACTGCAATTCCAGTGAAAAGAACGCCGATAGAAAAATGAATTACTAGCCAAGCAAAACCCTCAAATGGATTTGCATAATAAATTTTCGCGCTATCTAAAGCTTCATCCTCCTTCACCCATCCCTCCAATGATTGATAATTGGGTAACGCCTATCCGTTCCAAAATGGCGTTTTGTCAATTTAACCCCAGGTGCTGACTGAAAACGTTTATATTCGGCTATATAAACAAGCTTCTGCACCTTAAGGACCATATCGCGATCATATCCCATTGCCACAATTTCATTCACAGATTGATCTTGATCCACCATAGCTTCCAAAATTGTATCTAGGGCTTCATAAGGTGGCAAGCTATCGCTGTCTTTTTGATCAGGGCGCAATTCAGCGGATGGCGGTTTGTCGATAATTGTCGTTGGAATAACGAACCCCTCGCGCCCCAGCATCCAATCACGATGGTTCGCATTGCGCCAACGGCAAGTCTCAAATACCCGCATTTTATAGAGATCTTTGATCGGGTTATATCCGCCCGCCATATCTCCATATAAAGTTGCATAGCCCACCGCGACCTCCGATTTATTGCCCGTGGTTAAGAGTAGCGAACCAAATTTGTTGGAAAGCGCCATAAGATAAAGCGCGCGCAAACGCGGTTGAATGTTTTCCGCAACAAGCCCATCGGGATCTGCACCAAATATCGGCTCAAGCTCCGCACTGGCAGCATCAACCGCGGGTGATATGGAAACGCTATCAATCTCAATGCCTAATAAACGCGCGCAATCAGCGGCGTCATCAAGCGAGCTTTGTGAGGTATAAACCGATGGCATCATCAATACGCGGACATTTTGAGGCCCAAGCGCATCCGCCGCAATGGCCGCAACAAGCGCGCTGTCGATACCACCAGAAAGGCCTAGGATCGCCGTTGAAAAGCCTGTTTTTGCAGCATAATCGCGAAGACTCTCGACCATAACGCGATAATCAGCCTCCCACTCATCTGTCGTCTTCTCAATGGGTGCATCAATCACCCGCCAACCTTCTGCTTTTTTCTCGAAAGTGATCAAACCATGAGCCTCATCAAATTGCGGCAATTGGCAAACGAGCTCACCATCTGGATGAACCACAAATGAGCCACCATCAAGCATCATCTCATCTTCGACGCCGACATAATGCGCATAAACCACAGGCACAGCAAGTTGCTTAGCGCGAATGCGCGCATTTTCATGTCGATCCGCGAGCTTCCCGCGGTAATATGGAGATGCATTTGCAGAAATGAGAATTTCAACGCCCTTCTCAAGCAAGCTCTCCCCATAGCTTTCCTGCCAAATATCTTCGCAAATCGCAGTATTAATGGGGCCTATGGGCTCAACCGCCTCTCCATGTGAAAAATGACGTTTTTCATCAAACACATCATAATTTGGTAAATGGGTTTTTCGGACTTCTTGAATGACTTTGCCCTCAGCAATGTAGATATAGCCATTATAAATCTTGCCGTCACGCTTGATCGGTGCGCCAATACCCAGAACCATTTTTGTATCGCAAGCCTTTACAATCTCAAAAAGAGCCGTTTCGACATCCGCCAAGAACTGATCACGAAAGAAGAGATCTTTCGCGCCATAGCCTGTTAAAAATAGCTCAGAAAGAACCGCATAATCCGCACCAGCATTTACAGCCTCATGGTAAAAATCAACGGCCTTACAGGCATTATTTTTGATCGCACCTATAGTTGGATTCAATTGCCCGATCATTATTTTTAACTGCTGTGCCATAATCTCTCCTATTTGAGCGCAAATTGGCACGGAATATGATCGGGGGGCAAGACAGGATTGGGTATAGGTTTGGGATTTCTTATTGGAAATGCACCCAAAATGGTGTTATTATCTCACTTGTTAAAAATTATGTGAGTCTATGAGACATCAATCACCTCCACAATTCTTCCTCTCAATGGAAAGCGACTGCCCCTATATTAAGGGCAATCGTGAGCGCAAATTGTTCACCACACTCACCCGGAATAAGCCGCAACGTACCCAAAATGACTTATCTCATATCGGTTTTCGGCGTTCTCAAAATATAATTTACAGGCCAGCTTGCGCGAATTGCAGCGCTTGCATTTCAGCGCGTGTGCCCGCAGATGACTATAAGCTCAGAACAAGTCAAAAACGCATAAAATCTAAAAACAAAAACATCACACGAGAAGTGCGTCAATGTCACGCGACGGATGAGCAATATGAAGTTTTTCAACGATATGTATCCATGCGCCATGAAGACGGCGGAATG
Organism: uncultured Paracoccaceae bacterium; assembly: GCA_947501025.1. Taxonomy (GTDB): domain Bacteria; phylum Pseudomonadota; class Alphaproteobacteria; order Rhodobacterales; family Rhodobacteraceae; genus CANMUM01. The sequence continues at coordinate 154,726 of CANMUM010000001.1, read as the reverse complement.
AGCGATATGAGCATTGAAGAATTTCAAGCGATGATGGAAGAGCCGCTGGTATCCGCACGCATAGTTGAGTACCGCTTGATGGAAAATGGTCGCCCAGGGCCACTCATCGCAGCTTGCTTAACAGATGTTGTTAGTGATGGCATATCGATGGTTTATTCCTTTTTTGACCCCGATTTTGATCATTTATCGCTTGGAACCTATATGATACTTGATCATATTGATCTCTGCAAAAAAACACATTTGGACTTTGTATATCTTGGTTATTGGATTAAAGATGCGCCCAATATGAGATACAAAGCCAATTTTGCGCCTCTTGATCTTTTTGTAAATGGGAAATGGTCGCGCTTTGCAGAACCAAGCGAGGCCAAGCCCAACCATATCGAAGCCCAGAGTATTTTACTCGCGGCTCATCGAAAACTCGCCGATCACAGTGAATAACCTCTCAAAATTATAATTTAATTACGATAAAACATTCAATTCTTTTCATTAATTTCAAAAAAAGATATTTTTTTGTTATTTTCAGCTTGACGATAATTCATACAATGCTAAAAGGCAAACTCACATCTCAAACTGGGGTGAATTTTGTGATCCGCGCTTTTGCGCAGAATGTTAAAGAGGAATAACGATGAATACGAAAATGACGGGTGCCGAGATGGTATTGAAAGCCTTGAAAGAACAAGGTGTTGAGGTCGTGTTCGGATATCCTGGTGGAGCCGTTCTTCCAATTTACGATGCTATTTTTCAGCAAAATGAAATCAAGCACATTCTCGTTCGTCATGAACAAGGCGCCGTCCATATGGCTGAGGGTTATGCCCGTTCAACTGGTAAACCCGGCGTTGTTTTGGTGACATCTGGACCTGGTGCAACAAACGCGGTTACGGGCATTACCGATGCGCTTCTTGATAGCATCCCCCTTGTTGTTCTGTCTGGGCAAGTTCCTACATTCATGATCGGCAATGATGCATTTCAAGAGGCCGATACTGTTGGGATTACGCGCCCATGTACAAAGCATAATTGGCTCATTAAAGAAACCGACAAACTGGCCGAAACCATCCACACGGCATTTCATGTAGCGACAACTGGTCGGCCAGGCCCTGTGCTTATTGATATTCCAAAAGATGTCCAATTTGCGCAAGGTGAGTACATATCCAAAGCCGACACCAATATAGGCCGTGACCGTGTTGTGCGCGATCATGATCAAGAAGCGCTTCTTGGTGCTATCGAAGCTATGGAGAAGGCTAAAAAACCGATCATCTATTCTGGTGGCGGCGTTATCAACTCTGGCCCTGAAGCATCAGCGCTATTGTGTGCATTGGCCGAAAAAACGGGCTTTCCAGTTACCTCCACATTGATGGGCCTTGGCGCCTATCCTGCCAGCGGCAAACAATGGCTCGGAATGCTCGGCATGCACGGCACTTATGAGGCCAATATGGCCATGCATGATTGTGACTTCATGCTCTGTATCGGCGCGCGTTTTGATGACCGCATCACGGGCACACTGGATTCATTTAGCCCGAATTCTACAAAAGTTCATATCGACATTGATCCGAGTTCTGTGAACAAAATCATACCCGTTGATTTCCCGATTATTGGTGATGTGAAGGCTGTTCTTGAAGAGCTTCTCGCGACATGGACCAAACGTGGCGCTAATCTAAACGTAAAAACGCATAAGGATTGGTGGAGCCAGATCGAGGAATGGCAAGATGTGAAATGTTTGACCTATACGAATTCAGACACCATCATTAAGCCACAATTTGCGCTTGAGCGTTTGGAAGCTCTCACCAAAAAATACGACCGTTACATCACGACTGAAGTTGGACAGCACCAAATGTGGGCAGCACAGTTTCTTGGCTTTGAAAGCCCAAATCGTTGGATGACTTCAGGTGGATTGGGCACAATGGGCTACGGCCTACCCGCTTCTATCGGTGTGCAAGTTGCGCATCCCGAGAGCCTTGTTGTGAACGTTGCGGGCGAGGCCAGTTTCTTAATGAATATGCAAGAAATGGGCACAGCCATCCAATACGGGCTACCCGTTAAGCAATTCATTTTGAACAATGAACGTCTGGGCATGGTACGCCAATGGCAGCAGCTTCTTCATGGCGAGCGTTATTCATCAAGCTGGTCAGAATCGCTACCCGATTTTGTGAAAATGGCTGAAGCGTTTGGTGGCAAAGGTATCTATTGTGATGATCCTGCAAAACTTGATGACGCCATCCAAGAGATGCTTGATTATCCAGGCCCCGTAATCTTTGATTGCCGCGTTGAGAAGCATGAAAACTGCTTCCCAATGATCCCATCGGGCAAAGCGCATAACCAAATGTTACTTGGCGAAGCTTCAACCGAAGGGGCTATCGATGATGATGGCGCTGTTATGGTATAAATGATATAGTCATTACAAATATTACACGCATCACGCGTAATCTGGAGACTGAAAAATGAATGCATTACGGATAAAAAAAGGCTCAACTAGCCACAGCGCATATAATCTTCGTGACAATCATGCGGAAATTATCGAGACACATACACTGACAGTTATTGTGGATAATGAAAGTGGCGTATTGGCGCGTGTCATCGGGTTATTTTCAGGTCGCGGCTACAATATCGACAGTTTAACTGTAGCTGAGGTGGATCATATCGGTCACCGCTCGCGCGTTACGATTGTTACGACGGGCACGCCTCAAGTCATTGAACAAATCAAAGCCCAGCTTGCGCGTATGGTGCCAGTACATGATGTGCATGATCTCACTGTAGAAGGCCCAAGCGTTGAACGTGAACTTGCGCTTTTCAAGGTGGTTTGTCAGGGTGAAAAACGTGTGGAAGCTATGCGTACTGCCGAGATTTTTCGCGCCCATGTGGTCGACACCACCCTTGAAAGCTTTATCTTTGAGATGACAGGCACAGCTGATAAAATCGATGCATTTGCAGCACTCATGGTACCGCTTGGCTTGATTGAAACCGCACGTACTGGGGTTGCAGCTATTTCACGTGGCAAGGATGTTTTGGGCACCTAAGATTAGCCGAAAATCAAAACATATGACACAGCGCCCTCATCCTTCCGCTTCCAATTATGGGATTATAAGGCCATTATACAGCTTTTGCCCTTCAAGACAGTAATGATTATGAAATTCGTCATCATTTTTTGCAGCCCACAAACATGATGGATGTGTGCGACCTTGAATAATGTGAACCTCCCGCCTGTAGATTTCACCACCGCATTCAGGAAATACGTTATTGAGATGCTCTATATAAGCATCATGTTTATAATCCGTCAGATTTTGATCCCTATCATAATATGCATATGGAAAAATATGGATGATTATCCAATATCCATCAGCTAGATCTATTGCTCCCTCGCTTTCACCCCCCGCAATATCAGCAGATGAGTGGTGAATTTGAAAGTCTAGTGGACACTGATCAGCAAAGTCTTGAACAATTTTTTCACGCTCAATCTCAAATTCTCTGTATCGTTCTGGCTCGATGTAAAAACCTTTAGATTTTGCTTTCACAGTCGCTAAAACTGCCACATCACCGATAAAATGATCACTAGCTAATGCAGTTTGAGCCACAGCCAGCGCCATAATGATTATAATTCTACTGAACATTCGCATTAAACCAATCTCACCCGACTTATCACATATTCCATATGCTCCGCCCATTCCGCGATTTTTTCGGCGCGGTCCATACGGTTAACCGTTTGGCGAGCATGTATGTAATCACATCGATCGCGGTTAATATGATCATTGAGACGATGTTCCGTAAAAATACCATCCACCATCCCGCGCACCATGATGATCGCCGCAAGATCAGGCCGCATAACAAGATCGGGCTCATTATAAAAAAGTTCCCTGTCACCAAGCAGATGATCGCCAATCGCGCGGTAGTTTTTTTCCCAAGTCAACTGCACATAGCCACGGCCATAAAACGATTGCCCATTCTCGGCCGGTTCTGCATAATTGATGCGAATGCGCTTTTGCTCATATAGACCACAAACATATGCGCGCGCCTCTGCATCGGTTTTGGCAAGCCCCTCGCGCACAGGCAAAAATGTCAGCCCGCTCTCCCAATAAGATGTTGCAAGGATATATGCCGCCTGTTTGATCGGCGCTTCAGATGCGCCACGCAGCGCCCGATCATGTATCAAGGCGAAGCCGGTTTGTTGACTGACACTTATAGGCTTCCCAAAAACGTCTTCAAAACGCCCCTGCTCTTCGCTCGTCATACCCGTATCCATATTGCCAAACCTCATCTTGCTACGATATGCTTGTTTCATGCCAGAATTGAATAACAATATCAAATGGGAAGATGTGAACTGTTTGGGGTTAAAATGTCCACTTCCCGTCATGAGGCTTGAGCGGGCAATCAAAACTGGGAGCATGAATATCCGTGTCATCACAGATGATCCCATTTCTGTGGTAGATATCCCTCTCGCGGTCATGAAAGCGGGTATAAAAATGACGCACCAAGAAAAAATTGGGGTTGAATTCCACTTTTTCATTGAAAATATAACAGAATAGTCATTCAATCAGTTTATTCTTTGACAAGAGCAACACATCACAATTAGGAACAGTTATGGATTGGGACAAACTTAGAATATTTCATGCTGTTGCTGAAGCAGGCTCTCTCACTCATGCAGGCGATTCCTTGCATTTGAGCCAATCAGCTGTATCGCGCCAAATTCGCGCGCTTGAATTGCAGCTCAGTGCGACCTTATTCCACCGCCATGCCCGTGGATTGATCTTAACCGAACAAGGCGAGCTGCTTTATGAGGCAACGCGCACAATGTCCAAAAGGTTAAGCAATGCATCTGCACGTATTCGCGATAGCAAAGATGAAGCACTTGGTGAACTGCGTGTCACGACAACTATGGGATTTGGATCACTTTGGCTTGCCCCGCGTCTTGGGCATCTTTATGAAAAATACCCAGAGCTTTCCATTGATCTCATTTTGAAAGAGCGCGTCCTTGATTTGCCTATGCGCGAGGCTGACGTCGCCATTCGAATGAAAGAACCATCACAAGCCGATATTATTCGCCGCCGATTGATGGAAGTGAATATTCGCTATTATGCGACACAAGAATATATTGATTCCCACGGCCTTCCCAAAACAGTGGAAGAGATGCAGCAACACCGACTTATTGCCCAACGCCCTAATGAAGTGCAAGTGTCAGCAGGCCGTCAGTTCCTTGGCCCTTATATCGAAGATGAAGATCAAACGGTTCTTTATGTGAATAGTTACTTCGGGATAATGCAATCTGTAATCAATAATTTGGGAATCGGCGCTTTGCCAAGTTATTTAGCCGTTGATTTTCCAAATTTGGTTAGAGTTTTGCCCGAAGAAGAAAGCCAACCCATCCCCGTTTATTTAGCCTATCCCGAAGAATTGCGAAATTCAAAACGCGTTAATGTGTTCAGAGATTTTGTTCTCGAAGAGATCATTGAGTACCGTCGGAGATTCGAAGATATTTAAGAGCAGACCAAAGTTCACGAATAGTTGAAACGGCACCCCCGAATATTCACTAATATAAAAAATAATAAAATCAGTATCTTAAATACAAGCCATGCATAAGGCGCATAGCGGATATATCTATGTTGCGCAGCAATAACCTTGTTTTTTGCAGCGCAATAACCTAAGTTGAAAGGGAAGTGAGCGATTGCTCCTTCACCTCCCTGTTGGACTTGGGCCGGAGCAAAGCTTCGGCCTTTTTTTATGCTCAACTCTTGCCCCCTCCCCATGCACGCGATATAGCAAACCGAAATTAACATGGAACTAACAATGTCCATTTTGGTAATGAAATTTGGTGGCACATCAGTTGCGGATCTTGATAAGATTGCAAATGCATCTGCACGTGTTAAATCTGAGGTCGCAAATGGCCATAAGGTCATCGTTGTTGTGTCGGCTATGTCGGGCAAAACCAATGAGCTTGTCGGTTGGGTCCGTGAAACATCAAAATTCTACGATGCACGCGAATATGATGCCGTTGTGGCATCAGGTGAGATTGTAACATCTGGGCTAATGTCTTTAAGATTACAAGATATGGGCGTGGATGCGCGTTCTTGGCAAGGTTGGCAAATCCCAATCGAAACCACATCGGCACATGGCTCTGCGCGCATCAAGAACATCGGTACAGAAGCCATTTTGGCTAAATTTGATGAGGGCATTGATGTCGCCGTTGTTGCGGGTTTTCAAGGTATTTCAGATGAGGGGCGGGTGACAACACTTGGTCGTGGCGGCTCTGATACAACCGCCGTTGCCCTTGCAGCTGCGTTCAAAGCCGAGCGTTGTGATATTTATACGGATGTCGATGGTGTCTACACAACCGATCCCCGCATCACCAAAAAAGCGACAAAGCTTCACAAAATTGCCCATGAAGAAATGTTGGAACTGGCTTCAGCAGGTGCTAAGGTTCTTCAAACGCGTTCGGTTGAGCTTGCGATGCGTTATTCTGTGCCGCTTCAGGTGCGATCAAGTTTTTCTGATGAGCCGGGTACGCTCGTCTGTTCCGAGGAGGAAATTATGGAATTGAATGTTGTTTCAGGTGTTGCATTTAGCCGTGATGAGGCGAAAGTTACCATTTCTGGCATTGAAGACACTCCAGGCATTGCCGCAGCCATTTTTGGCCCCCTTGCTGATGCTGGCGTAAATGTTGACATGATCGTTCAAGATGTCTCCACACAAGGCGTCACGGCGATGACATTCTCTTGCCCTGAGGATCAACTCGACCTTGCTGTCAAAACAATGGAAGATGCGAAATCGGCAGGCACGATCGGTTTTAAAGATTTGCGCTCTGAAACGGATATCGCAAAAGTGTCTATTGTTGGGATTGGGATGCGATCACATGCGGGCGTTGCTAAGCAAATGTTCGAAGCTCTTGCCAAAGACAGCGTGAACATCAAGGTAATCAGCACGTCAGAGATAAAAGTTTCGGTACTTGTTGAACAAAAATATTTGGAGCTTGCAGTTCAGTCACTTCATGATAGTTTTGAACTTCATAAACTGAGTTAGGGTCACAATTCAAAATGAGTACTGGCGCAACATCATCACATCTACTTTTGCGCCTCCGCGACACAATGGCCGAGGCGACAGAAGGTCAAGAGCGACTCAATAAAATCGTTTCATTGATTGCGGGTTCTCTAGGCACAGAAGTGTGCTCAATCTATTTGCGCCGTGAAGATCGCAAATTAGAACTTTGCGCTACCGAAGGCCTTTCGGCAGAAGCTGTTCACCAAACGGTTATGGGCCGTGGTGAAGGTCTCGTTGGGCGCGTTGCTGAAAAAGCGAAAGCCATCAACACACAAGATGCGTCGAACACACGAGGATTTTCATATAAAGTTGAAACTGGTGAGGAACTCTATAATGGATTTTGTGGTGTACCTATTCAGCGCCTTGGTCGCGTAACGGGTGTTCTCGTTGTGCAAACATTAGATGCACGCCTGTTTACGGCCGATGAAGTTGCCGCTCTCGAGATTGTGGCTATCGTTCTCGCCGAAATGACAGAGCTTGGTGCTTTTGTTGCCGAAAGTGGCGGCGCGATGTCGGCCCCTCATCAACGCCCCCTCCTTATCCGCGGTGTGGTCGGTCAAGATGGCGTGGCCGAAGGCACCGTATTCCTGCATAATCCAAATGTAACCGTTGTGAACCCCGTTGCAGACGACCCTGGCTTTGAAAAGCAACGCTTAGATACAGCATTCCAAGCTCTCGATAAGGATCTTTCTCGGCTTGGCGGTCGGCGATCCGATCTTGATGATGATACCCGTGATATTTTGGAAACGTTTGAGAGCTTTTCAAAAGATCGTGGCTTTAGGCGGCGCCTCGACAAAGATATAGATGGCGGCTTGTCTGCTGAGGCAGCTGTAGAGATTGAGCAAAGCCGTGTCCGCGCACGCATGCAGAAAATCTCCGATCCTTACATTCGCGAGCGCATGGCCGATATCGACGATCTTTCGAATCGCCTGCTACGGCATTTGGTTGGCGTTGATCAGGCGGGGGCACAGGATCTTCCAGATAATGCTGTACTGGTTGCACGCAATCTTGGGCCTGCTGAATTGCTCGAATATGGTCGTAAAATCAAAGCTGTTGTCTTATCTGAAGGATCCGTTGGTTCTCATGCGGCAATCGTGGCACGCGCATGGTCTATCCCTCTTGTCATTCAGGCGAAATCCATTCATTTTGAAGCGCGCAATGGCGACCGCATTTTAGTCGATGGCGAGCAAGGGCTTGCACATTTACGCCCTGATGAGAGCGTTGCAAAAGCCTTTGGCGACAAGATCGCAATGTCACAAAAAACGGCAGCGCGATATGCGGAAATGCGTGAACTGCCAGCTGTGACACAAGACGGCATACGTATTAAAATTCACATGAATGCAGGGTTGATCGTAGATTTGCCAAGCTTGCAGCCTTCTGGTGCTGAAGGCGTTGGATTATTCCGTACGGAACTTCAGTTTTTGACACGGCAATCTGTTCCAAAACGCTCGCAAATGGCCGATCTCTACTCATATGTCATGGATGCCGCTGGCAACAAGCCTGTGACTTTTCGTACGCTTGATATTGGATCAGATAAAGTTCTTCCATTCATGCAAGCGACAGATGAGCCTAATCCTGCAATGGGTTGGCGCGCAATCCGTATGGGACTTGATCGCCAGAAGCTTCTCAAAATGCAAATCCAATGCTTATTGCGTGGCGCTAAGGGGAGAAATTTGCGGGTGATGTTCCCATTTGTGGCGCAACGCTCCGAGTTTGATCAAGCCAAAGCGATTTTCGAAGACACATTGGCAACGCATATCAATTTTCGTCATCTCGCTCCAAAATCAACCCTCTTAGGTGCTATGTTGGAGACACCTAGCTTGGCTTATGCTCCCGATGCATTTTTTCAAAATGTCGATTTCATTTCGGTCGGAGGCAATGATCTCAAGCAGTTTTTCTTCGCAGCTGATCGTGAAAATGAGCGCGTTCGCCGTCGCTATGATACACTCAACACAAGTTATTTAAGCTTCTTGTCACATATCATGAACCGCTGCCAATTGCATGGCACACCTGCGAGCTTTTGTGGCGAAGATGCGGGACGCCCCCTTGAGGCATTAGCCTTTGCAGCGATGGGTTTTCGCTTCTTATCGATGCGGCCAGCATCTATTGGCGCGGTTAAACATTTGTTGCGTCAAGTAAAACTGAATGAGATTAACGACGTGATCTCAAAATCTATGGACGCAGGTGATCAATCTGTTCGCCGCGCATTGGTTGACCATCTTTCAAAAGCGGGCATCACCTATCATGGAAGTGCGCATTAACACAGATATTATGCGCCCCATTTCGGTGACGCCATCTCATTAAGCCGGGATAATGTCCGATCAAAGATAAAGCTGGTATTCTTATCACTATGAATTGAATTTAATGGCGCTTCCATACGCAAATATAGCTTTGTCTTCGCCTCATAAAACACATCAATCATCGTGATAAAACGTCTCGCAGCAGATGTGCGCTCGCTCGTCAATATCGGCATATTATCAATCAAAACTGTATGTGCTTTTTTTGTGAGTGCTATGTAATCGGCTGCACCACGCGCCTCTTCGCATGCCTGTGAAAAATCAATTTGAGCCACGCCATTTGCGAACTGGTCAATCAGCCAATCTCGTCCGCCCACATCAATTGCCAGTGAGTGCGCATTTTTATTTTGAGTGATTTTGAGCCATTTATCATTAAAGGCTTCAAGGCTGCCTTCATCTAAAGGCGCAAAATAATGGCTCGTATTTGACTGAGCCGCGCGATTTTCCGACTTTCTATAATCAGTTGTTCCATCAAGACATACAACTTCACAACTCTCTTCAATCTCTTTAATGAAAGGTTCAAAGCGGTCGCGATTAAGTCCTGACTTATATAAGTCTTTTGGATGACGATTCGAGGTCGTCACAAGAACAACGCCTTGTTCAAAAAGCCCCTCAAATAATCGCCCAACGATCATAGCATCTGCGATATTCTCAACCTGCATTTCATCAAGAGCCAGCAAACGATAAGACGCTGAAATATCATTTATAACTCCGCTCATCGGATCGCGTTTATTCTTCGTGCGCTGAGTATCCAAACGATCATGGATTTCACGCATAAAATCAATAAAATGCACACGCCAAACCTGCTCAGATAATGCATCCACCAGCAGCTCCATAAGCATTGATTTTCCGCGGCCAACCGAACCATAAATATACAGCCCTTGGATAGCATCCATTATCACTTTTTCACGCCCCCAACCAAAAAGGGCACGTGCAAATCCTTGTTTTCGTGGAGTTTTTGTATTCATACGGCGTACAAGCATGGATAGTTTTTCAACAACAAAGCGCTGTTCCGCATCATCATTAATATCTCCCACTTCAATCATTGAGCGATATCGTCTTATTGGATCAAGACTTTCATTATATGTCAGGGTTTCATCCATAGAGATTCAATATGTATATTTTGGAAATAATACAACCTCTCCGATTCTTACGAAGGGCACTGCAATTCAGCACAACATAAAGCCTTTACCACAAAAACTGATGCATTAAGGTTATTTGATAAATGGAAGCAGTTCATTAATTAATTTTTTACACTTTGCTAATATCTGATTATGAATAGGGGATAAAATAATGAACAACTTTCGAAAAACCCACTCAGAAAAAACTGGAACGCCGTTTCTTAAATCTAAACACGAGATAATTTTTGAGACCTACCTGTTTGAAATACAGTTGTCTTTTCTAGCAATGTTGTTTGGCATGACAACAATTTACATTGTTAGGAACTACGTTTTACAGGTCGTTACGCTACCAGACTTTGCGCATACCGCAATATTAATACCAATAACTTTTTTATCAACAATTTTGATGTTCTGGAAACCTACCGTTCAAAATTTCTCGATATCATACACTGCTATTATATCAACCAACATTGCATTATGTATTTGGCACATTATGACTGGGCAAAATAATTTTGTTCATAGCTTAATGCTATTTTCATTGCCGTATTTTGCATTGGGTGTTCTTTCTGCGACGATAATACCAAAGACTATCAAAACATTGCTACCCATACATTTTGTAGCTTTGGTTGTAATGTTTATCAACAATTCTGGAGGATATGAACTTGAGGTCAATACATTTATCCTTTTATCATTTATTTTCAATATAATCGTAATCATATTTTTTTATATGATCATGAACTCCACTGATCAACGCATTATTAAACTGACCGAAAAGCAACGTGCCCAATTGGATGAACTATCTTTTACAGAAGGGTTGCTCAATTTTGCACTCACTGAAACCAAACAAACAATAATATTTCACGACGCAGATCAAATCACACAACATCCACAATATAATGAATTTACGCATATCACTAAATCCGTGGATCATAATTTAGACTTTACTTCAAATGTGATGGATGTTTTGGCTCAAAATGGATACCACACAGCAAATATACAAGACTATACAATTACAACTCCATCAAAAACCCAGCTGTTAAAAGATTCTTTTGATAACAGTTATTTTGCGACATCTTCGGTTACACCAGATGGCAAGGATGCTATTTTGCTCACGAAAGTCAGCGGTCTTATCCGCTCAGGCCGTCTATTAAATGCAGCATTAAATGGTATACGTCTCGGTGTATTATGTTACGATGAAAATGGGCGCCTGATGATGTCGCGTGGATCTACAATCGATTCACGACATGATGATATATTTAACTCCTTTAATAGTTTTAATTCTAAAATATCTAAAAATAAAACTCATATAACTAATTTCAAGCTTGGTGATAAATGCTATGATTTTTCTATTATGAAATATGGTGACATAAATTTCATAGCACATATAGATGTCACAGCACGCGCCAATCACAAAGCTCAAACATCAATTGGACTTCCCCAAAAGGCAGCTGAATAGTGCTTCCCATAAAGGCAGTTTGCCTTGAAATCATCAGGATTTTAAGTTAATTCGTTTTTCAACTGAGAAGGACGTCCAAATGCAATTCGTTGTCGCCGCATTATACCATTTTAATTCCGTAAAGAACCCTCAAGCGATGATTGATCACCTTGCTCCTATTTGCAAGGAAAACGGAATTTGCGGCTCACTTCTGATCGCATCTGAAGGCGTTAACGGCACAATAGCGGGCTCTCGCATTGGAATTGATAACACTTTGGCGGCAATTCGAAATTATCCAGGTTTTTCTGCGCTTATGCATAAAGAAAGCTCGGCCAGCAAGCAGCCTTTTCGCAAATTGAAATTACGTTTGAAAAAAGAAATCGTAACAATGGGCGTACCATTGGTTGACCCAACAAATACGGTTGGACATTATCTCGACCCAAAGGGTTGGAATGAGCTTCTTGAACAAGATGATGTGGTGGTGATTGATACACGCAATGATTACGAAGTTGAAATCGGAACATTTAAAAATGCCATCAACCCAGACATCAAAACATTTGGAGAATTTCCAAAATGGTGGGAAGATAATAAAGAGCGTTTTCATAACAAACGTGTCGCAATGTTCTGCACAGGTGGCATTCGTTGCGAAAAATCAACAAGCTTTGCAATTGATGATGGCCATCCAGATGTTTATCACCTCCAAGGTGGCATTTTAAAATATCTTGAAGAGGTTAAGCCCGAACAATCACTTTGGGATGGCGAATGCTATGTCTTTGATGGCCGAGTTTCCGTGGGTCATGGGTTAAAAGAAGGCCCCTATTCAGCCTGTTATGCTTGCGGGAAGCCGATCACAGATCAAGATATGCAAAAACCTGAGTTCGAACGCGGGGTCAGCTGCCATAATTGCATCAATGACTATGATGATGAACGCAAGGCGCGCTTTCGTGAACGCCAAAAACAGATCGAACTCTCCAAAGCACGTGGCGAATCTGTTTCTTTTGTCGAGTAATTTATATTTCTTCATAAAATTTCTCTAAATATTAGCCAGTTTTTTCGGCAAAATCTTTCTTTGTGATCACAAATGCTGCTTTTTGGTAAAAATCATCAAAAATCTTACCATAATTAATTTCTTCAAGCCTACAAAAGTGCTAAGCAATAGAAAATATTGGAGGATTTAATATGTCAGCTTATGATGTGATTGTAATTGGTGGTGGTCCCGGTGGATATGTAGGCGCAATTCGCGCAGCACAGCTTGGATTGAAAACGGCTGTTGTAGAAGGCCGCGGCGCACTTGGCGGAACTTGCTTGAATGTCGGCTGCATTCCCTCAAAAGCGCTTTTGCATGCATCGCATCTTTATCATGAAGCCACACATAATTTCACTGAAATGGGCCTTATGGGCAAATCCCCCAGCGTTGATTGGGAAAAAATGCTTGGTTACAAAGATGGCGTCATCAAAAACAACACACAAGGCATCGAGTTCTTGTTCAAGAAAAACAAGATTGACTATATCAAAGGATGGGCAAAGCTCGTTGATAACAATGCTGTTGAAGTTGATGGCAAACGTATTGAAGCGAAGAACATTATTATTGCTACAGGATCAGAACCAGCAACATTACCCAACGTAGAAATTGATGAAAAAGTTGTGGTGTCTTCAACAGGTGCGCTAGAAGCTGGTAAAATTCCAAAACGTTTAATTGTTATTGGTGCGGGCGTCATTGGGCTTGAAATGGGTTCCGTGTTTTCACGTCTAGGGTCTGAAGTTACCGTTGTTGAATTTCTTGATCACATCACTCCAGGGATGGATTCAGAGATCGCAAAATCATTCCAAAAAATCCTTAGCAAACAAGGCCTTACATTCAAATTAAATTCTGCCGTTTCAAAAGTTGAGAGCTCGAAAACCAAAGCCAAAGTGACATATATTGATCGCAAATCAAACGACGAACAGGTTATCGAAGCGGATATGGTTCTTGTGGCAACGGGTCGTAAACCATTTACATCCAGCTTAGGCCTTGAAGCACTCGGTATTGAAATGACTGAACGTGGACAAATCAAGACAGACGCACAATGGCGAACAAATGTTGCGAATGTCTATGCGATTGGCGATGTGACTGAAGGTGCGATGCTCGCCCATAAAGCCGAAGAAGAGGGCATTGCCGCTGCCGAAACGATCGCTGGGAAACATGGCCACGTGAATTACGCGCTTATCCCAGGTGTAATTTATACAACGCCCGAAGTGGCTTCTGTTGGCAAAACAGAAGATGAACTTAAAGCTGAGGGGCGCGCTTATAAAGTTGGCAAGTTTAGCTTCATGGGCAATGGTCGTGCAAAAGCTGTTATGCAAGGTGATGGCATGGTGAAGCTTATCGCAGATGCACAAACTGACCGCCTTCTTGGCGCACATATCATTGGACCAAGTGCTGGTGAATTAATCCACGAAATTGTGGTGGGTATGGAATTTGGCGCATCAAGCGAAGATATCGCACGCAGCTGCCATGCACATCCGACATTCTCAGAAGCTGTGCGCGAAGCCGCACTCGCATTGGGCGATGGCGCCATACATATGTGATCATACAAGAACACGCTCTCTTTACCACTTTGTGACTAGAAAATAGTGATTTTTATCTTTATGATGATACAAATCACTATTTACCAAATGAATGAGGGACGATTCTGGTATATCTAACCGTAACCATATGCGCTTTTTTAGCGTCATTATTGATCATACTGACAACCCGTTTTCATGGGCGTATGACGATTGATAATGTCATTGGTGTGCAAAAATTCCATACGGCGCCAACGCCTCGTGTTGGGGGTGTGGCAATCGGCTTTGCTTTACTCATCTTTACTCTTTTTTTAAGCGGCTCAAACAAAGATATATTTACATTGGTTATCGTCTCCAGTATTCCAATGGTCACATTTGGCTTCATCGAGGACATAACCGGAGAAATCGGGCCAAAGATACGGTTGTTTGCTGCGCTCATTTCTGGTTTTATTTTCGTTAATTGGTCGGGATATATTGTGAGCAATATTCAGTTTCCAATCTTAAATCGCTTATTTTTGATAACCCCCATAGCGATTATCATCACCACCATTGCGCTGGCTGGACTTGCGAATGCGGTCAACATTATTGATGGGTATCATGGGCTTGCTTGTGGTTCAGTTGCCATAATGTTTAGCGCCTTTGCTATGCTCGCTTATCGAGCCGAAGATTATCCACTTGTTGCATTTGCGATTGCTCATATGGCGGCAACAATTGGTTTTATGTTGGTTAATTTCCCTTTTGGCCGTTTATTTCTTGGTGACGGTGGGGCTTACTATCTCGGATTTGCACTTGGTGTGAATATTGTCATGCTTATCGAGAGAAATCATGAAATCTCCCCATGGACGGCGATTATTGTTTTGGCCTATCCTTTGATTGAAACCCTCTATTCGATGTATCGCAAATGGCTGACCCCTGGGCACCGACCAGATCGTCCTGACCGCATACATTTTCATCATCTGCTTTATCGCAGCCAAGTTTCGCCGCGCCTCAATAAATACGGATTAAAAACATATGCGAACCCAGTATCAGGTGCATTGATGTGGTCATTCCCAATTTTAAGTGCCATTTGTGCCCAAATTGGGTTTGGTAATATTATCCTTTCTGTCGTTATGTTTTTTGGATTAATTGCTCTTTACCTTATCAGCTACGCGACACTTGGTTTTCTCGCAACTCGTAAACAAAAAGTACATTAAATGAAAATTCTTCTTACCGGTGGCGCTGGCTATATTGGCTCACATAGTCTATTAAAAGTGCTGCAATCTGATCATGAGGTCATGGTTTTTGATAATTTTTCTAAGGCCTCTCCAGAAGCCCTTGAGCGCGTTAAGCGTTTAAGCAATAAAAATTTTGAAGTCCATGAAGGTGATATACGTGACAGGGCGAGTATAACAGATGCATGTATGGCGTTCCGCCCAGATATCGTTATTCATTTTGCAGGGCTTAAAGCCGTAGGCGAATCCGTTGAGCAGCCTTTGAGCTATTATGAACATAATGTTTTTGGCACAACACAGCTTTTGCGCGCAATGGAAAAATCTGGCTGTAAAAATATCGTATTTTCATCAACTGCGACGGTATATGGTTCACCACAATACTTACCCTATGATGAGAAACATCCCCTTGCTCCTGAAAGCCCTTACGCCAAATCGAAAATGATGGTTGAGCATATTATATCAGATTGGAACATCGCCAATCCAGATACCACAGGTGTTATTTTGCGTTATTTCAATCCTGTTGGCGCGCATGAAAGCCATGAGATTGGCGAAGACCCACAAGGCTATCCCAATAATCTCATGCCATTTGTGCAACAGGTTGCAATCGGCAAACGCCCATTCCTGCATATTCATGGCAATGATTACGATACAGGAGATGGCACTGGGGTGAGAGACTACATCCATATTGATGACTTAGCGCAGGCTCATTTGGATGCCGTCAACTTTGCGAGCAAATCAACGGGCACTCATCATTTCAATATCGGCACAGGCAGAGGCTATTCTGTTTTAGAGGTCGTCACTGCATTTGAAGCCGCGTCTGGGAAATCTATTCCAAATAAGATCGGACCAAGACGTGCTGGCAATATTGCAGAAATGGCTGCCGATCCCCAAAAAGCAAAAACTATTCTTGGCTGGTCAGCGCGATATGATATGGACGCAATGTGCAAATCCGCTTGGGGTTTTCAAAGCCAAAATCCGAACGGATATGAGAAATAAAAAACGGCCTGAATTTCGAGCAAGGAAACTTTGGTCATAGGAATTTTTAGTTTGAAACATCGAACATGGCCGATCTGCCCTCTTTTTCACTTCATTCTCTGAGCTATTTGATCAAATCATCCAAATGAACCCAGTTGCTTCCTCCGAAACATTCCATAGTTTTTGCATGACATCCTTATCATATGCGTGGGCATTCAGCGTGCCCTTGCCGACTGGGCCAACAGCCTCCATCCGTCCTGTAGGTCCGTAGAGTGCTCGCTGCTCGATTATGGCGCCTTCAGTTGCGCACATAACTTCTGGATAGGCTCCTTGTTCTGCGGTCTGGACCATAGGTGTCTTGGTCATGAGCCACCAAATAGCCCTCATTGTCCGACTGCCACTGGTCGTAATAAGCGACGTGGCCGATGATCCTGGATGGCAAACATAAACTTTAACATCCGTGCGATCAGCTGCGGCCAATCTGTCCTGAAGCTCATAGGCAAACATCATCTGAGCCAGTTTACTCTGCGAGTAAGCCGCGTTCGGACCATAACCCTCCGTCCAATTCATATCGCTAAATCTAATCGTCTTCAGACCCATATTATAGCCAAGGCTTGCCACGACGACGATTCGTCCCTTTGATGTCTCGATCCGTTCAAATAGCAAACCACATAATAGAAAATGGCCATAGTGATTGGTTCCGAGCTGGCTTTCAAAGCCGTCTTCTGTCAACTTTAGCGTTGGCACCTGTGCGATGGCAGCGTTACAAATAAGCGCGTTGATCCGAGGGGTGCTCTTCAATACTTCAATAGCTGCTTCACGCACGCTGCTAAGCGAATCCAGATCCATACGGACGAAGCTCACATCGGTGTCGTCACCGAACTCTTTTTTAAGATCCGCAACAGCCATTTCAGATTTCTTCACGGAGCGGTTCAACATCACCACCTTGGCATTTTTCTTCAGAAGTGTTCGTGCAGCTTGAAACCCTGCACCAGCATTGGCACCTGTGATGAGATAGGTCTTTCCCTGAAGGTCGCCTAAGCGCTCGGGTGTCCAGCCCTTCGTTCCAAATGTAGTGTCTGGCATTGTCTTTCTCCTTTTGCCTAGGGTTCTTGAACCTATTGTCGCTCGCTTACTTATGTAAATAACTCTCAAAAATACAGAAAAATAGATCAATTTGTTACAAAAAATTGCCTATTTATATCAAAACACTTGTAAAATCTGATAGTATTCAATTACGGTTATCCAATGAGCAAGGAACAGATAAAGAGAATTATTGCAGACCGTACATATCAGGACGGCCTAACGGATACTGGCATAAAGGGCGTTCAGCTGTTTCGGGCCATTCAAGCTATCCCTTGTGTCCCTGCCGTTTACGAACCTTGTGTTATTGCCATCGTTAGCGGGGTTAAGGAGGCAATTCTGGACGGGCAGAAATACACATATGACGAAAGCAACTATCTCTGCTGCCCGATGTCTATGCCTGTGAAGGCAGGAACAATTGGTGCCTCTCCTGAAAACCCGCTCTATGGAGTTCTAATTTCACTTGATCAGCATGTGATGGCCGAGATTGGGATGGAAATAGAGAATGCTGAAGGCATTTTGCGATCAACTAAAGGTGAGCTGCTTGAACCCGGAATCAGACTTGCAGGATGGGATGATGATTTTACCGATGCATTGTTGCGACTTCTTAAGCTTGGAGCGAGTGAGGTCGATACCACAGTCTTGGGCAATTCGAGACTGCGTGAGCTTTTCTATACTATTTTAAAGGGAGAGGCTGGAATTTTTGCGCGAAATGCCTTTGGTGCAGGAAACGCTATCGCGCGCTCTATTGCGCATATGTCTTCAAATCTGGATGGGTCGATCTCGATTGATGATTTGGCAAGTCGCGCAGGGATGAGCAAAGCCGTCTTCCATCGCAAATTCAAACAAGTCACGACGATGTCCCCGATCCAATTCGTCAAATCGATGCGGCTGAACAATGCGGCAATGAAAATTGCTGGCGGCATGGCAGTGAATCAAGCGGCGATGGATGTTGGCTATATAAGCCCTTCGCAATTCAACCGCGAATTCAAGCGAATCTATGGTCAATCGCCGAGGCGCTGGAGCGACATTGGTGCTGGAATGCAAACGAGCGTCGTTTCCAACAGCGCGTTACCCGTCAAAACCTAAATCACCAAAAACGGTCGTTAAATCAATGTTATAAAAAAGGACGCCCGAAAGCGCCCTCTGATCACTTAAAATTCAAAAGCCTTAAATCGCGCTATCAATCCAGTCTTTAAGTGCTGATTTCGGGGCTGCACCTGCTTTATTGGCAACCATTTCACCATCTTTAAACAAGAAAAGCGCAGGAATTCCGCGAACGCCAAGCTTAGCTGCCCATTCTTGATTTTCATCAACATTGACCTTAGCAATTTTCACAGCGCCATTATATTCAGCCGATAGTTCTTCAAGTGAAGGGCCGATTTGCTTACATGGGCCACACCACTCAGCCCAAAAATCAACAACAACAGGAACATCTGACTTCACAACATTCTGTTCGAAATCGGCATCGGTAACTTTAATTGTAGACATAATACTCTCCTAAATCATTTGTATATTAGATAGGGGTGCTTGTTTCAAATTACAAGCTTTGAAAAGTTTGATTATGATAGCTCTACAAATATTCTCTCAAGTTCGGCCAGTGGAGCCAGAAGTTGCTTTGCACCAAAAGTCCAAATAATTTCAGCCGACACGACTTTTTCAGGATATAAATCTGCAATGATATGTTGGTAAATCGCGAGTTGTTGCTGATATCGCAATGGTAAATCCGAAAAACAATCCGCCATTTCCGTTTCTGTCTTAAAATCAATGATACGGATATACTGACCGTCATCAATGATCGCATCAATACGCCCATTAACTTGCTCATGCCCAAAAATAGGAGCACTAAATTCAACTTCATGAACCGCCTGTAACAATTCAGGAAATTTTTTATATGTATTTGAAACTTCATTAAACGCTTCGTCAAAATTTGGTTGATTATTCATACTTGCAAAAAATACGGCCATATCACCAAATTGCACCGCAGCAGGCCAATGCTCGATCAAATGATGCACCAAATCCCCAAACTCAGCACCACGCGCATGATCCGTTTCCTTGGCTTCATAATTTGCAAGCAAGCTCGAAACGCTCTTTGCTTCGGCGCCAGTTTCACGTGAGGGAAGCGCATCAAGCTCAAAATTCTGGCGCCCTTTCATCGCTGCTGACGGTTCAGTGTGGTCTTCAATAAAATTCATGCTATGCTGAAGAACGTCACCTTGCTCGATCGTCTTGAGAACAGCCCCCCCAATAGCAGCAATGCCGCTTTGCAAATGATCATATATATCTATAAGTTTGATAGGGTCAGCATCTTCACCATCAGATTTTTTTGAGATTACGCCACATATCACAAGCCGTGTTTGCGCACGGGTAAAAGCCACATAAAGCAAACGCCGAATTTCTTCGATGTCCTTTGCGGCTCTTTCTTTTTCAATTTTTTGCATAGCGGCAGTTCTTGCATGGGTTGCTGATGATTTTTTAGAATAGATTGCAGTGCCATCAACAATCTTCATGGAGCTGCCAGATATATCTCGACCTTCAGCAAGGGCAGCAATAACAATCGGCGCCTCCAAACCTTTTGCCCCGTGAATTGTCATCACACGCAGTGCATCATCGGTATTTTCAAGTTCACGCTTCACATCGACATCTTGCTGATCAAACCAGCGCAAAAAACCCGCAAGACTTGGCGCTTCCTGACTTTCGAAATTGAGCGCTTGGTCAAGTAGGTTTTCAATGGCATCCCCAACCGCACTGCCCAATCGCGCTTGTAATTTTTCAACACCATTATATTTTAAGAGGAATTGAGAAATGATGTCATATGGACGTTTATAATCGACAAGAGCCATAACGAACTCAAGCATTTCATTGGCTTCTTTATATTGGTTCTTTGATTCCTTAAGAGCCTTAAATAAACTCAGCGTTTTACCGCCGCCCATGAGTGAAAATATATCATTGTCATCTAAGCCACAAAGCGGTGATTTTAAAAAACAGGCCAACGAAAATTCATCAAAAGGTGATTGCGCAAATCGCAAAAGCGCCATGATATCCTTAACTGCAAGCTGCTCTGAAAGCTTCATACGATCCACACCTGCAATGGGCACACCAAGGCGCTGCAATTCTTTTTGTAATGGAGTATAAATTTTCTTACGTGAACGCGTTAAAACGAGATAATCCCCAGGACGAACCGCGCGCCATTCACCATCCACAAATATTTGCTTACCCGTTTTGAGATCATCGCTAATCATCTTGGCGATATCATGTGCCAGTTCAATTTCAGCATTGGTTTTGGGGGCAATTAAACCCGTTGGCCAGAGTTTCACCTTATCAACGGCATCTCGAACATATAGCGGCCAAACCTCAATTTTACCTGGCATGGATTGATCATGGGCAAGATGGCGAATAGATCCGCCAAGCCCTTCCCCAAGCGGTCCAGAAAACACGGCATCAACAAATTTCAAAATGAGAGGCGATGAGCGGAAACTCGTGACCATATCACCAATATGAAATCTTTTTTGGTGAAGT
Source organism: uncultured Paracoccaceae bacterium (assembly GCA_947501025.1). Taxonomy (GTDB): domain Bacteria; phylum Pseudomonadota; class Alphaproteobacteria; order Rhodobacterales; family Rhodobacteraceae; genus CANMUM01. The sequence continues at coordinate 133,521 of CANMUM010000001.1, read as the reverse complement.
GCCAAATCGGCTTTATACTCATCACGTTTGGCTAGAAAAATATCAGGATTTGCGCCCTGAAACCCAAAGATGGATTGCTTCTCATCACCAACAACAAAGAGCGTTTTGTCTAAATTTCCAGCTTCAGGCAATTGCTTTGCAAGGGCATCAACAATTTTCCATTGGCTGTCATTTGTATCTTGCGCCTCATCAACCAAGATATGTTCAATCCCCCCATCCAGACGATACATCACCCAATTGAGCCGATGGTTTTGGTTAAGTAAATCTTGGCAGTATTCGATAAGATCTTCATAATCGAGCCAACCGCGCATATCTTTTTGAGCGCGGTATTTTTGGCTCAAAAGTTTTCCAAATTTATTGAATTCAGCCTGAAGTTCGTAGAACTTCCGTGCGTTATTTTGATCAATGAGATCAGCAACAAAATTTATATAAGCATAAAGCTGAGCTGCGTTGTCTTGCTTTGCAATCCGCTTTTCAACATGAGAATTCAAGGTTAAAGTTTGAGTGAGATAAACAGCTCTCAACGCATCCATAGCTGCTTCCAAATCACCGTCTTCGACAATTTTCTTAAACTCCAGCCATTTTTCTATAAAGCTCGGCGGTAAAATTTGTTTATGAAAATTTGACTTTGTATCATCGGAATAAATTCTATTAAACTCTGCAATGAGTTCTTCAGCAGATTTTAACGGCTTGCTCTCAAACTTCTTAGCGATCTCATCAGCTGATAATGAAGCATCACAATGTGAAATGACATTAAGCAGTGACTTATAATCCTCAATCGGCAGCAGAGATTTCCAGTGGGCAAGCTCCTTGGGCATTTCTTTTGCGATATCATTCAAGCAAGTTTTTAAAAGTTCATATTGATCAAGCTCACTCATTTCTTGAAAATTTGGAGACACGCCCGCTTCAAGAGGAAAACGCCGAAGCACAGAAGCCGAAAAAGCGTGAATGGTCTCGATTTTCAGCCCACCAGGAGTTTCAAGGGCTTGTGCAAATAACCGTCGTGCATCTTTCAACATATCAGGCGGCAGATCGCCATCTTCGCCTATACCACGAAGTTCTTTGCGCAATTCATCATCATTTTTGAGCACCCATTTTGCCAAGCTATCAAATACGCGATTTTGGACTTCGCCTGCGGCAGCCTTCGTAAATGTGACACATAAAATACGCGATGGATTCACACCACGCAACAAAAGACGCGCAATGCGTTGTGTGAGAACCGTCGTTTTTCCAGAGCCAGCATTTGCCGAAACAAAGCTTGAATGGCTCGGATTAGATGCTGCAAATTGAGCACGATTGGCATCGTTGAGTTGCTTCATAATCTCAACTCCACAATACGCGCTTCTTGCTCATCATACCATTCGCCATATCGTGCAAAATGGTTGATCTCATCACAAAAACTATCATCGGGGTTGATATGCCATGGGCGATTCTCATCAAAATAAGCACTGAACATTTCAGCAAGCTCATTGGCAAAAACGTCATAATCTGTGGGGATTTTCACAACACCATGTTTCTTCGGTTTGTAAAAAATAACCCCCGCCTCGTCACAATCACCATGAAGACCTTTTTCACGCAATAAGAAACTTCCAAGTTGAACCTGCTGAGCGTCTTCATTGGTTATTTTTGTCTTATTATATGGCTGGCTTGATCCAGATTTATAATCATAAACGCGCCAAGCACCTGCTCCATCTAGATCAACACGATCAATCTTTGCCTTGAGTTCAACTTCATGATCTCCAAATGTTACTTTTGCCTCCACCCAATGCTCGGCCAGTATTTCACTCGCCCATTCTCTACGTTTTGTTTCTTCAATTGAAAATATCGAAAGGAGCTTAGAATAGTCATAATCAAAGTTGAATTGCGCAAGCCCATCAAATTTGTAGCTGCTCACGCGCGCTCGATAAACGCTCTCAAAATCCGCACCATTATATGGCATTGGCGCGGGGAAGTTTTTTGTGTAATCTTCGAAAACTTGATGCCAAATATCACCTTGCACATTTGCGCGCAATTCTTCGGTTGGCTGATCAGATGGTTTGAGCCCAATCCCTACCTCAACAAAATATCTATACGGGTTTTTGATATATTTTTCGAGCTGTGTCGCTGATATGGATAAAGGCTTTGCTGTTTGAGGAACGCGCAAAGCCGGGCGTGGAACTGGTGGTTGTTCAATTGTAGGAACATCAAGCGATCGTGCTATTTCTAAAATATCATTGCCGCGTTTTTGGGCCGCTTTGAAGCAATCTCTATCAGCACCTTGGAGCAATGTTTTCATTCGCGTTACAAATCGGCTTTCAATTGTCGGCGCACCATCAGCCTGTGTACTCCTTGAAATGACCCAATTTTGTGTTGCCATGCCTGAGATAAAATCATGGGCAGCTAGACCAACAAAACGCTCAGGTGTTTCAAGTCCAAGGCGCTCGCGCAACTCACGGTTCAGCCACATATCAGGGATGCTTGGCGAAGGCCATAGCCCTTCATTCATGCCCGCCTGAATAACAACATCAGCACATTCAGCACGTGCTTCGATTGTGCCCAATATTTTGACATCGGGTGATGATTTTAATTGTTGAGATTGAATACTTTCACGTGCGAGCCATGAATTCCAAAAGCGTGAATAATCCTCAAAAGAGAGCGGCATTCCGCCCTCTTCATCACCAGCGATAACGCGCATTTGATCGACAATTTTATGGGGTTCATCTGTCGCATTTTCTAATGCTCCCATAAAACTTTCAAGCCGCGCAATATGCCATTCCACCCATGATTTGAGCGGCATCGAATTTGGCAAAGCTTGCTCTGTAACAGCTTTCCAAAGCTCAGACCAATTTTTTAAATTCTCATCCTTGCTCTCGATTGCAAGTTGCCATGGATTTAGCCCAGGAAAACGGCGAAAGATATTTTGATCAAATGATCTGAGCTGCGCGAGATGTGCTGCGCGATGGCCTGCGGCGACAAATGGGTGCGACAAAAGCGGCATGATAAGAGGCGCTCGTTTTGACTTATCAAAATCAAGGATCATACGCAAAAGCACAGCTGTGGGCGTCATTGAAAGTGGTATGCCAGAGCTATCATCGAACTCGATTCCAAGAGTGTTCAGACGATGGCAAACTGCACGTACCAATATCCGATCAGAGCTTACCAGAACAACTTTTTGACCATGCTTAACCGCCTGATGAATACGCACAGATAGTGCTTTTGCCTCTTCATGCCTGTTTTTGGCATCAATGAATGTAAGATCAATTATATCGTTTTCGATTGCACTTTTAACAAGCCCCAAATTCGCAAGCCAACGATCCGTTGTGGGGGCTGGCGCTAGGGCAAGCCGAACAAATTTGGCAAAGCTACGCTTTTCGCCGCTCCAATTCTCAACTATATGTACACCCATATGCTCACATAAATCACGCATCCCAAATTGCGGGTGATCAGCTGGCGGCATCTCTGTCATTGCAAAATCAACTGAAGGCACAACGATGCCCCAGTTCGGCAAATTCTGAATGGCCCGCATCGCACGACGCATCAACGGGCGCGAACCTGTCGAGCCAATCACATAGACTGGATTTAAATGCGGGCGTTCTTCCCAAAGCGATGCAAGAGCATTCAAAGCTTCATTGTCGCGGTACATTTTTGAGCGTGACTTTGCACTATTCCAATAGGTGCTCAAAAGCTCAAAAAATTTCGTATTCAATTTCCAATGTTCTGCAAATTCCTCAAGCTCAAGACCGATAAGCGCGTCAGGATCAAGCTCTCGCTCAACCGTTTGATCAAGAAGATCTAGCAATGAATAGGCAATCTCGAAACGATGATTGGGGTGGAAAAGCTGTGGCGATGAGGCATCTGCCAAACGTGAAAGCATTGCCCCTAAAATCAAGACTTCATTTGCGCGGGCTGCATCATTATTGGATTGTTCAACTGGTAAAAAGGAACGCGCGAGCCCATCAATCGTCACGATTTTTGGAAGCACTTGCGTAACTTTCCGAAGCTCATCTTGCAATCTGCGTCGAAAGCGATCCCCATTCACAACAACAATAACTTTTGCAAGTTCGAGCGGGCCTTCATGGCGAGAAATCAATCCAATTGCTGCTTCCTTCACAAAGTCACAGCCCATTGGGACGCCATAGATCATCGCTGTCCAGCCATCATTTTACGTGCTCCATCAAGAGCTTCTTTCGTGCCAATATCAATCCATTGTCCATCATATACCGCCGCGCCAATTCGCCCTGCATCCATCAGTTTTTGCCAAATGACTTTTGAAGAGAATGTATCATCTTCAAACCCCGTTGCTATATGGGGGCGAATAATTTGTAAGCCAGTAAACACATAAGGCGCCGATGCACGTTCACCCCGCCAAATCGGGGCCCCACTCTCGATATAAAAGTCGCCAGCTCCACCATAATGGAGGGTTTTCTCAACAGGCACACAAAGCAAAAGCGCATCAATGTCATTGCGCCAATGATCACGCAAATCTCCAACGGGATTCCCATTCGCAAATAGAGCATCCGAGTTGATTGTCACGATCGTTTCTGGCAAAATAGGTACGAGCTTTTTCAACGTCCCGCCTGTTTCATAAGGGCCATCAGGCTCATCATGGATATGCACATCTTCATCATTCTCAAAATGCGCTTTGATCTGTTCACTTAGATAATGCGTGTTCACATGACACTTCGAAATGCCGCCTTTGCGCAAGATCTCGACCACGTGATCGATCATTGGACGCTCAGCAATTTCTAGCATCGGCTTTGGCGAAACCTTGGTGAGCTCACCCATGCGCGTGCCAAATCCTGCGGCATATATCAGTGCTTCCTTCATTGTTCGCCCTTTAATTTTGTAAGGATTATGTCATCAAATTGTGGAACAACATCATAAAACCATTCCCTCCATTCTTTGAGTTCTGGATGTATGAGGCGCTTTTGCAAAAGCTCAAAACAACGTGGGATCAACTGATCATATCCCATTCGCCCTTCACCCACTAATCGCGCGAAAATGCCTATAATTTTGAGAAGCCGCTGAGCACTCAAAACATGCAACCACATATCATCATCTTTGAAGTTGAGTCTTTCAAAGGCAAATTCGGTGAGCGCCTCTGCACGCTTTTCACCCACATCAACACGAATATCATCCACAAAGGATGCAAGGTCATAAAGCGGGTGTCCAAATCGCGCATCTTGGAAATCGATAATGCCAAGCCTGCCATCTTCGCATAGCATCAGATTTTCGGCATGATAATCCACATGAACAAATCTTGCAGCCGCATTTGAAAGCTCTTCAAAATAGGGCGCTGCAATCTGCAAAATATCATCATCTTCTATATCAAATGGCTTGAGATAAAACTTACCGAGCCTTGATAATTCCTCACTATAAATCTCTGAACTATAGTGAACGAGACCTTCATGATTAACGTCATCAAAACGCAGCATTTCATCCAGCGCCAATTTGAAATTGGCATCTATTGGAGCTTGCCCAAGATTTTTACCGCCAAGATCATCCATCAAAATTAAGCCCAATTCATTGATATGGGTTTGAATTTTAGGTGCACAAAATTGGGCATCGCGAAGCCTGTTTGAAACATCCACAAATTTTGCGCGCCTTTGTGCGCTGCCCTCACCAATATCATACATAACGATGCCTTGATTACAGCGAAAATATTGGCGTGTGGATGCATCGCCTTGAATGGATTTCAGGCCTGTGACGCCAAGTGCGGCCTCAATTTTTGCTAAATTTTCCAATTCCATTCCCCATGATACGTAAATTTAACGGATCTTTCCTCCGCACCCTCATCTCTAATTTCAATATCAATTCGTCGCTTGGGGGTCAATTCTCCCAAACGATCGGGCCACTCGACCAATGTGATCTGATCGCCGAAACATTCGGGTATGCCAAGCTCCCACAACTCATCGCTTGAAGACAATCGATAGGCGTCCATATGCATGACACTCATATTGTGAAATGCGTAATCTTGCACCAATGTAAAACTAGGGCTCGGCACCTCCATTTGGTCGTCTTTAGCGATTGCTCGAATGATCGAGCGCGCGAGAACTGACTTACCAACACCCAACTGCCCACAAAGACAAATGACGTCGCCAGCCTGCAAATGCGATGCCAGTTTTTGACCAAGGGCAATCATTTCATCTTCGCCATTAATGATCATAAAACTTGCTCCTGATTATCACCAAGGGCAGCCCGCGTATTGGTTTTTGAAACTTCAATATCGCGCATTTTCCATATAATGGTCACAATCGCGCCCTTCCCTTGATGTTTTGGTTTATTTGCAAAACTCATTTTTCCGCCTGTCGTTTCGATCAGTGTTTTTGAAATAAATAAGCCAAGCCCCATGCCTTCATAGCCCTCACGCTTCGCAGCTGATTTTGAATGGATATATGGCTCCCCAATTTTATGCGCAATATCGGGCGCATAACCATCGCCATCATCACTCACCCGCAAAATAACTTTTTGGGGTTTAATCATAATCTCGACATCCACTCGCTTATCAGCAAAATCCACTGCATTTTGAATAATATTCCGAAGCCCGTGAATAATGGCTGATGATTTTTGAACCATAGGCATTTTGGCCGTGCCCGATTCGTAAATATCAATGGCTTTACCACGTGACCTATGTGGCGCTGCGGCCTCCTCAACAAGAGCCGAAAACGGCACAGTTTTGATCAAGGCGTCATCTTTACCAATGCGCCCCATATCAGCCAAGATTTGCGCGCAACGTGCCGCCTCAGATTTAATCTGTGCAATATCTGCTTTCGTTTGTTTGCCAAGCTTTTCTTCCAAAACATCATCGGCAATTAACCTGATTGAAGCCAAAGGTGTGCCAAGTTCATGAGCATAAGCTGCCACCAAACCACCAAGTGATGAGAGACGGTGCTCGCGCTGCAACGCCAATTCACTTGCCGCAAGCGCCCGTGTCATAATCAAGTTTTCTTGCGTCATGCGGCGTGCGAAAAATGACAAAAAAAGCATCGAAATAACAATCGCTCCCATGAAACCAAATCGCAAAATCGGATGTGCGCTTAGTGGCACTGTATCAAGAACCAAATGCGGCGCGAAACCATAATTGATCATGAGAGCGGCAAACATCATGCCAGCAAGGATAATCACATATTGAAGATCAAGCGCATTGGCGCCAAGCACCACAGGCACGATCAGCAAAATGGCAAATGGATTGTTCAATCCGCCTGCTATGAAAAGCAAAAATGCCAGCTCAAGAAGATCAATCACGAGCAGTGTAAAAATCGCAAAAGTCGGCAATCTATAATCACGCCCCAGCATCGTCATTTGCACGATCGTGATACCCAGCCACGCCAAAACAATGAAAGCAGCCAAGCTGTAATTCATATCAATATTGATAAATTGCCATGACACAAATAAAGCGCCCGCCTGCCCTATAATCGCCACAAGTCGAAGCAGCGCCAAAGTTTCATGACGCGTGGTGTTTTGTTGAATAAGGCGACCTTTTGTCATATTGAACTCGCAAGCTTAGCAGTCTAGCATGGGCAACGTAACCAAGGGCGCAAGCGCTCGCAAGTCCGAAATTTGAAAGGAATACATCTTGAAAGGTTCAATTGTAATTTTATGGGCATTTTGCCTTTGTGCAGTTATCGCGGCGAGCGTGTATTACTTGATAGGAATGCACAATGGCGTTTTCAAAGTGTTCAATTTCATGGGAATGCGCAATGGCGTTTATTGTGTCGGTGATATGAATTTACCAGCAGGTCGGAGTTTTGGCGGCCCATTCACAGCAATTGATCAAACAGGTCAAGCCGTTTCTCAAAGCGACGTTATTACCGGGCCAAGCTTGATGTATTTTGGTTATACCTTTTGTCCTGATGTCTGCCCTATTGACACCGCCAGAAATGCCCGTGTGACCGACATCGTTCGCGCACAAGGCATTGATCTCACACCCATATTTATAACCGTGGATCCAGAACGTGACACACCAGAAGCCCTAGCCGAATTTACAAGCTATATCCATGATGACATGATCGCGCTCACTGGCTCAAATGAAGAAATTGATGAACTCAAAAAATCATATGGTGCATATGGCGAAAAATCAGGTGGTGATGATCCTGAATATTACTTGGTTGATCACACAGCATTCACTTATTTGGTAACGCCAAAAGGATTTGTGGCGGCTTATGACCGCGCATTGACCGAAGATCAGCTTGCCGAAAATATTGCCTGCCACGCCCAAAAAGGTGATTTGAATTTCTAAGGATAAAAAACATGACACCACCATTGCAAAACATGCTGCTCATTTTAGATGATGATGAAATCTTCCTTCGCCGTCTTGAACGGTCCATGCAAAAAAAGGGCTTCAACACGATTTGCGCGTCATCCATATCCGAGGCCAAAAACCTTGTCATCACGCATAACATTACCCATGCGCTTTTGGACTTGCGTCTTGAAGATGGCAACGGGCTGGATATTGTCGATGCCTTGCATAACAAGGATGACACAACGCGCATGGTTGTCTTGACGGGATATGGCGCAATTGCAACTGCGGTTGCAGCCGTGAAAATGGGCGCAATTGAATATCTCTCCAAGCCATCATCTGATGCTCAGGATATTTTCAACGCGCTAATGGGTATTGAAGGCGATGTACCGAAGCTTTCGGATACCCCTATGTCGGCAGATCGCGTAAAATGGGAGCATATCCAATCTGTTTATGAAAAATGCGATCGCAATGTTTCAAAAACAGCTCGGCAGCTCAATATGCACCGCCGAACCTTGCAACGTATCCTCGCCAAACGCGCACCGAATGATTAGTTAAGACAAATCTTAATTAATGCCATTAATCCAACCCAATAATAGCCACAAGCGGTACGCCTTCGTATGAAATGGAAATCTTTTCTTCAGAGGCTTCATTGGAAAGGCTCATATAGATTGGTGAGATTTCAAGATCATCAATTGGGTACACCAATCCAGAACTCATTTTTATACGACTTGTGCCAAATGCCATCAATGAAAGGCGTTGCCCAATTTTAACATTGCGACGCTCGCCAGAAGGCCAAACAAATGCCCGATCATAAACGCCAATAAGCTCTATGGACTTATCTTTATATGCAGATATCAACCTTAATGCCTCAACACTGTGATCCATTCGGCCGCCCAAAAAACCAAAGGCATAGATTTGAGGCGCTTCGATAATGGCTAGTGTTTTTTCAAAGTCGCACGCGTTCTGATCATTTAGCCGAATAATTTTACTCGCATCTGTTTGATCCAGAACACTGTGATCAACTGAATCCATATCTCCACAAATATACTCAAATTCCAAACCCAATTGCGGCAATAGATTCGCACCACCATCAATAGCAATGATCGGAAAATGGGCTAACGATTTCAGTATGTCATGATTGATAGGCCCATCACCAACAAGAATAATGGGGTTTTCAAAACTTAGCTCCAAGGCTGAATGACCACTGCCGAAATGGAATTTTTCGGACTACCATCAATAAGCTTGTCTGAATATGAAAGATAAACAAGCGTGTTGCGTGATTGGTCAAAAAACCTCACCACTTGGAGCTTTTTGAAGAGAATGCTTGATCGTTGAGAAAACACTTCTTCACCATCACTCAGCTCTGTACGCATTTTGATCTCACCTGTTTGACGGCATGCAATCGATGCATCAGATGTATCTTCTGCCAATCCAAGGCTCCCCGAAATACCGCCCGTTTTTGCTCGCGACACATAACAAGTGACACCTTCAACTTTGGGGTCATCAAATGCTTCAACGATAATTTTATGGTTGGCCCCAAGAAGTTTAAACGTGGTATCAACAGAACCAATTTCTTCGGCAATTGACATACCTGTAAAGGCGGTAAGGGCAATTGCACAGCTTGCGAGAATGCGTTTCATGATGGTCTCCTTTGTTAGCTTACATATAAGAACAAGGGCTGCGGAACTCAAGAGCAGGTAAAAATCAACAACCCATACAATTTTTGTGAGCAAGTATGAAACGCTTTACTTATCTAATGTGTTTTTATCCAAGATCGTACAGACTGGGCATGAGTTCATAAATCCTGTCGCAAGGGGTATAATGCCGATCCAAGCCCATGCGCCAAGAAAGGAAAAGATTGCCAATAGACAAAGTATCGCACCCATAGCGATACGAATTTTGCGGTCCGTCGCTCCCATATTTCTTGGTAAAAGATCCATCATAGTCTCCATAATTAATGACGATAAAATAGGGTTATATAAATAAGATTAGAGTTCATAGCTAGATTGCGGCACCAAAGAGATAGCCAACAATCGCAGTCGCCCCCATTGCTGTAATGCCCCAAAATATGACGCGCGCAACGGCTCGTATAGGTCGCGCGCCGCCTGCTTTTGCACCAAGGAAACCAAGCAAGGCCAAGAAGAGAACCGTTGAAACTGCGGTTACTTCCAGCAGATTTTCTATAGAGACCATCAATACGACCATTAACGGCATCGCGGCTCCAAACGCGAAAGTGAACGCTGATGTGATGGCAGCTTGCAATGGCTTTGCAGTTGTTAATTCGGAGATGCCAAGTTCTTCGCGTGCATGAGTGCCAAGCGCATCATGTTCGGTAAGTTGGCGCGCCACCTCTTTTGCCGTTTCAGGCTGAAGCCCTCGCTTTTCATAAATTTGTGCAAGATGTTTAAGCTCCGCTTCAGGATGCTCCTCATGCTGAATGCGTTCGCGCTCAAGATCGGCTTTTTCGGTATCCGATTGCGAGCTGACCGAAACATATTCTCCTGCAGCCATCGACATTGCACCTGCCACGAGACCCGCCAAACCTGCAAAGAAAATTGTGGGCGTTGATGCATTCGAGGCAGCAAATCCAATAATTAAACTCGCTGTTGAAACCAACCCATCATTTGCACCCAGAACCGCTGCGCGCAGCCAACCTGCCCGATGCACATAATGGTTTTCAGTTGGCAATGTATGGGGCATAGAGCCTCCTATTCAGGCATTTTATTGCGATTGGCCTTTTCATAGGCAATAGCATCATCGTCAAGAAACTTTGGCGGAGCTTTATCAGGATCAGCCTTACCAACACCCTTAAAGATGAACTTAAATGGCAAAGCCCAAAGCAATCCTGCAAACACATAGATAATCAGCTCCAATATGATATGCATGCGCGGCAAGCTCGAAAGCACCATCATCGCGATCAAAATATAAATTGGTAGCCAGACCAACAACACCACAAGCGAAAGCCTGCGGCGTGTTTTATAGGACAAATCAGGCAAAAGGATCCTCAACCAAGATTGTGTCTTCGCGCTCAGGGCTGGTCGAAACAACAGCAACTTTGACACCGACAAGTTCTTCAATACGGCGGATATAGTTTACAGCGTTTTCTGGTAAATCTTCCCATTTTTGACAACCAACAGTCGTGCCATCCCATCCAGGAAGCGTTTCATAAACAGGGCTAACGCGTGCTTGCGCATCGGTTGCCGTCGGCAGATAATCCATTTCAACACCATCAAGTGTGTAGCCCGTGCAGATTTTTAACTCAGGCAATCCATCAAGCACATCAATCTTCATCAATGCAATTCCAGAAGACCCCGCAATTGTGCAAGTCTGACGCACAATAACAGCGTCAAACCAACCACAACGGCGCTGCCGCCCTGTCACTGTGCCAAATTCATGGCCTTTCTTGCCCATATGCTGACCATCTTCATCGAACAATTCTGTCGGGAAAGGCCCCTCACCCACGCGTGTTGTGTAAGCCTTAACGATCGACAAAACATATTGGTCACTTGCACCAAAACCTGATCCCGTAGAAGACATCGTTGCGATGGTGTTGGATGATGTCACAAAAGGATATGTACCAAAATCAATGTCAAGCAACGCGCCTTGCGCACCTTCAAACAAAATGTTCGAATTTTTAGCCCGATGTTCGGCAAGCAATTTCCAAACAGGCTGTGCATATGGCAACATTATTTTTGCAATTTCAGCAAGCTTGGCTTCCAGCTCCGCGCGATCGATTGGTTCTAAACCAAACGCAGCACGTTGAATATCATGATAAGCAATCGCCTTATCAAGGCGTGTCGATAGCGTATTGGGATCGGCCAAATCTGCAAGACGAACCGCACGGCGGCCGACCTTATCTTCATAAGCGGGGCCAATACCGCGACCCGTCGTGCCGATTTTCGTGCCTTGAGATGCCGCAGATTCGCGACCGCGATCAAGCTCACCATGGAAAGGAAGAATCAGCGGAACATTCTCGGCAATGACCAAACGCGAAGGATCAATCTCTACATCTTGCGCACGCAATTTTTCCATTTCCCCAAGCAATGCCCAAGGGTCCATGACCACGCCGTTGCCAATAACAGACAAGCAGTTCTCGCGAACGATTCCTGATGGAAGTAGTGATAATTTATAGACTTTTCCGTCAATAACGAGGGTGTGCCCCGCATTGTGACCGCCTTGGAATCGAACCACAACATTTGCGCGCTCCGATAGCCAGTCTACGATTTTTCCTTTACCTTCGTCGCCCCATTGGGCACCGGCAATGACGACATTGTTCATATTTTGAACTCCACTGGTTACGGTGCCTTTTAACGGAACTATTCAAAATGGTGAAGCGAAAATTCATTATTATTGGATTTTAATAGATGAGGCGTATTTGGCTTTATCTTCATTTTAGTTCTCTGGAAACTGCTCGACAATCCAATTTACTTCCAAATTCACATGCACCATTTTTAAAAATCTCAATATCATAATCGCCATGATTTTCTTCGTATGGGAAATCTCGTAAAATTTGATAACCCATTTTACATGACACGGCATCTTCAAGCTTGCAGCCCATTTCGGCATAATGGATTGGGGAGGATATATACCAATCTTCCTCTTCAACTTTTTCAATAACAAACCTATTCACTCTGTTGATCATACTCGGCGACCAGAAATTCTTGCCTGCATCAACAGCAAGTTGGCAACCAAACGCAACCCCACCCTCACAAGCTTTCATCGATAATAATAATCCATGATGCTTTTCTTCAAGATCAGCGATCATATGATCCATAAAGCCTAAATATTCATACTTCCTAGCAATTCCTTGTATGCGGGTTGTGCCTGCCATCGCACAGCTTTTTGCATTACCATTTTCACAACTGATCTCACAAGCCGCAAGATTTTTATTGGCATAAACCTTAAGATTCTCAGAGAATTTACGCCCTTCATCCATATCGGTTATTGGTGGCCCCAATTGATTAAGGCAGAGATAGAAACTTGGGATATTGGGGCATTCCTCATTTTCAAGCGCACTATATTGCGACCTTTTGATCATCTCGCTTATTTTCGTATCATTTTTACAGCTTTCTATAAAATTTTCGACTTCTGCAAAAACAGGCAAAGCAAAAACGCCCAAAAATAGCATTATATAAATAACCCTCATCATATATTATCCCTATATTATTTTTACTATTCCTTTTATACATAGGATTCACGATTCAAAACGCAAGCATTAAATAATTTATATACTAAACCTAACAAAATGCAGCCTTTAAGCCTCCCATATTCTCCTATAAGATAATCTCAAATAAGGAGACCTTCATGACTCAGATCATTCAAAACATTTCTGAAATTCAACATCAATATCATGCGGTGTTTTGCGATGTTTGGGGCGTTGTGCATAATGGTGAGGTCGCAAATATACCTGCGGTTGAAGCATTAATGAAACTGCGCGAAGCGGGTAAATTTGTGGTTCTTGTGACGAATTCACCAAAAACACCTTCCGCGGTTCAAGAGCAATTGCGCGCAAAAAATATCCCTGACACCGCATATGATAAAATTGTCACCGCGGGTGAAGCTATGCAGCATTCATTATTCTCATCAAAATACAGCTCTTGCTATTTTATCGGCACGAAATCTGATCGGATTATACTGAGCGATTTGCCTGAAACTGTGTCATCGCAAATGAGTGAGAGCAGCATGAAGAATGCCGATTGTGTCGTTTGCGCAGGGATTGATGAACCCAATAAAACAACAATCGAAGATTACGAATTAGAGCTTCGTCAAGCTCATAACCTAAAGCTTCCACTTTACTGCGCCAATCCTGACATTGTGGTCGATCGTGGAGATACACGCATTCTTTGTGCGGGTGCACTGGCCCAATTCTACGAAGATCTTGGGGGAACAGTTTTTCAATTTGGCAAACCTTTTCCACCAATCTATCAACTGGCTATGAACAAATCACAGCCGAATTTTAATGGTCAGCTTTCACAAAATGATGTGCTGTTTATTGGTGACGGTGTTTTGACAGACCTGAAAGGCGCCATGCTCGAAGATATGGACGCACTCTTTGTTTCAGGTGGGCTAGCATTTGAAGAGACAGGCACAGACCGTAAAACTGAGAACCCAACACCTGACCCAACAATGCTTGATATATTTCTTAATGAAGCACAAAGCCACCCGCTTTATACAATCGGCACTTTGCGCTAATCTACCAACAAATTATTGCATTATCCGTTCGGCGTTACAAGAAAAGTACCAGAACGCAGGAAAAATAACAAACCAAAGCAACATAATTACAAAAATTTACCATTTTGAGAATTATACTTGTGCAAAACCGTAAATTCATCTATATTGCAATGCAATAAAGGATGAGAAGATGAACGCGATGCCCCCAAATGATATTCCCAATATTGAACGTGGTACGATTTGTATTGAAAAGCTTGAAATTGGCATGTCCCGCGAGGTTTCGAAGACGATAGGTGACGCTGAAATCAATGCATTTGCAGAGCTTTCAACCGACCATAATCCCGTTCATCTCGATGATTCTTACGCACAAGACACCATATTCGAAGGGCGGATTGCCCATGGAATGCTGACCGCAGGACTTATTTCTGCCGTTATTGGCGAACAGCTCCCCGGCCACGGCACAGTCTATCTCAAGCAAGATTTAAAATTTCTCGCAGCTGTGCGTCCCGATGATCGCGTCACGGCGATTGTCACTGTGCGCGAAATTGACCATTCAAAGCGCCGCGTAACACTTGATTGTTTATGCACGGTTCACGAAAAACCTGTGTTAAAAGGTGAAGCAGTTGTGCTTGCGCCTTCTCGGAAATTCGATTAATTCTCGCACGAATGCGAGGACTCGATGAACCGACTGCACATTTCTGGTGACCCCATATCAAAAGGCCTTTCACTTGCCCTTGGCAATTTTGATGGCGTGCATCTTGGTCATCAAGAGGTTTTGAATGCAGCCCGCGCACATGGTGAATTTGCGGTTGTGAGCTTCTTCCCCAATCCAAAGCGCCATTTCGTTCCCGATACGCCCGATTTTGAGCTTATGAGCAATGATGTCCAAATTCAGATATTGAAGAATTTCGGGGCGCAGGCTGTGCATCATATCAGATTTGATGGGAGCCTCGTCGATATGTCTCCGGAGGATTTCATTGATACGCTCATAGAACAATTCGCGCCCATTCATATCTCTGTAGGCGCTGATTTTCGTTTCGGCAAGGACCGCGCAGGCAATGTTGATTTGCTGCGTGAGCGCCTCAACCCAAAAGGTATTCAAGTAAACGCCCTCCCTTTGCTTACACTTGATAGCGAAAAGATAAGTTCATCGCGCATCCGTGCATTATTAAGTGCAGGCGATATAAAAACCGCTAATCAACTTCTTGGCCGCCCACATCTTATGCATGGAATCGTGACACAAGGCGATCAGCGCGGGCGTGATCTTGGATTTCCAACAGCAAATCTCTACCCTAGGGGAGTTTTACTGCCCAAATTTGGTATTTACGCAACGCGCCTTCATATTCATGACGGAAAATTTGCAGGTGATTATCAAGGCGCAAGTTCACTTGGTGTTCGGCCGAGCTTTGGCATCAACCAACCGAATTTCGAAACGCATATATTGGATTTTGAAGGAGATATTTACGGCTGCGAAATAAGCGTGGAGCTTATTGAATATTTGCGGCCAGAATTGAAGTTTGATGGGCTAGATGCACTGATTGATCAGATGGCGCTCGATGTGATCAAATGTCTTGAGATTTTAAATGCGTGATCAGTTTTGGGAACTTCCGCTCGCCGAACTCACAAATGACGAATGGGAATCTCTATGTGATCGCTGTGGAAAATGCTGCCTTATAAAACTCGAAGATGAAGACACAAATGAGATTGTTTACACCTCCCTTGCATGCAAATTATTTGATACAGGGGCGTGCGCCTGCTCGAATTATACAGGACGAAAAGACATCGTTGATGATTGTTTACAGCTGACTATAGAAAGCATCCCAGATAATCGTCATTGGCTGCCCGAAAGCTGCGCCTATATCCGCCGCTATGACAATAAGCCAATTGCCAGCTGGCATCCCTTGCTTAACAATGGAGACAAGGCTATGCATGAAGGCAAACACTCAATGAAAAACCGAACACAATCTGAAGATATCATGGTAGAACTTGAAGACGCCATACCATTTATCGATCGCACATTAGGACCATAAAATGCAATTCACCTCTGACAATTCCATTCCCGCCGCTCCCGAAATTATGCAAGCTATTCTTGATTGCAATCAAGGCGGCACTGGTGGTTATGGGGCTGATCCCTATTGTGCGGAAGCTATTGCGCAAATTCGCGAAATTTTTGAAGCACCTGAAGCAGCCGTATATTTCGTTGCAACGGGTTCGGCTGCAAATGCGCTTGCGCTTGCGACTTTGGTTGAACCTTTTGAAACTGTTTTTTGCCATACACATGCGCATATCAATGAAGATGAATGTGGCGCACCAGAGTTTTTTACAAACGGTGCAAAACTGATTTCAATCGATGGCGAAAACGGAAAGCTGCAACCCGACACAGTTGCACAAGTCATTCAATCTACCGGAACGCTTGGTGTTCACCATGTCCAGCAAGGCGCGTTATCACTAACAAATCTGACTGAGGCTGGCACATCATATTCTGTATCTGAATTACAGGCGCTTTGTGATGTGGCTAAATCATATAATCGCCCTGTGCATCTTGATGGCGCACGCTTTGCAAATGCTGTAGCTTCTGGCAATCACAGCCCAGCAGATCATTCATGGCGCGCAGGTGTTGATGCACTTGTTCTTGGCGGCACAAAAAACGGCCTCATGATGGGTGAAGCCGTGATAATTTTTGATCCCCAAAAAGCTTGGGAATTTGAACTTCGGCGCAAACGTGGTGGACATCTTGTATCAAAAGGCCGCTATTTCGGCGCACAATTCTCGGCATTTTTGCGCGATGATCTTTGGCTCACATATGCACGCAAGGCCAATGCTCAGATGGCAAAGCTTGTAAGCGGTTTGAAAAACAAACCAAACGTACATTTCGACTTTGCTCCCGATGGCAATGTTGCATTTTTAAGATTCCCTCGCGAGATTCATCAAGCGCTCCACGCTGCGGGCGCAAAATATTATCTCTTTCCGGCAGACCAAAATCTTGATGGATCACCAGAAGAAGAATTAAGCGCGCGTATCGTTACATCTTGGTGCACAACAGACGAAGAATTGGAAAAATTTATTTCATTTTTTTAATAATTTATGAAAAGTTAATGTCATTAGTGGTCGAAATATAATTTGTTAGATGTTAAGTCTTGGATCGAACATAAAAAATGGTGAGACCATGATTCCCAAGAACCGCCCAATTCTTATCGCTGGCAATTCCAACAAGCCCCTCGCAAATGCCATCAATGAAATTTCCAACAAAGTCATGGAACAAAACTTCAACCTGATTGATGCACGTGTTGAGCGCTTCAATGATAGTGAAGTTTTCGTAGAAGTTTATGACAATGTGCGCGATGAAGACATGTATATCGTGCAGTCAACATCCAATCCTGCCAATGACCATTTGATGGAACTTTTGATCATGATTGATGCTTTGCGCCGTTCATCATCACGCCGCATCACAGCCGTCATTCCGTATTTTGGATATGCGCGCCAAGATCGCCGCACGAAAGCCCGCACACCGATCACAGCCAAGCTCGTTGCGAATTTGCTTACAGAGGCTGGCGTTGATCGCATTCTCACTATGGACCTTCACGCAGCCCAAATTCAGGGCTTTTTTGATATCCCCGTGGACAATCTTTATGCATCACCTGTTTTTGCGCTTGATATCAAAGCCAATTTCCCAGACCTTAAAAACGTAACCGTTGTGTCGCCAGATGTTGGCGGCGTTGCGCGTGCGCGCGAACTTGTTGAGCGTATCGATACAGAGCTTGCCATCGTGGACAAGCGTCGCTTGGCTCCTGGTGAAATCGCTGAGATGACTGTGATCGGGGATGTTGCTGGTCGTGATTGTATCTTGATTGATGACATCGTAGATACGGCAGGCACACTTTGCAAGGCGGCTGACCTCCTTACCGCAGAAGGTGCTAAATCCGTCACAGCCTATATTTCACATGGCGTATTATCTGGCCCTGCCCTTGAACGTATATCCGCGAGTTCGTTGCACTCTCTTGTCATCACCGATAGCATTTCTCAGCATAAAGCACTTGCTGGATGTGATAAGATACGTGTTGTCACCACTGCCCCGCTCTTTGCACATGCAATTATGAACACAGCAAATGGTTCTTCGGTGAGTTCACTTTTCAAAACACGTAATATGGAAAGCCTTTATGTTGACACATATCCGAGCGTAGACAATTCGTGAACGAAGACGCGCCTCATTCTGAAGATCAGGCGCGTGCTTTTTCGGCATTGGCCGCTTTGCTCGAAAGTCAGGGCGAAGGGATGTATTGCGTAACGGGCAAAGCAGGCTCTGGCAAAACGCGGCTATTAAGTGATTTGTTTAAACGTGCCAAAAAACTTGATTTTCGGATTATTGAACCCGATTTTGAGAAAAAACCCGATCCAAAGCAGCGTTCACTTGCGATCCTCACCCCTACCAACAAAGCAAGCTCCGTTTTGCGCGCGCGCGGCGTACCTGCCACCACCTTGCACCGTATTCTATATCGTCCGATTTATCATCCCGAATATGAAGCGATAGCTGATTGGCTAACAGATGGCGGCGCAAAACCCGTAAGTGAACTTGTTGATGCCGAAGCGCTTGATCGCGCCAAGGAATTTTATGGCAACACGCCCTCTGTCCCAAGCGCACTTGCTATCATCGGCGCACGCGGCTCTGATTTTATCAAAGGTTGGAAACGGCGCGAAGAGGTTCTCGATATCGGCTTTGTCGATGAAAGCTCGATGCTCGACAGCCAGCAGATTGAAGACCTACAGGAGATTTTTAATACGCTCGTTCTGTTTGGTGACCCAGCTCAGCTGGCGCCCATTGGCAAATCTGAAGGCATGGTCTTTGAGAAAGTTGCAAGCGAAAACAGCTTCAATCTATCCCGCATCCATCGGCAAGCCGAAGGCAGCCCCATTCTTGATCTCGCCCATGCCCTTGCTGATCCGATGCTTGAATATTCAGATTTCAATCAAATGATCCGAGAGCTATCGCGCAATGATGATCGCGTCGTGACGGTTGAGCGCGTTGATACAGATCTCATGGCGCGATCGCCCGTTCTGGTTTGGCGCAATGCAACGCGAAAACGCCTTATTACTGGGTTTCGCCGCGCACATGGCATTGAAGATGGGCAGATGCGCCCAGGCGAGCCTCTTATTTGTGATGGTATTGAGTTGCCAATGAAGCATCGCGCCAAGCGGATTGATCTTGAAGCACGCGGATTAATTAAAGGCGCGCAGTCTATTTTCCTTGGTCAGGGCAATAAATCTGGCTTTGCCCGGATTTTTGTCAATGGAGCCGCTGACCCGTATATCTCTGTCGCATCAATTATTCAGATCGAGCATCCTGATCGTGAAGAGCCCGACATGATTTCAGCAGCACGCATGGGGGCAAGCTTCTTACATGGCGCAGCATCAACCATCCATAAAGCGCAAGGCTCGCAATGGCCACAAGTGCAGGTTTTTGCGCCCGATATAGCAGCTGCCGCACGAAGTGGTCGCAATGAAGCTGGCATCCCCTTATGGAAGCGCCTCGTTTATGTGGCACTAACACGCGCGGAACATCGTTTCTTGTGGATCACAGATTATAAGATGGCCAAACCGACTAAGCCGCTTGATCCAAAAGATGTCCAACAAGATTTCGAGTTAAAATTATCTTCTGAATAATCGAACGAATTGGGTTGCGATGAGTGATATCGTGATCGATAAGAAAACGGCAAGCAGTCCATAGAGCAACCCATTTTGATCCGATAAATTAAACAGCCACGCCCATGCACCCGTTTTTCGAACGGGAATATATGATTTCGAATATGCTGTCACATTTTTATCTTGGATCACATAAAGATGGAATGTGTAAATACCTTCGATCAGATTGGCGGGAAGTGGTATATCGGCCGAAAATAGAACTCCGCCCTCTACACGCACCCCATAAGAACTTTCAACAAACTGCCCATTTTCTTTTCGAATACGGATAAACGCCTCGCGAAAATCGGCTGCATTTGTGATATTTCCTGATAGCTTGCTCAGATCAATTTGCTCATCAATCCCAATTTTATGCTCAGCCCTCATTTCGGGCGATAAAATGACGGTTGGCCCCCAGCTGGACATAACGGCTAGATATGCAGGCGCGTTGGGAAATTTTATACTTTCACTATTGAGCCAGAACCCAAGCTTGCTCTCTTTTTTATTTATTGTGACGGTTTGATCTGGCCCCCGCACGACAATCACAACATCTATTGGAGAATCCTCATCGGATTGAACCGCGCCATAGACCAATATGTCCTTGCCATTGAAGGTGGTATTGAGGGCAAGGTCTTCATCTGACTTTCCAGACACAATGCGTGTTTCGGCCATAGCAAAACTTGCAGCGATCAATGTGAGAATAAACGAAAAAATCAATCTCATAGCGTTAATCCATAGAGATCATCAGGCGTCACAACCAATCCATAAATCAATTTTGCCACAATCAACAAAATAACAAGCGCGAACCCAAGACGCAATTGGATTGCAGGAAGTTTATGAGCAAATGTTGCGCCCAATTGCGCCCCAGGGATCGAACCCAATATGAGAATGAGCGCGAGAACGATATCAACCGAATGTGTTGTCGTCGCATGCATAATTGTGGTGAATGCCGATACAAAAATAATCTGAAACATAGATGTGCCAATAACAGTTTTCACAGGCATACCAATCAAATAAATCATCGCAGGCACCAAAATGAAGCCGCCACCTACACCCATAATCGCCGCTAAAAAACCAACACTTGCACCAATCATAATTGGCGGTATTGCAGAAATATACATGCGAGATGCTTGGAAGCGCATTTTGAGCGGCCAGTGATGAAGAGGCTTATGCGGGTTGCGTTTCCTGCGAACTGGTGTTTTGCGCATCGAATTGATCGTCTCATAAAGCATCAAGCCGCCAATGAGACTTAGGAAGATCACATAGACCGCTGTTACAAAGGTTTCGATCTGGCCGAGCTGTGTGACCCATTTGAAAACACGCACGCCAAAGGCAGAGCCGAACATACCACCAACCAGCAGTATAAAGCCCATTTTATAATCGATTGTTTTTCGCTGAAAGTGAACAAGTGCGCCCGATGTCGATGTGCCAACAACTTGGCTAGATTGCGATGCAACAGCAATATTTGGCGGAATCCCCATCAAGAACAAAATTGGCGTCATAATAAAACCACCACCAACACCAAACATCCCAGACAATATGCCCACAACGAAACCCAAGCCCAGCAATGTGAACAGGTCGATAGAAACTTGAGCGATGGGCAAATAAATGTGCATGAAGGCCTCGAATTATTGCCCCTTTACGCTCGTTATCCTTCTGGGTCAAGTTCCTGAAGGTATTCGTGAAGCACAGCTTCCAATCGAGCTGCGCCAATTGGCGCCATGGATTTGGTATGTTCATGGCTGATCTGTTCCGATGATAGGCCAGCAGCCATATTGGTTATGACGGAAATCGCTGCCACCCGCATTTTATAATAACGCGCCAAAATGACCTCAGGCACTGTGGACATTCCAACGGCATCGCCGCCCAAGATTTTAAGCATTCGGATTTCGGCTGGTGTTTCAAAGCTAGGGCCAGACCACCACACATAAACACCATCGCGCAATGTTTCACCTGCCCGATTAGCCGCTTTATGAAGTGCTGTGCGCATACCGCTATCATGTGCGTCCGTGAGCGGCACAAAACGTGCGTCGCTAGGCTCGCCGATAAGCGGATTAATCCCCGACATATTGATATGATCAGATAGGCACATAATTGATCCTGGAGCCATATCTGAACGCAATGATCCCGCTGCATTTGTGAGAAGAAGCCTCTTCGCCCCCATCGCATTAAGCGTGCGAATGGGTTCGCGCATTGCCGCGGCATTGCCTTGTTCATAATAATGCTGGCGGCCGCCGAGTATTGCGACACGCTTTCCTTCGAAAAGCCCGATTTTCATTGATGGATTATGCCCCGAAACACCACCATGAGGAAAACCTTCAAGTTCTGAAAACTTAATGGCCTCACCATCAACAGCATCAATAATATGAGAAAGGCCAGAGCCAAGCACCATTGCGAGTTCAATCGGCGCATCACCATATTTTGCGCGTAAAATATCCTCATTGCTCATATCAATGTTCCTTTGAATAAGGCTCGCCAACAGCTTTTGGTGCGATTGCTTTTCCTATAAAGCCACCAAGGACGATGATGGTAAGGATATAAGGAAGTGCGTCCATAAATTGAGAAGGCACACGGCCGATGACTGGGAAATCATATGACCCATAGCGGATCGCGAAGGCCGCAAAATAACCAAACAACATACACGACCATAAAGATTGCCAAGGGCGCCATTTCGCAAAAATCAAAGCGGCCAATGCCATATATCCGCGCTCTGCCGACATTTTAGGGCCAAACCCCGCAAGCATACCATTTGAAAGATAAACACCACCAAGACCAACAAGAATACCCGATATAAGAAGTGCTTTATAGCGTAGTTTTGGCACAGAAATTCCGGCTGTATCCACGGCAGAGGGTTCTTCGCCGACAGCGAGAAGACGCAAGCCAAATCGTGTTTTATACACAATAAACGCTGTTAACGGCACACATAAAAGTGCTACATAAACCCAGATCGCATTGCCTGATAATACATCTTCATAAAATGCGCCAATAAAGGGGATTTTGCCAATGCTCTCGGCAAATGGCAGATCAATCGCAGTAAAGCGTGAATTACCTGAAAGTGCTGGCGTGTTTCCACCTTGATGGAACCATGCTTTTCCTAAAAAGCCAGTTAGGCCAACCGCAAGGAAGTTTACGGCTACACCCGAAATGAGTTGGTTGCCATGAAGTGTTATTGCGGAAAAACCATGTAGCATAGAAAATAAAATTGATACGAACACGCCCATGAACATTCCAAGCCAAGCATTGCCCGTATAGGCAGCGAAGGCTGCGGAGCCAAAGGCTGCAAGGAGCAGTTTGCCCTCAAGCCCAATATCGACAATACCTGCGCGCTCGGAAAACAATCCCGCAAGACATGCAAAAAGAATGGGCGTGGAAAGCACCAATGTGGATTTCAGCAATGCTGGGTTAATGAAAAAATATAGAAAATCGATCATGCCATTTTCGCCTTCTGCCTGTTTATCCACCAATGCTCCATGGGAATACGAAGCATGTTATCAAGTGCCCCAACGAATAAAATAACAAGCCCTTTTATGACATCAACAATATCACGAGATACGGCAGGATAACTAAAGGAAAGCTCTGCTCCGCCTTGCACAAGAACGCCAAATAGAAATGCAGCAAGCACAATGCCAACGGGATGATTGCGTCCCATAAGCGCAACCGCAATGCCGATAAAACCTGCACCATTTACAGGATTAAGCCCTAGCTTAACTTGCTCACCCATAACCGAATTATTGGCCATTAAACCTGCGAGTGCA
The DNA here is from genome assembly GCA_947501025.1 of uncultured Paracoccaceae bacterium. Classification (GTDB taxonomy): domain Bacteria; phylum Pseudomonadota; class Alphaproteobacteria; order Rhodobacterales; family Rhodobacteraceae; genus CANMUM01. The sequence continues at coordinate 109,701 of CANMUM010000001.1, read as the reverse complement.
CCCGATATAAGCATTGCAATGATGATAATTTTAACGGGTGAAGTACCTGCATATTGCGCGGCAGAACTCGAAAGACCAAAAGCACGGATTTCATAGCCTAAACGTGTGCGCCAAATAAGATAATAGACGGCAACAGCAGCAATCAGAGCCACAAAGAATGTGATGTTCATTGGGACTGATTTTGAATAACCATCGATACCAATCCATGAAAGCATATCCGATGCGCGTGGAATATGAGCACCCTCCAAAAAGCGGCGTGTTTCATTAGCTCCAGCCACGTTGTCTCGGAGCACATAGATAACGATATAACCCACAACGGCTGATGCAATGAAATTCATCATGATGGTTGTAATAACGATGTGAGACCCACGTTTGGCTTGCAAATAAGCCGGCAACAATGCCCAAAACGCACCGAAAACCATCGACAAGATCATAGCAACTGGAAGCGTGATCATCCAATGGGTACTGTCAAGGGCAAGAGCTGCAATCGCGACCCCTACACCCGCAACCATCGCCTGCCCTTCACCACCAATATTAAACATAGCGGCGTGAAAAGCTACCGCAACAGCAAGCCCAGTAAGAATATAGGTGGTCGTATAATAGAGCGTATAGCCTAAGCCAGATGGTCGCAAAATAGCACCTTCGATCATCGCTTGAGCCACGGAAAATGGATTTGCGCCAATTGATAACACAATCAATCCCGTTACAAAAAATGCAATCATCAAACTCATCAACGGCAAGACAATGACATCAAGCCAAGCTGGAATTTTATCATCCATTGGAAGCCTCTTTTTCTTCAATACCCGCCATCAAAAGACCCAGATCATTTACGTTTGTCTTATCGGCCTCACGCTCACCAACAATTGCGCCATCAAGGAGTACAATCACACGATCAGAAAGCGATAAAATTTCATCCAGTTCAACCGAGATGAGCAAAACAGCCGCGCCCTCATCGCGCATTCGAATAATTTCTTTATGAATAAATTCGATCGCACCAATATCGACACCACGGGTCGGTTGACCGATCAAGATCAGCTTGGGAGCTTGGTCAATCTCACGTGCGCAAACGATCTTTTGCTGATTTCCGCCAGAAAAATTAGCTGCGGGAAGATTGATATTGCGCGGACGAATATCAAACCGCTCCATTTTATCTGTTGCGTCTTCACGCATAAACTTCTGATCGGCAAAGCCATATTTTTTCGAATAGCGCGGAAAATTATGATAACCAAAGGCCGTATTTTCCCACGTCTTAAAGGGCTTCACCAATCCACGTCTATGGCGATCTTCAGGAATGTGCCCGATGCCTCGTTTGCGGCGTTGATCAGGTTTAGCCCTCTTTGAAATATCCAATGGCTCATCAAAATAGAGCACTTGCCCTGAACCTGCGGGCATCATGCCAGCAAGAATCTCAAGAAGCTCGGTCTGGCCATTACCAGCAACGCCAGCAACGCCAAGAACTTCTCCAGCACGAATTGTAAAACTAAGATTTTTGAGCTTTTGAACTCCAAGCGCATTAGTGACATTTAAATTCTCAACGCGGAGCACTTCACCTTCGGGTTTGGCTTTTTTCTTCTCGACTTTCAGCACAACATCACGCCCAACCATCAAAGTGGCCAAATCTTTTGGATTGGTGTCCTTTGTCCAAATGGATGGCGACATTTTTCCGCGGCGCATGATGCTCACCGTATCGGTAATTGCCATGATTTCACGAAGTTTATGGGTAATGATGATAATTGTTTTGCCTTGTTCGCGCAGCATATCGAGAATGCGGAAAAGGTGATCAGCTTCACTTGGTGTCAGAACGCCAGTTGGTTCATCAAGGATCAGCAAATCGGCTTCGCGGTATAGCGCTTTTAGAATTTCTACGCGTTGCTGCAAACCGACCGACAGCTCGCCTGTAATGGCATCAAGATCGACCTGCATTTCGTATTCTTCAGCCAGAGCATTAATCTTGGCGCGCGCATTTTCGCGCGTCTTTTTGAGGATGAAGTTTTTTTCTTCGCCTAAAATAATATTATCAAGAACCGAGAATGGGGCCACAAGCATAAAATGCTGATGCACCATGCCAATACCCGCCGCGATTGCGTCTTGGGGGTTTTTAATATTCTTTTTCTTGCCGTTAATCTCAATTGATCCGCGATCGGCCGAATAAAATCCATATAGGATCGACATTAGAGTCGACTTCCCTGCTCCATTTTCGCCAACAATCCCATGGATTTTTCCGCGCTCGACAATGAGATCGATACCGCTATTCGCCTTCACTGGTCCAAATGATTTGGATATATCGCGAAGCTCAATCATGCGAGAGCTTTCGGGAATATCAACAGCCGGCGTTCCCGGCTGTTGGAGATCTATACTCACACTCATCTACTTACATTACTGGGCAAGCGTTGTCTGACATATAGTCATGAACTTCAACTTCACCCGCAATAATAGCCGCTTTCGCTGCATCAACTGCGGCAATCATTTCTGGAGTCACAAGATCTTTGTTGTTGTCATCCATTGCATAATCAACACCACCGTCTTCAAGACCAAGTGACCAAACGCCAGCTTCCAATGTACCTGCAGCAGCTTCTGTCATTGCTTTTTCAACAGCAATATCAGCACGTTTGAGCATTGAAGTTAAAACTGAGCCAGGGTGCAAACCATTCTGATTGCTATCGACACCTATACCCAAAACACCCGCATCAGCAGCCGCTTGAAGGACACCCACACCCGTACCACCAGCAACGTGGAAAATAACATCCGCACCTTGATCAATTTCAGCTTTTGTCAATTCCGCACCTTTAGCAGGGTCATTCCAAGCAGAAGCCGTCGTGCCCGTCATATTCTGGATAACTTTGATATCTGGATTAACGGATTTTGCACCTTGAACATAGCCACATGCAAATTTCTGGATCAATGGAATATCCATCCCACCAACGAAACCAATAGTTCCTGATTTTGACGCCATAGCCGCAAAAATACCCATTAAATATGAGCCTTGATCTTCTTTAAAACCAACATTCAAAACGTTCGGTTGCTCAACCCAACCATCGATAGTAACGAAAGTCAGATCAGGAAATTCTTGTGAAACAGCATCCAAAATTGATGAATAGGCAAAACCTGTTGCAATAATGGGGTTATTGCCTTCTTCTGCAAAACGGCGAACAGCTTGCTCACGCTGCGCTTCCTCAGAAATTTCAAAATCACGATAATCGCCGTCTGAAGCTTCTTTATAAGCTTCAGCACCTGTATATGCGCCTTCATTAAATGATTTATCGAATTTACCGCCCATATCATAGATAAGAGCTGGATCAGCAAAAGCCATAGTCGCCATTGTGCTTAGCGCGACAGCGCCCAAAAGTGATGCTTTCAATTTCATGTTTTCTCTCCAAGTATTTTTTATTGACGGATTCTCCGCTAACTTCATCTTAAGCCGTTATTGGACTACGTCAATGGCTTTTTGCTAAAGATCGCAGCGCATCGTCAGAGCATCTACTTTCACACCATTTTTGCGCAAATAGTAGGCTTTACGCTTACCAATAAGCTCAAAATTTAGGCGAGTATAAAATTTTAGCGCTGATTGATTATCCGCAGCCACTTCCAAGAACAATGTGCGGATTCCATGCGCAGCCGCAAAGCTAAGCAATTCATTAAATAGCCTTGATCCCTCGCCCTTTCCTTGATGCGCAGGATCTATAAATATGGATAAAATTTCGCCTTCATCTGCAGCCATCTGAAAAAACACCGCACCATGCTCAACTTCAACAACTTCAGAGTTTTTGCCATTTTTGAGTTGGGCTATCGCTTCACCTTTCCAGTGGTGAACATCATCGGGAAAACAGCGCGCATAGAGTTCTGCGAGCTTTTCATTGCTCATCATTTTATCTCAATTATTTTTGGAGGAATGATATTTGAAGGGGCAGCATCTGCTGAACGGATATAATTTGCGCTTGCAGGAACAGTACCCTTATCTGTGTTTGCCAATGACAAAAACGCCGACATACGCTCTGAACTTGTAGCTGTTTTATGAACTGTTCCCTCAATATCATCAAAACACACAATTCCATTTGGAAGCTCAGCTTTATTGACGAGAGTAATTTGCCCCTCACGGGAAAGATATGCACGATCACCACGCGCATCACGCGCAATTTGTGATGATCCAGCCAATTGATGATCGACATCCATTATAGAAATGCCGCGCGTCTGGCATCCAAAAGCAAGCCCAAGACCACGCACATAACCTATTCCTGCGCGAATAGCAGTGAAATTCCCTGGGCCATTGATCACAACAACTTCTTGAATATTATCCAAATCTCCAAGACCCTGAAAAGCTTCATCGAGAGCAAGGGCGCGGTCTTTTGCGCTTGCGCTACTCGTCTTTATGATGTGACCAGCTTCAGACAAGGCCATTTGCACGGGCTCAGATAATGGGTCAATCAAAATCTGGCGCATTACGCGACAGCGCGCACTTCAGTGACTTCTGGTATATAATGGCGAAGCAGATTTTCAATGCCCATTTTAAGCGTCATGGTCGATGAAGGGCATCCCGCACAAGCACCTTTCATATGCAGGAAAACAACGCCGCGCTCAAATCCATGAAATACAATATCTCCACCATCTTGGGCAACGGCTGGACGCACACGTGTATCAAGCAGAGATTTTATTTGATCGACGATCTCACCATCAGGGCCATCATGTTCTGCGTGGGATGATTGCTCTGTCCCTTCGTTCAAAATGCTCTCACCAGACTGGAAATGATCCATGATCGCACCCAAAATTAACGGCTTGAGATGCGCCCAATCTTTTGCTTCGGCTTTCGTTACAGACACAAAATCACTTCCAAGAAAAACGGAACTCACACCTTCGATCGCAAAGAGGCGCGCTGCAATTGGCGATGCATTTGCTGCATCTGCATCCGAAAACTCCATCGCACCAGAAACCAAAACTTCGCGGCCTGGGATGAATTTTTGTGTCGATGGATTTGGTGTTGTTTCAATTTGAATAAACATGATGTACCTCTTTCCCTATTAAAATAGTCGTGTAATCGTGAAATTGCAACATAGGTTCCAATAAATCTTCAACTCTTTGGTGAAAATAAAAACGAATTTATTTATCACAATTCACCCATTTGGGTGAGGTTCCATTTCATTTTAGTGAGCTAAGTTAGGCCTGTGAGAAATCACAATCCAAGCTTTATTACAGAAAAGGAAAACAAAATGGCTATCAAACTTAAATCGGTTCTGGCGACGACACTGATCGTTGGCTCAACGCTCTTTGGCGCAACGCCGAGCTACGCACAAAATCCATCAGGAAAAGCCCTGACATGGCAAGGTTATCCTCTACCGGTTCCTTCAAAACCAAATATAGTTCGTGTGGGCTGCGGATGGAACTCAACCACCTCTCAAAATGCCTGCAATCCATATAATGGTGATACAAACTTGAAGAAAAAACGGCGTATTCTTTGCTTTGTTCCAGGAAACAGTACAGTTCCTCCCGAATATGAAGATTATGCATCGGCAGCTCGCCCTACAAATTGGCAATTTTATATGGGTTGGTCAGGCGGAGAAGTCGGACTAACCAACCCAGTACGAGGCACAGAAATCACGAGCAAAGCGTATGCTGATAAAATGTGCAAGGCACAGCTGCAAAATGAAACAGCGGTAATGGCCGAACACCACGATGCTGGTGGCGGCTGGTCATATGGTGCTCATATTCATCAAAATAGCGTAGACAAACATTTGCTGCGCGGCAAACAGCAAAAGAAACGATTCTGGACGTCAATCAACGACCAAAACGCAAATCCATGGTAAACATTTAAAAATAATAATCCCGATTATCTTTTGATGGTCGGGATTTTGCCATATGTCAATTTGCGCGCTTTTGGATATGGCGGCACATATTCATTTTTATGCCAGAACATTTTTGCACCACGTTTTTTCCAAATCGGGAACATAAGCACTGCCCCTGCGACAAAACCACCAAAATGCGCCCAATATGCCACACCGCCTCCCTCAGATGGCGTTGAGAACCCTGAGAAAATTTGCATACCCAACCATATCGTCAAAACGATAAATGCTGGTACAGAAAATGTACGGGCAAAAATCACCATAATAAACAATACGTCAACTTTTGCGCGAGGGAACAATAACCAATAGGCACCCATCACCCCCGCAATTGCACCCGACGCGCCGATAAGCGGGACATCGCTATCAAGGTTCAAAAACACATGAGCAAGCGCAGCAATAATGCCGCAAATGATGTAAAAGATTAAAAATCCAATATGACCCAATGTGTCTTCGATATTGTCACCAAAAATCCATAAAAATAACATATTCCCAATTAAATGCATCCAACTGCCATGCATGAACATGGATGTGATGAAATCCTCATAATCGTGGCCTTCGGCAATCCAAACAGGCACAAGAGCGTATTTATAATAAAACTCAGAAATGCCCGCTGGATCAAGATGTGTGAGAAACACGATCACATTAATCGCAATAATTGCATAGGTCACGAATGGTATGCGAATAGACGGATTATGATCACGAAATGGAAACATTAGGCCGTTTCAATGTTTTTAATCGCTTGGCGATAAGGGACAAGTGCAATCATCGCGATAACGAGTTTCACAAGATAATCTGCCACTGCCATAGAAATCCAAAATGGTGCGATCATCCCAACGCCCAGAAGCGGTGCGCTTTCATTGAAAAAACCAACATCATTTGCAGGCTCTAGGAAAATCATCTGCGCCGAAAATGCGACAAAGAAGAAAATCAACGTATCAATACTTGAGCCGATAACGCTTGAGAATACAGGTGGTTTCCACCATGCACGATTGCGCAGACGATTAAACACAAACACATCAAGCAATTGAGCCGTTAGGAAGGCAATACCAGATCCAATGGCCACACGAAGTGATACAAGCGGCCCATATTCACCCATAATTTGTGAACCGATTAGCGAACAAATAATGCCAATAACAAATCCCACAAATACAATTTTTCGCGCAGCTTTCGGCCCTTCAAGACGGTTCATCAAATCTGTTACCAAAAATGCAAACGGATAAGTAAATGCACCATAGGTTAGATAATTACCCAGATATTTTTGAACAAGATAATTTGAGAGGACGACAACGAAAGCCATTGCCAGTGCGCCGTTGATTTGTGTGCGTGTCATTATACCATTCCTTTAAATTTCGGGTGTCATAAACGGGAATTCTCGAAAAAGCAATTGTGTTCACGCTCACAGTTTACTAGAATCATACAATGAGATGCCCTTTTTGCGGAAATACCGACACAGCGGTCAAAGATAGCCGCCCATCAGAAGACCATTCAGCGATTCGTCGCCGCCGTTCTTGCACGGCTTGTGGCGGTCGTTTTACCACATTTGAGCGTATTCAGTTGCGTGATATGTTTGTCGTTAAACGTGATGGTGGGCGAACAGAATTTGACCGCGAAAAGCTTGAACGTTCTGTGCGGATTGCATTGCGCAAGCGCCCCGTGGAAAGTGAAAAAGTAGATCAGATGATCTCTGGGATTATCCGCCGCCTAGAAGGTTTCAACCAAGACGAAATCAAAACAGAACAAATCGGCAAGACCGTTATGGAAGCCCTCGCCGACCTTGACCCTGTTGCCTATATTCGATTCGCAAGTGTTTATAAGGACTTCCAAGACGCGCATGATTTTGGTGACTTTTTAACACAGCTGCGCCCACCACAAAACGATGATTGATCTGCGTTTTCTTGATCTTGCGATCCGAATAGGAGATCGAGGATTAGGGCGCACAGGCGCAAACCCATCTGTGGGATGTGTATTGGTTCGCGATCATCGCATCATTGGGCTTGGGCATACCGCTGATGGTGGTCGCCCTCACGCTGAGCGCATTGCACTTGAGCAAAGCACTGATGCAAAGAATGCGGACGCTTATGTGACTTTGGAACCATGTGCGCATCATGGCAAAACCTCGCCATGCGCAAATGCGCTGATTGAGGCCAGAATATCACGATTGATTTGTCCTTTAGAAGATCCCGATCCCCGCGTTGCGGGTACTGGCTTTCAGATGATCCGTGATGCGGGGATTGAGGTCATACATCCGAAAATTTCTGAAATACCTGCTGGGCTGCGCCCCTTCCTTCTGACGAAATCACTTGGGCGCTCCATGATTACGCTGAAATCTGCAACAACGCTTGATGGAAAAATCGCGTTGAGCAATCGACAAAGCCAATGGATTACGAATGATTCAGCGCGCAAAACCACGCGGGCCATGCGTGCACAATTTGACGCGATCATTATTGGTGTGGGAACCCTAATTGCTGATGATCCATCTTTGAATATTCGCGCGATCGGAATTGAAAAATATCACCCACGTCCCGTTATATTGGACACCAATTGCCGTACATCAATTAAAGCGAAAATATTTAAAACGTCACGACCAATCATATTTCATGGTGAAGATGTGATGCCATCATCTGAGCTTTCACAAAAAGCGGATTGCATTGGCGTGAAACTTGAAGGCAGCTCCGTATCCATTCATTCTGTTGCTCAAAAATTGGCTGAACTTGGGCTAAATTCGGCGCTCATTGAAGGAGGCTCTATGATTGCCGCAAGCGCGCTGAAAGCTGGCATTGTGGATCAAATTATCCATGTGGGTGCTGGGAAATTTATTGGGGATGAAGGGTTATCGGCGGTTGGAGATCTTGACATCGAAACTATGAAGAACGTGCCTAAATTTGCCTTGAAACACACAAGTCAAATTGGTGACGACATATTATCGCTTTACGAAAACCCAAATATCAATGTCGCCGATTTTTTCCCTGAATAGTCTCAAGCAAACGGTAATATTTTTGTTGAACCCAAGTCATCGCGCGTAGATATATCGGATGATTAACCTCTCCCGATGCTAAGCGCTCGACAATGATTTCGGCAGTCGAAATGCATCTCTCTTTTGGGTCATAATATATGGGATAGTCGATAAGTGTCGCATGAACTAAGGCATCCAAGCTTGCCTTGCCGCGCCTGCCTGTGCTGGGTGCATAATCTTGGGTGAGACCCCAATCAGCATAAAATGGCATACCATAAGTAGAAACTTTTTTACCGCGCAATAAGGCCTCAAAACCCGTTTGAGATGTAATTGTAGCCACATGATCCACAGAGTCCCAAAGCGGTTCAAGACTACCCCCCTTATAAACGAGATCAGCAAGATCAGATGAGATCAGGCCTTTACGCAATCCAGCGACAACATCAGGATGGGGTTTTAAAATAATATATGCTTTCGGGTTATGTGCACGTACAGCCTTTAAAAGATCTGCTGTGTTTTTAACCTCGCCCGTAGCGCCCAAAATGATAGATTTATCATCTTCGACCTGCCCTGCGACAAGGATAACTTCATGATCTTTTGGAAGTTGAAGAATTTCTGTTTCCGCAAGATTATATTTCGTAATCCCAAAAGCGACAATCGCTTCACGGAGCTTTTTGGCACGTTCCAATTCAAGAACGCTGCGCTCAGTTTTGATGAAATCTTCTAGATCACTTGCTCGGTTTGGATCAAAATAAATTCCTTTCTTATCGACGACCAGTGAAAGTGGCGGCACAAGTTCCGCACCCAATCCGCGTGACCTTAAAAAACCATCTTCAACAATCCAATCATTTGGATCTGACCTCATACCCCAAGAGATTATTTGACCAGATTTGTATTGTTTGGGAAAATATCTTGCCATATGCGGCCGTTTCCATGCGCGCATATTTTGCAAGGAAACACCATTTTGGAATCTATTATGATGAGCTGTTCGGGCAATCATTGCATCAAGCATGGTTGCAAATTCGGTTTTTCGACCAGCAGCGTCAAACCATTGGCAGCATTGAATCATGACAAGCTCATATAGCTCTTCCACACTCAGTTTACGGCAGCGTTCAACATTCTGATCATCATGGGTGAGTCCCCAACCTGAATAAAACGGTTTGCCAAAGACATGCGGTTTGTGTCCTAAGAGAATAGCCTCAAATCCCATTTGAGAGGTCACGCAAAAAACATCTTTGGCCCCTTCAAGAACATCCCAAGGATTTGTGGGCTCAGTCGATATTTGCATATTCTCATCAAGGTCAACACTTTCAAAATGCCCCTTTCCAGATGGGTGCGCGCGAATAATAATCTGAGCACTTGGATAGTTTTTGCGCGCAGCGCTCAGCATTTTTTGGAAACTTTGTTTGTCAGCTTCACCATATGTTATGCTTGCGTCACCCGCCACTTGGTCGACAACCAAAACATAATCCTTTTTCGTCCACTGACCGCGGGCTGTAAAATTGTATTTAGAAATACCATGTTTTTTTTGTACGTTGATCAACTCCCGAACATGTTTTGCGTCTAGTACAGTCTCATGCTTTTCCAGCAAACGCATGAAATCACTTTCGCCGCAACTTTCATAATATATTCCAGTTTTATCAAGAATTATTCCTGCTGGCGCCTCGAACCAACCAGGCTTGATAGAACGAATAAACGCATCTTCGATAGAGACGACTGGAAGTGACTTTCGTTTGGCCATCGCAAATCCACGCTGGGAAACAGGCTTACGGCCCCACACCACAACAGCATCCGCCCCCCATAATCCAAAAGGTGAAAGCGAATATCCAAGCGCCCTCAAACGCTTACGCAATTTTGGCCTAAAAAAACCCAGTGAATAAAATGCCAAACGCCGGAGATGCACTGTTGAATATCCGGCGTTATCTCGATTTTGCATTTCTGTCTTTATTCAAGCAATGACGTTATATCTGTGATAGAATCCGTTGCACTTGTTAGTGAGGAAATCACTTTGGTCCATGTCACAAATGGCGCTTCGGTTATATAAATCGTATCTTTATCAGAGATCTTGAACTCTTGACCAAGGAACAGCCCATCAGCATCTTTCAAATTAATTGTAAAAACAACATTCACTGGGCTTGAGTAACGATTGCCACTAATCAATCTATTCGCCACTTGAGCGCTAATTGTACGAAACACAAAAATGCCTGTTGCATCTGAAGTTGCACCATTAAGACCACCAGTTTCACTAATGGCATCAAGCACCGATACTTCGCTTCTTGAAAAAGGAATGAGTCCTTGTGCCGAACCCGCGCCTAAAATACGATAATAGCGGCGATCTGCTTCTAAAATGATACGATCATTGCGACGAAGTGTCACGTCATTTTTTGAGTTATCATATAGTGATTGAAGCAAAATTGTACCACTTTGTCCGCCACGGGTTAGCGTCACACGTGTTGTTCTTGGATCAGCCGCGCCTGCCCCACCAGCGCTGGCAAGCATTGCTGCCAAGGTCAAATTTCCTTCATTCAGAGGAACAAGGCCGCCGCCACCTTGAGTAAACAGCATCACACCACCTTGACTGCTCGGTGTCAAAACGCGCACCTCCACTTGTGGGTCAGGTGTTTGTGTCGATAGTTGTTGAGTGATCTCTCGGCGGAGCTGGTCGGGTGTTTTTCCAGAAGCTTTGATTTGACCAACATAGGGCATAAAAATTGTTCCCGCAGAACTCACACGCATTTCAGATAAAGGCGTTACGCGGGCACCAAGTGTCGCAAATGTCCCATTGTCAACATTTTCCCAAACCGTGATTTGAATGATATCTCCTGAACGTATTGCCTCATATGAAATCGTTCCATTTTGGTAAAACGAACTCGGAAATCCATATCCTGCGGACTGGTATGACGCCCTTGCAACGCTATGTGTCACCGCGATAACAGGAATGTTTCCACCCTGAGCCGTCGAATTGCTCTCAATATTCCCACGTGAAGGACCAACGCTTGGTAATGTGCCACACGCACCCAACACCGCAACCATCATCAATAATGCCAATTTTCTCATAAAATGCCTCACTGCCCATTCTGGGCTAATTTTTTCTCATAATTACTGCAAACGTAGAATTTGTCAATTCTTATCAATATCATAACTCATATGGGTGAGTTTTTGCTAAAACCATATCAACAGCATTTCGCAAAACCTCTGCACGCCCCGTTTGAGTGTAATAACCTCCGCCGATTTGTGACGTTTCGAGCAAATAGCTCCGATATTCTAAAAAACGCTCCTTATCTGGTGCATCAGGTGTCTTAAAAAACTCTTGAAGCGATTGATCGCTAGTAAAATCCAACTTTCCAAAAACGGATCGGCCAAACAATTTGACAGGAATACCACGCCACATGGCTTGCTGTACGGATGTCGAATTGATCGCTATTGCGGCCTTTGCCCTATTCATAAATGCGCCAAGCTTGCCGCCATGAATACAATACACTCGATTCTCAGCATCAAATGTCTTACAGGCATCATTGATCCATTGGCGTATCGGCGCACGTTGGTCATCAAGTGGGTGCATTTTAAAAACGAGACGATAATGAGACGGCGCGTGAAAAACAAAATTTTCAATAAGCTCATTTATAAATTGTTCTTGGCTTTGGTAATCTGAATGATATTTTAAACTTGCATCATGCTCGAGCTGCAACATCGCTACAAAAAACGGTGAACCTGATTTGATAAACTTGCGGGTCGTTATGTCCCTTTGAACGATATGATACGGCATCATCAATAATCGTATTGCGTTGAGCTTAACCTCCTCCCAGATGGAGATATTTCGATGCGGTTTATAATTTGGATATTTACGCGCACCAGTCGCCAAAGCAAAATGATAGGCAAATCCATACCAATTATGATGCCATAAGCTGCCCCATTGCGCTGGCGTTGCTTGAAGATCAACCTGCCGCTTGGCTCGGCGTTTTATGACATCATCCATGGACATATTCATCAACGCAGAATTGCCGTTCACACCATCACGTTCATATGTCACCCAATACGGACGTAAATAACCTTCTTCAAAAACATGAATTGTGATATTTTTCTTTTTAGCAATGGCAATAGCCTCAGCATGTATTGCCCGCGTATCACCATAAAGAACCAAATCGGTGACCGAATGCTCTTTCACCAATGTCTGAAAATATGCTGACCATTCAACCACATCCAACTTGAATTGCACCGATGGTAAAGATTTTGGCCAAAACCGCTCATCACCCGCATTAAAACACACACGCAGCACATCGGCATGCGTTTCCGTCAACATTTTTGCCAGCTGCGCAAAAAACGGGCCATGAGGGCCTTGTAAAAAAACGAAGCTTTTTTTGGGCTTAGTCAATGCTTTGGGTTCCACTTATGTTTCAAATTATGCTAATAAACGATTTAAGATGATATTAAAAACGTTAAATTCATTCATATTGAATTTGCTGTGAAGTATAGGTGATACATGTTTACAGGAATTGTAGATGCTCAAGGAAAAATAACTTCTGTCAATATGTCAGAAAATGGTATGCGTGCGCGCATTGAGGCCCCCTATGATGCCGAGAAAATCTCACTTGGTGCGAGCATCTCTTGTCATGGTGTTTGCCTGACCGTGATTGACCGTTCCAGCCTAACTGAAGGCGGCTGGTTTGATGTGGATATTTCTCCTGAAACGATCAATGTAACAAATCTCAAAAACTGGGCTGAAGGTTCGCAAATCAATCTTGAACGCGCTATGAAAATGGGCGATGAAATCGGTGGACATATCGTGTCGGGTCACGTCGATGGTATTGCAGAAATAAAAGAAATAACACATCTGGGTGAAAACACTGTGATCAAAATGGAAGCGCCAAAAGAGCTTGCTCGATTTATCGCGGCAAAGGGATCGGTATGCTTGGACGGCACTTCACTAACCGTCAATAATGTCGATGGTTGCGAATTTGAGATCAATCTTATCCCGCACACAATCGCCGTTACATCATGGAAATCTGCAAAGATCGGTGACGCAATCAATCTCGAAATTGATATGCTTGCACGTTATGTTTCAAGACTTCGTGAGTTCGATGCACATTGAGAAAGAACAGTGATTTGGGGTTTACAAAACATGCGTCTCGCAATATGCCTCGCCCAAACCTAAAACAAAGCTCTAATGACCAATAGCAAAACACAAACTCGTTCACTTGCCCGCCTTTTGGCGGTACAAGCTCTCTTTGAGATCGAAGCTTCGCGCCGCCCCTTCGAGGACGTTGTTGCTGAAATTGCCGAGATTGATTTATCGAGCTTAATGGATGCGGATGTTGAGCCTGCAAAGATTGATCAAAAACTCACAAAATCCCTTGTTTATGATGCTATTCACAATCAAATCAAAATCGACCAAACAACCAACACGATTTTGAAAGAAAACTGGCCACTTGCCAAAATCGACCCAATATTGCGTGCTATATTTCGTGCGGCGGGTGCAGAAATGGTTGCGGGAAGCACGCCGCCCAAAGTCGTGATCAATGAATATTTGAATGTCACGAAAGCATTTGATGATCGCAAAGACACTGTTTCTTTCGTCAATGCTATCTTGGATCGTTTAAGTTTTCAACTGCGCACTTAAAGTGATCCTTAAAACTTACCTGAATTAGCAAATATCAAAATTTGTTTTCGCGTGGAAATCCTCGGGGTGCCATACGTCCCGCTGATGCGCGCGCGCCTGTCCATTCTGAAAGCTCAATCTCTGTGCGGGTGCGCCCTGCTGGATCAAGCCAAGTCACGCCATCAACAAGATTGAACACTTTCACATCCGACATACCGCCATCTTTATATTTTTGAATACGAACGCCTTTTCCGCGCCCAAGTTCAGGCAATTCTGAAATCGGGAAAACAAGCATTTTACGGTTTTCACCAACGGCAGCGATATGATCGCCATTGACCTCACAAATCGTCAAAAGTGAATCGGCTTTTCCAACATTCATGACCTGTTTGCCATTTTTGGTACTTGCCACGACATCATCTTCATTGACGATAAAGCCATTACCAGCCTTTGAAGCCAGAAGCTGCTTGCGACCTGCTTTGTGTACGAACAGAGCCATAATTTGCGCTTCATTTGGTAGATCAACCATCAAGCGCACAGGCTCGCCCATACCGCGTCCGCCGGGCAGATCATTGGCGCTCACAGTATAGAAACGTCCATTTGAACCCGCGAGCAGTATTTTATCCGTGGTTTCGGCATGGAAGGCAAAACGCGCGCCATCGCCATCTTTGAACTTAAACTCACCAGCAAGATCAACATGACCTTTCATCGCACGAATCCAGCCCATTTCTGAACAAATCACAGTGATCGGCTCTTTTTCAATCATCGCTTCAATCGGCACATCGGCAACGATTGCGGCTTCTTCAAGAATTGTTCTGCGCGCACCATTTTCTGATTTGCGGCCAAATTTACGATCCACCTCATCAAGATCAGTTGAAATGCGCTTCCATTGCAAATCTTCATTCGCAATCAAATCATCAATATCAGCACGCTCACTCATCAATGCATCACGCTCATTGCGCAATTCCATCTCTTCAAGCTTGCGCAAAGAGCGCAATCGCATATTTAAAATGGCTTCAGCTTGAACATCATTAAGCTCAAATTCTGCAATCATGACGAGCTTCGGCTCATCTTCCTCACGGATAATCTCAATCACACGATCCAGATTCAAATAGGCAACAATATAGCCCTCTAATATTTCCAAACGTCTATCAATTTTTTCAAGACGGAATTGTGAGCGGCGAATAAGCACCTCGCGGCGATGATCCAAAAATGCACGCAACACATCACGCAGGCTTGATACAACAGGCACACGCCCATCAATCAGAACATTCATATTCATAGCAAATCGTGTTTCCAGTTCGCTATTTTTGAAGAGTGCCTCCATCAACACAGCGGGGTCAACAGCCTTTGAGCGCGGTTCAAATACAAGGCGCACATCTTCGGTGCTTTCGTCACGAATATCAGCCAATATGGGTAATTTTTTGAGATCAATCGCTTCGGCAATTTTTTCAATCAAACGTGACTTTTTAACTTGATAAGGAATTTCAGTGACAACAATTTGCCACATCCCACGATCAAGTTCCTCAACCTCCCATTTTGCGCGTACACGAAACGAACCCCGACCTGTCTCATAAGCTTGCAATATTGTTTCAGGCTTATCCACAATCGTTCCACCTGTAGGGAAATCTGGCCCTTGGACAAATTCAATAAGCTTCGCGTGTCCTGCATTTGGAAATTTAATGAGATGCTTGGTTGCTGCAATCAACTCGCCAATATTATGAGGCGGGATATTCGTTGCCATGCCCACAGCGATACCTTGTGAGCCATTCGCCAAAAGATGAGGATAGCTTGCAGGCAAAACCATCGGCTCGCGCTCCGAACCATCATAATTATCTTGGAAATCAACCGCGTTTTCATTGAGCCCCTGTAGCAATTCCTCAGCCGCATAAGTCAGCCTTGCTTCGGTATAACGCTGTGCCGCAGGGTTGTCGCCATCGATATTACCAAAATTACCTTGGCCATCAACGAGCGGATAACGGATCGAAAAATCCTGCGCCAAGCGGGCAAGCGCATCATAAATCGCTTGGTCACCATGAGGGTGGTAATTGCCCATAACCTCGCCAACAATCTTGGCGCATTTGCGAAAAGCGCCCGCAGGATCGAGCTTTAATCCACGCATTGCAAACAAAATTCGGCGATGCACAGGTTTCAAGCCATCACGCGCATCAGGAAGAGCACGGTTCACAATTGTCGAAAGGGCATAAGTCAAATAGCGATCGCCAATCGCCTTGCTCAAAGTTTCTGATTCAATCAAACCGCCTGCATCAATTCGGTCTTGGTCATTCGTGCTCATAATCGTCCTGTCATTGTTATGGTCGGGATAACTTTAATGCGAATAAAAAACAAGAGCGTGATCGGCTTTCTAAATCTCAACGATATGAAAATCACGTTTGAAATCTTTGCTCACAATGCCCCATCGCCGCTTTGCGCCCAAATCTTGATGAAGCTCAAAACTTTGTTGGTCTATAAATTGTTCAAACACATGAAAAATCTCGGGGTCTTTGGCGTCTTGTTCGACCTCGAAAACAATATTGCCGGCCTCTAACCGCGTCGCCATAATATGCTCTTGTAGAGCTTCTTCCGCCTCAACATATGCCGCGCGAGGAATAATTATCGTGCCCTTAAGCTCAATCATGAGTTTTCCAATTTTAATTTAGTGCATACCACTCAAAATTGGGTATTACTGACCCAAAACTTCACGCAATGCTGAAAGAACTTTTTCAACAGCTTCAGGATTAGCATTGCCCCCCATGAGGCCAATCCTCCAGATTTTTCCCGCCATCGGGCCTAACCCACCGCCAATTTCGATATCATATTCATCAAGCAAGCGCGCGCGAACGGCCGCATCATCAACACCTTCTGGAATTGTGACCGTATTCAGCTGTGGCAAGCGATATTCAGCATCCACAAAGAAATCGAGACCAAGTTCGGCCATGCCCTGCGCCAAACGGTCATATGCATTTTTATGGCGTGCGATACGCGCATCGATCCCTTCTTCAAGTGCCAAGCGCGCACCTTCATGCAAACCATAAAGTGCGTTCACGGGAGCCGTATGGTGATAGCTACGCGCCCCATCACCTGACCAATATCCAAGCACCAAATTTAGATCCATAAACCAAGATTGAACGGGGGTCTTTCGTGATTTGATGGCTTCAATTGCGCGCTCATTAAACGTAATCGGTGCAAGTCCCGGTGGAACAGCGAGACATTTTTGCGAGCCTGAATACACAACATCAGCGCCCCAACCATCGACATCGACCTCGATCCCGCCAAGGCCAGTAACCGTGTCCACAAGGCTCAACATTCCTGCATCTTGCGCCAATGCACATAATGCATAAGCATCTGAGCGCACACCCGTTGAGGTCTCTGCGTGAACGAATCCGAGCATTTTTGCATCGGGATGCGCCTTTATTGCCTCTGCAACAACGTCCAGATCAACTGGCTTGCCCCATTCAAATTCGAGATGAACAAGCTCTGCTCCAGCGCGCTTAACGATATCAGCCATACGGCCACCAAAGACGCCATTTTGAGCAATGATCGCTTTATCTCCAGCTTCAAGCAAATTGATCAAACCCATCTCCATCGCCAAGCTGGCAGGCGCAGAAATGGGCATTGTCATGAGGTTTTTCGTTTTGAAAAGCATACGCAATTGCTCTTTGATTTCCTCCATCAATCCTTGAAAGGCAGGATCAAGATGGCCAATTGTCGGCTGTGCCGCAGCCTCCAAAACACGAGAATCTGTATTGGTCGGACCAGGTCCAAGCAGCAAACGCTCAGGGGCAATAAAAGCATTGATCATAATATTCTCCTCAATTTTGCATAACTTTTGCTTGATTGAACCATTAGATGCAATCCATAAATTGGCAAATAATTTTCAAGGCAAGGATCGCTGTCTCTGAATATCGCGCCTTGCGTGTGATCGGCTTTCCTTCTAAACCTTTTCAAAAATTGGGAATACGACAAATGGAACCACAAAAATCGATCCTCATCACAGGTTGCTCTTCAGGTATTGGATATGCCTGCGCTCATTTCATGCGCGAAAAAAACTGGCGGGTATTCGCCTCTTGCAGGCAGCAAAAAGATTGTGATCGACTAATTGCAGAAGGTTTTGAAAGCCCATTAATTGATTATGCCGATGACAAAACGATTGCCGAAGGCCTTGCTCAAACCATTAAAGCCACAGGTGGAAAGCTTGATGCCGTTTTTAATAATGGTGCATTTGCAACGGCTGGCTTTGCAGAGGATCTCTCTCGAGGCGCACTTCGTGAAATTTTTGAAACCAATGTTTTTGGCGTTCATGAGCTCTCGCGACAAGTCTTGCCGATTTTCCGTAGGCAAGGCCATGGGCGCATCATTCAAAACTCTAGCGTGCTTGGCTTCGCCCCTGCCCGAGGTCGTTCCGCCTATGCCGCGACGAAACACGCGCTTGAAGCCCTCACTGATATCATGCGCTTAGAGCTGGCTCGTGAAGAAACGATCAAAATTGTTCTCATTGAGCCTGGCCCCGTCACATCCAGCATCCGTGTGAATGCTCAACGTCATTTTGAAAAATGGATCGATTGGAAAAATTCATATCATGCGGATTATTATGAAAGTCACGTCATACCGCGGCTTTACAGCACGGATGGCAAGAAAGATCGTTTTGAACTGCCCGAAACAGCTGTGGCCGAGAAACTCTATCATGCCCTCACATCAGAAAATCCCAAGCCGCGCTATTATGTCACAACCCTCACCTATATCGCTTCACTCATAAAACGCTTCCTTCCACATAGAATACAAGATAAACTCTTCGTCAAAACGTAAAATAACATAGGACGTCTCATGGTTTATCTCATCGGTTTATTTTTTATCCTCACCGTTCTCGCGCTCGTCATCGGGCTGGTTGCCTTTTCGCGTGGTGGTGATTTTAATCAAAAATATGGCAATCGCATGATGAAGTTTCGGATTATATTCCAAGCGGTTGCCGTGGTACTTGGTCTCACGCTTGTTGCGATGGCGGCGAAACGCTAATGGTTACCCTCAACAAAATATACACGCGCACAGGCGACACGGGCGAAACCCATCTTGGTGATTTTTCGCGCGTCAAAAAAACTGACCCTCTTGTGGTGGCCTATGGCACGGCAGATGAACTCAATTCTGTTGTGGGTATTGCGCGCTTACATGCGAGTGGTGAAGTAGATGCGTCCCTTGCGCGCATTCAATCCGAACTCTTTGACCTTGGCGCCGATCTTTGTACGCCCATCGTGGATGGTGAGGAAGGTAAGCTGCGGATCATCGACACACAAACCGCACGCCTTGAAAGCGAAATTGATGAAATGACATCGCAGCTTGAAACCCTCAAGAGCTTTATATTGCCTGCGGGCACGCCTCTTTCTGCACATCTACATCACGCGCGCACAGTTGCCCGCCGCGTTGAGCGCCTCATTCTTGAGATCGATCGCCCTATCAATGCCGAGACCATAAAATACACCAACCGCCTTTCCGATTGGTTCTTTTGTGCAGCTCGCATGGCCAATAATGGCGGGCGCGATGACGTGCTTTGGGTGCCTGGCAGTTCAAGATAGCCTGATAGTGACGTTAACGTAACGTAATGCAATTCTATATTGCAATCTATGTGCAAGAATTGTACGCATAAAGTCGATTTTAAGCAAGAATCTATCCCGAAGCAAATGAGCAAAGGGACGCAATATTAAACATGGAGAACGCAAGATGAAGGTCCTCGTACCCGTAAAGCGCGTCATCGATTACAACGTCAAAGTTCGCGTAAAAGCGGACGGCACAGGTGTCGATCTCGCAAATGTAAAAATGTCGATGAACCCTTTTGATGAAATTGCTGTTGAAGAAGCGATCCGTCTTAAAGAGGCTGGCAAGATTGACGAAATCGTTGTCGTTTCTATCGGCGTTGAAAAATCTCAAGAGACGCTCCGAACAGCTCTTGCTATGGGCGCTGATCGTGCGATTTTGGTTACGGCAACTGATGATGTTCATAACGATATTGAACCACTTGCGGTCGCAAAAATCCTCAAAGCTATCATTGACGAGGAGCAACCTTCTCTCGTTCTTGCGGGCAAGCAAGCCATTGATAACGATATGAACGCAACTGGCCAAATGCTTTCCGCGCTACTCGGATGGTCACAAGCAACCAATGCATCTGAGATCGCGATTGCTGGCGATAGTGCACAAGTCACACGCGAAGTTGATGGTGGTCTGCAAGTGATCAAGGTCACTTTGCCTGCTGTGATCACCGCTGATTTACGCCTCAATGAGCCGCGTTATGCATCTTTGCCCAATATCATGAAGGCGAAGAAAAAGCAGCTCGATATTAAATCCGCGGCCGATCTTGGCATTGACGTGTCGCCTCGTCTTGAAATCATCAAAACATCTGAGCCATCAACGCGCTCAGCTGGTGTGATTGTGGAAAGCGTCGAAGAGCTTGTATCAAAACTAAAAGAAGCGGGAGTTGTATAATGGCTGTTTTATTGATCGCTGAAATTTCTGCTGGCGCACTTGCAATGGACGCAACTGCCAAAACACTTTCCGCTGTATCATCTTTAGGTGATGTCGATATCTTGGTTTGCGATGCAAATCCTGATGCGGCTGCAAAAGAAGCGGCAACGCTCAAAAATGTGAAAAACGTTCTTACGGCCAAGATCGGCAACGGCCTTGCAGAAGGCGTTGCGGATACTGTCGTCGCGATAGCAAGTGGTTATTCTCATATCGTTGCGCCTGCGACGGCGGCAGGTAAAAACGTCCTTCCACGTATCGCAGCACTTTTGGATGTTATGGTCATCACAGATGTTTCAGCGGTTGTTGATGCTGATACATTTGAGCGCCCGATCTATGCTGGCAACGCCATACAGACTGTGAAAACAAAAGATGCCACAAAAGTCGTCTCAATTCGTACATCTGGTTTTGACCTTGCAGAAACAGGCGGCTCGGCAGCTGTTAAAGCAGCAGACGCTAAAGAATCGGCATTATCAAGCTTTGTTGAAGATCGCGTTCAGTCTTCTGATCGCCCAGAGCTGACATCTGCGGGTGTGGTTGTCTCTGGTGGTCGCGGTGTCGGTTCAGAAGAAGATTTCGCAATTATCGAAGGCTTAGCGGATGCCCTTGGCGGCGCTGTTGGCGCCTCACGCGCGGCGGTTGATAGTGGCTATGCACCTAATGATTGGCAAGTTGGCCAAACAGGGAAAGTTGTCGCGCCTGATCTTTACGTGGCTTGCGGTATTTCTGGCGCCATTCAACATCTTGCAGGTATGAAAGACAGTAAAATCATCGTGGCGATCAACAAGGATGCAGAAGCACCGATCTTCCAAGTTGCTGATTTTGGCCTTGTCGCTGATCTTTTTGACGCTGTTCCCGAAATGACAAAACTCGTTAAGGGTTAGGTTTATTCAATGGATTTTAAAGCTGTCCTCGGGAAACTGAGGGCGGCTTTTTTGTTGACTTAGTTTCGCGCTAGAACTAGAGTTTATAAATGACAAAACTTGCAATTATAGCTGATATTCATGGCAATGTAGATGCGCTAAAAGCTGTGCTCAACGACATCGAGCGCAACACCGTTGATGGCATTCTCAACCTTGGTGACCATTTCAGTGGGCCTCTAGCTGCGGCAGAAACTGCAGACCTATTAATGGCTCATGATTTTATGACTATTCGCGGCAATCATGAGCGCGAACTTCTTGAAACCGACCCTTCCCAGATGGGGACTTCTGATAAAATCGCTTATAATCAGCTTCCTGCAACCGCGATGGAATGGATAAAATCACAACCAAGTACACATCAATATTCTCAAGATATATTTATGTGTCACGCCAATCCTCATAATGACTTAGACTATTTTCTGGAGCAAGTTTTATCCGATGGAACGGTTACCTTAAACTCCGAGAGTGCGATTGCAGAGATGGCAGGTAATATCAATTCTCAAATCATCTTATGTGGCCATACCCATATTCCTCGTGTTGTTTCAAATGGTACTCAGTTGATCATTAATCCAGGTTCTGTTGGCTGTCCCGCCTATAGTGACGAAACACCTTTCCCACATCGTTGTGAAACAGGCTCACCAGAAGCCCGATATGCAATCATCGAAAATATAAATGGCATTTGGCAAACCAGCCTTCATGCTGTTTCATATGACGCATCAAGAATGATTAAGCTGGCCGAAAAAAACGGCAGTTACGAATGGGCACAGGCTTTGTTAAAGGGCCGTGTAGCGTAAACAGTTTCTTTCGAGCAGCTCAAATCTATATCAAACTAAGATTACCGCCATATGTGGTTTGCCATTTGATGTTTTTTCGGCCGTGCGACCATGCCCATCAATCACCGCGCTAACGCGTATTCGCGTAGCCTTTTGATCGCCAAGCTTTGCAATTTCAATCAAACTCGACTAAACTGTAAAAAATCAGTGAGGATGATATGCAGAAAATTGGTATAATTGGCGCTGGCCAAATGGGCACAGGAATCGCGCATGTTTTTGCGCTCGCAGGTTTCGATGTACGGCTGCACGATATTTCCCAAGAAATGCTTGATAATGCTACCCGCAAAATCGATGCCAATATGAAGCGCCAAGTTTCAAAAGACATCATCACTGAAACTGATAAATCAAATGCAATTGCGCGCATAGAAACGGGAACAGAACTTGCCCTTTTTAGCGATATTGAGCTTGTGATTGAGGCTGCCACTGAAAATGAAGACATTAAAAATCAAATTTTTCAAGACGTGCTGAAACATGTTGGCAAGGATACAATTCTAACCTCAAACACATCATCCATTTCGATCACACGTCTTGCCGCAAAGACCGACCGCCCAGAAAAGTTCATGGGCTTTCACTTCATGAATCCTGTTCCTGTGATGAAACTTGTGGAGCTTATTCGCGGCATTGCAACAGATGATGACACATTCAAAAACGTGAGCGCACTTGTGGACAAGCTTGGCAAAACGACTGCGTTTTCCGAAGATTTCCCAGGCTTTATTGTGAACCGTATTTTGATCCCAATGATCAACGAAGCGGTTTATACGCTTCAAGAGGGTGTCGGCACGGTAACAAGTATTGATAGCGCCATGAAACTTGGCGCCAACCATCCAATGGGTCCATTTGAGCTTGCGGATTTGATTGGCCTCGATACCTGTCTAGCAATTATGAAGACCCTATATGATGGGCTTGGGGACAGCAAATACCGCCCTTCTCCGCTGCTGACTAAATATGTGGAAGCTGGCTGGCTTGGTCGCAAAACAAAGCGCGGATTTTATGATTACCGCGGTGATGAACCAATACCCAGCCGCCCATCAAGCTTACACTTTAGATCGGCCAGTTAAACCCCCATTTCTTCGCGAAAATGGCGGCGGCAAAGCGAGACATAGGTTTCGTTTCCGCCAACTTGCACTTGAGGGCCATCTCTCATGGCCTTGCCATCTGCACCACGCCGCACAACCATCGTCGCTTTCTTACCACAATGACAAATGGTACGAATTTCACGCATTTCATCCGCCCATGCCAGAAGAGCTGCAGAACCCGGAAACAAATTGCCTTGGAAATCAACCCGAAGACCATAGGTCATAATCGGCACATTAAGTTCATCAACCGCACGCGCCAATTGCCAGACTTGCGTTTTAGAGAGCCACTGAGCTTCATCAACAAACACGCATGCGCAGTCACCTTGAGCAATCCGCAATTCAATTTTTTCAAATAAATCATCTTCGGGCGCATATACATCTGCATCAGATTCAATTCCGATGCGTGATGCAATCTTTGCCCCACCTGAGCGATTGTCGAAATTCGCTGTCAGCAAATAAACATCCATGCCCCGCTCACGATAATTGTGAGCGGCCTGAAGCAAAATCGTCGATTTGCCCGCATTCATAGTTGAATAGTGAAAATACAGTTTTGCCATTTAACGGTAGAAAAGCTGTCGCCCAAACCGTCCGCGTGAAGACAATGTCCCAAACCAACCTGGACTCATTGAAGCAGCATGGAAAAATAATGCCCCATTCGTAATATCACTCCCGCGGTTATAAAGAAGTGTAGTTGCAATTTTGTTTGCCAAGGCTTTTTGATTTGGCTCACGATATCGATCAGCAACACCATCACATATGAAACTAAACTGACAAGTTCCGTTATAATATTGGTTCAACACACCACATGCTGAATTTGGAAATCTTGAATCATCTGAACGGTTCAAAACAACCTCGCCAACAGCACGCATACCGCGCTCCCCAGTGCCACGCGCTTCAAAATACATAGCCTTAACCAAGCATTCTTGGGCACCTGCCCCATAGCGATGGGTCGTCTTTTGTGTGCCTGAGCTAGTCGTGGCGACTTCAGCGAGTTCATCTGGCCGTGATTCTGGAGCGTCAATTAATGACGCACATGAAGCCAGAAACATTCCAATTATACATATCGATTTCAATAAATTATTTTTCATGCAATCGAATTAACAGTTCAAATTAAAGAGTCAATATTGAATTTCTGAGAGCCTTAAAAAAGGCCTATGATTGCACTGAAAGTACAATTTTTCCAATATGATCACCCTTTTCAAGATATTCATGTGCTTGCGCGATATGCTCGAGAGGATATTCCTTATCGATCAGAGGCTTAATGTCGCCCGATGCAAGATGCGGCCAAATATGGGTTTGTAGGCTTTGTGCAATCTTTGCTTTATCCTCATCGGATCTTGGGCGCAGCGTAGAACCCATTATCGACAAGCGCTTAAGCATAACGGGCAGAAAATTCACTTCAACTTTAAAACCATTTTGATAGGCAATGTTCACAAGTCGGCCTTCTGTATTCAAAATACGGAGATTTTTTGCAATATAGTCCCCTCCAACCATATCAAGGATCACATCAATTTTTTCATCCTTTAAAACATCTGAAAAATCTTGCTTGTGATAATTAATCGCTTTCGCGCCTAATTTTGTACATGCCGCACATTTTTCATCGCTACCAGCGGTTGTGAACACTTCTGCACCCATGGCTGTGGCCATTTGGATAGCCGCTGTTCCAATGCCAGAAGCGCCACCATGAACGAGGAATTTCTCGCCTGCTTTTAATGCCGCGCGATCAAACACATTGCTCCAAACCGTGAAAAAAGTTTCAGGAATAGCCCCAGCTTCTTTCATGCTCACATTTTTTGGAATAGGCAATGCATGACGCGCATCAACAACGGCATATTCCGCATAACCTCCACCAGCGAGAAGCGCACAAACTTGATCACCAATCTTATGCGCAGCGACCCCTTCTCCAATGCCATCGACGACACCCGAAGCTTCAAGCCCGAGGATTGGTGAAGCGCCTTTTGGTGCAGGATATAGACCTGCACGCTGCATAAGATCTGGACGATTGATACCAGCATATGCAATTTTAATACGTATCTGACCAGCTGCTGGCTCTGCTATGAGGCCATTTTTGATAACGAGCACTTCTGGACCGCCTGCCCCTTCGGCATGAACATATCTCATGATGAAGTCTTTTTTTGGAATGGAGATTTCAAAGTCGATGTGAATTTACCGATTTTCATTTGGTCGGCTAATCTACGATCAAGAAATGCTTCTATGTCTTTAAGTGTCCCATCATCATCTTGAAGCCAAAACATTAATGTTGCTGAATAAATCGCCACAAGTGATGCTCGGCGGGTATAATGTGACAAACCTCGATCATGAACACCGACCGCATTCCATATTTCATCCACCGTTCCCCATAAAAGTGCCGTTCCTATTGGGAGATGATGGGGCAAGGCAAAAAATGCTGCTGCGCGTCTCACAGCATCCTTGTTCTGATTGGCGATTTCCAAGCGCAACATAACCGCGGCTTTGATATTCTTGCCAATGGATGTCGACAATCCGATCCTTTTGGGCAACTCTTCAAGCATTTCACGATCCGCAAAACGATGAAAGGCTGACACCAAATCAATAAGTCCACGTGGAAATGCAAGCTTGGCATTTTGCTCAGGGATTTCTGCTTTTTTGAGAGCTTGTGCGAAAGCTTCGTCACTCCAACCATCAAAAATCACATCGGGAAGAACCGCATCAAGAACCCTGGTCTGCGTATCCTCAATCATCCATTCAAAATCTGTTTTAGCTTTATAATCCATTTGAGAATCACACTAGACAGAATCAGCGAAGATTGCTATAGGGACGCTCCTGCTCTTATTTCGTTTTTCGTTCGCGGGAAACAAATGGTGCAAATTTTTACTTGGAAGGTGGTGAATAGGATGCAGGTATCAGTACGTGATAACAATGTTGAACAAGCTATGCGCGCGCTTAAGAAAAAACTTCAGCGTGAAGGCGTTTTTCGTGAAATGAAATTGAAAGATTACTTCGAAAAACCATCGCTAAAGAAAGCACGTGAGAAAGACGAAGCGATTCGTCGTACTCGCAAGCTCGCTCGTAAAAAAGCTCAGCGTGAGGGCGGTCTATAATTTAGACCTTCTCTTATAAATACAGAACCCCGCTATTATGCGGGGTTTTTGTTTTTCTATTATAAATTTTATTACCCGCGATTATATTCAGGCTTTGGCGGCGGTGCAATGTCATCTGGATTGCCAACAGTGAGATTTGCCGTTTCATAATTTTGTCCCACATCGTTTTCACGGAAAGTAGACGTTTGAACATTGGGTATTCTTATGAAATCTTCACGAATTTTGTTTGGCAACATAGTTTGTCCAACGGCTTCAAAACCGGGCAATTGCTTAAGCACCCATGATACAGATGATGCACATTGCGTTTGAAAAGTTTCACCCTTCTCTTCACTCAAACGAATGGCCAAATTGGCAACGGAAAGTGGAACTTCAACGGTTTGACGCAATACATAATAACCTAAACGGGCATGGAATCTTTCATATTGCGCGACAGCCAGATTATTCATCCCATAATGAATGTCATATTTGCGAGGCGGAGCGTACCAGCCTGTCTGCTCAGAAGGATCATAGCTACCAGCTGGGTCATATAGCACACGTTGATCACCACTTATCAGCAATCCTGAATGCTCGGAAACATCATTGCTTGTCGCAACCATCGACAAAAGCGTAATATATGATGGGCCTTCATGATGATAAAATGCATTGCGCACTTCTTCAATGCTTGCGCGGCGATAATCATCTTTCACACAACCCAAAAGCGCCGCAGAACCTGCAGCGCCTATCAAGAAATCACGTCTTTTCATATTCACTGACTAAGTTCCTATGATTGCAAGAAAAACAACAGCCGCGATGCATAAAATAAAGAAATATTTCCAGAATGTAACGAAATATCCCCAAGCATTTTCACTTTGTTCATTTGCGATTGTAGCAGGTTTTTGATCAGCCATAATTTCTTCCTATCTTGTTGGGTTGTTTTTTCAACAATTGTGCTAAAAAGTCAAGCGCTCGCCAACTTCAATCTGCGATCAAATCTTACTCGTCAGTTGCCAGCGCGTAATGCCATCAGAGCCAATACTTGGCGAAATCTCTCCAAGTTGTTCGAGATGATTAAAATGCGCAGCGGCTTCTGAGATTGCAAATCCCTCATTTTGCGAAGTGATCGGCCGCTTAAAGAGAATTTTATAACATTCAATCATCGTTTTGGGCTCTTTGAGAGCAATTCGTAATGCATCAAGGGTCTGGTGATGATGGTTTGCCAATGCGATCAAACGAGATTTACCGCCGTAAAATGGCCGATTATGCCCGCAAAGGAATAGCTGTTCGTCTGTTGCGACCTCTGCCATGGCCTCGCAAACATTGGTAAATTCACGCAGCGGGTCTGCATTGGGTTCGGTCGGAAAAACCGATATCACGGGGGTTATAGCTGGCAAACATTGATCGCCGATCAAAACAAAATCGTCATTCCATAAAGTGACGTGATCAGGCGCGTGACCTTGTCCAAAACGAACCGTCCATTTGCGGCCTCCGAGGGTTAGCTCTTCATTTTCAAAAACCGTGCGAAAACCAAGGGGCAGCATTTCGACGCTATCGATGAAATTAAATGGCCGTTTATTCATACGATCTTCAATCCAATCCGCATCATAGCCAACCCGCGCCCAATGGCGCGCATGATGTTCACTTGGGCGCTCTTGCACATCAAGAAGCAGCATTCTTGTGAGAAGATATGTCATGCGGCTCGTCCAAAGTTCCGCACCATGTTCACGCATAAACCAGCCGACGAGTCCAGAATGATCTGGATGATAATGCGTCAATAGCACACGTTTAATCGGACGCGGCGCGATATGTTTGGCGATCAACTTTTCCCAGATCTCTTTGATAAAAGGTATATTAAGCGCTGTATCCACAATCGTCACACCATCATCATCCACAAACCAATAGATATTGATATGATCAAGCGCCATTGGAAGGGGCAATCTGGCCCAATATAGATTTTCAGCAATCTCGATAGCTTCACCGTTTTCGGGGGCTTCAAATGGGTAGCTCGGGCGCATTTTGCTGATCCTCAGTTTTAAAATTGCTCTGCATTCAAGGCATAGACATCGCGCGGTGCATTGGCAATGCTTTGAAGTCTTGCAATTTGTGCAGGCACTTCGCGAGCGTTAAAATCAGCTGATATTTTTGCATATTCATCCGAAGATATGGCACCCTTCGCCAAATAATGAGAACCGAGAACGGACGCAAACCCACGCTGATAGGCCACAGCATCTGCACCTCGCGCATTCATATCACGTTCAAGAAGTGATTGCGTCGCATTGCGCAAAGCTGTTTTTGCATCTTCACTCGCATGGGTCATCTCTTCAATGAGTGCAAAAATCGCAGCCCCTTTATCTTGCATTTTACGCCCGACCAAATCCATGGCCTGCACACCATTTGTACCTTCATAAATCGGGGTCACGCGCGCGTCACGGTAATATTGAGCCACACCTGTTTCTTCAACAAAACCCATGCCACCATAAACCTGCACGCATTCATGAGCATTCTCGCAACCCACATCTGTTCCATATGATTTTGCAAGCGGTGTAAGCACCCCCGCTCTCGCGGCCATTATTGGGTCTGATTTCCCAAGATCAAGCGCGATCGCACAATCAAGCGCAATTGCGCGGCCTATACGCGCTTTAGTTTTCATATCAAGAAGCATACGGCGAACATCTGCGTGATCAATAATTTTTCCCGTCGCGCCGCCTTTCACGCGGCCTTGCACACGTTCACGTGCAAAATCGGCCGCATCTTGGAAAGCGGCCTCCGCAATCGCCACACCTTGAACGCCGACATTCAACCGCGCATTATTCATCATTGTGAACATTGCAGCGAGGCCATTATTTTCTTCACCAACCAAAAACCCTTTTGCTCCGTCCATTTCCATAACACAAGTCGGCGAACCATGCAGGCCAAGCTTATGTTCAAGCCCAATGCATTTGATTTTATTGCGCGCGCCATCTTGCAAAAATTTTGGTACATAAAATAGCGAAATCCCTTTCGCACCCTCAGCTGCATCGGGCAAACGAGCAAGTGCCAGATGAGATATATTTTCCGCATGAGAATGCTCACCCCAAGTGATGAATATTTTTTGACCATACAATGAATAGCTTTGATCATTATTGCGTGTGGCTTTGGATTTGAGCGCGCCAACATCCGTGCCAGCAGATGGCTCAGTTAAAAGCATTGTTCCTGTCCATTCACCTGAAATCAGTTTGGGCAATATTTCGGCTTTAATGTACTCACTGGCATGTGCTTCAAGTGCTTCAATCTGTCCTTGTGTGAGCAATGGGCAAAGTTGCAAGGCAAGATTAGCTGAGGCTAAAAACTCGTTTGATGCGATCTGCATAACAAGTGGAAAACCTAACCCATCATGATCTTCAGAGGCCGCAATGCCGATAAGACCACTTTCACCTAAAACATTAAGAGCCGCGCCCACGCCTTCAGGTGATTTAACCTGATCACCAACAAGCTTCATAGGCTCTAGATCCATTGGTCGGCGCAATGGCAAAAATTGTTCCTGAGCGATTTTGCCGGCTTGTTCGAGCATCATCATTGCTGTTTCGATATCGGCATCTGGAAACTGTGTTTCTAAGCGATCATATCCCACAATATGTTCAAGTTGAAATCGAATGTCTTGAAGCGGCGCTTGATAACTCATATTGTGTCTCCCGATGATATCATTTACCCACAGGCTAAATAGAAATCGTTTATAAAACAAGAAAGCATTGACCAAATGATGAAGCCTCAAGCCATAACCTTGCGTCAAATTGATGATGCCGCGCATATACTGCGCTCAGGTGGCGTTGTGGCTTTGCCAACAGAGACGGTCTATGGCCTTGCCGCCCGCGCCGATAATGCAGATGCAGTTGAGAAAATCTTCGCTGCGAAGAACCGCCCTGCGATCAACCCGCTCATATGTCATGTATCAAGCATTGAGATGGCAAAGACACTTGTCGAATTTGATATGCTTGCGATAAAGCTCGTTGAGAAATTTTGGCCAGGGGCGCTCACTTTGGTGCTTCCGAAAAAAAATGGTACGGTCGACCAAGCCGTCAGCGCGGGACTTGAAACGCTTGCCGTTCGGATGCCCGCCCATGAGGGGATGTTGTCCATCATTGAAGCTGTCGGAGCGCCACTTGCAGCACCATCTGCCAATCGTTCTGGTCGTATGTCGCCGACCCTTGCAAGCCATGTTGCACGCGACATGGAAGACAAAATCGATATGATCATTGATGGTGGCCCAACAAAGTTTGGCCTTGAAAGCACTGTTATCGCTGTGCGTGATGGGGATGTCACAATTTTGCGTCATGGTGCGATTGCCCTTGAAGACATTGAGGCTGTTTTGGGTTTTAAAGTCAGTGAAGTGACCACCGCAAAAACACCTCAATCACCTGGCCAACTTCTTCGCCATTATGCGCCGAAAACAAAGCTTGTTTTACATTCTCAAAAAGGCGAGGTTCAGCTTGGATTTGGCACAGGTGGCACAAGAGACTTATCCCCAAGCCGCAATCTTCAAGAAGCGGCATCCAATTTATTCTCTATGCTTGAAGAGCTTGACCAAATGGGCGCAAAAGAAATTCACATTGCGACGATACCTCATGAAGGGGTTGGCGTGGCAATCAATGACCGCCTTAAGCGTGCAGCTACATCTGTCGCAAAATCGTGAGTTGTTGTTTTTAAGAATTAACGTAAGATCATCATATGAAAACCATATTCACATTTCTCATAATACTGTTCACCCTTCCAGCATTCGCTGAACCTGAATTTGGTGAAATCAATTTCACTGATGGTGGCAGACAAGCCGATGGCGCTCAGCTCTTTGGCATAGACATACAGCTTGAAGATGGTTGGCATACATATTGGCGCCTTGCAGGACAAAACGGTCTTGATCCTGTTTTTGATTTTGAAGGCTCTGAAAATCTTGGCACATACGAAATCCATTGGCCCGAACCAAGACTTGTCGGTGAAGAAGGCGTTGAAGCGGTTGGTTATTATGAAGATGTCCGACTGGTCATCAGCATGGTGCCTGAAGACAGCACTAAGCCAATTAAGCTATCGCTTAATGTGGACATTGGCGTTTGCGATACACAATGCGTGCCTGTGCATCGCGAATATGAAGAGACGCTGAATACTAGCTATTCGATTAACGGGATTGGGTTAAATCGCCTTATTTTAAAAGCTTTTGACGACGAAAAATGCGATTCAGAACCACAACGTGAATGGTGGTTGTTCGAAACAACCAAAGCGGTTCTTTATCATATCAACGATCTCATAAACATGGACATGCCTGAACCTAGCTATTCTATCGATAAAAATGGCATGAGTGTTTTTTGCCCAAATGATTAATTACTTCCGTCGTAAATGCTCATTTAATCTTGGCATGATCTCCACAAAATTACAGGGCCTATGACGATAGTCAAATTGCGCAGCAAGTATCCCATCCCAAGCGTCTCGGCACGCAGATGTCGACCCTGGCAATGCAAACATATATGTGCCATTAGCAACGCCCGCCGTTGCGCGTGATTGCACTGCTGAAGTGCCGATTTTCTCCATCGAGATGATTGTAAACACTGTCGAAAATGCAGTGATCTCTTTTTCATAAACCGATTGATGCGCTTCAACTGAAACGTCACGACCCGTTAAGCCTGTGCCGCCAGTTGAAATGATCGCATCAATATGAACATCATTTGACCATTCACGAAGCCTTGCTGCAATCGCATCTTGATCATCTCGAAGAATTTCACGGGCACTGAGTTCATGGCCCGCACCCTTGATCCGTTCAACCAGCAGATCACCTGATTTATCGTCAGCAATTGTACGCGTATCGGAAACCGTCAACACAGCAAAACGCACAGGGATAAATTCGCGATCACTCATTGGGGCGCTCATATTTTCAAAATTTCATCAAGTTGCTTATGGATCGCCAAAAGCATTTGCCAATGACGGCGCTTCAAAAGCGGCTCACGCAACATCATCACAGGTGATACAACAGAATACACATCAAGCCCCGCAAATTGGTCACCTTTCAAATGGCGATCAATTGACGCGACATTGTTTCCCGCCAATATGATCGCGCGGAAGTTGCGAAGCTGAAGGCGCTTCATCATCGCAAGACGAAATATCTCGGCTTCGGCATCCATCAATTTACGATCTTGAGCAATGCGCCAAGGCGAAATCGGCAAAACCGCAATCCCTGCGCGTGGCTCTTTACCACCCTCAGCATCAAGCGCCAAATCAATAGCCGCAAAAGACTTAAGCAATAACTGAATTGCAGGATCAGAAGTCAAATCGCCTTGCTGATCAGCCGCAATTTGTGGGGGATCGATAATCACAGCAATATCCGCATCATCATTCCCCAGAATTTCCAGATCATTCATCGCATTTCGCAAAAGCGCAGGCGGCAATACCGCTTTCAACTTATCCATAACTGCCGAAATGTCGGAGCATGTTTCAAAATCTGTATCAACTTGCACAGATTTTGGAGCCGCTTGAGCTTGAGGCTTGAGTGTAACTGGCATCTCGATTGCAGGTTTCGCTTGTTCTTTGGGATCAGAAAAACGCGAAACAGGTTCACTAAGAATCCAATCATCAGCACCCTCAGAGAGCTGCATCATCAGCGCTTCAAGCGCCAGTCCGTGATCAATTTGCGATTCCATTTCATCAAGGTATATTGTGTATAACCCTTGGTCAATTGGACTTGCCAAATTGAGCGCATTCGCATATCTATCTTAGCAATCAAAAGGTTGTATATGCGCGCTCCACTTCGACATCTCCTTGGAATAGAAACACTTCGCCCTGAAGAGATTGATGCGATTTTATCAAAAGCCGCTATATATGCAGATGGCCACAAAGCT
The DNA here is from genome assembly GCA_947501025.1 of uncultured Paracoccaceae bacterium. Taxonomy (GTDB): domain Bacteria; phylum Pseudomonadota; class Alphaproteobacteria; order Rhodobacterales; family Rhodobacteraceae; genus CANMUM01. The sequence continues at coordinate 76,078 of CANMUM010000001.1, read as the reverse complement.
GATCGCAAACCATTTTCTGAACTCACACAAGTCAATATGTTCTTTGAAAATTCTACGCGCACACAATCAAGCTTTGAGCTTGCTGGAATGCGGTTAGGACTTGATGTTTTAAATATCGCAATGGCCACAAGCTCGATTAAAAAAGGCGAAACGCTCATTGATACAGCCCTCACCCTAAATGCGATGAAGCCCGATGTTTTGATTGTTCGTCATTCTGGTGGAGGAGCTGTCAGCTTACTTGCCGATAAGGTCGATTGTGCTGTTGTGAATGCGGGCGATGGTCGCCATGAACATCCGACACAAGCCCTTCTCGATGCTTTAACAATTCAGCGCCGCAAAGGCCGCATTTCGGGCTTAACGATTGCAATTTGTGGCGATATCGCGCATTCGCGTGTGGCACGCTCCAATATTTTCTTACTGCAAAAAATGGGCAATCGCGTGCGTCTTGTTGGACCCAATAATCTTGTTCCAAAAGGATTGGCGGAGCTAGGCTGTGAAATTCACACCGATATGCGCACGGGGCTTGAAGATGCAGATGTTGTGATGATGCTACGTTTGCAAAAAGAACGTATGCAGGGCGCATTTGTTCCAAGTGAGCGCGAATATTTCCATTATTGGGGACTTGATGAGGAAAAGCTCGCATTTGCCAAACCCGATGCCATTGTGATGCATCCAGGGCCGATGAATCGCGGCGTTGAGATTGATGGAGCCATTGCCGATGATCTGTCGCGATCAACCATTCAAGAGCAAGTTGAGATGGGCGTCGCCGTCCGCATGGCCGTGATCGAAACATTGCTGGAGGCGAGACGATGACACGCTATGTAAATTCTGGAAAAACACCTCCCCCGCTTCCAAATGATGGGAAGGCCTATCGCTCACGACCTATAAAACAAGTTGATGACTTTGATTGGTCTCATTATCTAAATCGCAATGAAACGCTGGAATGGTCTGGGCGGCCAGATGGCGGATATAAACTCAGTTGGAGAGATATCGCTGTAAGTGCATTTGGGTTCATATTCGTATTGAGTGGGTTATCTGCTATAGCTCTTGGAATTTGGCACGGAGAGCCTATAGCTTTATTTATAGGCGCATGTCATTTTTTAGCTGGGTTTTTTATCTCAATTGGCCGCCATATATTTGTAGCACAAAAACTCCGTAACACATATTACGCTTTGACAAAAAACAGAGCCCTTATTTTCGAGAAAAATAAGCTACATTCCATTTCATTACACAAAGGTAGCCATATTGAAATTCAGCATCACAGAAATAGTGAGAGTATTTTATTCGATCAAACTGTGAGTGACGTGTGGTCAATGAATAACATGGCACGCTCACGAAAACTTGGTTTCCGCTCTATCATTGACGGCAAAGAAGTCTATCAGAAAATACTCAGTATTATTGAGGACATGAAATGACACAAACTCTCACAAATGCAAAAATCATCGACCCTGAGAATGACCGTGTATTTTCGGGCGGGATTGTCATTGAAGATGGTTTAATCGCTGAAATTTTTGAAGGTTCGCGTGACGGCACTGATCTAAATGGTATTTATCTCGCTCCAGGAATTGTTGATATCGGCGTGAAAGTTGGCGAACCTGGTGAGCGTCACAAAGAAAGCTTTAAATCAGCATCAAGCGCTGCACTTGCAGGTGGCGTGACAACGATGATCATTCGCTCCGATACCAACCCTGCAATTGACACCCCCGAAACACTGGCCTTTGTCCAAACACGTGCGCGTGAAAATTCAAAAGTTCATACCCATGTCACCTCAACCATTACGCTTGAACGCAAAGGTGAAGAAATGGCCGAGATCGGCTTTATGCGTGATGGGGGGGCAATTGCATTCTCTGATGGGGATGCTGTAATCATTGACAGCAAAACCGCTATACGCGCATATAGTTATATCGCGATGATGGGGGGGGTGCTTATCGGCCATATCCAAGAGCCGCATCTCTCAAAAGGCGCTGTTGCGACATCTGGTGCATTTGCGACGAAGCTCGGCCTCGCAGCCGTTAGCCCGCTTGCCGAGAAAATCGGGTTGCAACGTGAAATGGCTCTCGTCGAGATGACAGGTGTGCGCTATCATGTGGACCAGATCACAACATCAGCCGCCCTTCCCGTTTTGGAACGCGCAAAAGCGAGCGGCCTAGATGTGAGTGCTGCGACCAGTATACATCACCTCACACTCAACGAATTTGATATTGATAATTTTCGGACATTTTTCAAATTAAAACCTCCTCTTCGCTCGGAAAATGATCGTCAAGCCATCATTGCGGCGCTCAAATCTGGGCTGATCGATAGCATCTCATCAATGCACACGCCCCAAGACGAGGAGAGCAAACGCTTGCCCTTTGATGATGCTGCTGCTGGCGCTGTTGCGGTTGAGCTGCTATTATCAGCCGCGCTTCGTTTGTTTCACTCAGGCGAATTCACATTGCCTGAGCTTTTCCGCGCTCTTGCATTAAACCCGGCAAAACGCATGGGTTTACCAACAGGACGAATGGAAGTTGGTGCGCCTGCCGATCTCGTCGCATTTGATGCCGAAACCCCATGGGTTGTTGACCGTGAAAAACTACATTCCAAGGCCAAAAATACACCTTTTGACGGAGCAAAAATGCAGGGTCAAGTCCGTGCCACTTGGATTGCTGGAGAAAAGCAATATGAAATATAGTTTCCCCTTTTTGATCATCTCCATGCTCATAATGCCATCCGCAACTCATGCTTGCTGTAATGAAAGTGCTTATGCTCTCTATCTCACAACGGGCGAAATCGATCACAACAATTTAAAATTAAGTTGCTGTGAAAACCGCAATCTCTTCCAAAGGTTATTTTTTGACATGACGATCCCAATCATCATATCTTACCTAATTGGCTCTATACCGTTTGGCCTTCTTATATCTAAAGCATTGGGCATGGGCGACATCCGTAAAATCGGCTCTGGAAATATTGGCGCAACAAATGTTCTGCGTACAGGCAACAAAAAAGCGGCGGCGGCGACATTACTTCTTGATGGTTTAAAAGGCTTTTTTGCAATATTTTTCGCAAGCTATTTTTCTAATGGTGATCTCGTAGGCGCGGCTTTCATTTTTGCTATACTTGGTCACTGTTTCCCAGTTTGGCTTGGTTTCAAAGGCGGCAAAGGTGTGGCTGTCTATATCGGTGCTCTTTTTGGGCTAGCATGGCCGCTTGGTTTGCTTGGATGCTTAATTTGGCTCACAACCGCGGTGCTATCGCGGATATCGTCAGTTGCTGCAATCGTAATGGTTGCTGCACTGCCTTTCGTCACTTATTTGCTGCTTGATCGTTATTTATTCATCTCCCTTCTCATCGGAGCCATACTGATAATTTACCAACATCGTGAAAACCTATCTCGCATTGCAATAGGTACAGAACCACGAATTGGATCGACATAATTTTAACTAAATTTTTTCAAAACAACTTGCTCAGTTAGCAAAAACGCGTAATATTATTTGTTATTGATCCCTCAAAAGGATACAAATATGAGCACTATTGCTATAATTAGAGACAACCTAGTCCATAAATATTTTGACTTAAATTCGCGTACGAATATTCAAGAATATTGGATTGTTATGTCCGTATTAGCAACATGTGCATTAGCTGTTCTATGGATGTCATTTTCTGGGGCATCATCTATTTTATTAAGCGTGCTTTCCATTTTATTTTTTATTCCAAGCCAAACATTAGCCGTCAGGCGCTTTAACGATGTTGGTCTCTCAAAAAGTGACTATTTTATCTTTGCATTCGTGATTTCCCTTTGTAGCTTCGCCGCATATTTGTTTCATATGAATGGATACATATTCTCAATGGCTGTCGTCCTATGGTTTTTATTTGGTAGTGTGGTTGCTCTATTTATTCAGTTTTGTCGCTCAAGCAAATAATTGCAATTCGATATTGAATATTCACTGACGTTCCGCCATCCTCACCTTAAAGTTTAACAAGTGAGCCGCAATGAGAGACGTATTTCAATCTCCTACCGAAAAAAAATTCGTTCAAAATCCATATCCCATCTATGATAAATGGCGTGATGAAAACTTTGTTTTTTGGAATGAATACAAAATCCCAGTGAGCGCCAAATACCAAATTGTAAATACACTCTTGCGGGACAAGCGCTTTGGCCGAGAAGCGCCAAAAGGATTAGCAAAAAAACATACCGAGCATTTAAAACCATTTTACGAATTTGAAAGCCGCTCCATATTAGAGCGTGAACCACCTACACACACACGTATACGCGGTCAAATTTTGCGTGCTTTTACATCTCGCCGCATCAACGAGCTCACTCCTGAAATCGATGCTTTATGTCACAAACTTATAGATGATCTGCCAGGTGATCAGTTTGATCTCCTCCCACATTTTGCTGAAAAAATTCCTGTCATCATAATCGCACGATTGATCGGTGTGGATGAAATCTATTGTGATCAATTGCTGAATTGGTCGCATGATATGGTCGCCATGTATCAGGCCAATAGGTCCCCTGAAATTGAGGCGGCAGCAGTTCTGGCCACACAAAAATTTAGCGATTTTATTAAAAGTCTTATTGAAGAGAAACGTGAAAAACCGCAAGATGATCTTATTTCCCAACTCATATCTGTTGAAGGTGAAAAGTTAAGTCTTGATGAAATCGTTACAACGGTTATTCTCCTTCTTAACGCAGGGCATGAAGCAACCGTTCATAGCATTGGGAATGCCGTCAAAAACCTTCTCGAAACGAAGCAAAATGTTACGGAGGAAAATATTGATGGGATCATCGAAGAAACGCTGCGCTTCGATCCTCCTCTACATATGTTTACACGTTATGCCATGGATGATGTGGAGATTTTTGGTCACAAATTTTCTAAAGGCGATCAACTAGGCTTGCTTTTGGGAGCAGCAAATCGTGATCCCGAAAAATACCCAGATCCCAACATATTTGACCATAATCGTGGGGCTTCAGATCACACGAGTTTTGGAGCAGGTATTCATTTTTGCATCGGCGCTCCACTTGCTCGAAGGGAGTTATCAGCCGCATTGCGTGTTCTCTTTGAACGTTTGCCAAATATAAAAATCGCCCAAAAACCTATATATGCAGATCGATATCATTTTCATGGATTGGAAGAATTATGGCTCAAAACTTAGATCAAATATCGCGTCTCCTAGACGTCATGGAAAAACTTCGTGACCCTGAAAATGGCTGCCCATGGGATATCAAACAAACCCATGAAAGCTTGCGCAAATATGTCATCGAAGAAGCCTATGAAGTTGCCGAAGCGATTGATAATGGCGACGATGATGAGCTGAAATCAGAGCTTGGCGACCTCTTATTGCAAGTGGTGTTTCATGGTGAAATTGCGCGGGTTGAGAACCGCTTTGATGTTAATGACATTGCCAAAGCCATTTGTGACAAAATGGAATCCCGCCACCCCCATGTTTTCGGTAATGCAAACAAACGTAGCGTTGAAGAACAAAATCGTGATTGGGAAATCCTCAAATCAAATGAGCGTTCAAGCAAGGGGCAATCATCCGCGCTTGATGGCGTTTCTGTTGCCCTGCCTGCATTGTCGCGGGCATATAAGCTTCAAAAACGCGCAAGCCGTGTTGGATTTGACTGGGATGACATCTATCATGTTCGTGCCAAAATTGATGAAGAATTATCCGAACTTGATCAGGCACCTAAAACCGAACAGGCTGGAGAATTCGGTGATGCACTTTTCGCGCTTGTGAATTATGGCAGGCATCTTGGGATTGATCCTGAAGAAGCGCTTGGGCTTACAAACCGCAAATTCCAAAATCGTTTTTCTTATGTTGAAAATACACTTGCGCGATCCGATCAAACGCCCGAAACAAGCACGCTTGAGGAAATGGAAAATTTATGGCAAAAGGCCAAAAAACTGGAGCCCAAGACATGACATTTTCTCGCGATCTTAAAATTGCCCCGTCAATTCTCTCAGCTGATTTTGCAAATTTTGGCGCGGAAATCGAAGCCGTCGAAACCCAAGGCGCCGACTGGATTCATGTTGATGTGATGGATGGTCATTTTGTGCCCAACATGACTTTTGGCCCTCCTCTTTGCAAAGCCATCCGCAAACATATCAACACGGTTATGGATGTGCATTTAATGATCTCTCCTGTAGATCAATATATCGATGCTTACCGTGATGCAGGCGCTGACATTATCACGGCGCATATCGAAGCTGGCCCTCATATTCACCGAACCTTGCAGCATATCAAAAGCACGGGCGCAAAAGCTGGCATTGCCCTGAACCCTGGTACTGGCATTGGCGATATGGATTATCTTCTTGATATGGTCGATCTTGTTTGCGTGATGACCGTGAACCCAGGATTTGGTGGGCAGAAGTTTATTCATAGCCAAGTCGAAAAGGTACGCCAATTGCGCGCAAAGATCGGCGATCGCCCAATCCACATTGAAATTGATGGTGGAATTACACCCGAAACCGCTCCGCTGATGTGGGACGCAGGCGCCGATGTTCTTGTTGCAGGATCTGCTGTTTTCAAAGGTGGATCTGTGAGCAACCCAAAGCCCTATGGCGAAAATATCAGAGCGATCAAGGCTTCTTGTGGGTAAGCGCCATTAGATAAACCAAATCAGATCAATATTAGGCATGTGCCCAACCATGTTGGTGATTGAGCAAACTAATTGTTTTTATGATTCTGAAATATAGAGGTGGTGATCCCATCAGATCATCGTAAAATCAACACACGCAAGAGTTTAACAAGAAAAGTTCCAACTTTACCAGTTATATTAAATCAAAGAGTTAGCTCTTTTAGTTCCAACTTTACCAACCTATTTTTGTCGCTGTCGGTGAGGGCTTTCTCATGAGCCATAAAGCAACAAATTCTTCAGCAACAACAACGCAAGAAGAAACAGAAAACTTTATCAATGGCATGAGACTTTGGGATATTCTTAATGAATGTACTGTTCGGGTTGTTGAAAACGTTGTGGGTATTTGGAAAGCCAATCAGCAATCCCCACCAATTCCCGATTTTGATCTTTTAGATGATGCGCAATGGTGGGCTTCAAATAGCGAAGTAACGACACTCACGGCTTATTACAACGTTATTGGTAATGAATTGCGCCGCCGTAAGGCCAAGGAAATCAAGAATGAGATATGGCGATCTTGTAAAGGATTAAGCGCAGTTGAACGCAAGAAGCTTGCGGAGGCGTTGGTATGACAAACTCCGAGATAGAAGAATTCATATTGTTCTATGCAAAAATTGTTCTGGCATCAAAGGATGCGAGCGATTGGGCTAAAGGCTTCACAAAATCAATTCTAGGCCATGCCAAGCGCAAGGGGCGCAATTGGAGGCCCAGTACCAAGCAGGAATATTGGATGCGCAAGCTCATTCAAGAGTTTCGTCCTGAAACAAGTGAAATCGAATTTATAGAGGAGTTTTAGACAATAAAAAGCCCTATCGGACGGTTTAGAGACGGTGGCGATAGGGTTGTTATGACGTACCACGGGACGGGATCACACGTCAAGGGCAGTCCGAAAGGCCGAAGCCTGATCCCCCGATTAGAACCCATGATCGGTTAAGTAGCGGCCAAGGTACTGACAGGGTCTTAGTGATCAGTACTGCCCAAAGCGAGGGGTCGGCTCCGAAGAGCAGATCAGCATCGTTAGGGGCTAGGGATCGGCTCAGCTACATGCTGGGACTGATCTTCCTATGCCCTTAGCTCAGGGTCTCACCAAAGAGCAATCGCAGACAAGTAGTAGAGGGAAAGAAGATAATGAAGATAATGAACAAACAAAATGTAGATGTTAAAAGGGTCCCAATGCCCCCGTTTTATATAGCTATGGAGACCGGCGTCGAAGTTTCCTTTTCTCTCTCGAATTATGGAAGCCATTGAAATGGTTGATAGAAATAGAGCGCAATTGGCGATAGAATTTTTGGAAAGCCTCACGATTCCAGAGGGCAAAATGGCTGGTGAACCACTAACGCTCGCGCCGTTTCAGCGCCAATTTATTGAAGGATCGTATTCAGATGATGTGAATATCGGGGTGCTGAGTATTGGACGCGGCAATGCCAAGACCGCCTTGAGTGCTGGGTTGGCGCTTGGTGAATTGCTGGGTGCGTGGGATACCCAACCACGCCGAGAGATCATTTTCGCCGCCCGCACCCAGCAACAAGCGCTTGTTGCGTTTCGATATGTGGAAGGCTTTATCCGCTATCTCGCGCCAAGTGAACAAAAGCGATTTGTAATCAGACAATTTCCACGCGGCGAAATCACCTTTGATGGAGAACATATGATCAAAGCCGTTTCCAGTGAGGGCAAAAGCGTGCTGGGCACGTCGCCCACATTCGCGATCATGGACGAGCGCGGGCACTGGCATAGTGGCAAGGGTGATGAACTTGAACATGCACTGCTATCTGGGCTTGGTAAGCGCGATGGCCGCGCTTTAATCATCTCAACAAGTGCCAGTGATGATGCACACGCTTTTTCGGTTTGGCTAGATGATCCAGTTGAAGGGACTTATCGCCAAGAACATAAACCAGATGCAGGTTTACCAGCCGATGATTTGGAAAGCCTAAAGATTGCGAATCCCGGCTCTGAGCATGGCATTGGGTTTACATTGGAACGTCTGCAATCAGATGCACGCCGCGCAATGGCGCGTGGTGGTGCAACCTTGACCAATTTCAGATTATACAATCGCAATGAGCGTGTCAGTGCAGAAAATCGCGATGTGCTTCTCACGGTCGATGAATGGCTTGGTTGTGAGACCGATGATTTGCCACCACGTAAAGGGCAAGTGGTTATCGGGCTTGATTTGGGTGGCTCGGCTTCAATGTCCGCTGCGGCGTTTTACTGGCCTGAAACTGGACGTTTAGAATGCCGTGGTACATTCCCAAGTAAGCCAGATTTACAAGATCGAGGCGCGGTTGATGGGGTGCGTGGGCGCTATCTTGAAATGCAACGTCGTGGCGAACTTTCAACCCTTGGTGATCGTACAGTGCCAATTGTGGATTGGATTAAAAACACCATCGATCATGTTCAAGGTCAAGATATTGCATACATCGTTGCCGACCGCTTCAAGCAAAGTGAGGTTGGTGAGGCCATCGATGCACTTCAAATTCGCACGCAAATTTTGTGGCGGGGCATGGTCAAGGATAGCGCCGAGGATTGTGAACGTTTTCGCCGCGCCGTTTTTGACGGCCAAGTCAAAACCGAGAAATCACTTTTGCTCCAATCTGCATTCGCTGAGACAGTCGTGATCCTTGATGCGAGTGGCAACATGAAACTCGCAAAGGGTCGTTCAAAAGGCCGTATCGATCCTGCATCAGCAACGGTTTTGGCAGTCGCGCAAGGCGCGCGTATGCAGGGACACAATCAAAAGGAGGCGCAATTCTTTGGCTTATTTGACGAATAAAGCAACACGGTTGATCAAGCGCCGTGGAACTCAGGCAATGATTTTAAAGTATGCGGGATATACCGCAGATAGTTTTGGGGGCACGAAAGATAAAACGCGTACGGAACATTCTTGTTTTGTCCTATTTTCAAATTTGAAAAATGTTGCGGAAATTATGGGCGGCGGTTTCCAGTCCGTTTCAAAGGTCGTCGTACTCATTTCCATGGAAGGCTTGGATTTTGCACCGACTACCCATGATAAAATTCGCGTGGGTGACATTGATCTTGGTATCGAAAATATTGAACGCTTCGCGCCCGCAGGTGAAACGCATTTTTATAAAGCTGAGGTTTCAGGATGGTAAATGCAAGAGAATATCGCCGCCATTCTCAACAGGTCACACGCACCAAACGGTGGAAGGTTTTGCGTCAACGCGCCCTTGAGCGCGATGATTGGCAATGTGTTGAATGCCATACACGTATGCGCCTTGAAGTTGATCACATCAAACCCGTTCGCACACATCCCGAATTAGCATTTTCGCTCGACAACCTACAAACGCTTTGTGGGCAATGCCATGCGAGAAAAACGGCGCATGAACTTGGACATGCGCAAATCAACCCCCGCCGCATGGCGTGGCGAAAATTGGTGAATAATTGCCAAAAACCACAAGCTACAAAGGAGAAACCATATGCTTGAATCTGTTAAAATTAATCGTCGACAAAGTGAAATACGCCAAGAACTGGCCTCACTCGTTGGCAAAGAGCAACCAACCGAAGATGAAACCCGTTCAATGGAGGCATTGGATACGGAATACAAAACCAATGAAACCCGCTATCGTGCATCTCTGGTGGCGGAAGATGAAGAACGCTCACAAGCTGGTAAAGAGCTTGAAACCCGCTCAGATACCGAATGGCAAGAAGTCATTAATGGTTTTGAGGTGCGTCAAGTTGCATTGAATATCGATGAAGGCAAGGCTCTTGATGGTGCGACAAATGAGATCGTAACTGAGTTGCGTTCACAAGGCGGCTATCAAGGTATTCCAATTCCTTGGCAAGCTCTTGAGGTTCGCGAAGGTGAGACCGTTTCAAGCGGTACACCCAACCCCGTTTCAACGCGTCCAATCATTGAGCGCTTGTTCGCAAATTCAATGGCTTCACGCATGGGCGGTCAGATGATCAATATTCCCGTTGGTGAAGTTGAGTTTCCGCTTACAACGTCAAAAGTCACGGCTGGTTGGGCGCTTGGTGAAACGGGTGATGTGTCTAAACCGCAAGCCTATACGACATTAGATCGTCCCTTAAAACCAGATCACAATCTCGGCGTTCAGATGAAAATCACGCGCAAGACGCTTAAACAAAGCGGGGGCGGTTTGGAGCAAGCTATTCGTCGCGATATGAATGGTGCAATTGGTGAGGCTCTCGACAAGGCTGTCTTTAATGGCATTGGGTCAGGGGGTGAGCCTACTGGCCTATTCACGGGCGCTGAGGATTGGGGAATTACCGAGACAGCAATAGGAGCGGCGGCTTCATATGCAGCGTTTCGCGCGGCGGTTGTTCGCTTCATGAAGGCCAATGCAGCGGCGGGCGCTGGTGATGTGAACTTGATGCTCAATCCCGATGTGTTTGATGCAATGGATGATTTGCTCATCTCAGGCACAGCCGTTTCTGACTGGGATCGCCTTATCTCAAAAATCAAGAATGTGCACTTGTCAAATCACGCAATCACAGATGCTACAAAGGCCATCATGACAACAAAGGTTGGTGGAGTTGCACCGTTCTTTATTGGAACATGGGGCGCGGTTGACTTGATCCGTGATCCGTACACAAAAGCGCCTAGCGGTAGCTTGATGTTAACCGCGATCACAACCGCTGATGTTACAATTTCACGAGCTTCACAGATTGAAATTCTAACTGGCATTGGTGGCGCTTAATGCTTTGGGGCGGTCACAAAGGCGGGCTTGAACTCCGCAAGACGGGCGAAACGGTCACGCTTAATGGCCGCTTCCCTTACAATTCCGAAACCGTCCTTTATGAGGGCGGTCGAGGTGTTGCTACACGAAAAGAAAAGATCGAGGGGCGTGCATTCGGCCCTCGCATTGATGCTGGTGATGATGTTCATTTGCTTTATGCCCATGATTACGACAAGCCGATTGCAAGCCGTGTTGCAGGTACTCTTGATCTATTTGATGGTGATGAAGCGCTAGAATTTGAGGCGCGCATATCTTCTGAACTGCAAGGCGTTTCATATGTCAAAGATTTTCTATCAGCTCTTGAGGCGCGGCTAGTTACGGGCATATCCCCAGGCTTTCGCCTCTCAAATGATCAAGGCGCGGAATCAGTTAGAAGCGAAGGTGGTGCGATAGTGCGCAGCGTGAAAAAAGCTGATCTATTTGAACTCTCTGCGGTCACACGCCCAGCATATCCACAGGCTCAAATTGAGGCGCGCAATTGGAATTGCGCTGAGACAAAGCCCGTTATTCATAAAATTCTAAACAAGTGGAGGCTTTAAGATGTTGCTATCTGAAAAGGAACTTACATTACCCGAATACCCACATTTTGATGAACTCGATGGCAAAGAGGATCTAGAAATAGCGGCTTTTCAACGTGTCGAAAGCTATATCGATAAGCGATATTGTGAGCGCCAAGTGGAGTGGATTGTTGATGATGTGCGCGAATTTGAAATTCCGCTTACACCCTATGAGATCATTTCAGTTGAGCATTGGAGCAATATGAAATGGAATGCCCAACCGATTTTTCTATCACCGCTTGGCTTAGAATTTTCGGGATGCGGGCAATATCGTGTGACCGCAAAACTTGGCGTTGGTGAAAACTTGGACGTGCCTGAGTTCGTCAAGCAAGCCCTCATTCGATATGTGAACTATCAAGAGCAAGCGCAAGACAATGCGGGCTTGTCGCAATATGCTGTGAATATGGATGGTGCAATCCAAGAAAGCTGGACGCGGTCGGGATCCGCTGCGGCGCGCGCGCTGGATTTGTCGGGTGCAGCGGATTTATTAAGATATATTCGGAGGGCAAAATAATGTGGCCATTCACTAAAAAGCTTGAAAAGCGTTCATCGATGTCGGGATTTACCGCGGAGCTTATGACAGCGCGTGAGAGTTATGTTTCGGGTCGGCGCGGCATTGCGGAGCTATCCGCAACAGTTCAATCATGTGTGAGTCTTTGGGAGAATGGATTTTCACTTGCTGACGTGCAAGGCTTCGATCTTTTAACACGGCATGATTTGGCAATGATTGGGCGCTCTATGGCACTTCGCGGCGAGGCCGTGTTTTTGATGCGTGATGATGGTTTGATACCTTGCGCAGATTGGGACTTAAGCACAAAAGATGGCAAACCAACTGCCTATCGTGTGAGCGTCTCTGATGTGGGTGGTGGGCGCAATCAAGTTGCCTTGGCTGGTGAGGTTCTGCATTTTAAGACAGGAGTTGATGTGGCCGCGCCATATGCGGGCACAGCGCCATTGAAGCGCTCACAATTGACGGCTGGTCTTTTGAATGCGGTTGAAACGGTTTTAGCCGATGTGTTTTCCGATGCACCATTTGGCTCCTCAATTGTGCCAATGCCTGAAAGTGACGAAACCAAACTGGATAAAATGGCGCGTGGCTTTCGTGGAAAACGCGGGCGAATTATCTTGCGTGAATCCGTCAACGTGTCCGCTGCGGGTGGTGCAGCTCCGAATTCCGATTGGAAACCACAAGATTTAAGTCCCGACCTTCAAAAGTCTATGCCGATCCAAACCCTGAATGATGCGCGCGCGTCAATCAATTTTGCCTTTGGTTTACTGCCCAGCATGACCTCTCAAGCAACGACTGGGCCTCTGATAAGGGAAGCGCAACGACACCTTGCACAATGGACATTGCAACCACTCGCCATGCTCATAAGTGAAGAAATTAGCGAAAAAATTGGCCAAGAGGTGATGATCGATACGCTTCGACCACTTCAAGCTTATGATGTCGGCGGTCGTTCGCGCTCACTTAATGCAATTGTTCAAGCGATGATAGCTGCAAAAGAAGGCGGCATAAGTGGCGCAGACATGCAAAAAGCCCTCACAATGGTCAATTTTGGTGAGGGTGATCACGCGGCATAAATGAATTGGTAGAACGCACCAGCTTATTTCATAAGGGCAAAGCGTTCCCGTTACTCGTGAGTGGGTAAACCTCGAGAGAACGCGGCGGATTACCTCTATATTCGCGCGGCGTTCTTCCAATGTCCTAACTCATCCATAATGGCAAATGTGTGGGAAGTCCCGAAAACATCACGTTGGTATAAGCGGAGTTGGACTATTTTTGCATTTTTTCTATATTGCTTAGTAGACTCATTGGATCAAAAAAAATGTAATAGCCATGTATACAGGCTATAAAATACTTGTCCCAGCGATAGCACAGAATAAATCAATGAGGCCAAAGTGAATATATTATTAAAAAACTGAATGAATGGAGATTTTGTATATTTTCTGTAAAATAAAAGCGACACATAAAATGCAACTGCTCCAGCTAACACAGCCCCCACCAAATACCAAACAGTCTGGCTCTGTGAATACGCAAAAAATCCAGCCGTTGAGAGCCCTATCCAACGCCACGTTTTCCAAAGATCATCAAAAAATGTCCATATTTCGTTGTTACTAGGAGTGCCTTGGTTGGATGTCTCAGTCATTGTCTAAGTCTTACCCCAGCACCGCCGCCATTCTCAGGAATAAACTCAACACCAGCGATTTCTAGAGCTTGAACGATTTTTTTAGAGGTTTCAAGGCGACCGCCAAGAATGCCGCTTTGGGCTTCGAGACGTTTGATGGTCGGTTCGGATATTCCAGAGTGATTTGCGAGATCGATTTGTGTCCAATTCAATAAAGCTCTTGCAGCTTTGACTTGCTCAATTGATACTTTTAGTATTGACATTGTAAAATCCATTATGATACTTTAAGTATTATTAATTTAATCAAGGAGAAAATACAATGAAAAACGTAGAAAACAAAATTGATCCAATTATTCCACTAATATCAGAGTGGAAGGCGCTGGACTTGGAAATACGCTCTAATTTAGAAACAGACGATTTGGAAATTAAAATGAGTAGGAGCGATTTATTAGTTGGAGACATTTGTCAGAAAAAGGCGAGTACATATGAAGGTTTTCTAGCCCAATTGGACTTCTTCAATGTTGAGTTTGGCGAAACAATTAGAGAGATGTATTGCCAAGAGTGGGCGGCGATCTTAGATAGTTTAAGTATGGGAGCGGCTAAGTTAAATCAATCCAACCAATCAAAAGATCAATTTTATTGAACCCTTAGGGTATAAAATACTTGACGCACCCTAGGGGTATAATGTAGTTTACCTGTATGAATGATGATTTTGTAAATTATGAACTGTTTTCACGACAAGAATTGCTTCATGCGACAAGCATTTCAGTTCGAAATTTACAGCATATACGTGAAAAAAAATGGCTTATGTTGGATGAGGTGCGGGTGGGTAATCGCTCAAAATACACCGATGATGATGTATCTAAATTGGCAATAACATATGTGCTAAGTGAGATTGGTTTGCCTTTGAAAATTTCATGTTTCATAGTTGATGAATATTTCCATGAGATTGCGAAGGTTCCAGCAAGTGCAGCAAGGACTTGGGAGATACGAAACGGACTTGATTGGAGAAACGCAACCTCCCATTTCCAAGCCCATAAGCAAGTTTCTGCATTTCTTGGTGGAGAATATATTCAACGTAAAGCGATAAAGCACGATTGGGTGATTGCGGTCGCCGATGGCATTGTCTCCAGTGGGTTCCTTGGAGGCCCGAGGCTTGGGCGCGTGGTGCAAGAGCATTTTGGTGTCGATCCATTTGGTGTTCAGCCACTTGGAAGAATTAGTTATTCAAAAGGTTCTGAGCCACAGTTTTCACATGTTTCAGCTGAGATAGATATAGATAATGTTAGCGAATTGATAATTGCCAATGTCGATAAGGACTACCAAAAAAGCACTTGGGACGCTGTTGGAATGATTCAAGTGAATTGCTCACTAGCGATTAGGAACGCATTTGATCGAATCATTGCATCAAGAGGAGTTTCTTAATGTCAGCTCAAACGCAAATCAAAAATATGGAGCCAATAGCGGCTCAGCGTCAATTAGCGGCGCATTTGGTTGGCGTATCTCCTGCTAAATTTGATCAACTTGTTGACAAAAGGCTAGTGCCTCAGCCAGCAGTCTTAGACGGCATTAAGCTTTGGATCATTAAAGAGCTCGAAGAATCACTACTCGCACTTAAAAGCGAGGATAGAGAAGAAGAGGAATCACCATGGTAGGCGTAAAGTTAAAGCATCTGAGCCCGTCTGGACACTTCCCAAGTGGCAACCCGCGCTTTTATTATCGGCCAAAAGGCCAAAAGGGTAAGCCAATGCCAGACTTACCAACAGATCACCCAAAATTTATTGCTAAATATACTGAATTGAGTGGCACCGTTCCGCGCCAATCTCCCAAAACTGGGAGTTTAGCAATTGCGGTTATGGCATACAAAAAATCAGATCATTGGTTAACCGAACTATCCGAAAATACACGCCGTGTACGCTTGCCAATCATGGATGAAATTCAAGATAAAACATTTCGCTTTAGCATCGAGAACCTCACAACGCCGATAATTAAAAAACAGATTAAGGAAGGTAAAAAATCCAATCCGCGCATTCGCAAGCAGGTTTGGCGGGCAATGTGTAAGTTTTGGAAAGACGAATACAATTGGGAAACTGATCCAACCGATGCAATTGAAACTATCAAAACAAAGAAAACACGTGGCCACATTCCTTGGACGCGTGATGAGGTCGATAGATATCGCGCATATTGGGCAATCGGCACATCACAACGCACAGCCTTTGAACTGCTATTGTGGACAGGTGCACGCATAGGTGACGTTTGCATGTTGACTTGGCAATCTATCAAAGATGATGGATGGATCGAGTTCACCCAAATCAAAACTGGTGACGATGTATTCATTCCATTCAATGTAGCCCTGCCCGACTTTGCTTATAACAATGAAAATATTCAGCATGATTTGGATCAGCTTAAACAAGCACTACATTCAATCAATGAGCGTCATGTCAGCATCGTCACAACCTCTTATGGCGCCAATCGTTCGGTCAAAGGTGCGTCGAGCTGGTTTGCAAAAAGCGCCCGTGAAGCTGGAATTGGAAAACGTAGCGCCCACGGCTTACGCAAGGCACGAGCCCTTGAGTTAGTATACGCCAAAGCGACACATCACGAAATTGGCGCCTGGACAGGCCACAAATCATTGAAAGAGATTGAGCGATACACGGGAGAATATCGGAAAAAGCAATTATTAACGAGTTCAAAAGAAGAACAAAAAGTTCCAACTGATATCAATAATGTCCAACTTTTTACAAATAAAGAGGCAAAATCAAATGGTTAGAGAAATGTTGGTGATCCCATCAGGACTCGAACCTGAAACCCCCTGCTTAGAAGGCAGGTGCTCTATCCAGTTGAGCTATGGGACCTTTAGTGTTTGAATAATGTCTGATGTCGATCTTGGCAAGAGCTAATAATCACAACGCGATGCACACTTAATGCGTCCAAGGCATCCGTCTATCTGGCACAAAATTTTCAGCATATCCCATCTTGCGGATGATTGGCTTACGCGCGCGCGATGTGCTTTCAACAACATCATATTCAACGCCTTTGCTCTCAGCATAGGCAATCGCGGCTTCTTTCGTGTCAAAATTCAGGCGCAATTGATTGGTTGCACCTTTTGAACCAGACCAGCCCATTAAAGGATCAGTTCTTTTTGGCGCAACCGGAGCATATTCAAAAACCCAGCCGCCAGTTTTGGCTTGGCCAGATTGCATGGCATTTCGAGCAGGTGTGTAAATTTTTGCACGCATATTCATATGTCTCATTTGTTCATGCGTAAAATAGCAATTTAAGCTATAATAGCAAGAGAGAAAATTGATTTCTGATCAATCAACAATCTGACGAGCTGAACCAGACACCCTTACTGAGCTACCCATTTCATTGTTTAAATCGACTGTAATAAACGACTTCATGCCCATATCTTCGCCTTGGGTAATGTATATACGCCCCATATGCGGCCAATTTTGATCGCGCAACAACCCCGCAAATGCCGCCGAAGCGGCTCCCGTTGCAGGGTCCTCCCAAACACCGCCTGATGCGAATGCATTTCGAGAATGAAAATTTTGCTCATCTTCTGAAAAAACTTGCATGATTGTAACGATGTCATATTTTTCCATAAAAGATTTCCCTTTATGCAAATCATAGGTCATTTCGTTCAGCTTTTTTCTTGATTTTAAGGGCAGAATAAAATGTCCCGCCCCTGCATTGGCATATGAGGCCAGAAAATGATCAGCAAGGTCAGCTTTCGTTAGCGAGAATAATTCCAAAACACCGCTCAGTTCGTTATTATCTAACGCTCGACTGGTTGTTGGAGGTGACTGAAGTGCTATATGCAACTCCCCGTCAACTTCATGCACCCCGACAGAGATTTGTGCATCATTCAAGGTGATTTCATAATGGCCTTCACCAATTTTTTGTCCCAAAACATATCCAAGAGCAATCGTTGCATGGCCACAAAATGGAACCTCGCTTTCGGGAGAAAAATATCGAACCCTCCACGCATTATCATTTCCTTGTCGCACCAAAAATACAGTTTCTGAATACCCAACATCAGCCGCTATTTTTTGCATGTCATCGGCCTCTGGCATAGTATCAAATATAGCCACACCTGCAGGATTTCCGCCCTGACCATCGATTGAAAATGCTGAAATTTTATGAAGTTCCATTTAACTGATCCCTTTTGCACATTTATGGATACCAAGTCGGTTCAAATTATACAATGGACGTAAAAACTGGTGCTTATCTCGTGTAGAAGTATAAATTTATGCGCGCAGGATTTTACCGATTTAACTTAAGATATGAATAGGTTGTCTTACGTTTTTGGAAAGTTGCTTTTAAACACATCAACAACAGGGTCAAATATATCAGCAAATGAAAATTCAAAGCTGACCATCGACCATGCCAGAAAAACCATGGCAATCCCAATACATTTGAAATTAAGCGGTCTATAACTACCATGTGGTGACCAAGTCGTCGCAAATGATAATATCACAGTCAAAATAAGGATATAATCGATCATATTCAGCCATGTGGGTTCAAAAATCACTGCCATAATGAGCGCGATCCAAAATGAAATAATCGCTGCCACCGATATCCGTGGATAAAGCTTCCCAGCATCAGGGTCAAAATCCTTTGTCATTAGAAAATCATTTAAAACAAAAATGAGATAATAGAGAACTAGCACAAGAAAAAAGAACAAAACACATATGAGATACAACCGATCAGAAATGCTTTCATCCACAAAAAATACCAAAACCCAAGCCCATGCAATAGGCGCACACTGAAATGCTGCATAAATACGCTTTGCCCATAATGGACCGCTCCAATTTAACAGCAAAGCTTGAAGCGTTTCATCTTTGAACAAGGTGCAAAAGATATGTCCAAAAAAAACCAATAAAACCGGCCCGCGCCCGAATGAAATACGGCCACTAAACCAGTATAGGATTCCCAAGCTAAAAGCTAAGTAAACAACTCCAGCTAGAATATCCGATTTTGATGTTTTCTCTTCCATATCCCCTCTAAACCTAGCTATAAAGAACGGCTTATCATCATGTAAATCTTCTTGCAAATAACTCAATTTTGCGCCACAAAGAACAAAAAGGAAACGCCCAGATGCGCACGGATGCACGCGAGAAAATTGAAGGTGGTATACGTTTTGAATTGGCCTCAGAATTCGATCCTGCAGGCGATCAACCGACCGCCATCGACGAGCTTGTCACCGCAATTGACGCAGGCGAGCGCGATCAGGTTCTTCTTGGTGCCACTGGCACAGGCAAAACTTTCACAATGGCAAAAATCATCGAGCGGACACAGCGTCCTGCCATCATTATGGCGCATAATAAAACACTGGCCGCTCAACTCTATTCAGAATTCAAGTCGTTCTTTCCCAATAATGCCGTTGAATATTTCGTGTCTTATTATGACTATTATCAACCCGAAGCCTATGTCGCGCGCTCCGACACTTACATCGAAAAAGAGAGCCAAATCAACGAAGCGATCGATCGCATGCGCCATGCCGCCACACGCGCGCTTTTGGAACGTGATGATGTGATCATTGTCGCCTCTGTTTCGTGCATTTACGGCATTGGTTCGGTTGAGACATATGAGGCGATGACCCAAGATTTTGTCGCGGGAGAAAGCTATGATCAGCGCAAAGTTATGGCCGATTTTGTGGCTCAGCAATATAAACGCAATGACACCGCCTTTACCCGCGGCTCGTTTCGCGTGCGCGGTGATATCCTCGAATTATGGCCTGCTCACCTTGACAATCGCGCTTGGCGGCTATCATTTTTTGGCGATGAACTTGAAAGCATTAGTGAGGTTGATCCTCTCACGGGAGAAAAATATGCAAGCCTTGAGAAGGTGCGCGTTTATGCCAACTCACACCACGTCACCCCGCGCCCAACCATGCAGCAAGCCATCAAGGCCATCAAACATGAGCTTGACTGGCGCCTTGAGCAGCTCGAAAAAGAAAACAAACTGCTGGAATATCAACGTCTAGAACAGCGGACGAAATTTGACCTTGAGATGCTTGAGGCCACAGGCGTTTGCGCAGGTGTTGAAAATTACTCGCGCTTCTTGACTGGCCGCGCTCCAGGGGAACCGCCGCCCACATTATTTGAATATATTCCCGATAATGCGCTTGTGTTTGTTGATGAGAGTCATGTGAGTGTTTCGCAAATCGGCGGGATGTATCGCGGTGACTATCGACGCAAAGCAACCCTTGCCGAGCATGGCTTTCGTTTGCCATCTTGCATTGATAACCGCCCGCTCAAATTTGAAGAATGGGATGCGATGCGCCCTCAATCAGTTTTCGTTTCGGCAACGCCTGGCCCTTGGGAATTAGAGCGCACAGGCGGCGTGTTTACCGAGCAAGTCATTCGTCCTACAGGGCTTCTTGATCCACCGATTGAAATTCGACCCGTTGATGAACAAGTTGATGATGTCATGCACGAAATCCGCAAAGTTGTATCCGACGGCCACCGTGTTCTTGTCACGACACTGACCAAACGCATGGCAGAGGACTTGACCGATTATCTCCATGAAAATGGAATTCGTGTGCGGTATCTTCACTCCGAAATTGACACTGTTGAGCGCATAGAAATCCTGCGCGATCTGCGTGTGGGTGTCTTCGATGTCTTGATCGGGATCAATCTTTTGCGTGAGGGTTTGGACATTCCTGAATGTGCGCTTGTGGCGATTTTGGACGCTGACAAGGAAGGTTTTTTGCGTTCAGAAACATCCCTTATCCAAACCATTGGCCGCGCCGCTCGGAATGTTGAGGGGCGCGTGATTATGTATGCTGATAAAGTGACAGGTTCTATGGAACGCGCCATTGGTGAGACAAATCGCAGACGCGAGAAACAGCAGGCTCACAATGAGGCCAATGGCATTACACCGATGACCATTAAGAAGAATATCCAAGATGTCATGGCGGGCGTTTATGGCGCGGATACCGATGAATCGCGTGTGACGGCATCGCTTGATTTTGCGCCCATGGTTGGGGCAAATTTGGCCAAACATATCGAGAGCCTCCGCAAACAAATGCATGAAGCGGCTGAAAATCTTGAATTTGAAGAAGCGGCTCGATTGCGAGATGAAGTCGGGCGCCTTGAAGAAGCTGATATGCTTTTGGCAGGCGATCAAATCTCTGGGCTTATTGAACCAAGTACCGAAGTTAAAAAAATGACTGAAGCGCGTTCACAGGCTGGCCGCGCTGGCACACGCGTTGTGAAAGGCAAAAGTCAAAAACGGAAATTTTAAAATCTAAAACTATTTCTGACCAATCAGCTCCATAGAAATTTCTCGAGAGAAAACGCGCTCTGCATTTTTATAAGCGATTTTCTCGGCAACCTCGCGTGGGAAATATGATAGCCAAAGCCGATTACTATCCATAATGCTTCCATAGACATCCCAACGACCATTCACCCATGTATCGCTCCCAACCATCAAACGATCTTGAAAATCAAAAACGATTTTCTCCCATTCGGGATCAATGCCATCACCGATTTTAAGAATTTCAAATTCCCGTAATGATGTGTCGGCGAGAAGTTCTGGAAAATCAGACATCAGCGTATAAACCTCAGAAGCGGGTTCTCCAAGTCCCGCATGTGCCCAAATGATTTTAACGTCTGGGTCAAGCTCATAAAGCCAGCGAATTGGTTCACTTCCCGAATGTACATGTAGATAAATATCTCGTTCCTTTGCCGTTGCAATGATATTACGAAATAAATCTTCATCGCGTTTATCGAGATTATGAATATGAAATTCGCCAATTCCTTCATGCGGATATTGATTTAAACGTTTCTCAAGATAACCAAATATATTTTCCGATTTTGTCCAATTCGACGAGCTCACTTCCCCATGATATGGGCGAAGTTCAGGCACAATACGCTTGGGTGCATATTTCCATAGCCGTATCGTTCCTTCATCAGGGGTTGATGAAACAAGCCCCATCGCGACACCAGATTTATCCATTAAGGCAATGACATCTTGCTCTGAATAATGTGGCCAAGCTGGTTCCTTATAGTGAATATGTGCATCAAATATTGGCAGTTCAGATACAGCAGCTCCAATCGGCTTTTCCTCATGAGCCTCGGCAATACTCGAAGCGCCTAATATGGCTAATGTAAAAAAAATCCTCAGCATCAATTTGCCTTTCATTGCTCACAGACCAGTCTAATAGATCATTGAATATTTCGCAACAAAAGCCTTTAATTTTTATGGCATAGTTAGTGCACCATTTTGATAGCATTTAGTATCAAAAAACAGTGTTTTCCATTCTCAATGTTCAATTAAAATTTTGGCTTAAAACCACGCTCGGCCCGTGTCTCATTTACCAGCCTTGCCTTCTCGCTCACCAATATCTTTTTGTCTTTTATATTGCGATTCATTTCCAAAAATCGCTGCTGTAATTCAGATGTATAACCGACATTATTGACCGTTTTCATAGGGTATTTTTCTGCCCAGTTGGAGGGTAAATCTAGCAAACTCACAACCGCATTTGCAGGCCCTAACGGGTGTTTTTTAAGTTCACCAAGAGAAGCCGATATAACTACCGCTCCGTTCACATATTCTTGGATTTTTTTGACCTCTTTTTCTAAGCTCTTCACGTTTTTTAACTTGGCTGCGAATTGATCCTTGTTCAATGTCATCCTTATAGAACGCACCACATGTCCCCATGCCGATTGTATCCATTCATCTCGATCACGCGTTGTATAGAGCAAAATGATTTCTGGCTCATAGCCAAACCGATTTCTTAGTCCATGCACCATTTCACGCGCCAATATTTTGGCCACAGGGTTCACGCGATATATGCCAAAACACTCAAATCTGCGATGCCCAGGCATAATTCCACAAAAAGTTTCTCGTGACATCACGAGGGTTTCCGCATTTGGAATTGAAGCGAGAAAATTGCGCAATGACCTTCGAAATAAGAGCCGCCTTACAATCGTGGTAAAGCGTGCATATGCCCTGCCAGTTTCACCAAGGTGCCCAAAATCTTCATGTAAATAGATGTCAGCATAAGGCTTCAGCTCATTTTTGTAGCGCCTTAAATAGGACTGTAAACTAGATGTGCCTGTTTTATGAAAACCCATATGCACAATAATTTTTTTAACTTCGTTCATTCGATCCTTGATAAAAATAGATAACACATACCCAAGAACATAATGGCAAAAAAATGAAAAATGATTAACGCAATCGGTGAAATTTCAAGCAAAAGACCACCAATGACGGGGCCTGCGAAAAGAGCCAATTGTCGTATTTCCAAAAGTCCCATAAAACGCCCGCGATTTTTGCCATTCATAAACCGCGATGCCAAGCTATCCATCATTGGAAACAGCATAACTTCTGCCGAAATAAATAATGCTACGCCAAAATAAACCCATCCAGCAGCTGAACCTTTATACATAAAAGCAGCTCCAAGCGTTATTGCAAATATACCATAGATCACAATCGCACCTGATTTGAGGCTTGGCCACTTAACTGTAATTTGATCATAAATAACGGCAAAACCAAATCCAAAAATTGATCCGAGAATGATCTTAATACTATAAATTTCTACCCCCCGTACTTTACCAAACACATCGACAAGATGAAGCGGAAAGTTGGTTTCAAATTGTGACATCAAGATTAAAATTGATCCACCAAAACCAATGATCAATGCGATTGAGAATATAGGAAGTGGCTGTTGATGCTTATAATCAACCTCTCTATCATCTTGTTCATAGATAAATGTTTGTGGAAGTATAAAAGTTAAAGCAGAGGTCAACCCCATGATAACCGCAGCCAAATAAAACAAGTCCGTATGATGCTCTGGTTTCCATAACATTGCAATTGTACCCACAGTTGCAAATGAAGCTGCGATGCATAAATAATGAAACCTGAACATGCGCCCAGAACCATCATCGGCCATCAAACATAATGCTTTCATCGACGGTGTTGTCATCGCGCGAATAAGCCCCATTGCAGAAATCATAAGCATAATCATGAATAGTGACTTCGTTATGGCCATCGTTAGCACCACAGGAACATATAATAATATACCAAAACGCAACATTTTTACCTGCCCAAAACGATCGCCAATCATGCCACCAAACCATGAGAGACTTGAAGTAAACAGCACGATAGAACCAACAACAGCACCAATTGCGGGCTTGCTCAAATCAAAACGTTCTTCAATTGATAACGCGAGATATACCCATACCATAAAGAATCCTACCGCTCCCAGAAAGAGGTTGCTCACAATGTAAATTTGGTTTTGACGAGTAGCATTGATATTTGTATTCATAATGAAAAAATCCTTTAAACGATGATGCTAGTTAACTTTTTACGCCCATACAAGCTACATTGCGCTTGACTCTTCTTCACGCCTCCCATATCACGCGCGCACTGGTGTTGGTGGCCCTCGCAAGAGGAACCCTGTCGGGCTTCGGCCAAAGGACAACGCCCTTCATTAAATCAATCGAAGGAGATCAGAGATGACAAAAAGAACCTCTGCCAAACATAAAATTGACCGCCGTATGGGCGAAAACATCTGGGGACGTCCAAAGTCACCAGTTAACCGTCGCGAATATGGCCCAGGCCAGCACGGTCAGCGCCGCAAGAACAAACTTTCAGATTTCGGTTTGCAACTTCGCGCTAAGCAAAAACTCAAAGGTTACTATGGCGATTTGACGGAAAAGCAATTCCGCCGCATTTATGCTGAAGCTGAGCGTCGTCGTGGTGATACGGGTGAATTGCTTGTGGGTCTACTTGAGCAGCGTTTGGATGCGGTTGTTTACCGTGCTAAATTTGTGGCAACAGTATTTGCTGCGCGCCAGTTCGTTAACCACGGTCACGTGACTGTAAACGGCAAAAAAGTCAACATTCCTTCTTACCGCGTTAAAGAAGGCGACGTTATTGAAGTGCGCGAAAAGTCAAAACAACTTGCTGTATTACTTGAAGCCGTTCAATTGGCTGAGCGTGATGTACCTGATTACCTTGAGTGCGATCACTCAAAAATGTCAGCGACATTCATCCGCACACCATCGCTTTCAGACGTTCCATACCCAGTTCAAATGGAACCAAACCTCGTGGTTGAGTTTTACGCGAAAAACTAATTTCGCCGAAAACAATAAATTTAAAAGGGTGCCTATGGCGCCCTTTTTTGTATTTCAGTTGAAGACTAAAATCTGCGATCATTGACGCTCTTGGTTTTCTTGACTGGAAGCCCTACTGAATTGTAATGTTAAGTAACAAAATATACGTAAACTATACATAGGCATTCTATAGATGGATATGAAACCAAGATTGACTCGAGACGAAAAGCTTGCAAGGCTCATTGCAGATTTTCAAGATAACCCTGATTTTCAGCTTTCTAACAAAAGGGTTATCGACAAAAATATAGATAATATTCTTCCGCCTATTGATGTTAATCTACGAAAAATATCTCGCAAACTATTGCCCGTAGAAAAAAATAATTCTTACAAGAAAAATGATATCATTTCACATTACGGGAAACTAAAGAATGAGTTTGCCGGGATGTCTGAAATTCATGCGCTTTTAGCCCTCACAATTTCATATATCAGACGCAATACAATTCATAATGATCATGCAATTGCATTGTTTTTTCGGATAATTGATGAAGAAATGGGAAGGATACAAAAGAAAATATCTCCCCGTTGGATCTTAGCTTGCTTACGTACAATCTCCGAATATGGCCGAACAGATGCAGAGCGTAATTTGGCAACCGCAGGATACACATATGGGACATTAATCCGCAATTATGAGACCGAACGCAAATATAACGCTTTAAAAAGTGAACAACTGGGTTTTTCTATCCCTGAAAAAAGCATACATCTCGATATTAATAAAATAGGCTTTTATAATCTCGGGCGCGATAATGGTGCAAGCATTATAAATATTCTTCTCATCCAAATTGCCAACAATAAAACTCCAGCGGGCATTCTTATTCTCATTTTGTTAGCTGAAATAAAAGACGGAAATACAATATTCTCTCGAGTGGACAGAGAAATGTCCAAAATGGATAAAAATCGCGAACACTCACGCCTCTGGAGTTTTGGGAACTTACAAGATATTGATGATTAAATTCCTCATAGAATTCAATTGAAAAGAAAGAATCCCCCATGAACCTCACAATACCCGTATTATTGATGCTCAGTTTAACAATGATTGTTTGGGTTGCGCTCTATGCAACAAGGATTCCTTGGTTCGTTCGATCCAAAATCGATGTAGAAAAAGCATCCTCATTTGAGAAACTCAACGCGCTTGGCCCTCCTGAACAGGCTCAAAACATAGCGAATAATTTTAAAAATCTATTTGAAGCCCCTATCGTATTCTATGTTATCTCGATACTGATGATAACAACATTAGGAGCCAATAATTTTGACGTAATCATGGGATATTCCTATGTAGGGATGCGCGCGATACACTCGTTAATCCAATGCACTTATAATCGCGTCATGCATCGGTTTATCGCCTATTTGATATCCAGCTTCGCTCTTATGGCCATGCTGGTTTCAGC
This sequence comes from uncultured Paracoccaceae bacterium, assembly GCA_947501025.1. Classification (GTDB taxonomy): domain Bacteria; phylum Pseudomonadota; class Alphaproteobacteria; order Rhodobacterales; family Rhodobacteraceae; genus CANMUM01. The sequence goes on along the minus strand of CANMUM010000001.1, from coordinate 49,553 downwards.
TTTCCTATCTGCAATATAGCTTTGATCTCTATCACACAGAAAACGCGTGACCTCCCCATCAAAACGGTCTAAACATCTGGTGAAACTATAGGATCATATATGCAATCAACAGCACGTTTCGTGGAGGGGTCAATCATGCGCCATATCGTCATCATGACGATGACTTCGGCGCTTGGTCTTACATTCACATTTTTCATCGATTTCCTGTCGCTCTTTTGGCTTTCCAAGCTGGCTGATAGTGCGATCACAGCTTCGATCGCGATTGCTGGTGCAATTATGTTTCTGACAATCTCTTTTTCTATTGCTTTCATGATCCCTGCTGTCGCACTTGTTTCTCGGGCTGTTGGGCGCGGAGAAACTGAGACAGCCCGCCAACATGCCACAGCCTCCTTAATCCTATCTTCTAGCGCCTTATTCGCTATTGCGGCCTTGGTTTTGATTTTCCTCAATCCGCTTATCAACTATGTCGGAGCAGATGAAAGTCAAGCAGTGCTCGATTATGCCCGCAGGTTTTTATATATTGTACTTCCATCAATCCCATTCTTCACAATTGCCATGACAGCAAGCGCCGTTTTGCGCGCCCATGGTTTTGCTATGCATTCCATGTATGTGACACTTCTTGGTGGTGCGATTGCCATGATACTCGATCCGTTATTGATTATCTATTTCGATTGGAGTGTTATTGGTGCAGCCATCGCAATTGTGATTGCGCGTCTGGGGATGACTTTATACGGCCTATCTCTATTAATTATTAAGCATAATTTGCTCGCACCCATAGGTGATATTAAACTGAACGGCTTTGTCGCTCCCTTTTTCGCGATTGCCATCCCCGCAATATTGACCCAAGCATCCAGCCCAGTTGGCAATATTATCCTCACCAGACAAATCGCAAAGTTCGGTGAAGAAGCGCTGGCGGGTTTTGCCGTCAATTTCCGCCTTATGTTGCTTGCTTTTGGTGGTGTCTTTGCGCTCTCTGGTGCAATTGGAGGCATTATCGGCCAAAATTATGGTGCGGGAAAGCTAGACCGTGTGCGTGAAACCTATCTCAAAGCAATCGGATTTGGTGCGATATATTCACTTGCCACATGGATATTGCTGATTATATTGCGCCCCTTTGTCGCTGATATTTTCTCGCTCTCAGAGCAAGCATCACGCATTCCCGATGCCTTTATCTGGACGGCTTGGCATTTTGTATTTGTATCGGCCATCTTCGTGTCCAATGCGGCCTTCAACACACTTGGTCGCCCGATATACTCCACAGGCATTAATTGGTTCCGTGATGTACTCCTCACCTATCCTATCGTTTTGTTTATGGCGGGCATGATGGGTGATGTTGGCGTTGTCTATGCGCAAGTTGTTGTGGGCATACTCACTGGAATATTGGCCGCATATATCGGCTGGAATTATATAGCTAAAATCGCGCGTGGCGAAGTGACCGTTGAAAGGAAGCACTCATGACAACTTGGACAGCAATCACAATCATAGCTGATCAACCCTCAGCTGAAACATTGGCCGCGGCGGTCGAAAATCTGAACCCAGCCCCCATTGGTATTGCATGTCTTGAGATTGAAGATGATTCAGGCTTGTTTGAAGTTGCAGCATATTTTGATGAACAGCCCGACGAAATTGGCCTCACAATCTTAGCCACCATAAACGGGCAAAAGAATTTTGTGATTTCAAAACTTGATGATACAGATTGGGTTGCCCAAGTGAAGCGAGAACTCACACCCGTGCGCGCAGGGCGTTTCCTTGTCTATGGTGCACATGAAAAAAACGCCGTTGGCCCTTCGGATATTGGTCTTGAAATTGAAGCAGCAATGGCATTTGGAACAGGGCATCACGGAACGACACTTGGCTGTCTTGAGCTAACAAATGAGCTTTTCGTTTCAGGTGCACGCCCAAGCCGAATTGCTGATATCGGTACAGGCACTGGAATTCTCGCTATGGCAGCTGCGCGGCGCTTTCCTGATGCCCATATAATAGCATCTGATATGGAATCGATTTCCGTTGCCACATCAAAAGCCAATTTTGCTGTCAACAAAACGAAGCATATCCGTGTTGTTCAAGCCATGGGTTTCAATCATGCACTCTATCGTCAAAACGCACCATTTGATTTGATCTATGCCAATATATTGGCGCGTCCTCTGCGCCGATTGGCACCTGAAATGTATAAAATGACATCCATTGGTGGCAATGTGATCTTATCAGGAATTTTGCTAACTCAAGGCGCAGGCGTTATAAGCACCTACACATCCAACGGTTTTCATCTTGTGAATAAACGTGAAATTGGAGAATGGGTAAGTTTAGTTTTTGTGAAGTAATATCTCTACTTCACATTTGACTGAAAACTAATCGGCAGGCCTGAAGCTGGTACAAGATAATAAATTTTCTCGCCATGCGCTTCAACTGGGCCTTCTGGTTTAAGCCCGTTATTTTTTGCATTCTCGGCGAACGCATCTGCATCATCGACAATGAGTTGAAGCATAATGCCTTTAGGCACACCAGGCATTTCAGCCCAAATCTCAACCCAGCTCACATCGTCAACTTTAAATATTGCACCTGAAAAATCATCATCTTGTAGCTCTTTAGCTTCAAGCATATTTTGTGAAAACACCTGCCCAATATCCATACCAAGAGCGGCCAGTGTTTTTGAGAAATCAATCGCGAATGGCTTTTCACCTACATAACAAAAACGATGTCCAAGTACCTTCATAATATGCTCCAAAATTTGTTATCGTTTCTTGCCAAGATATTTTCATTAATACAATAGATGTTCATAAATGCTATCTATTTTTTAAAGAAAAATAGATTATTGAAGATACAATAAAAACAGCTGCGCTCATTTGGATCGGGTAATAGATATTTGAAACAAATGGTACGTAATGTTGAAATAATGCACCGCGTGTTTGATCTATCAAGTGAAACAAAGGGTTAATTAAAAACAGACCTTTAAACTTCCCCATTAATCCTAAAAGATTACCAGGGATCATTTTTCCACTGGTAACCATTCCGACCCTGCGATAAACCATTGAAATCTTTGTTATAACGTATTCACTTAACGGTGATAGAGCAAGGAATAATGATCCTAATGACACTGACCATAGGATGTTTATCAAGTAGCAAAAAATCAACATATTCCAATTAAATACAGGAATATTTCCATAGTAAATTACCAGCGCCATAAATAATAAAGCAGTGATAATAAACTGCATATATACAACATGGATAATCGAGCCAACAATCATCATTCCTCGTGAGATTGATAATATTGCAAGCATAGGATCATTGCCTTTTTTATCAAGAAGTGCCCCGATCACTTTATTATGCATTAAGAATAAGGATACACCCGATAATATATAAAAACCGAACTCACCTCGAATTTGAACGCCAAACCCTCTAATTAACAACATAATCAACATCATTGAAAAAAACATAAACAATGTCTCAAAAATAGCTTTCAAAAACCCCATAGAAGTCGAACCCGATTCTTGGCGCACCATGCCCACGGCATAGTGAAATAGCTTTTGAAATGTAACTGTTGTTTTATATATCAAATTGATCCTCAAAGATTGACCTTACACAATACATTTAATAGCATAGAAGTTTACAAACTACCAATCGCTTTAAAAATAATCATTTGGAGAATTCATGTTTAACTCAGAAAATTTCTTTCGACTAAGGCTCGCAATTCTTGAAGCAGGCGATGCCATCATGGATATCTACAAAAGTGCAGATATGGGCGTTGAAGCTAAAAGTGACAACTCTCCCGTAACAGCTGCCGATTTAGCAGCTGATAAAATCATTTATGCAGCTCTGCGTGATTTATTTCCAAACGAAGTCATCATTACAGAAGAAAAATCAGAGAGCCACTCCATTAAAGCTTCCCGTTTCTTTATCATTGACCCACTCGATGGCACCAAAGAATTCGTTCAAAAACGTGGGGATTTTACTGTCAACATCGGATTTGTTGAAAATGGTATTCCGGTTTTCGGAATGGTTTACGCCCCAGCCAAAGAGCGATTATTTTATACGATTGATGGCAAGGCCTTTGAGGAAACTGCCCCATTTGACAAAGATACGATTGGAAACCAAAAAGAAATACGCGTCCGTAAATCTGACAACACAGCTCTCAAAATTGTCGCGTCAAAATCGCATCGCGATGCAGCCACAGACGCATATATTGCAAAATACGATGTCGCTGAATTCAACTCCGCAGGATCTTCAATGAAATTTTGCCTAGTTGCTGCTGGTGAAGCCGATTTTTATCCGCGCCTTGGGCCAACAATGGAATGGGACACAGCCGCAGCAGATGCTCTCACGCGTGCAGCGGGTGGTCAAGTCTTGGATTTCACGACACAAGAACCTCTACTTTATGGAAAAGCAGATTTCCGTAATCCGTTCTTTTTGGTTACAAGTGCAAATATAGAACTCAAATGAAACCTTGCGCGGTCAGCCTCATAATTGTATCGCAAAAACGTCCAAAAGAGCTTGAGCGCGTCATCGCATCACTTGTTTATCAATCTGTAACGAATTTCGAAATAATTGTGGTTGCCGATGCGCCGCCACTGGTCAGTAAATTTCTAAAACCACCCGTTAAATTTATACAATTTAATGAGACCAATATATCCCGTGCGCGTAATATAGGCATAGAAGCTGCAAGAGCTCAAATCGTTGCATTTTGTGACGATGATGCCCTGCCCGACCCGTTCTGGCTTGAGCGGATATGTAAGCCATTTTATCAAGATAAACAGGTCGCGGCAGCCGCAGGTTTTTGTCGCGGCAGAAACGGCGTTAGTTTTCAATGGAAAGGTGTAGCTTTTAATAAATATGGTCAAGATTTTCATCTGGACATAGCTGCATTGAGTGCAAATCAGATCCTCTCACCACATCCTGATTATTTTTATAAGGCCGTTGGTACAAATTGCGCATATCGCAAGTCCACACTTCATAAAATCGGTGGCTTTGATGAGTCCTTCTTCTATTTTCTAGAAGATGCCGATATAAACTTACGGCTTCAAAATGAAGGCTATAAAACAGCCATCATACCCAAGGCCGAAATCATTCACAACTATGCCGAAAGTCGCGGACGCGCATCCAATCGTGTACCCAAATCACTTTATAATCTTGGGGCAAGCACGCATTATTTCTTAAAACGGCATGCGCCTGAAGATCGCGTACAAAATCTGGATCAATTCCATTCGGATCAAGAAAAGCGTTTGGTCGCATTTTTTCACTTAGGTCTCATTCGACCGCGTCAAATCAAAGGTCTGATGCGTGATCTTCGCAGAGGTTCCGATGCTGGTGCCTACCGTGAAAGCATAACACCGCTTAAAAAAATTCGTAGCACAAAAATGGCCGCCCTCAAGCTGCGCGATTTAACACTTGAATTATCAAGAATCGAACCAGTTACTACAGCTGGCGACATAATCCCCATACAGCTGCGTATGCTTCCCACAACACATGGCGCGCGTTTAACATTTCGTCGCAAAGGTTATTGGCGGATGACATTCGGCAGATTTGGCAGACTTCACCGTAATGAGCCGTGGTATCGTTACCGTTTCCGCAAAACAGCCATCAAGCGCATTGAAAATTTTCTTTTACCCCGTTTCACTCGACAAGAAGAAACCGCAAAATAATGCAAGATCCTCTTAAAGGCCTAAAAGATGTGCGCAAATCAAGTGGCTTACCGCCTGTTGAAAAATGGAACCCGCCTTATTGTGGTGAAATTGATATTCATATCAAACGTGATGGATCTTGGTTCTATATGGGCACACCAATTGGTCGCCCAGAATTGGTGCGCCTCTTCTCAACAATTCTTTGGCGAGAAGATGATGCCTATTTTCTCGTCACCCCTGTTGAGAAGGTCAAAATTAACGTTGATGATGTGCCATTTCTAGCGAATGACTTCGATCATATCGACGGTAATCTACATTTTACCACGCTCACAGGCGACACTATGCTCGCAGGATCTGATCATCCAATCGAAGTGATTATTGAAAATGACGGTCAGCCCGCACCCTATATAAGGGTACGGCGAAATCTATGGGCAATCATTGATCGCAAAAGCTTCTACCGCTTGGTTGATTTGGGTGAAACCCAAGGTGATATGTTTGGAATTTGTTCACAGGGGCTATTTTTTCCGATCATTGAAGCGTCAGCACTCAAGTTTTAATTTCGAGGCATTATTTTGAGTTCGGCTGCAAGCCGATAAGTTCACGCGCTTCCTTCGTATCTTCAATCATTGTTGGGCACATAGACACAATCACCGAATATTCTCCGTTTTCTTCCTCACCTAAGGTGATGAAGCGCGTTTCTGATTGCGGCAAAACTCCGCAACCCCAAGCTCCATGACATAAACGTTTTATTGTTATGGGTAGGTCGTGAAAAATCTCTATTTGACCGCCCTTATGCACTTCTCCTGAAAACAAAAACACCGATATATCGGTATCGCTATCTTGAGACGAAGAAGGATCATTCGGATCCCACATCTGAAAATTTTGAGCATCCTTACCAAATTTACCAATGGATACGGCTTCAAAACTACCTGAAAGCGCAGGCAAATCTGGATGTCGTTCAAGACTATTCTTCAATCCCTGAAGCGGCTCCATACAGCTTAAGGCAAATGCATAATTTGCAATTCCGCTCAAAAGCAATCCGATAAGTAATGTTCTCATATCCATAAAATTTCATGGGCAAGATCGAATATCAAGGCGAAAACATAAAGCAGCAAAAATATGCTGAGTTTATGTTAAACGTTTTTTCCAAGCCTCAACGTCAAATTGACGACCAGGGCATACCGTTGATTGACCAAAAGTCTGACCATGTCCCGTAATATTTTCTAACGAAATAAAACGCCGACTACGTAACTTACGCACCAAATCTGTAAGACTATCCAGCTGTGCGATCGTGGGTGGATAGTTTTCAAAATTACCAATCAGACAAATGCCAATGCTACGCAAATTCATCACAGGATTTTTAGCTGAAAGATGCGCGCCCCAAAGACGCGTTGTCCATCTTCTTGTCGACTGAACTTCGCCGTCTTTCATGCCGCGACCATTGCCAATCACAAAGTGATAACTCGCAAATGGGATCGGATCTTTCTTTTGTCGCTCCGCATGAACACGACGCAAAAGTGCCAAGTCACCATGATCAGCAGCGCTATGATGGATAACAATCCGGTTAAACTTATAGTTCCAAAGCAACCCAAAACCGAACATCCCACCAATTAAAAACCAGCGCCGCTTCATTTTAAAAATGCTGAAAATTCATCAAATACTTGTGCATAGATCTCACGCTTAAAGGGAACAATTGATTCAAGTGCATCTTTCGCATTCATCCATTTCCATTCTGAGAACTCTTGGTGATCTTGAACGATATTGATCTCATCATCGCTGCCCAAAAATTTCACACAAAACCATTTTTGACGCTGACCTCGGTAGGCTCCACCCCATAACTTTCCCACGAGTTCCAAAGGCAATTCATATGGCAGCCAGTCGCGTGTTTGTGCTAATATCTCCACACGATTTGGAGCGATGCCAGTTTCTTCGGTCAATTCACGCAGCGCGGCCTCTTGTGCGCGCTCACCCGCATCAATCCCACCTTGAGGCATCTGCCAAGCATCCGATTTAAAATCAAGACGTTTGCCTGTAAACAACAAGCCCTCATCATTAACGATACAAAGACCCGCACATGGGCGATAAGGCAGCGCGTTGATCATTCGTCGCCATCAAGAACTGAAATACCATGGATCACATCAAGCGCATAAGAAAGCTGCAAATCTGTTTCGCGCAGTTTGGCGGTTTCTTGTTGCGCCAAACGTTCTGCTTCAAGCATTTTGATTTCTTCTTCTGTTAAGCTATCATTGCTAATCGCACCACGCAGATCACCTTCTTGAACATTTTGAAATGCTTCAGATTTGGGTTCTTCTGTTTCAATGACACGCGGCAGTGCTTCGACATAAATATCTGGCTCAACTCCAAAATTCTGAATAGAGCGCCCCGATGGGGTATAATATCTTGCCGTGGTCATTTTAATCGCGGCTCTTTCGGCGACAGGAATAATCGTTTGCACCGAACCTTTACCAAAACTTGGCGTGCCGACAATCACCGCGCGGTGATGATCTTTTAAAGCACCCGCCACAATTTCAGAAGCGGAGGCCGACCCACCATTTATCAGCACCACAACGGGCTTTCCATTTGCAAGATCGCCCTTTGTGGCATTAGCGCGCCCAGAATCTGTTTCATGGCGCCCACGCGTAGAAACGATTTCACCTGCATCCAAAAATGCATCAGACACTTCAATCGCTGTCGTTAACAAACCGCCTGGGTTGTTGCGCAGGTCCAACACATAACCCTCGATGTTATCTTCTCCACCAATTTCATCATAAACATCATCAAGCCCTTCCACCATATTTGGATAGCTTTGCTCATTAAATTGCGACATACGGATAACAGCGATATTACCTTCAAGACGAACTTTTGAAGATTTAACCTTCACAACATCGCGTGTAATATCCACGTCAAATGGCTCACCCGTTTCGGGGCGAACGATTGTGATTTTTATGGACGTCCCCAAAGGACCGCGCAGTTTTCCAACCGCTTGATCGAGTGTTAGACCTTGCAGGCTTTCACCATCCACATGGGTAATAAAATCACCCGTTTGCAGGCCAGCTTGAGCCGCAGGTGTATCATCAATAGGAGCGACAACTTTTACAAAACCGTCTTCTTGTGTGACCTCAATACCAAGCCCACCAAATTCGCCAGCCGTGTTTTCTTGTATATCGCTAAAAGCTTCTTCACCAAGATAGGAACTATGGGGATCAAGTGACGACAACATGCCATTAATAGCAGCATCCATCAATTCCTTCATGTCCACTTCTTCGACATAGTCTTGCTGAATTTGGTCTACAATTGCACCAAAGCGTTCAAGCTCTGCATATGAATTCGTTGTGGCCTCTTGGGCTATTGTCGCCGTGCTCATTAATACGCAGAGCGAAGCTCCAAAAATCATATTCTTCATCAAAAATCCTCGTTTGTTACTGAGCGTCGCTGACGAAATATTCTGTTACATCCACAGGCGCACCGTTTTCTCTTATCTCTACATATAGTTCATTTTTCTCATTAACCAATGAATTTTCAGAAGTTTCTGCCTTTTCAATCGCAAAAAAGCCCAAAATATCGCCAGTTTCCAATATATCACCCTCTTTCGCAAGCAATTCATCGAAACCCGAAAGCACAATCAGATAGCCTTTGCTCACTTCTATAATCAGCAGATTGCCATAATCAAGAAAATCCTTGGCAAATCGAACGGTACCAGAAATAGGCGTGGAAATCACAGATTGAGACGTTTTAATCACAATACCCTGACGATGCTCCGTTCGCTCGCCTTCTGCGGGCCATGACAATTCACCTTTATGCGCATTAATGTCAAAACTTGGCGCAGGATCTCCACCAACGGGGAGAGTTTCCATGCCACGGACAAAATCAGATAGATTGTCGGAAACTGCAAATAATGCATCAAGCACCGCGGGTTCCTGAACCACACGTTTCGGCGCATCATTTCGATCCATTTCAACAAGTTCTTTGCGGACAATATTTATCGCACCAACAGCTTCGACCGCTGAATCACTTAGGCGATTTTGTTTACTATGAATATCCCGCCAAAAGCGTAAATCTTTGGCGATATCATTGAGCCTTCCTTCCAGTTGTGGAAGCACAGCTTCAACCAAAATATTGGCATGTATAGAGCCGATGGGGCCTTCAGGATGTAAAAAATAATCTGGGGCCGAGACCGATTGGAGCGTGGCCATATAGCCTAGAACTTTGCTAAGCTCTTCGCTTTCATCTTTGAATTGATCCTCGACCTCTTCACGTTTCGCTCCAAATTCACGCTCCACTTGACGCATTTCTTTGAGGATGCTTTCAAGCTCAATGGCAAGCTTTGATAGCTCCTGCATGCTCATGCCACCGCCACTTAAAAAGCTTCCATTTGCCGCATCAAGCCGTGACGAAATCTGTGTCAGCTTTTCATCAAGATCTTGCGCGAGGCTTGGCATTATGCCCAAAAACGAGATTGCCAAAACGGCGGAGGTTAATCTTCGAGCAAGCATTCGCCCCCCATTGCCGAGGGCTGATCAAGATCAAGCAGCTTTAAAAGGGTTGGTGCGAGATCAGCTAGACCGCCATTCGCGCGCACATTGCCCTCATAACCCACGATTGTATAGCGAACGGGGTTCAATGTATGCGCCGTATGTGGGCCACCTGTTTCAGGATCAACCATCACCTCACAATTGCCATGATCAGCCGTCACAATCATTTTGCAGCCACGGGCTTCACAAGCGGCCACCGCGCGACCAAGCTCAGCATCCACTGCCTCACAAGCTTTAATGACAGCCGAGAGATCGCCCGTATGCCCAACCATGTCAGGGTTGGCAAAATTACATAGGATAAGATCATATTCGCCCGAAGCAATCGCTACTTCAAGCTGATCACCAACTTCACCTGCCGACATTTCAGGCTGCATATCATAAGTGCGCACCTTGGGGCTTGGCGCCATATATCGCGTTTCGCCCTCATTTGAGGTTTCTTCGCCGCCATTCATAAAAAATGTCACATGCGGGTATTTTTCGGTCTCTGCCAAACGAAATTGCGTCATGCCCGCTTTGGCAACAATTGCCCCCAAAGTGTCTGCAATATTATCTTTAGGAAATAGCACATTCATATATTCATCATGCGCATTTGAATAACTGACCATGCCTGTGGCTGCCGACCATTTTGGCAATTTGCGCTCAAAACCATCAAATTCAGGAGCAGCCATAGCCTCCAATATTTCGCGTGCACGATCAGCGCGGAAATTCGCGAAAATCAAACCATCGCCATCTTGCACAGCCTTATAATCACCCACCACCGCAGGCGGCACAAACTCATCTGTATCACCATTTGCATGGGCTTGATGAACAGCCTCCATCGGCGTGTCAACACTGACACCTTTGGCATTCACAATCGCTTCAAATGCAGCCTCCACGCGTTCCCAGCGGTGATCGCGATCAAGTGCATAAAAGCGCCCACAAACCGTGGCAACACGCACAGCTTTCGGCAATGCTGCCAAGAATTTGGGAAGCTCTGTTTTGGCATGATCAGGAGCCACATCGCGCCCATCGGTAATGATGTGAAGAGCCACCTCAACATCATTTGCCAAACAAATTTCCGCAAGAGCTTGTATATGGCTTTCATGAGCATGCACACCGCCATCTGAAACCAAGCCAGCGATATGCATGACACCGCCCGCAGCTTTCGTCTTGGCAATCGTATCAAGAAGCGCTGCATTTTTCGCAAGAGCGCCTTCGGAAATCGCGCGATCAATTTTCGGCAGATCCATCCACACAACGCGCCCAGCACCAATCGTTGTATGCCCAACCTCAGAATTGCCCATTTGCCCTTCTGGCAATCCAACAGCCGGCCCATGAGCTGCAAGCAATCCACCCGGATATTCTTTTACAATTTTGTCAAAATTCGGGGTGTTAGCAAGGCTCACCGCATTCGCATTTCCATCGGGCGCATGCCCCCATCCATCCAAAATGACCAATGTGACCGTATTTTTCTGTGTTAAATTGCTCAAGCCAAACTCCATTTTTGTTATGTTTAATCTGGGAAGACCATCAGCGCAAGCATCCTACGATTTAAACCAGCACAAAGAAAATAACTTTTTAGAAACATACCGCCTGATATATTGCAATCATCGCTTCAAATAATTAGATGAAGTATAATTGCATGATAACTTTTGATGAAAGTACCCACAATGATTCTCCCCATGATGAAAAACTTTGTTAGACTTGAGGCCTTTGCAGGCATTTTGCTTGGTCTTGCTGCCATCTTCGCGCTTATATTGGTCAATTCACCAGCGTCTGGTTTATATGATCTCATACTCAGCACAAAAATTACGGTTAAGGTCGGTGATTTTGGCATATCAAAAGCATTACTGCTTTGGATCAATGACGGGCTCATGGCGATATTCTTCCTGCTTGTGGGATTGGAGATCAAACGGGAAATCCTTGAAGGCCAACTTTCCAGTGCGAAAAAATTTGCGCTTCCAGCCTTTGCCGCGCTTGGTGGCATCATCGCTCCCGCCATTATTTATCTGACAATCAATAATGGTGTCGCAGCTAATGCCAATGGCTGGGCAATCCCAACCGCCACCGACATCGCCTTCGCGCTTGGTGTGATCATGTTGCTCGGTTCACGTGTTCCAATGGGCGTGAAAGTGACGCTTGTTGCTATCGCTATTTTGGATGATTTGGCCGCGATTTCAATCATTGCGATTTTCTACACATCAAAATTGTCCTTTGCCGCACTTGCCTTTGCGGCTTTCATTCTCGCAATTCTACTTATTCTCAATTTGCGCAATGTGACCGCCCGCGCGCCCTATATGATCCTCGGGGTGATTTTATGGATCGCGGTTCTCAAATCAGGTGTTCATGCAACTCTGGCTGGTGTCGCCGTTGCGCTCATGATCCCAATGCGCGGTGATGGCGGTTTCTCACCCCTTAAAAAACTCGAGCACGCATTGCATCCATGGGTCGCATATCTCATCTTGCCTGTCTTTGCATTTGCCAATGCCGGTATCCCGCTCATTGGCCTTGGCATGGATGATCTACTCGCACCGCTACCACTCGGCATCGCACTTGGCCTCCTCATCGGAAAACCTATCGGGGTGATGACCTTGAGCTTCATCGCGATCAAAATTGGTCTTGCAAGCTTGCCAGAAAATACAAATTGGATGCAATATTTCGGCATGGCCATTCTCACAGGTATCGGTTTCACCATGAGTTTGTTTATCGGTTCGCTTGCATTTGATGATCTCAGCATGCAGAACGCTGTCCGCATGGGTGTTCTGGTTGGATCCATCCTCGCGGGGATCATCGGCGCTACGATTTTGTCGATAAGTTCTAAAAATCAAGTTACAAAATAACACATAAAATACGCCTCCATTGACATCTCCAACCACGCATGGTTGTTTTTGAAAATGGGGGTATTTCTATGTCCAAAGGTTATCGACTGTCCAAACCAATAGACGGCACAACTCGAAATCCGGGTCCAGTTGATCGTGCGATTTTGAAACTCTATGAAGTTACAAACGAAATCCGCTTAGAATGGCCCGTCGCTATATTTTGCTGTTGTAAGTTCTGCGTCAATGAGGAGGCTGTACTTGATTTCACTATACATTCACGCAAATATAAGTGCCCGTCTTGGATTGCTGGCCATCTCATGGGAGGTTGCCCCAGTTTTCATAGCAATGGCGATCCTATTTCTTCTGAACATGTCAAAACCCGTGCTACGGATCACGCTGACGAAGCCATTTGGCTCATGCCAATTGTACTTGAGGAATGGGTGCGCTCAATGCTTTCGCCCGCTCAGACAGAATACGGGTTTGATGGATGTGGAACCCTCTCGCGTATATATGTTCCTACTCAACCCCGCCTTAAGATGACACAACAGCAAATCGACGCCGTTATTCATTTATTCGATATTTTGACACCATTTCTTGAGAAAAACCCAAAACATCTTGTTGATTTTCTACAATTCGAGATGGTTTTCAATCCAAACACTTCGAATATAATAAAGCGATATTTGAAAATTTCACCCGATTTCACAGAAGAGATTATTTACGAAGTTGACTCCTCCGAACAAGCAAATAACCATTATGATATTGTTGAGTCATACTTCCCAGAACAAATAAAAGAAGCTCGCGTGGCTCTTGCTAGCACTACATATCAAACCCGATGATACGGGCCGCCTGCCAAGATGGTCATCGCTCTGTAACATTGCTCGCAAAGCATAACGCGCGCGAGCATATGCGGCCAAACCATTTTGCCAAAGCTGATCGTTTTGCCAGCTTCTGCAACAAGGCTTGGATCAAGCCCATCTGCGCCGCCAATCACCAAATTGAGCCGGCCGGCCGCTTGATCACGATGCGTGCTAAGACCTTGCGCAAATTCAGGGGATGTCATCAACTTACCGCGCTCATCAAGTGCCCAGAAAACCTCATTGCCAAGGGCTGCGCGAAGTTGGTCGGCCTGAACGGATTTGTCTTGGGATTTGCGGTCGTCAATTTCTTGAATATCGAAACCTGAAAAACCAAAACCGCGCCCTTGTTTCATTGCGCGGTCTAAATATTCAGTGATCAGCTCAAGTTCAGCGCTTTTGCGCAATCGCCCGACAGCCACAATGCGAATATCCATTATTCTGGTTTCTCGCCGCTCTCGCCCTGCCAGATTTTTTCAATCTGATAAAACTCACGCACTTCGGGGCGGAACAAGTGAACAATCACATCACCTGTATCAATGAGCACCCAGTCAGCGGCTTCCTTGCCTTCAACTTTTGGTACGCCATATCCTTCAGATTTGATCTGCTCAACCAGCTTTTCTGACATGGACGACACTTGGCGCGTGGAGCGGCCAGATGCGACAACCATATAATCGGCAATCGATGTTTTGCCAGCAAGCGAAATCGTTATGATATCCTCACCTTTTTCTTTCGCAATAATATGCTCAATAAGTGCCAGAAGATCATCGCTTGATTGTGTCGGTACACCATCTGGTGCGGCTTGGGTTTTGTCCTTCGCGCTCGGGTCAGTTAAATGCGACAGGGGGTGCTCCTTTGGTTACGATACGGCTCAATTGGCCTCAAAATACAAGAATGATCCAATACGCTCAACTTAACATTCATGCAAGTGTTTTTCAAGGATAAGGCCAAAGGTCGCTTTATAGCGTAAAACACCGTGAAGGCCCGCCTTGTCTTTTCTCCCAATAATCCCCATATTAACGATAATAAAGGGCCATAAATTGAAAACAGTTCTTCTCATGATCACAGGCGGGATTGCCGCTTATAAATCACTTCTTCTCATTCGCGCATTGCGTGCATCTGGGGTGCGGGTTGTGCCTGTTATGACAGAATCTGCATCGCAATTCGTGACCCCGCTCTCTGTATCTGCACTCGCGGAAAACCCTGTCCGCAGCAAGCTTTTTGATCTCGAAGCAGAAGCCAAAATGGGGCATATTGAGCTGTCTCGTTCCGCTGATCTGATTGTCATTGCACCAGCGACCGCGAATTTTATTGCAAAGATTGCAAATGGTCTTGCTGATGATCTCGCCTCCACATTGGTCAGTGCCGCCCGCGCACCGATCATGATTGCGCCTTCGATGAATGTTGCGATGTGGGAAAATGCGGCAACGCAAGAGAATATGTCAAAGCTTGGAGAACGTGGCTTTCTGTCTATTGGCCCAACAAAAGGCGATATGGCCTGTGGCGAATACGGCTTCGGGCGTTTTGAAGAGCCTGAGCAAATCCACGCGGCAATTATGGAACAACTTGGCGCCGCGCCCCTTGCAGGCAAGCACATCGTCATGACCTCTGGCCCAACACACGAACCCATTGATCCTGTGCGCTATATTGCCAACCGCTCATCGGGCAAGCAAGGCACAGCCATCGCGAATGCCCTCATCAATCTGGGTGCCAAGGTCACATTCATAACGGGGCCTGCTAGCGCCGCTCGCCCTGAAGGCGCGCATATTGTAGAGGTGGAAACCGCGCGCGATATGGAAACGGCCGTCAATGCCGCCCTGCCTTCGGATGTGTTCATTTCGGCTGCTGCCGTTGCCGATTGGCATGTCGAGGCGTGTGAGGAAAAACTCAAGAAAACGACCGATGGCTTGCCGACATTATGCCTTTCAGAAAACCCTGACATTTTGAAAACCGTTTGTGCGTCAAAAAATCGTCCAAAACTCGTTATCGGTTTTGCAGCTGAGACACAAAATGTGGTTGAATTCGCAACAGCCAAACGTGAGCGCAAAGGCTGCGATTGGATTCTTGCCAATGATGTCTCGCCCAAAACAGGCATTATGGGTGGCGATCACAATGCCATTCATTTGATCACGGAAAACAGCCATGAAAGCTGGCCTGAACAATCCAAAACAATGGCCGCAAAAATGCTCGCAGAGCGCATTACAGATGAGATCGCAAAATGGTAATCGTGAATTTTCAAGCCACAAATGATGCAGATCATGCCCTTCTTCCGCCCAAACGGGCAAGCGAAGGCGCGGCAGGTTTCGATCTTTGTGCCAATCTTGCAAAACCCATTGCGATTGCTCCAATGGAGCGTGCGATCATCCCAACAGGATTGATGATTGAGCTTACTGAATTTTATGAGGCGCAAATTCGGCCACGTTCGGGGCTGGCCATCAAATCTGGAATCACCGTGATCAACTCCCCTGGCACGATTGATTGGGATTATCGCGGCGAAATCAAAATTGGTCTGGTTAATCTCTCAAACGCATCTTTTGATATTACCCATGGCATGCGCATCGCTCAAATGATCATTGCACCCGTCACGGTTCCTGAATTTGTTGAAGTGAGTGAATTCGGAACGACATTGCGTGGCGAAAAGGGTTTTGGTTCAACGGGCAGCTAGGTCATTTCCCTAAGGCTCATTGTATAGCTAAATTTTGATCTTATATATGAGGTTAACCCAACCAAAGGAAACACATGTATAATGACTTTGTTCCACAGCTCTCTCACGCTCTTAAATCGCTTTCAAAAATTTTGACCAAGGCCGAAGCTCATTGCGATATGAAGAACATAATGCATGAGCGTATTCTCAATGCAGGCCTAACTCCCGATATGTATGCATTCACAAAACAGGTTCAAACGGTTACCGACCTTTCAACGCGTGCAGTTGCTCGCTTAAAGGGTGAAGAACCGCAAAGCATCGAATTTAGAACTGCAAGCTTTGAAGAACTCCGCGCAATTTTACAAAATGCGCAGGATACACTCAATAAAGTTAAAGCCGATGACTTCACAAATGCTGCTGATATCGGCATTACAATGAAAACTCCAAATGATGAAATCAATATGACAGGGCATCAATATCTCTACTCATTCGTGTATCCAAATTTTTATTTCCACATGACAACAGCTTACCAAATCCTCCGTCATAATGGTGTGGATATTGGTAAAATGGATTATTTAGGGCGCGCTTAATTTCACCCTCCGATAATTACACAAAACCGCGCAACCATTTGGGCGCTTCTTCACATCTGCCCCCAACTCCGCTAATCTTCATATCATGAGCAATCGTTATATCCGTCAAATACTTGTCCGTGATTTTGGAGGTGCTGCCCAAGCCAAGCTTGCAGGCGCGCATATTGCGCTTATTGGCCTTGGTGGGATTGGCTCTCCAGCTGCGCTCTATTTGGCCGCGGCAGGTATCGGCGCAATGACCATTTTTGAAGATGATCATGTGGATGAAAGCAATCTTCATAGGCAGGTTTTGTTCGCGGAAAATGACATCGGCAAACCCAAAGCCGAAATCGGCACGAAGCGACTCATGAAAAGCAATCCTGATATAAAGATCACCAATGCAGGGCGTTTCACTGAGCAGATTGTGAACCCGAATTTTGATTTGCTTCTTGATGGTTCCGATAGTCTTGAAACGCGCCATATGGCATCAGCTTTTGCCGTTACCAACAATATCCCCCTGCTATCGGCCAGCCTTGCGCAATGGGAGGGTCAAATTGCTCATTTTCATCCTACGCTTTCAGGGGGATGCTATCATTGCCTATACCCAGAAGGAACGGACGCCTCAGCAATTCCCAATTGCTCTGAAGCTGGTGTGATTGGCCCCGTTGCAGGCATGGTTGGAACTTGGGCGGCCCTTGAAGCCATCAAAATTATCACAGGAGCAAACCCACTCCCCCCAAGCCAAATGCTCCTCATTGATGGCGCATATCGCGAAACACGGATCATGAATATTGCAAAACGCCAAGGCTGCTCGAATTGCGGTTAAGACCTAATCCCAGCAAGCCCCTTGATATCCGCCCAGAAGCTTGCAAATCCAACGCGCAGATCACTGGGCTTCATTTTCATGATGATAAGCAATGCGTAAAAACAAAACGCCACAACAAGAAATGAACCGATCACATCGCTTAAAAAATGCCCGCCCGCAACAATACGCAAAAAGCCCATGGGCAATATCGCTACGCAAATCACAGCATTGCGCAGCAAGCTTCCGCCAAACATTGTCAACGCCATCAAAAGCAATGTGAAACAACCCGCCCCTTCACCAGACACAAAACTGCAATTATGATCACATTGATCAACTGGGAATATCTGAACAGGCGTAAAAACTTTATCCCCATCAAATTGCGTTACATCCTTAGGCCGAGCACGCCCCCAATATTCTTTCAAAATTTCATTCACAATCCCAATCGGCGCAATCAAACTCAGCGCCACGAAAAACCCGTAAACACGCCTTGGCACATAGCTCTCTTTCAAACATGCCACAATCAGCAAAACCAAAAACACAAGCGGAATAATTCTGGAGCTTTCTATGTAAATATTGCGGATCATCCATAATACCCGTTCCCGTCCAAGCCAACTGCCATCATAAAACCAAGACGAAACCATGAGATCAATATTCGGAAATTTCCCAAGCACCAAAAATCCAATCATCATCAACACAAATGTGATCAATAATCCTTTAACTGGACTTCTTAGCATAGGCTTTTTCTCTCTCATTCATGTGACATCAAATTGACCAAACGCAGATTAGTTGCTATGACCCGCTTATGCAATATTTGGCGCAATCTATATGAAGTTTTTATCTCAATCCATCATAGCTCTCACAGCATTGCTCTTTGCAAGCTTTGCCTTTGCGCAAGAGGGCGGAATGCGCATTGGTCGCGAAACCAACCTGCCAATCCCACGCTATGTATCGCTTAGCAGCAGCGAGTCCAATATGCGCCGCGGCCCCGATCTCGATTATCAAATCGACTGGGTTTATCATGCGCGCGGCCTGCCTGTGCGCGTCATTGGCGAGAGCGGGCATTGGCGCAAGGTTGAGGATTTCGAAGGCTATAAAGGCTGGCTTCACTACGCCCTCTTATCGGGCAATCGCACCGTTCTCATCACCGCTGATCGCACATCCATGAACAAGGCCGCCTCACCAAATTCCAACTTTTCGGCCATCTTGGAAAAAAACGTCGTGGCCGATCTTTTGGCCTGCATCGCCGATTGGTGCGAAATCGAAGTCGATGGCTATGAAGGCTGGGTGCCCAAAACCGATATTTGGGGCGTGGATGAGAATGAAGTTTTTGAATAGATTTTGAAAATATCTTGGCCGTGCAGCGGCGTTATACCCGTCGCGATTTTCGAACCAACCTCACTCAAATCGCAAATACCTTATTAATGGCAACACCCGATAGCCCCATTCATAAATAATAATGGGCGGAGATGCGCATACTATATGAACATCCACTCAAATCGCACAGCGATTTACGCGCTCGACCCGTCTGCTAGTCTTATCGCAAATACCTCAGTATTTGCAGCGCACGCCCCCACTTATAAACAATAATCTGCGAAGATACGCATTCTATATTACCGCCCTACTCAAATCGCACAGCGATTTGCGCGCTCGACCCGCCCCCACGGGCGGGCGCGTTCTTTCAGAACTTACCACACCCTCGGGTCTCGCTTGCAATTCAGCTAAGCTTTCATAAACAGTTTCAAAATATCAAGAATAAATGTTTTGCTTTCAACCGTTATAATCCCTTTTGCAAAGAGATAACCAACACCGCACTTCGCCGTAAAACTTGCTACGCTCATTGTTTTCTTTGCAAACTCTGCGCCCATTTCTTTTTTGTAGCTTTCCCAAAAAACCGAATCTTGTGCGTCTTGGCTTTCGGCGAGTTCTAGCTTAATTGCCTCATTTTCCTTTTCTAAGGATTCAATTTTATTTCTAAGTTCCGCGATCTCACCTGAAACATCATTCTCAGAAAATCGCTTAACGCCATTCGATAATCGCTTTGATATGGATGATATATCATCTAACAATAAAATTGCTTCAGGAAGATTATTCGTTCTATTTTTATAATCGTGAATAACAATATTAATAGCATCCGAAAAGCTATCTAGGTTTTCAATTGCATTATCTCGATCTTCTAAAACCCCACGCGCAACAGCAATTACCTCTTGGTTGCTAGCTTGGGTATTTATATCTTTATCGGCTTCTGCATCAAGAGGCTGACGCGCACCCCTAAACGCCCCCTCAATCTCCCTAATCTCTTGCGCAACCTTCCCCGCGCCCTCTTCCCAAATATCATTGCCCAATAAACCTATCTTTTTGAGCATATCCCATTCGGCGCTTGATCTTGTTGCGCCGTATAGCCCTTTGCCATAATAGCTCGATTGAATACACCGCACCCAAAATTCATATTCTGGGTTATCTTTGCCAAACGCATCAAGCATTGCCAGATCTTCTTTCGACCATTCAAGTCGCTCATCATATCCAGCATTGATAAATAACGGCTGCGCCAAAAGCTCTTTCGCGCTTTTGCCACTCTCTTCCAAAAACGTAATATCACGTTCCACACTATGCCAACTTTCGGCAGAAAAAAGATCTATTGGGATATAAGAGAGTGCAGAAATATCAGAAAAGACAGAAAAGGCTGCAGCAAAGGGAGAGAAAAATCTGAAATTAAAGTAACCAGTGGAATTAGCTGACTTCACAGAACGCAAAATACTATTGTTGTTTGGCCAACGAATTGTAAGTGAAGTCATTAGAAAACAGCGCATAGCCGAAAAAGTAAAATCTATAGAATCTAAAGATAGGTGTTTGTAACCTGCAAAAACGTTAGAAGGAGCAACACGTAACCGCACTCTATGAGCAATTGCAATATGTACATTTTCACTTTGCTTTTCGATCCATATCTCAAGCTGCTTCAGGTTTTGTTCATTATCATCATCAAACTCAATCGCCATTTACCTGCCCCTATATTCTTCACAAACTTGCGCGATAAACCCTCAATTTTCAACCGAAAACTTAATGCGTCCGTGATCGAAGCTTTTTCAAAACGATACCGCCCCATTACCGACAGATTACCGTGCGATTACGGTATATGAATATTGGGTTAATTTCGCTATTCCTTAACAGATTTTGCACGCGCAAATTTCGCCCTTCCTCTTGACGAAAACCGCACTTTAGCGCATGAGAGACAGCAATAGGAAAGCATAAAATGACCAAGCTCACAAACATTCGTAATTTCTCAATCGTCGCCCATATCGACCACGGAAAATCGACCCTCGCCGATCGCCTCATCCAGTCCACTGGAACGGTTGCGGATCGCGATATGCAAACCCAATTGCTCGACAGCATGGACATTGAGCGTGAGCGTGGAATCACCATTAAAGCCAATACTGTGCGCATTGATTACACCGCCAAAGATGGCAATGAATATATCCTCAATTTAATCGATACCCCTGGCCATGTTGACTTTGCCTATGAAGTCTCGCGCTCCATGCGCGCCTGTGAGGGTTCGCTTTTGGTGGTTGATGCATCCCAAGGCGTTGAGGCGCAAACCCTCGCCAATGTGTACACCGCAATCGATGCCGACCACGAAATTGTACCCGTCCTCAACAAGGTTGATCTTCCCGCCGCCGAGCCTGAGCGCATCCGTCAACAAATCGAAGATGTGATCGGCATTGACGCCTCTGAAGCGGTCTTAATCTCCGCAAAATCAGGCCTTGGCATACCCGATGTTTTAGAAGCCATTGTGAACCGCCTCCCCTGCCCCGAAGGCACGCTTGACGCGCCGCTAAAAGCATCACTTGTCGACAGTTGGTATGATCAATATCTCGGCGTCGTCGTGCTTGTGCGCATCATTGATGGTCAGCTCAAAAAAGGCGATCGCATCCGCATGATGATGACCGAAGCCGCTTACACCGTTGAAAAAATCGCTGTTCTCAAACCGCAAATGGTCGACATTCCTGCGCTGAATCCCGGCGAGCTTGGCATCATCACCGCATCGATCAAACAAGTGCGCGACACCCGCGTTGGCGACACCATCACCCTTGATCGCAAACCTTGCGCCGAAGCATTGCCGGGTTATAAGCCCGCACAGCCCGTTGTGTTTTGTGGCCTCTTTCCAGTAGATGCAAATGATTTTGAAGATATGCGCATGGCGATTGAAAAACTTGCGCTCAATGATGCGAGTTTTAGCCATGAAATGGAAACATCTGCGGCACTTGGCTTCGGTTTCCGCTGTGGCTTCCTAGGTCTTTTGCATCTTGAGGTGATCCGTGAACGGCTTGAACGTGAATATGATCTTGACCTCATCACAACCGCGCCTTCTGTGATTTATCACATCCATATGAATGACGGCAAAATGCTCGAATTGCATAACCCTGCCGACCTTCCCGATCTGACCCATGTGGATCATATCGAAGAACCCCGCATCAAAGCCACTATCATGGTTCCTGATGAATATCTCGGTGGAGTGCTCAAGCTTTGCCAAGAGCGTCGCGGTGTTCAGCTTGATCTGACTTATGCAGGCACGCGCGCGATGATCGTTTATGACATTCCGCTCAATGAGGTTGTTTTTGATTTTTATGACCGTCTTAAATCGATCACCCAAGGCTATGCAAGTTTCGACTATCAAATGATTGGCTATCAGCAAGATGAGCTTGTGAAAATGTCGATCCTTGTGAACGATGAGCCCGTTGATGCGCTTTCCATGATGGTACACCGCAACCGTGCGGAGGGCCGTGGACGTGGCATGGTTGAGAAGCTCAAAGAGCTGATCCCGCAGCATATGTTCAAAATCCCGATTCAAGCGGCGATTGGCGGACGGATTATCGCACGCGAAACATTATCTGCATTGCGCAAGGATGTGACCGCGAAATGTTATGGCGGTGATGCCTCACGTAAGCGCAAACTTCTGGACAAGCAAAAAGCGGGTAAGAAGAAAATGCGCCAATTTGGTAAGGTGGAAATTCCACAAGAAGCCTTTATCAAAGCACTCAAGATTGATGATTAAGAGGCAACAGCTCCGTACCGTTCAAATACCGAAGCGATTAAAACGAAAATATTTTTTTTCAATCAATTCATAAAAACATAGGCATCATATTGCTCCTGTCAACGTTCATTTTCGCAGGGGCTTTTTTTGCGTTTTTAGGTGTTTTTATGAATATGCGAATGGTATTCTTCATCCCATTTAGCGGCGTTTTTATCCTTGTTGGAGTATTAACATTCGCGTTAACTGTTCCCTCAACTATCTCTTATTACTATAAGCGCGAACTCCTAAAAAATCACTCTCGTCAAGCTACAGCAACACTTACATCCATATCTCTAGATGATTCAGAGGCTGGGCTGTATGAAATCGTATATGAGTTCCAACATCAAGAGGAAAACATAGAAGGCTCTGATATAATAGATCGTAAAAACATTGCTGATCAACTTGAACTGGGCAGCCCCTTACCAATCAATTATCTCGTTGAAGCCCCTTTCCCGTCAAGCATACGGCTCAGAAAACTGGCGAATATGCTGAAAGACTAAAGAACAGAAGCCTCAAGATTGTTGATTAGCAGAGGACCTGAGGCTCGACACTAAAGACAGATTCAATTTTTTTACTCAGCTCATCAATTGTTCGTTTTTCGTATTTTTCAGTATCAAACTGAACTGAATTCAGTTTCGGCATATTTGTTAACGGCTTCAAATTCGGCGTCATTCCAATCATATATAGGCGCTCCATATTGGGATGTGCGGATAATGCGCTTATCGATGTAATAGGCGTGTTGCTAATATTCAGCTCAACTAATTTTGGCATCAATTTTACAAAATCGAGCGATGAAATTTGAGTTTTTGCAATTGCCAGCTCTTCAAGATTTACCAGTCCTGAAAGTGGCGAACCATCTTTCACTTTGGTATCCTGCATATGCACAATTTCCAAATTTTTCATATCATTCAATATTGAAATATCTGAAACATTCGTACCACCGAAATGCAGTCCACGAAGATTCTTCCCAGCCAAAGGGGAAAGATCCGAAACATCTGTATAACTCACCATTACAACTTTTAGATTAGGTAAACTTCTTAGCGCATCGATGGATTTAATCTGGGTACGGGTTGCGACCAATGTTTCCAATTCAGGCATCTGGGCAACCACCGAAATATCTGAAATATTGTTGTCTGAAATATCCAGATACTTCAATTTCTCAAGCGTTTTTAATGCACTAATATCCGTAATGCGCGTTGACGATATTGTGAGTTTTTTAAGTCTGGTTAGTTTTGAAATATCATCAGCACTAGCTATTTCGCTCCTATAAATAATGAGTTCATCACAGAGTTTTATATGGCATCCAAGAATCTTTTTTGTAGTTGAATGTGCGCTATCGGGGGGCGGTGGCGGAGCCGCCATTACACCTAAAGCCTGACTACTCGAAAAGAGGAGTGCCATCATTAAGACAATCTTAAGGTAAAATTTATGCATGGTAACCTCCCTAGTTATTTTCAGATTATAGCGTGAATAATCTTATATGACAAACTCAATATCTTGTTGCATAATGGAGCTTAAAAAGCGCTCAAGATTGATGATTAACAAAGCATCGCAGGATCGACAGGATTAACGAATTCGATATTTTTACGAAGCGCATCAATCATCGTTTTTTTATAACTTTGCTCATGAAACCAAACTGAATTCAAATTTGGCATATTGAATAAAGGAATCAAACTCACCCCAATCCCATACAAGTATAGGCGCTCTATACTGGGATGATCGGTTAGAGCAGCTATTGATTGGATAGACGTATTATTGATATTCAGCTCCACCAATTTTGGCATGGACCTCACAAAATAAAGCGATGAAATCTGGGTGTTTTCCAGCGCAAGCTCTTCAAGATTTTTTAGACTTGAAAGAGCAGAAAAATCCTGAACTTTGGTTTCTTGCATATGGACTATTTCTAAATTGGGCATCCCTGACATAACCGAAATATCACTTACCTCTGTTCCGCCAATGTGTAATTCCTCAAGATTTAGGCCCTCAAGAGAGGAGAGGTCATTAATCCCTGTATAGCTTACCATAATCACCTTCAAATTGACCAACTCACGAAGCGCATCCAGTGATTCAATGTCTGATGAGGTCGCCGCCAAAGTTTCGAGTTTAGGGAAATTATTAAGAACGGAAATATCAGATATTTTTGTTTGAGAGATGTCCAAATATTTTAAATTCGTAAGGTTTTTGAGAACTGAGATATCGGTCACATCCGTTTGTGAAATATCTAAACTCTCTAATTGCGTCAGCCGCGCAACATCCGTTAAATCAGATAGCAATGTATATCCAATATTTAACATATGGCATTTCTGTATAGCACATTCCGCAATCGCAGCCCCTCCATCACCTTCCCTTGGAATGTAAGCCATATCGGCTTGAGCAACCGCACCCAAATGCGTTGCCATCAAAATTCCAAACAAAATTGACCCAAAGTTTTTCTGCATTTTCTAACCCTATTGACAATACGTTCTAAATGTTAGTGTAAATACAGTTCTAAGCACAGAATAAAAATCAGGTAAGCATAAATTTGCACAATTACCTAATCTATCTCCTGCGCTCAGATCGTTTTTTTTGCATACGAGTATTTAATCAATATCACTCGCAGAATGGCGTTCAATAACTGCGTCTTCTTTGTAACCGTTCACGCGTCTGCCGCGCTGAACCGCTTCGCGCGCATCAATCGCCTTTGCCCAACGCTGTAGATTTTTGTAGCTTGCCACATCCAAAAACACATCCGCATCAGGGTATCCGCGGCCAAGAACAAGATTGCCATACCACGGGAATGTCGCCATATCGGCAATCGTATATTCATCGCCACCAAGATATTCATGTTCAGCAAGTTCACGATCAAGCACATCTAGTTCGCGTTTCACTTCCATCGCAAAACGATTGATTGGATATTCCATTTTGAACGGTGCATAGGCAAAGAAATGACCAAAGCCACCGCCTAGATATGGCGCAGAGCCTTGCAACCAAAAGAGCCAATTCTTGACCTCTGTGCGATGCTTCAAATCTTTTGGTAGAAAGCGGCCAAATTTCTCGGCAAGATAGAGCAAAATATGGCCAGACTCGAAAACACGCACATCATTTTCAACATCAAATAGAGCGGGAATTTTTGAATTGGGGTTGATCTCAACAAAGCCTGAGCCAAACTGGTCGCCCTTGCTAATATCTATGCGATAAGCATCATATTCCGCGCCAGTCTCACCAGCGGCAAGCAATTCCTCAAACATGATTGTCACTTTCTGGCCATTTGGCGTGGCAAGTGAATGCAGTTGATGCGGGTGCTCACCACGCGGCAAATCGGCGTCATGCGTTGCCCCCGCGATAGGGCGATTTGTGCTTGCCCATTCGCCGCCATTATCTTTATCCCAAGTCCACACTTTTGGTGGTGTATATTCATTGCTCATTTTTATTTCCTTTTGTGTTTCTATATATGTGAGGACGCAGGCGCAGCTTTTCAATATCATTAACCATGATAAGTTCACATTTTCCGAAATAAGATCAGATATTTCAGAACCTAACTCTTGATTTTAGATTTCATTTGTAAACTATCAGCATGAAAGCTAAGCTTGTTATAAATACAATTCAATAGAAATAGGTTTTAAAATATGCGGGTCTATTATTCACCCAAACATGCATTGCGCGATAGCAAGTTTGAATTGCATGATGGTCAAATCATTGAACCATTTGAGCGCCCTTCCCGCATGACATATATTTTGAATGAACTTTCAAAGCGCGGATATAACGATATTGTAGAGCCAAGCGATCAAGGGCTTGATATTGTGCTGAAATTACATCGCCCAGATTATATTGAGTTCCTCACAAATGTTTATGATGAATGGAAAATGCTGGACAAGGGCGATGAAGCCATGACCTATATTTGGCCAGCAGCCACGATGCGAAATGACATAATCCCCCGTCAAATTGAGGCGCGTTTAGGTTATTATTCGCTCTCATCGGACACAACAATCACTGAAGGCACATGGGCCGCAGCCCTTGCATCAAAAGATTGCGCGCAAGCGGCTGCCCTTGATCTCGCGCAAAATGGCAACGACGTTTTTGCGCTGTGCAGACCTCCAGGGCATCATGCGTCAAGTTTTCAATTTGGCGGCTATTGCTTCATCAATAATGCGGCTGTGGCGGCACAAACGCTACTTGATCGCGGCGCTAAGCGTGTAAGTATTCTTGATGTTGATTTTCATCATGGAAATGGAACTCAAGAAATTTTCTATAATCGCTCAGATGTGCAATTCCTTTCACTACACGGTGATCCCCTCGATTGCTTCCCATATTTTCTGGGATATTCCGGTGAAAAAGGGTCGGGTGAAGGCGAAGGATATAACCATAATTACCCTCTTGCTGAGGGTACTCATTACACAAAATGGGCTGAGGCACTTGAGCAGGCATGTCAGGAAATTCTGGCTTACAAAGCTGATGCCATTGTCATCTCGCTCGGTGTGGATACCTATGAGCATGATCCGATTTCGGCGTTCAAGCTAAAATCTGCGGATTTTCTTGATTATGGTCGAAGATTGGCCAAACTTGGTATCCCCACAATCTTTGTGATGGAAGGCGGATATGCCATTGACGATATTGGTGTAAATACCGTCAATGTTTTGGATGGTTTTATGCAAACCTAGTGGTGCTCATGCTCCATGTCATGATCGTTCATATCAGAGTGATCCATGTCTTTCATATGATCAACTGAATGCTTCATAGAACCCATGGCGTTTAAGCAGCTTTCTTGCCCCTCAGGCAAAACTGACTCTTCGGGCTGAACAAACTCACGATCAATCTTAATATCGACCTTTATAGGCTCAATATTTTCAAAATTGAGTGCCAATTCGAACGTCTCGCCATCAAGTATCGGCTTTGTAAGACCCAGCAGCATCACATGATATCCACCACGAGAAAGCGTGACACATTGACCCGCTGGAACAACAAGACCGCCCTCAACCTCCATCATCTTCATAATACCATCATCGGTCATATTATGGGTGTGGATTTCAGCGCGTTCGGCATATTCCGTCTCACCACCAGTGAGCGTTACGTCTTTTTCACCAGTGTTATTAATGATCATAAAGGCAGCACCCGATTTGGCATTTGGGCTTGCTGAGCGTGCATAGGGTTGAATGATTTCAATGGTTTCGGCCATTACCGCTGTGGTGCATAAAAATGCACAAAGTGCCGTTAGGATTTTCATATTTTTTCCTTTGATTGTTTAAATTTATTCGGCTTAAACAATGCTCAAAGGTGGGCCTTTATTTTTCACAACATCTTGAATGCGGCCGATAAGATGAACTGATTTTACAATATCATATGAGAATCTGTGAAAGTTTAATGCACTTTCGCTCACCTTTATTGCAGTGCTTAATGGCGCAACGCCAACACAAACATCACATTTTTCACGCGATTGTAGCCCTTCTTGATCGACATCAATCCATTTCGTGCCAAAGCCTGTACAAACTTCGACCTTCCCGCCCATGCCATGAACACTCGCGCTAATTGGCCCAAGGGCAAATAATGTAAGTGTCAGGAAAACGAAAGCACCCCGCCAGAACGCTCGGCTCTGAAGGGGTGTGAATATCTGTAGCATAATCAGAAAGCGATTAAGCTTTTGCGATGTCTTTTTTAACTTTCAAAGCAGCTGCTGAAAGCTCAGCGTCTTTCGCTTTTGCCAAAAATGCATCCAAACCACCACGGTGATCAACTGAACGCAAAGCATGTGCTGAAATTTTAAACTTAAACTTACGACCAAGTTTATCTGAAGCCAAAGTTACATCAACCAAGTTTGGGCGAAAAACGCGACGAGTGCGGTTTTTAGCGTGGCTAACGTTGTTGCCTGATTGAACGGCTTTACCTGTAAATTCACATACGCGCGACATGTTCTATCCTTTAAATACTATTTGAGTTGCTATGTGCCACGAAAGTTTTGCGAACACAATAAACAAATTCCGCACAAATGCGGCGAGTCGAGCGGTATTTACCCACAGACTCACAAAAGGTCAAGTCACACAGCGTTTGAGAGAGCAAATTTGTTCGACAAATACAATTATAAACCAAAAAATAACCTTGGCCTATTATTGGTGCAATTAAATCTATATATTAGACAAAGAGATATTTTTATCGATAAACATTTTACTCAGGAAACCGATTTGTTAAGATCCGTTCATACACTCATAAGATGGCTAATCATTACAGTCTTTTCTACATTGGCACTAAGCGCAAATGCACAGGAACTGCCTGTGACTTACGAACTGAGCCTACGCAGTCTACAGCTCGGCAATCTCACATTCAGCCATGAGCTGAAAGAAAATCAATACAATATCGATTTGCATTTTGAAACCACTGGGCTAGCTGGCGCACTTTTTGATGCCAAAATTGATGCCCAAAGCACGGGGACAGGGATTGAGGATCGCGCTTACGAGCCTCGCTCAGCCTCATTTGCAATTCAGCAACGCGATGAAAACACATCGCATGAAATGACATTTGATAAAGGCGTGCTCACAAGTTTCACATCTAACCCCCGCCTGCATTCGAAACTTGACCCTGCAAAGCAGGCAGGTGCCGTAGATCCAATTACAGCTTTGGGTTATATTTTGCGACCTGTTGCCATAGATCGTCTTTGCAAACTCAATGTCCGCATTTTCGATGGCGTTACAGCAACCCGTATCACCCTTAGCCAACCGAGCAAACGCCCAGATGGCCGAATGCAATGCCAAGGTAATTTTGCCCGCGAACACGGCTTTACAGCTGAGCAGTTAGATCTTGAAGGTGAGAACTTCTTTTTTACAGCTCTCTACCGCGTTGATCGCGAAAGCGATGATATGATTATTGACCGCATTGTTGGTGAGAGCACCTATGGTCAATTTCAACTGCTTCGCAATTAAGCCCTCAAAACAGCGCCAACTGATTTTTCAGCTTTGAGCAAAATCGCTTGGCTGACAGCATTGATTTCATCATCTGTTAATGTGGTTGTTTTAGGTGTCAATGTGACCGTCACAGCAAGTGATTTTTTGCCAGCGCCCATCTGTTCCTCTGCCTTCGCACCTTCAAAAATATCAAACAAAATCGCGTCTGAGATCATCGTTTTATCTGCGGCTTTAATGGCTTTGAGAAGATCATCTGAAGCCACTGTTTGATCGACAACAAAAGCAAAATCGCGCGACACATTTTGAAGATCATTAATCACCAAAGCGGCGCGGGTTGTGGTTTTTTTCTTCGGCTGCGGAAGTGCGTCATAAAAAAGTGCAAATGCCACCACGCGCCCCTTCACGCCCAAAGCCTTGCTCACCTTTGGATGCAATTCACCAAATTCAGCAATGATATTTTTGGGGCCAAGGCCAAGCTTGCTTGAGCGACCCGGATGGAACCATGGCGCATCATGTTTCATATGAGTCAATTTATCGATATCAAAACCCAGCGCGGAAATGGCCTCACCCAAGACGGCTTTTGCATCATAAACATCAAATGCCCGATGAGTGCCAAACGCATTGCGCGAAGCCGCATTGCCAACCATAACACCAGCAGCCAAATTGAACTGGTCTTCTGGTTCACCTGCCGCAAATCCTTGACCAAGCTCAAAAAGCGCCAAATCAGAATTTCCACGTGCGATATTTCGAGCCGCAGCTTGAACAAGACCAGCATATAGATTTGGTCGCAAATGGCTCATATCTTGGCTAATTGGATTGGCGAGCTTTACCTCATCTGTCCCACCACCAAGCGCCTTAGCTGCTTTTTTATCGATGAAACTATAGGTGACGCATTCATTCATTCCATTTGATGCAAGCAAGCGGCGCAGCAAACGTGCGCGCGTTTGAGATGGTGTTAAAACAGGTTTCGGCACACCCGGAAGCACGCGCGGCATCGGCTGACCTTCAAGGTCTGATAGGGATTTTATCCGCACAATTTCTTCAACCAAATCGGCATTGCCAAGCACATCTGGACGCCAGCTGGGCACGCTTGCACGATCGCCATTGACTTCGAAACCAAGGCTTTCAAGGATCGATTTTTGTTCAGATTCTGCAATCTCCATACCCACAAGTGAAACAGTTCGTGCAGGATCAAATTTATAATCGCGCTTCGTATTTGGAATTTCACCCGCAATGAGAACTTCTGAAGCTTCACCACCACAAATATCGAGAATCATATGCGTGGCATGTTCAATGCCCGCTGGCGTCCATTCGGGATCAATACCCCGCTCAAAACGATAACGCGCATCGGAGTTTATGCGCAAATTCCGCCCTGTCATCGCCGTTGCAATCGGGTCGAAATAAGCCGCTTCTAAGAACACATTGACCGTTTCATCGGTGCATCCTGTCGGAAATCCGCCCATGATACCCGCAATGCTTTGCACGCCATTCCCATCCGAAATCAGCGTTGCACCCTCATTCAGACTATATTCCTTTTCATCAAGCCCCATAAATGTTTCGCCGCCTTTCGCAAGGTGAACGCGCAAGTCACCATTGAGCTTATCTGCATCAAAAACATGCAAGGGGCGATTGCGGTCGAAGGTGAAGAAATTGGTAATATCAACGAGCGTTGAGATCGGACGCAAGCCAATTGCCCGCAAGCAATCTTGCAACCATTTCGGGCTAGGGCCGTTCTTAACCCCCTTAATCAAGCGGCCATAAAATACGGGCGCTGCGGCTTTTGTATCCTCATCAATTGTGACATTGATAGAGCTTTTAAATGTGCCTTTAACGGCTTCAACATCGCGTGATTTCATTGTGCCAAGGCCACGAGCAGCCAAATCACGCGCAACACCGCGCACACCAAGCGCATCTGGACGGTTTGGCGTAATCGCAATTTCAATCACTGGATCGATTTTCGCGGGATCCGTTGCGCCAAGATAGTCCGCAAAACTTTGCCCAACAGTGCCACCCTCAAGCTCGATAATGCCATCATGCTCTTCTGAAAGCTCCATCTCGCGCTCCGAGCACATCATGCCATAGCTCTCAACGCCGCGAATTTTACCAACGGCAATCGTGGTATCAAGGCCAGGGATATATGTCCCAGGCTTAGCCACAACCACATTGATCCCAGCCCGCGCATTGGGTGCGCCACAAATAATTTGCAGATCACCCTCGCCCGTTTCAACTTGGCAGACATTCAGTTTATCCGCATCAGGATGTTTTTCCGCAGATTTCACATGACCAATGGTAAAAGCCGAGAGTTTCTCCACAGGATTCTCAACGCCCTCAACCTCAAGGCCAACATCTGTTAGCGCGAATAAGATATCATCAAGCGATGCATCTGTTTCGAGGTGGTCTTTTAACCATGATAATGTGAATTTCATTTCTTCATTTCCTGCAAGTTATATTCGACGGCCTCAAGGCCTAATGTTTTCCAATCTAGTCCCGTGCTTTGCGGAACCTGCACCCATTCTTTAAACGGGCGATTATTTTGTGATGGGTCAAATTTCAGAGGCATCATCCATTAGATTTTCACCTTCTTCGCGGCTGTCGCTTCATCACCCGAATTGGGCGTTCCAATAGGTTCAATGAGAATGGCATGAACCTCTTCTTTTGCAAGTGGGCTATGTTCCACACCAGCAGGCACAACATATAACTCACCTTCACTCAAATGCACATCGCCATCGCGCAACTGTATGATCAACTCACCTTTGATAACATAGAATAAGTCGTCCGTTTCAGGATGCGAATGCCAAGGATATTCTCCTTTAAATTTAGCAACCATAATATCATTGCCATTGTACTGCGACACGATTTTAGGCGTCCAATGCTCATTAAACAGCTTCAATTTTTCTTTCAGATTTACAGAAATCATTTGCTCAAGCCCCCTGCCAAATCGGGACGATCAAGGACAGAAAATCCGTAATGGCGCAACCAGCGAATATCGCTATCGAAAAATGCGCGTAGATCAGGAATACCGTATTTGAGCATAGCGAGACGATCAATGCCCATGCCGAATGCAAAGCCTTGATGTGTTTCTGGGTCAACCCCTGCGGAGCTCAGCACATTGGGATGTACCATGCCACAACCCAAAACTTCCAACCAGTCATCGCCCTCGCCAACTTTCAACTGGCCGCCTGCCCATGAACAGCGAATATCCACTTCGGCTGATGGCTCTGTGAAAGGGAAATGGGATGCGCGAAAACGCAGATCGACATTCTCTACCTCAAAAAAAGCGCGACAAAATTCTTGCAATGTCCATTTGAGATTCGCCATAGAAACGCCCTCATCAATACAAAGCCCTTCATATTGGTGGAACATCGGGGTGTGGGTTTGATCATAATCCGCGCGGTAAACACGGCCAGGCGCAATAATGCGACAAGGCACGCCATGCTTTTCCATATGGCGGATTTGCACAGGGCTTGTATGCGTGCGCAAAACATGCGGCGGACGGTTATCGCCCTCATCACGGTGCATATAAAATGTATCATGTTCTTGGCGCGCGGGATGCTCTGGCGCCATGTTAAGCGCATCAAAATTATACCAGTCTGTCTCAAGCTGCGGGCCTTCGGCAACTGAATATCCAAGATCCGCAAAAATCGCGACAATTTCTTCCGTCACTTGGCTCACCGGATGTATCGTCCCGTGATTGCGCGGACGCGCAGGACGCGACATATCCAAACCCTCAGCTTCCAAGCGTAGATTAAGAGCTGCATCTGCAAAAGCCTCCTTACGACGAGCGATCTCATCAGCAAAACTCTTGCGGAACTCATTGAGTTCAGGGCCAATTTTTTGGCGCATATCTTCAGCCATTTGCCCCATCTCGCGCAAAGCTAACGAAATTTCGCCTTTTTTACCGAGCGCCTCAACGCGAAGGTTTTCAATAGCCTCCTCGCTCGTTGCCGTTTCAAGGGCAGATAAGAATTTCGATTTGAGCGCGCCAATATCCAGCATGGTGTCGTCCTTTATGGGTTCAATTGTTACGAATTGAACTATCACAGCGAGCTAAAAATGCAAGTGATCACATAATGGGCAAGAAACATTCTCAGCAACCCTATAAAATTTTATTTGAATTCTAAAATTGAAAATTTGATCTTTGATATTTAGGTCGCTTCTCATTGCTAGTTTTCCTTTGAAACGGAGAATTAAAATGGCATATGATCACACAAATGACGGCACATACGGATTTTTACACGGCGCACAATGGGACAAAAGTGTTCTGGCGTATTGGTTTCCTCAATCTATATCACAATTTGATCAAAGTGCATCCAATTATGGAATAGGTGAGCTATCAAAATCCTTTTCTGGATTGGGAAGTGATGCGCAAGATTATTTTAAATATATCTTTGAGATGCTTTCATCCATATGTGGCTTAACTTTCATCGAGCGGTCAGACGCCGAAATTCAGGCTGGCTATACCCATGCGACAAATGCCGCCCATGCTTACCTTCCAGATAATACCAGCTCTTCTGAAGCGGGTGATGTCTGGTTTAATGAGAGCACTTATTTTAGTGACTTTCAGTCCGGCCAATTCTCTGGTTTCGTAGTTATGCATGAACTCGGACATGCATTGGGGCTTGTACATCCACATGAAATTTCTGGACTTTCGTCAGAAATGGATCAAATGTCTTATTCCGTCATGTCATATAAGTCGACGATTGGTAGTTCATCAGGCTACACTAACGATATTGGCGATTACGCACAAAGCTTAATGTCCCTAGATATTTTAGCGTTACAAGCTCGTTATGGTATCAATTATGACCATCAAAGCGATGACACCACATATACTTTTAATTCAAACACTGGAGCAATGAGCATTAATGGCATCGCTCAGAAAGATGGCGCTGGTGATACGATATTTAGAACAATTTGGGACGGCGAAGGCGCTGATCTCATTGATCTATCAAATTTCAATGACAACATGGAGATTGACCTAGACAGCGGTGGGTATTTAAAATTTTCAAATGATCAATTGGCAGAACTCACGCAAGATGGAGAAACGGCAATCGCAAATGTCTTCTTAGCGGTGGACCCTGACGGATCTGGCAAATCTCTAATCGAAAATATTATAACTGGTGACGGCGATGATGTTGTAGCAGGCAATTCAGCGGCAAATCATATCAGCTCGGGCGCAGGCAATGACATCCTATATGGCCAAAAAGGCGATGATATCTTGCTTGGAGAAAGCGGCAATGACATCCTTAGAGGCGGACATGGAGATGACGTCTTGCTTGGGGGAACTGGTGATAACATTCTTGTCGGTGGCACAGGTTCTGATAGCTTCGTGTTTCATGACAATCAAAGATGCAATACGATTATCCGAGACTTTGATGCAGAGATAGATACATTAATTCTTGAAGATAGCATGGATATCGCAAATGCAGAATTTGGCTATGATGACGGGAATTGCATCATAGCCATAGGCGACTCTAAAATTACAATCTTAAATGGCGATGATATTGATATCGATAGCTTCACGCTGATCGCAAATGAAGAGATATCGCTCTTAATAAGTTAATCATTTTACAACAAAAAAACGCGCCACAGGGACGCGTTTTAGAAATTTTAAAAGCTTCGCAACTATTTCATTGCAGCTTGTGCTTGTCCAACAATCGCTTCAAAAGCAGAAGGCTCGTGAACGGCAAGATCCGCAAGAACTTTACGATCAACTTCGATACCAGCAAGATTCAAACCATTGATGAAACGTGAGTATGTCAAGCTTGGATCAATTGAACGAACCGCAGCGTTGATACGCTGAATCCACAAAGCGCGGAATGTGCGCTTGCGGTTTTTACGATCACGCGTTGCGTATTGCTGTGCCTTATCAACAGATTGTGTAGCTGTTTTAAATAGACGTGAACGTGCACCATAATGGCCTTTAGCAGCCTTAATGACTTTACGATGACGTGCGTGGGTAACTGTACCACCTTTAACTCGTGACATATTTTATTCTCCTAGCGCGCGTATGGCATATAAGTTTTTACAATTTTCTCATCAGCTGCACAAAGTGTTGTTGTACCGCGTGCATTGCGAAGAAATTTGTTTGTACGTTTGATCATGCCGTGGCGTTTACCAGCTTGACCCGTTTTAACGCGGCCGCTAGCCGTTACGCTAAAGCGCTTCTTAGCGCCTGATTTTGTCTTCATCTTGGGCATTTTGCTCTCCTTAACTTGTAAGCGTTCAAAATAGTGATACGGCAGCCCAACACTGGCCGATCACTCCGAATATGTGGTCTATACTGATTCTTTATCGAAGCCGCAAGACTAATTGTCCAACATTGCTCCGTAAACCTTACTTTCATCAAGTGGCGCAACACGAAGAATATTCGTTGATCCAGATGTATTGAAAGGCACACCAGCTGTGAGAACGATATTATCTTCTTTTGTTCCAAACTCATGGTCATGAGCAATTTGGATCGACAAAAGCACCGCTTCTTTAAATCGTGTCACTGTTTTATCCACATAAACACAGTGCAATCCCCAGCTTAAAACAAGCTTACGAGCCGTTTCTTTGATATGCGTCACTGCGATAATCGGAACCGATGGGCGCTCACGTGAAGCCAGTTGCGCGGTTGTCCCAGATTGCGAAAACGTAACGATCGCACAAACCTGGGTCGTTTCTGCGATTTCACGGGCGGCGACTGTAATCGCATCAGCAACGCCGTTGCGCGAAGGTGTCCGTGAAGCTTCAATAATTCCACGGTAATTTGTATCATTCTCAACTTCGATGGCCACATTATTCATAGTGGATACAGCCTCAATCGGGTAATCGCCAGCAGCTGATTCGGCAGATAGCATAACCGCATCGGCACCCTCATAAATTGCTTGTGCCACATCTGAGACTTCGGCGCGTGTTGGAACAGGCGATGTGATCATGCTCTCCATCATTTGTGTAGCAACGATTACAGGCTTACCCGCCGCGCGACATGCACGCACAATACGTTTTTGAATGGGTGGCACAGCATGTACAGGAAGCTCAACACCCAAATCACCACGCGCGACCATAATTCCATCTGACACATCAATGATGGATTGCAACGCCGCAACAGCAGCAGGCTTTTCGATTTTTGCAAGAACAGCTGCGCGGCCATTCACAAGCTTGCGCGCTTCGATCATATCTTCTGGGCGCTGAACGAATGATAAAGCGATCCAATCCACACCAAGTTCGGCCACAAATTCTAAATCTTTAAGGTCTTTCTCT
The DNA here is from genome assembly GCA_947501025.1 of uncultured Paracoccaceae bacterium. Lineage (GTDB taxonomy): Bacteria > Pseudomonadota > Alphaproteobacteria > Rhodobacterales > Rhodobacteraceae > CANMUM01. The sequence continues at coordinate 12,560 of CANMUM010000001.1, read as the reverse complement.
GATAAAGCTGCCAAAGGAAGCACAACATCTGGAACATTAACGCCTTTTCGATTTGAAATTTCGCCACCAACTTCAACGATACAATCAGCAGAAACTTTATCACATTTCTCAACACGCAAACGGATTTTACCATCGTTGACGAGAAGGCTAGATCCAACTTCGAGAGCTTGGAAAATCTCAGGATGAGGAAGCTGAACACGTGTGGATGTGCCAATTTTGTCATCAAGATCAAAACGGAATTTTTCACCTTCAATAAGATCAAATGCTTCGCCTTCAAACTGACCAACGCGTAATTTTGGGCCTTGAAGATCTGCCAAAATCGCAATTGGGCGACCTGTTTCTTTTTCGAGCTTACGAATATGCTCGTAGCGCTCCTTGATCTCATCATGTGCACCATGGCTCATATTGAGGCGAAAAACATCGGCCCCTGCATGGTAAAGTTTTGAAATCATTTCATAGCTATTTGAAGCTGGGCCTAAAGTTGCGACAATCTTTACAGATCGCTGGCGTCTACTGGACATGTGTTCATCCTTGTTTATTCGTGTGCGGGCCTTAACGCCTCTATAAACGATCGATTTTAGATTGTCTCGCGAAAAAGAAAAAAACTTGTATACTCAGATAATTTATTGCATTTAGGCGACATGTTATCATCAACTTTCATCCATCATCCTGCCCCAAAACCATCACAATTCGTGGTGCTGTGTGATCATGCAACCAATATTGTTCCTGAATGGGTCAATCAAGGTTCACTTGGAATCGCCAATGAGGACATGCAAAGACATATTGCATATGACATTGGTGCACTTGCCGTCTCTCAGATCATTGCCGAACGACTTGGTGCCCACCTTCTTGCAACGCAATTTTCACGCTTGGTGATCGATCCGAACCGTGGAGAAGACGACCCAACCTTGATCATGAAAATTTATGACAAGACAATCATACCCGCTAACCGAAACCTCACTTCAGAAGAAAAATCCAAGCGGATTGATGCCCTGCATCGACCATATCATAATGCCATTTCTGATGTTTTGCAGAATATCAAAAACGCGCGCCTTGAGCCGGTAATTATCTCCATGCATAGCTTTACAAAGCAGCTGCGCGGTCGTGATGTGCGCCCTTGGCATATTGGTGTACTTTCCAATGAAGACCGTCGATTAGCCGATCCGATCATTGCGCGTTTTGAAGCGCTTGATGGCGTGTGTGTCGGTGATAATGAACCTTATCATGGCTCGCTTGAAGGCGATACGCTTGATATGCATGGCGTTCGTCAGGGCTTTTTGCATATATTATTGGAAATTCGAAACGACTTAATCGAAACTTCAAAAGGTCAATCCGAATGGGCTGATATTACAACAAATGTATTGATCGAAACATTTAAAGAAGGAGAGCTTTGGCCATGACCAAACAGACTGAAATAGAAGCTGCGGCCTTTCGTCGCCTTGTCTCACATTTGCAAAATCGTACAGATGTTCAAAATATCGATTTAATGGAATTATCTGGGTTTTGTCGCAATTGTATGTCGCGCTGGATGAGTGAAGAAGCTGATAAACTCGGCACAACATTGGGCAAAGATGATGCGAGAGAAATGGTTTATGGAATGCCATATGAAGAATGGAAATCAAAATACCAAACTGATCTTAAAAAATAGATCTAACCCCAAAGCTTTTGTGTGAACGGATGCATAAGACCTCCTTCAAACTTAATGCCATGCTCAACATCTTCTGATAGAAATAAAGGGCCATCAAGATCCACATAAGCGGCTCCATTTGCAAGCAGCATTGCAGGTGCCATAGACAATGACGATCCAACCATACATCCGATCATATAGCTCATGCCAAGTTCTGTCGCAGCATCGCGCAGCTTAAGTGCCTCTGTTAAACCACCTGTTTTATCAAGCTTGATATTGACCATATCATATTTACCTGCAAGCTTCTCAACATCCTCACTTGTGTGAACAGACTCATCTGCACAAATCGGTATTGGCCTATCAAGCTCACGTAAAGCCTCGTCATTATCTGAAGGCATGGGTTGCTCAATCATCGCAACATTAGCCTCAATAAGTGCAGGGATCATTTTGCAATAATCATCCGCATTCCAACCCTCATTTGCATCCACAATAATATCTGCACTGGGACGTGTTGAACGCACAGCTTTTAGGCAATCAATATCATTATCCCCGCCAAGCTTGATTTTAATCAATGCATCATCTGAAAGCTCACTGACTTCTTTTGCCATAATTTCAGGCGTTGTTAAGGACAATGTTTGTGTAGCACGAGTGATTTCAGGCATTGGAACCTTTAAGAGCTCCCAGATTGGCCGTTGCGATATTTTTGCCCTCAAATCCCAAATTGCACAATTAAATGCATTTCTGGCTGCACCAGATAATCCTGTATTATAATCGTTTTGCCATATTTTATTAGATTTAAATTCATTGATTTGGCGAAGACAATCATCGACAGTTTCACTATAGCGTGCATATGGAACAGCCTCGCCTCTGCCTACATAATGTTCGAAGGATATCTCAACGATGATACATTCAGCATGGGTTTTCGCGCCTCGAGAAATAATGAATGGGGCACGCAATTCTCGCGATACATGAAACGCGTTTATTGAAAATACTTTGTCCATTCGACTTAACTCACCCCAAATTGCCAATAAATATCATTAATCTTGATAGCCCTAAATGTATTATTTAATGATAGTACATAATAGATGGATTGTTTAAATCAAGCCCAGTTCACAGAGGGTTTACCAAATTATTGAAATTTCTAAACTTATGGCCATTAATTTCTAAAAAGCCCACATCTTCTCGTTCGATCCATGCCCTTAATGAACGAGCACCATTCTTATAGAGTTGGACAATGTTGTCTATGTGTGTGAGATTAATAAGTGATAATGTCGGTTGCAACTTACCTTCTATCATCGCGACGGCATGTGGCTTGCGAACCTCAAAAAGCATTTTCCCGATAAGATCTGGCAAAACATCTGTATCCACAGGCGAAGTCAAGAGATACTCAAAGCCATCTTTTCTAGCGCGCTTACAAGCCGTCACCAGCCCGGCAAACGGCCCCTGATCCTCGTCTTCATCAATTAACACAGTTCCAAATTGCGAAAGATCATCCTGATCCTTTTGTCTTGAAATATACAGTTGATCACATTCCAAACGCAAATGTTGCGAGACGATATCGATCAGCATACGTCCATTTTTCTCAATCTGCGCCTTATCCACTCGCCCCATGCGCTCCCCTCGCCCACCTGCAAAAATCAGCGCGGCAATTTTTGCTTGCTGTGCAATGCGGTTTGTGTTTTTTGAAGATATTGTATGAGGTTTCATCATGGCAAACAGTAATGCACCAAGTCCATTTTTCCAAGGGGTTAAGGCGGCGTCGATTTTTGGCCTCGTCGTTGCTCCATTCGCTGTAATTTTTGGTATTGTTTCAGCAAGTATGGGATTAAGCGATTTTCAAACATTTGGCTTTTCAGTGATCGTTCTCGCTGGCGCCTCTCAAATCGCTAGCCTTGATCTTCTCAATGATGGCGCCCCAATCTTCATCGCCGTGCTCACAGGCGCCATATTAAACCTTCGTATGCTGATGTATTCAGCAGCTCTAGCACCAACTGTTCAAAACCTATCCTATCGAACACGGCTGCTTATGGCTTATAGCCTTGTGGATCAGTGTTTCGTTCTTTCCCAAAACAAATTCATAGATGAACCCGACTGGACGCATGCTGCGAGATCGCAATATTACTTTGGTGTTGCGATCGTTATCCTATCCATTTGGTTTTCATTCTCAATGATCGGCTATTATTTTGGTGCATTGGTTCCTGAACAATATGACATAAGTTTTGCGCTTCCCCTCTCCTTTATCGCACTCATCGCTCCATCCATAAGATCACTCCCCCATCTCATGGCTGCAATGATTTCAGTCATTGGCACATTATTATTGAGTTTTATTCCTTATAATCTTGGCCTCCTTATTTCAGGAATTATGGCGATCATCATCGCAGCACAGATTGAGCGTCACTTGGAGGTCAGAAATGTCAAATAGCGCGATCTGGACATTGATCATATCACTTGGAGCGTTGACATTTTTGTTTAGGGCGTCCTTCATTGTGTTTTTAGGCAATAAAGAAATGCCACAAAACATCCAGCGATATTTGCGCTATGTCGCTGTTGCTCTCATCCCAGGCATGATTGCACAACAAATCGCATATCCCGCATCACTTGGAGGAAAGGTTGATATCATTTGGGTCATAGCCGCATTGACAGCCATTCTGGCAAGTCTGCGTTCCAAAAATGCACTTATAATTATGGCTGTTGGCGCGTCCACATTTATTATTCTAATGGCAATGCGGTCGTACGGAATACTGTTTTAAGAGCAAAGCTTGATTGCATATTTGAAACCCCAGGCAAACGGCTTAAATAATGACGATGCATATATGCGAAATCTTCGGCGTCCCTTGCAATAATCTTTAGCTTATAATCAGCCGTCCCCGCCATTAAATGACATTCAAGAAGCCCCGGTAAATTTTGCACGGCAGCTTCAAATTTTTCAAAAATTTCTTGGGATTGACCGATCAATGTGATCTCCACAAAAATCACAGTTCGCAAATCAACTTTTGGCGGATCAAGAAGCGCAACGTAATTCGCAATGATTCCTGATTTTTCAAGCTCCGCTACACGGCGGTGACAGGCGGATGGAGAAAGATTAACAGAATCAGCAAGTTCAGCATTAGACGCTTTTCCGTTTTTTTGAAGCTCTCGCAACAGCTTTTTATCAAGCTCATCCAGTTTCATAGGATTTCTTTCAAATAAAATTTTAATTTTCGGAATAATATTGCAATACAATGCGCTTTCACAAGCGAAAATTCAATTATTTTGTTCAATTTTCATTTTACTATTCATGATAAACAAACGGAGAGTAAAATGCGTATTGGATGTCCCAAAGAAATCAAAAACCAAGAATACCGTGTCGGTATTGCACCTGCCGCTGCCCAAGCTGCAATTTTGCGCGGCCATGAGGTCGCAATCGAAACGAATGCGGGAACTGGCGCAGGTTTTCCCGATGAAGATTATATTGCCATTGGCGTAAAGATTCTCGCAACTGCAAAAGAACTATTCGACTGGGCCGAGATGATCGTCAAAGTCAAAGAGCCTCAGCCAGTTGAGCGCGCTATGTTGCGCAAGGGTCAAATTCTTTACACATATTTGCATCTGGCCGCTGATCGACCACAAATGGATGATTTGTTGAAATCAGGTGTAACAGCTATTGCATATGAAACTGTAACTGACAGCAATGGCGGACTGCCTCTTCTTGCGCCTATGTCAGAAGTTGCTGGCCGTCTCGCGCCGCAAGTTGGCTCATGGTCTCTGCAAAAAGCAAATGGCGGACGTGGCGTCCTGATGGGCGGCGTGCCTGGGGTATCTCCTGCAAATGTGATCGTTCTTGGTGGTGGTGTAGTAGGCACTCAAGCTGCGCGTGTTGCAGCTGGCATGGGCGCAGATGTGACGGTCTTCGATCTTTCCCTAAACCGTATGAAATATCTTGATGATGCTTATCGCGGCGTATTCAAAACACAATACAGCTCGAACCACGCAATCGAACAAGCGCTTGCAACAGCCGATATGGTGATCGGCGCCGTGCTTATCCCAGGTGCTGCTGCACCAAAACTCATCAGCCGTGCACAGCTTTCATTGATGCAGCCTTCATCAGTTCTCGTTGATGTCGCCATTGATCAAGGTGGATGTTTTGAAACATCAAAAGCAACAACACATGATGATCCTATCTATGAAGTGGATGGAATTGTGCATTATTGTGTAGCGAACATGCCTGGTGCTGTTGCGCGTACATCTACACAAGCGCTTGGCAATGCAACCCTCCCGCAACTGTTAGCGCTTGCTGATAAAGGTTGGAAAAAAGCGTGCCAAGATGATGCGGGGCTTACAAATGGTCTTAATACTCATGAAGGCATTCTCACCTGCCCAGCAGTTGGTGAGGCGTTCGGGGTTGATGCTGTAGAGCCCAGCTCATTGCTCTAGTCCAAACATCCAGACAGCAAAAAGCCCCGTCAATTCGAGCGGGGCTTTTTTATTGTTTCAAATGACTTATTTACTTCTTTTTCGCTAATGCGTCGCGAATTTCAGTAAGCAAATCAACCTCCGATGGGCCGGCAGGCGCTTCTTCGGCTTGAGCTTTTTTCATTTTGTTTAATGAACGCACCAAGATGAAGATCACAAAAGCAATAATCAAGAAATTGATGATTGCCATGATGAATGAGCCATAGGCGAAAACAGCGACGCCTGCCTCTTTCGCTGCATCCAGTGTTGCGTAATCACCGCCATCTCTAGCATAAAACTTGTTGCTAAAATCAACCCCGCCCGTAAACAGACTTACCAAAGGCATGATCAAGTCATTCACAAGTGAGTTTACAATCGCACTGAAAGCACCGCCGATGATCACACCAACAGCAAGGTCCATTACATTTCCATTTGAGATGAATTCTTTAAATTCTTTAAGCATATTATTGCCCCCTTATGATATTGATAACTGGCTTATAGCCCACAAAAAATGCCCCGCATAGGGGGCATTTGGGGAGAGAATAAAATTGCTTAATAAAAAAAACAGATTGCTCTATTTTATCAAATAACTTTAATCCCCCCTTTTAATTCAAGAGGTAAAGTTCTTACCAGTCTTCGCGCACAACCACACGACATTTGACAGGAAGCTTCATAGCACCAAGGCGTAGAGCCTCACGCGCGATGTCTTCTGCCACGCCGTCGATTTCAAACATCACACGACCTGGTTTCACTTTTGCAGCCCAGTATTCAACTGAACCCTTACCTTTACCCATACGAACCTCTGTAGGCTTCTTAGAAACCGGAACATCTGGGAAAATACGGATCCAAACACGGCCCTGACGTTTCATATGACGGGTAATCGCACGACGCGCCGCCTCAATTTGACGTGCAGTGATACGCTCAGGCTCAGTTGTTTTCAAACCAAAGCTACCAAAGTTCAGATCAGAACCGCCCTTAGCAAGACCCTTGATACGGCCCTTAAATTGCTTGCGGAATTTTGTTCTTTTCGGTGAAAGCATTTTTGTTCTCCTCTCTCCGAATTATCGTTGTTGACGCTGCTGACGCGGCGCATCAGCTTGGCTTGCAGAACGTTTATCATAAGCACTTGGGTCATTTTCCATCACGTCACCGCGATAAATCCAAACCTTCACACCAATGATACCATAGGCTGTAGACGCTTCGTTATGTGCATAATCGATCTCAGAACGAAGTGTGTGCAAAGGAACGCGTCCCTCACGATACCATTCCGTACGAGCAATCTCAGCACCACCCAAACGACCCGCGATATTCACACGAATACCAAGAGCGCCTTGACGCATAGCGTTTTGTACAGCACGTTTCATCGCACGACGGAAAGACACACGGCGCTCAAGTTGTTGACAAATATTCTCGCCAACCAATTTCGCATCCACATCAGGCTTACGGACTTCAACAATGTTGAGAGCCAATTCGCTTTGTGTGTAAGCCGCAAGTGCCTTGCGCAATCCTTCGATATCCGCACCTTTTTTACCAATGATCACACCCGGACGTGCAGCGTGAATAGTCACGCGACATTTCTTGTGTGGACGCTCGATAATAACGCGAGAAATACCTGATTGTGCACAGTTCTTTTTAACATGAGCGCGGATTGCCAAATCTTCGTGCAGCAATTCGCCATACTCAGAGCTGTTAGCGTACCAACGGCTGTCCCAAGTACGGTTGATCTGCAAACGTTGTCCAATTGGATTAACCTTCTGTCCCATTACGCTTGCTCCTCTGTTGCTGCTGATACTTGACGCACAACGATTGTAACTTCGCTAAACGGCTTCAAAATGCGACCATAACGTCCGCGTGCACGAGGGCGACCGCGTTTCATGATCAATTTCTTACCAACCCATGCTTCTGCAACGACAAGATCGTCAACATCCAAACCATGGTTATTCTCTGCGTTCGCAATTGCAGATTGAAGACATTTTTTAACGTCTGCTGCAATACGCTTCTTAGAGAATGTCAAATCGGTGAGTGCTTTAGCCACAGGCTTGTTGCGAATAAGTTGTGCAACAAGGTTCAATTTCTGTGTGCTTGTACGGAGCATTGACGTTTTCGCCATCGCTTCGTTATCCGCTACGCGGCGGGGGTTTTTAATTTTTCCCATGACTTATTTCCGCTTCGCTTTTTTGTCCGCGCCGTGACCATAATAGGTACGGGTTGGGCTATATTCACCAAATTTCTGACCAATCATATCTTCAGTGATACTCACTGGGATATGCTTGTGACCGTTGTAAACACCAAATGTAAGCCCAACGAATTGCGGCAAAATGGTTGAACGGCGTGACCAGATCTTAATAACTTCATTACGTCCTGATTCGCGTGACTTCTCGGCTTTTTTAAGCACGTGAGCGTCAACGAAGGGACCTTTCCATACTGAACGACCCATAGTTTAGCGTCCTTTCTTACGTGCGTGGCGAGAACGGATAATATATTTATCCGATGATTTATTGCTGCGTGTACGGTAACCTTTTGTTGGCTTACCCCATGGTGTCACTGGGTGACGACCACCTGATGTACGTCCTTCACCACCACCGTGAGGGTGATCGATCGGGTTCATAGCAACACCGCGTACAGAAGGGCGGATGCCTTTGTGACGGTTACGGCCAGCTTTACCGAAGTTTTGGTTTTGGTGGTCTTGGTTTGAAACCGCGCCCACTGTCGCCATACATTCTTGGCGCACCATACGAAGCTCACCAGAACTCAAACGAATTTGCGCATATCCACCATCACGTCCAACAAATTGAGCATATGTACCAGCAGAGCGCGCAATTTGACCGCCTTTACCTGGTTTCATTTCTACATTGTGAACGATTGTGCCGATTGGCATTCCTGAGAACGGCATCGCATTACCTGGCTTAACGTCAGCTTTTGCCGATGCGATAACAGTATCGCCTACAGAAACGCGTTGTGGTGCCAAGATATAAGCTTGCTCGCCATCATTATATTTAACCAAAGCGATGAACGCTGTACGGTTAGGGTCATATTCGATACGCTCTACTGTCGCTGGAACGTCAAATTTACGACGTTTGAAATCCACGATACGGTAGAGACGTTTTGCCCCGCCGCCTTTGCGACGCATAGTGATCCGTCCCGTGTTGTTCCGACCGCCTTTTCTGTGAATACCCTCAGTGAGAGTTTTAACAGGGCGCCCTTTCCAAAGCTCGGAGCGGTCGATCAGAACCAGATGTCTCTGGCCAGGCGTGGTCGGTTTAAACGACTTTAGTGCCATAGTTACTGTCTTCCGTTATTGGAGAAACCCGACCTTATGTCGAGTATCAGGGTTGAAATTTATACACCAAAAAAACTCAGAACGAATCTAAGTATATTTGATTGATGCGAGATAGCAGGGGATGGCTTGGATGTCTATAGGATGTCACATTTTTTAACAAAATTGAGCACTTATGTTAATAGATTCAGTGTCTCAACATATCGTTTAAGTTGTTACTATTTTTAATTAAATGCCGATACAGAAAAGCCTTATCCATTAATGCTAAATGCAACTTACAATCAATAAGTTACATAGATTATTTGCAACGACATTATAAAGGTCGTTGCATTTATGAATAGCGCCCTACTATTCCTTTCCAAACGTTATGCCAATATCCGTATATCCATAAAGATCACCTGGCTGATCACCAGCTTGAGTAGTCGCAACAGCACTTGCGACAATAACCCCCACGATGCCGAAGCCAGCTCCAGCAGAAGAGGTTGCTTGAACTCGTTTTGCAGCAGATAAATTATTAATCTCCACAATTTGGTTAACTGACTTATCGTTGAGAGTACAATTGACTGACACATTTCGCGAAGCTTTTCCAAAATTTGGAACACTCACAATAGAAGGCGTTACAAATTGCGCATTAAATCCACTTCCTTGTAGTGTACATTGCGCACCGGAAACTTCTGCTGCGCTTTTTTCTGGGTCATCTTGCAAAAATGAACGAATCTCTACCGCATCAAACCCCCTCAAATCATCACTAGCAAATCCCGCAGTCTGCACAACGTTGACTGGCGGTGAAGTAATCTCTGCTTGCTGAACACATGCAAACAATGATGCCGCCGATAATAATAACAGTGCCTTTTTCATAATATTTTCTCCCAACTTTAAACCGTTTACAAACTCCAAATCTATCCCCCAAAATAGTTTAACAGATTCTTAACGTCTAACTAGATGCTTTAGCTATAGGCTTCAAGTCAATCTAACGTAACGTAGTTTAAAAATTATGGGAATCGTTTAGAAAAATAATAATTCAACGAAATGCATCAACAAACAAAAAACCCAGCCTTTCTTAAGGCTGGGTTTGTATTCGTTATAGAGATAACTTCTTAAAGACCAGTAGTCACATCAATTGATTGACCTTCAGCCAAACGCACATATGCTTTTTTCACATCGTTACGTTTGCCAAGATGACCCTTAAAACGCTTAACTTTACCTTTAGTAACAGTCGTGTTCACAGCTTCAACCTTCACACCAAAGAGGCTTTCAACAGCTTCTTTGATCATTGGCTTGTTAGCAACTTTTGATACTTCAAAAACCACAACACTGTTTTCAGATGCAAGTGTTGCCTTCTCAGTGATGATCGGGCGACGAATTACGTCAAATAGTTCTGCTTTGGTGCTCATTTTAAACGTGCCTCCAATTTTTCGACGGCAGCTTTGGTAAGAACCAAAGTGTCACGACGCAAAATGTCATAAACATTTGCGCCTTGGCTTGGCAACACGTCGATATTGTCGATGTTACCCGCTGCGCGTGCGATGTTTTCGTTCACTGTATCACCATCAATAATGAGTGCTTTTTTCCAACCCATTTTTGAAGCAATTGCAGCCAATGATTTTGTTTTGGCATCACCAAGATCAGCATTATCCAAAACCACCAATTTACCAGCAGCCATTTTAGCTGAAAGTGCATGGCAAAGACCTAAAGCGCGGATCTTTTTCGGCAAAGCATGTGCGTGGCTACGCGGGGTTGGCCCCTTGTAAACACCACCTGAACGGAAGATGGGTGCATTACGGTCGCCGTGACGAGCGCCACCAGAACCTTTTTGACGAACAATCTTCTTTGTCGAATAGCTTGTTTCACGACGTGTCTTCACTTTATGCGTACCCGCACGGCGCTTTGCCAATTGATAGCGAACAACGCGGAACAAAATGTCGCGACGTGGCTCAAGACCAAAAATGCTCTCATCAAGATCAACTGATCCTGCTTTTTTAGCATCCAATTTTAGGACATCAAGTTTCATTGTGCATCTCCCTCATTTTCAGCTGGTGCTTCCGCAGGAGCCTCTGTTGCTGGTGCAGCTTTTGCCGCAGATTTTAGTCCAGCAGGTGTTGGGATATTTGCAGGTGCCGCGCGTTTAACAGCGTCACGAACAGTGACCCAGCTTCCACGTGAACCCGGCACAGCGCCCTTCACCATGATCAAACCACGATCTGCATCCAAACGCACAACTTCAAGATTTTGAGTTGTAACGCGCACAGAACCCATGTGACCCGCCATTTTCTTACCTTTGAAAACTTTACCTGGATCTTGACATTGGCCTGTTGAACCATGTGAACGGTGTGAAACAGATACACCATGTGATGCACGAAGACCGCCAAAATTGTGACGCTTCATCGCACCTTGGAAACCTTTACCGATTGATGTGCCTGCAACGTCAACATATTGACCTGCAACATAGTGCTCAGCTGAAAGCTCAGCACCCACTTCAATCAAGTTTGCTTCATCAACACGAAATTCTGCAATCTTACGCTTTGGTGCAACATTTGCTTTTGCAAAGTGACCGCGCATAGCTTGTGAAGTTCGCTTGGCTTTTGCATCGCCAGCACCGAGTTGAACAGCTGTGTAGCCGTCTTTTTCAGATGTGCGGTTTGCAACAACTTGTACATTTTCCATTTGAAGAACAGTAACAGGGATCTGCTTTCCGTCTTCCATAAACAAGCGGGTCATGCCCACTTTTTTTGCTATAACTCCTGAACGCATATTCTAAGCCCCCTCTAGAGTTTAATTTCGACGTCAACACCAGCTGCAAGGTCGAGCTTCATAAGCGCGTCTACAGTTTGTGGCGTTGGATCAACGATGTCGAGAAGCCGTTTATGCGTACGAATTTCGAATTGCTCGCGGCTTTTCTTGTTAACGTGTGGTGAACGCAAAACCGTGAATTTCTCAATGCGGTTTGGCAAAGGGATTGGGCCACGAACTTGAGCACCAGTGCGCTTAGCTGTGGAAACAATCTCTGCCGTACTCGCATCAAGCACGCGGTAGTCAAATGCCTTGAGGCGAATGCGGATATTTTGACCTGCCATTTGTTAGTCCTTTCAGTGAACATGCTGGGGGCAGCGCCCCCAACCTTGGTTCATTACATTAAATCTTAGTCTATAATTTTGCCTACGACGCCGGCGCCAACAGTGCGGCCACCTTCGCGGATAGCGAAACGAAGATTGTCTTCCATAGCGA